>NZ_JAHBBE010000042.1 GCF_019331805.1 Bifidobacterium pongonis
TCCGTCTCCTGGCTTCCAATCGCGGTTTTTTGTTTTGGCGAATGAAAATCGTACACAGGACGCGGGCCATGCCCTCCTGCGTCAGGGCCGGAATCCGAAAGTGCGCAAGATTTCGGACGTTATCTTCCCGATCTTGCAGATAGCCACCTTCGAAGTAAGAAGCTTCCTTGAAAGCTTGCCCCATCCCGTGTAATGCCTATTGGAGAGCAGCTCGCAATTGATTTCCGACAGTTCACCGAGCAGTTGCAGCTGATGTTTCAAAGTCCTTTTATCTTCAAACACCGTTTGCAACTCAATGATCTTCTCAACGATATCCTTATGGCTATCTACATAAGATGGTTTGAGAGTGCGGCACATTTCCCTATACGACGACAGGGAACTGGCGAATTTCTTTTCGTCAGCCAAACCAGAAATCTCATAGGTGTTCCCGTATGTTCTGCGCAACAAGTTTTCAGCAGCTCTCTTGGTAACCGTTGTTTGCTTGGCGAAAAGCTCTTCAAACAACAGCTTCTTCTCATTATGCCCAAGCCTTACACGCCGCTTATCAGCCCAATGATTGCCCGTACGAATCGACAGACGAACATTATTCAGCTCGTTAAGAACTTCGAATTCCTGGTACAGCAGGGAATTCTTTGGCAGCGTTGGCTCGCCAAACAGGTAGCTGTCCGTACCAACTAAACGCTCAATGAACTTGCGTCCCGATTCATCCTTATCAACCATCTCGTCAAAGTTCCAAGGCGTAATCACACCCTTTTGCTTGCGAATCATCCAATGGTTTTCCCCATTATCGGATGGCTGCATATCATCGCACGACACTAGCGGGCCAACGTAGTAAGGTACACGGAAGGCGAGCAGACCTTCCAATTTGTTGACTTCCTTACCATCCTTGGTATAGGTCTCCAGAAGGAAGGGATGGTACTTCCCCTGCTTTTGGATGATTCTCTTCAACTCATTTAGATGAAGCTGGTAGGGAATCACGCCATTGCCGGAGTCACGCTGGATAGGAAACAGCTCATCGTTTTCGATGTCGTGAAGAAGACTTTCCTTTTCCCGATCAGGCAAGGCAGAACCCTCAATCAGCTCCTTGAAGAACTTATTGGCCGCCTTGCGCTTATTCTCATAATCCTTTGCGCCACGAATACTTCTTCGTTGTCCTTCAACGATTTCCCAGCCTACAAGAACGCCATAGTTCTTATTGACTTCCGCGGCATTGGATTCCTCGGCATTGGATTCCTCACGGCAATAACGCTTAATCAGGCCCCAATTCCGCTGATGCTGTTCATAGCTCGCGCACATCGAATCAGAGACGCTCGTGGAATCTCCCAACAACTGTTTCAGAGCAATGGCGCTGTATTGCCGCTGGATGCGATCCAGAAAAGCGCATTCTTCGTCTTCCAACAGACCGGAGTCACCGATTGCCATGCGCTTCTCGTCATAGTCGGCTTTGTTGAAATAAAGCGCAAGCGTTTTCTTATCCTCCGAAGTGTATTCCTTATTGGGGAACACCTTCGTCAAATCAAGCTTGATGCCTTCAAGACCGGCAAACACCGCACTGACAATAGCCTCCTGGCGCTTGGAAAGAACAGTCCCCTCCTTCAGAATGGAGAGAGCGTTCTTGGCTCGTATGGAGCGCGATCCCCTAGTCGTACACAACGCTTCCGCAAAGCTATCCTCATTTGCCTGCAGCTCTAGATTCTCATCATCTTCATCAACATATTGAAGAATCCCTTTGAGCAATTCGAAAAGATCCTTGACATTGAAAACCGAAGAAGGAGCCAATTCCCCTTCAGTAAGGAAATTACCACGGTATTTCATCATGTGATGAATGGCAAGATATACCTCTCGAATATCGTGGCGCTCATCATCCTCCATCAGTGCTTTACGCAGATGGTAGATAGTCGGGTATTTCTCGTAAAAACGCTTATCCTGCTCATTCGAGTCGAACAGGACACCTCCGAACCAATGACCTTCATTGTTCTTATCTTCGGGGTGAACCCAAGAATACTTCCTTCGCATCAGGAAAGACGGATCCACCTCGGACAACGCCTGATCAAACATCGAATCAAGCATGCGCAGGCGCCAACGACGGCGGGAATAACGCCTACGAGTGGTTCGCGCCATTCTGCGCTCCTCCGCCGTTGAAGCAGGCTCGAACAGTCTTGCGCCAATAAGTTCATGCCCCTTCGCACGCACAAGACGATAATTAGGAGTGAATGCCGCCCAGCCAACGGAAGCGTTGCCTATATCCAGCGAGACGGCGTAATCTTCAACAGCATTTTTCCGGTTCATAAGACTCCATTGACGTAGAACTTTAATTCGTCTTCAAGTCTATTACAGGAAATACGGGCATCCACGCATCGCCCTTTTGCAATCCTTATGAAATTCGGTACATCGCGGTTATTTAAAGCTTTTTCATCGCTATTTTGTACACATTTGTTTACGTCTCATTTCGGACATTACCCAGATACACAAAAGGGTTTGCTCATTCACAAGGAATGGGCAAACCCTTCCAATGGGAGACAAGAGCGGCTCAATCCGCTACCTCGACAAGTCAAAGCAATCCCAAGCAGCTCAAATCAAGCCAGGCTGAACCGGAGCAAGCCAAGCCAAACCGAGGCAAGCGAGTTGGCCCAGTCTAAACGGCAAGCCAACTCCTCGCATCTCAGGCCTTCGCAACCTCCACGCCCAGCTCGGCGCCGGCTTCGACGCTCACGCTGTCGGACGAGGTGTCGTGTGCCACGAGGTCCTTGAACTGTTCGACCTTGGCCACATCGTCGGCAGGCACGGTCACCTTCAGCGTGATGCGGTCGGAAATCTCCAGGCCGGCGGCCTTACGGGCTTCCTGCACGGCGCGGACCACGTCGCGGGCGTAGCCTTCGGCCAGCAGATCGTCGTTGAGCTCGGTGTCGAGGATCACGAAGCCACCGGTCGGCAGCGCGGCGGAAACGGAGTTCGCAGCCTCCTGGGCGTTCTCCTCCTCCACGCGGTTGATCAGCTCGTATTCGCCTTCCTCCAGCGCGATCTCACCGTTCGGCGTCTCGCACACCGGCACACCGGCCGCGTCAACATGCCATGCACCGCTCTTGGAAGCCTTGATCGCGAACTGCACGTCCTTGCGCAGGCGCTTGCCCGCCACACGCGCGTTCACGCGCAGCTCGTTCACGATCTTCAGACCCTGGGAACCGGCATCCTCCAGCGTGCAGAATTCAACGTCCTTCACATTGAGTTCGGACTTCAGAATATCGCTGTAGGCGGCAACGGCCTGCGGGTCCTCAACCACCACGGTCAGCTTGGCGAGCGGCTGGCGCACGCGGATCTGCTTGGCCTTACGCATGGAAAGCGTGCCGGAAACAACCTCACGCACCTTTTCCATCGCGGCCACCAGCGCGGCGTCATCCTGCAGCACGGCGCCCAGTTCGGTGGTTTCGCCGGTCTTCTCGTCCTTCAGGAACGGCCAGTCGACCAGGTGCACGGATTCGCCACCGGTCAGACCACGCCACACGGCTTCGGCTTCCATCGGAGCCAGCGGGGCCAGCACGCGCATGAAGGTTTCGAGCACGGTGTACAGCGTGTTGAACGCGTTCTCATCGCCAGCGCCGAAACGTTCACGGGTGTTGCGGATGTACCAGTTGGTCAGCACGTCGATGAAGTCGGACACCGCATCGCATGCGTCGGAAATATAGAAATTATCCAGCGACTGCTGGGTCTGTTCGACCAGGCGACGCAAGCGGGCCAGCAGGTAGCGATCCATTTCCGGCAGCTTCGCCACTTCGTCCGCGCGCAGCATACGGGCATCATACCCGGCGGCGTTCGCGTACAGGGTGAAGAAGTAGTAGGAGCTCCACACCGGCAGCATGACCTGGCGCACGGTGTCGCGAATGCCGTCGGCGGTCACGATCAGGTTGCCGCCGCGCAGGATCGGCGAGCTCATCAGGAACCAACGCATGGCGTCGGAGCCGAAATCGTTGAACACGCCGTTCACGTCCGGGTAGTTGCGCAGATGCTTCGACATCTTCTGGCCGTCGGAGCCAAGCACGATGCCGTGGCAGATCACGTTCTTGAACGCCGGCTTGTCGAACAGGGCGGTCGCCATGATGTGCTGCACGTAGAACCAGCCACGGGTCTGGCCGATGTATTCCACGATGTAATCGCACGGGAAGTGCTGTTCGAAGGTTTCCTTGTTTTCGAACGGGTAATGGTACTGGGCGAAGCTCATGGAACCGGATTCGAACCAGCAGTCCATCACGTCGGTGATGCGGTGCATGTGGCTCTTGCCGGTCGGATCGTCCGGGTTGACGCGCGTCAGCTCGTCGATGTACGGGCGGTGCATGTTGACATTACCGTCATGGTCGCGCGGGTAGTCGCCGAAGTCGGCCTTCAGCTCCTCCAGCGAACCGTACACGTCCACGCGCGGGTACTTCGGATCGTCCGACACCCACACCGGGATCGGGGAACCCCAGAAACGGTTGCGGGAGATGGACCAGTCGCGCGCGTTGGCGAGCCACTTGCCGAACTGGCCGTCCTTCACGTTGTCCGGAATCCAGTTGATCTCCTGGTTGAGTTCGAGCAGGCGATCCTTAATCTTGGTCACGGAAACGAACCAGGAGCTCACCGGCTTGTAGATGAGCGGCGTGGCGCAACGCCAGCAGTGCGGGTAGGAGTGCACGTAGCTCTTCTCCTGGAAGAGGATGGCGCGCTGCTCTTCGGGCACGCGGGCCAGCGGGCCGTCGCCGGCACGCAGGTTGCGCAGGATCGGCTTGTTCGCATCGAACACGTACATGCCCTCATAATCCGGGCACAGCGACGTGAACTTGCAGCCCGCGTCGAGCACGTCCACGCTCTTGATGCCCTTGGCGTTAAGCGTGTTCATATCGTCCTCGCCGTAGGGGGCCTGATGCACCAGGCCGGTACCTTCGACGGTGTCGACGTAATCGGCGGTGAAGATCTGGTAGCCTTCCGGCCCCGGCACCTTGCCTTCCACGGCGTTCTCATCGCCCGCGAAGTACGGGAACACCGGGTAGTAGCGCCAGCCTTCCATTTCGGCGCCCTTGAGTTCGCGCACGATCTCGTAGTTCTCGCCGAGTTCCTTCTCGTAGGAGCCGAGCAGCGGCTTGCCCAGGTAGAACTTCTTGCCCGCGAACCTGCCTTCGGTGGGGCGCACTTCCACATAGTCGATGTCCGCGCCGACCACGATGGCGAAGTTGGTCGGGACGGTCCACGGAGTGGTGGTCCAGAACACCGCGTAGGCGTCCTCCTCGTCACGCAGCTTGACGGCCACGGACACGGTGGTGTCCTGACGATCCTGGTACACGTCCGCATCCATGCGCAGCTCGTGCGCGCTCAGCGGCGTCTGATCCTTCGGGCAGTACGGCAGCACGCGGTAGCCCTGGTAGGCCAAGCCCTTGTCGTACAGCTGCTTGAACGCCCACATCACGGATTCCATGTACGGAATGTTCAGGGTCTTGTAGCCGTGTTCGAAATCGACCCAACGGGCCTGACGGTGGACGTAATCCTTCCACTCGTTGGTGTACTTCAGCACGGAGGCGCGGCAGGCATCGTTGAACTTGTCGATGCCCATTTCCTTGACCTGGTCGACGGAGTCGATGCCGAGTTCCTTCTGCGCTTCCAGCTCGGCGGGCAGGCCGTGGGTATCCCAACCGAACACGCGGTTGACTCTGTGGCCCTTCATGGTCTGGTAGCGCGGGATCACGTCCTTGGCGTAGCCGGTCAGCAGGTGGCCGTAGTGCGGCAGGCCGTTCGCGAACGGCGGGCCGTCGAAGAAGACGAACTCGTTCTGGCTGTGGTCGCCGGAGGGGCGACGTTCGATGGACTTCTGGAAGGTGTCGTCCTTATCCCAGTAGTCGAGCACGGATTCCTCCAGCTTGGGGAAGCTGGGGTTCGGTGCGACATTGGCGCTCTGCTCGCCGGCGGACGCCTTCGGATACACATGATTGGTGGTTTCGCTCACCGTATGCTCCTCGTCACTTATCACTTCATTGGTATACGTACGAGGACGATCGGCCGGTTTCCCGACCAACCGCGGTACCACCTCGCTTGCCGCGCATCGACCTTTGCACGCACTGCCCTTTGCTTTGCAGCTCGCATGCAACGCCGTGGCACGACCGCTTGATGCTCGGCTGTGTCGGGCCGATCCCGTCGGTTCTACTGAGCATGACCGCCTGCCGTTCGGCTCGCGTATCACGCCGTTCTTCCGAAAGCTCCCCGCTGATGACGGATCATCGCCTTTGTGCTTTCGCGTTTTCAGCGCCCAACTGTACCACGGCGGGCGAACGAGATACGGGGTGTTCGCACGTATCGGACACGCCCTTCCCCGCGGGCTTCCGCACGTTCCCGCATGTCCCCACGAATGGGCGGTAGACTTCAGGTGGCCCATACAACGCGGTAAGGATGCGAGGACGATGATGAACAATACGAACGAAAACACGGGAAAGACCGAAATCAACGAATCCGCCGAAACCACGGCGAGCGCCGCCGTCCCTTATGTTTCGGAGGAGATGTTGCGTAATGCGGAGGCGTGGACGGAGACGGATGGTGATTTGGCTGGCGTTTCCGCGGAGCGTGCCGCGGGGATGAGGGCGATGCGCTATGGTTCGATTCTCTGTGATACGCCGCGTTCCGCGTTGTGGCATACGCCTGAGGGTATTGATACGTTCGCGGATATCGCGTATTTGCCGGATGGCGGGTATGACAAGGCTGGCGGTCAGTGCCGTGGTCATTTGCTGGATGTGTATCTGCCGCATGATGCGGTGTTGCGTGGCGGTAGGGCGTTGCCGGTGTATGTCGATATTCATGGTGGCGGGTTCACGTATGGCTATAAGGAGTTGAATCGTAATTTCAACGTGCATTTGGCCGATCGTGGGTTTGCGGTGTTTTCGTTGAATTATCGTCCGGCGCCGCAGACTGATTTGCGTGGCCAGTTGGCTGATGTGCAGGCGGCGTTGCGGTGGATCAAGGCGCATTTGGCTGAGTATCCGGTTGATCCGCGTGCGGTGTTTTTGACCGGTGATTCGGCTGGCGGCGCGTTGACGATGTTGACGCTTGCGATTGAGAACAATGCCGAGGCTGCGGCGGCGTTCGGTGTTGCGGAGCCGTCCGGTATTGGTTTTGCGGGTGCGGCTCCGGTGTGCGGCACGTATAGTCTTGCTTCCGCCGCCAAGGTGGCTGCGGCTGGTACGCCGTCTTCCATGTATGAACCGCATGATCGCGAGCGCCTTGAGCGGATGCTTGGCGTGGAGTTTTTCGCGGGGCTTGAGGCGGCTGATCCGAAGTTCATGACGGTTGAGGGTTTGGTAGCCAATGTTGATTTTCCGCCGTTGTTCATTACGACGTGTGGTGATGATTTTTTGGAGGGCGATAATCTGGCGTTGGCGTGCGCGTTGTCTCGTAAGGGTGCTGATTTTGAGTTGTTCGATCCGCATCCGAAGCGTCATGAGTCGTTGGGGCATGTGTTTGTGATTGGCATGCCGTGGCTGCCGGAGAGTGTGGAGTGTTTGGATCGTATCCGCAGGTTCTCGTATGACCGTTGCTGAACTGGGCCCGGCAACCGTTTATTCGCGGCGTTTGCCGTCGGCTTGCAGCAGCATGGCGGTGAGTACTGCGAGCGCCGCGAATATGTGAACCGTACGCCGAACGAGTATCTGACCGATTACCGCATCGAACAGGCGATGCACATGCTGTCGGGCACCGCGTCGACCGTGGCCGAAGTGGCCCGCGCTTGCGGTTTTACGTCGGCGAGCTATTTCATCCGCGTGTTCCGCAAGCGCACGGGTTCCACCCCACAGCAGTGGCGTAGGCTGCGCGGCGGCGAGGAAAACGCCTGAACATACGGAACCGGGCGGGCCGACCAATGTGATCGACCCGCCCGGGGAACGCATGTAAGGCACGCGAGGCAAGGCACGCGCTGGGCTTCACTCAGCCTTGCATATCCTCCAACGCCACGCCCTTGGTCTCCTTGACGAACTTGAGCACGAAGAAGAACGAGACGAAGGCGAAGAAGGCGAACAGACCGTACACCAGGCCGACGTTGAGACCATTCGGGCAACGTGCCGCAGCACGCATAACGAGAACAAGGTTCCGCGAATCGCGGTCATACGATTCGCGGAACCTTGTGATATCACGCTCGCTTCGAAGCATTATTTCCTGCGGGCACGCAGGGCGCGAGCGCAGAAGCCGACCGCCAGCAACACGATGCCGGCCAACGCGAACCAGAGCAGGGTGAGTGTGGCGGAATTCCACGCGCCATCACCCATGTACACCACGGAACGCAATCCTTCGCCGATGTAATGCTGGGGAGCCCACGGGTAAATCCAGTCGCGCCAGAACGCGGGCAGCATCTCCTTGGGCATCATGCCGGTGAACATGCCGGAGAAGCAGCACAGCACCACCAGCCCCAACAGCGGAATACCCACATGGAAGCAGCCGAGGAACAGCAACATCAGGCTCAGGCTCACCGTCCAGGCGAAGCAGAACAGCGATCCGGACGGCACGTTCAGCCCACCGACGCATGCCATGATGAGTACCAGCGCACATGCCACGAGCAGTGAAGCGCACACCGCCATAACCAGTTGCACGCCGAGCAGTTTGGCGCGTTCCCGCAGGGTGGCGCCGGCCTGCGCACGAAGGGTGATGCAGGAGATGATGGTGGGGATCAGGGAGAACAGGAACAGTACCATTACGGTGATCTGCACCAGTGCCGTTGAGACGGACGAACCGCCGTTCAGATCAGGGCTGTTGACTTCGTCGAGATCGTACGGCATTCCGGCTTTGTCGAGCACACCGGTGATCTGCTGTTCGATGGCGTTGGCCATCAACGGGTTCTTGCCGACGTTGATTTTGACGATGATGTCGCCTTCGGTATCGGCATCGTCATCGTCGGAAAGCGCGTCAGCCTTGGATTGCAAGGTTTGGGCCGACGCGCCCTGCCCTGCTTCCTTCGCGGCTTGGGACGCGGCTTCGCTCGCGGCCTGCCCTGCGGCCTGGGACGCGGCCTGCGTGGCTGCCGCCAGTGCCGCTTGTGCTCCGCCATGTGCCATGGCCTGCGCCGACGCTTTGCCTGCCGCTTCGGTGGCGGCCTTTCCCGCGGCCTGTTCCGCGGCTTTTCCGGCGGCCTGCGAAGCCGCGTCGGTGATCGGTTTCGCTGCTTCCTTCGCGGCTTCGACCTGCTTGCTGGAGAAATCCTTCGGAATAATCATCGCCGCATAGTATTCGTTATTATCGAATGCATCGTCAAGCTTGGAACGATGCTTGAATTCCTTCCATGCGACGGTATCGTCGCCGGAATCGTCGGTGTCGGTGATGGCGTCCACCATGTTGTTTCCGATGTTCACATCGCCTTTGGGCGTACTGACACCCTCATCCTGAGAGACGATCGCAACGGGCACGTCATGTGGTTCGCCTTGCAGCATCGGATACGCCATCAATGCGAACGCGCAGAACATGCCAATCAGCACGACGAACGGCATCAGTATTTTCTGCATCTTCTTCTTGTTCATATGCTCTTCCTTGTCTGGACACGCGGTTCTCTGCAATGAATCAGGAATTGTTTTAGAACCGGACGGGAAAAACATCAATGAACAAAACCGTCAACGTGCAGCATAACCGACAATTGTCGGATAATGTCGCTTAAACCTTGCAATATCAGCGTTCGACTTGCATCCTCGCCGTCGTAAACGCACAATAATCGACAGCCGTGGAATAACCGACATCGTGTGGCACATACGGTTGCGACGGTTCTTCTACGTGATACGTGAACATACACAAGCCTGACCAGCGAAGGAAAGAGGCTCGCATGGGCGATGATTCCACCACTTCCGCCACTTCTGTCACTTTGCCATCCCGGTTTGAAGGAAGGCGTGATTTGCGTGTCATTCGCACGGAAACGAATATCCGCAAGGCTTTTCTGGAATTACTGCGCACCAAGGGATTCGAGAAGATTCGCGTGCAAGACATCACCGACGCCGTCATGATCAACCGCACCACGTTCTACGCGCATTACCGCGACAAATACGAGCTTGCGGATCATATCATCGCCGATTTCTGCTCGTCGTTGCAGCATTCCATAGCGCAACAGCTCACGCAGAAGGGCGGGACCATTCCCCTGCCGGACCGTCTCACCATCATTTATGACGGCATTCTCAGTGATCGCGAAACGTTGGAGGCCCTGTGGAATCTGCGCACGGAGAAGACCAGTTTCAACGAATCGCTGCGCGACGCGGCGGAATACAACTATCGGCGTATCCATATGACGATGGCCGCGCGCGCCGACGTTACGCAACAGCGAGCGCAGGCGCAGTCGCGGACGGCACCGATTCTTCCCATGCGGCCGCAATCACAGTCGCCATCGCAATCGCATCCGTTGCGGCAGGCGCAGTCGCGCCCCCAGTCGGCTCCGGACAGCGTGGCGATTCAGGCGCGTATGTTTTCCAGTATGGCGATCGGCATGATCGGCTACATGCTTTCCACCGGAACCGTGATCACCGGGCATGACATGCTCCGGCAATTCCGGGAATTCAGCCAAACCCTGTTCGATCTCTACCAATAAGCGCTGCCAATAGGGGCCGCGCAGTCGTCAACGCCTTACGCCTCAACCCGCGTAATACGAAAGGCCGCAATCCTCACGGACTGCGGCCTTCGGTTTGAGAGCCGGAACGATGCCGTCCACACGAATGTGCAGTATCACTCCGGTTCCGCGGCTTACTTCGGTTCCCGGCTTACTCCAGTTCCACGGCGCCCGTGTACAGCTGGTAGTATTCGCCCTTCTGCGCGATGAGCTCGTCATGCGAACCGCGTTCGATGATGCGGCCATGGTCGAGCACCATGATCACGTCGGAGTTGCGCACGGTGGACAGGCGGTGCGCGATCACGAACACGGTGCGGCCCTTCATGAGGTTGTCCATGCCTGCCTGCACCACTTCCTCGGTGCGGGTGTCGATGGACGAGGTCGCCTCGTCGAGGATCATGGCGGGCGGATCGGCCACGGCGGCGCGGGCGATGGAGATCAGCTGGCGCTGGCCTTGCGAAAGGCCGGAACCGTCGCCTTCGAGCACGGTCTGGTAGCCGTTGGGCAGCATACGGATGAACCCGTCCGCGTTGGTGAGCTTCGCGGCGGCGATGCACTCCTCGTCGGTGGCGTCCAAGCGGCCGTAACGGATGTTGTCCATCACGGTTCCGGTGAACAGGTTCACGTCCTGCAATACGATGCCGAGCGACTTGCGCAGATCCGGCTTGCGGATGCCCCTCACGGAGATGCCGTCGTACAGGATCATGCCTTCCTGGATGTCGTAGAACCGGTTGATCAGGTTGGTCACCGTGGTCTTGCCCGCGCCGGTTGCGCCGACGAGCGCGATCTTCTGGCCGGGCTTGGCGAACCAGGTGATGTCGTGCAGCACCGGCTTGTCGGGGTTGTAGCCGAAGGTCACGTCGGTGAATCGCACGTCGCCCCGCAGCAGGGTCAGGCGGCCGTCCGGTGAGGTGATGGCCTCCTCCTTCGCCTTCTGCGCGATTTCGGCGGCACGTGGGCTCAGGGATTGCGCGGCCTTGAGCGAACGGCTGCCGTCGTCGCCTTCCTCGCGCTTCCACGCCCAGTGGCCGGTTTCTTGATCCGTTTCGGTCATCGTGCGGCCGTCCTCGCCGAGTTCGACGTTGACGAGCGTGACGGTGCCACCATCATCCTCGGGTTTCTCGTCCATCAGCTGGAAGATGCGGGATGCGCCGGCGAGCGCCATCATCACCATGTTGAACTGCATGGAGACCTGGCCGAGCGGGTTGATGAAGGAGCGTGAGAGGGTCAGCAGCGAGATGAGGGTGCCGAGCGTGAGCGTGCCCACGCCGGAGAGCCCGAAGTTGCCGACGCCGGAAAGTGCCATGGATCCGCCGACGATGGCGAGCAGGATGTACAGGATGTAGCCCATGTTGTTCACGACGGGCATGGTCACGTTGCCCCAGGTGTTCGCTTCGGCGGAGGCGTTGAAGAGTTCCTCGTTCTTCTCGTCGAAGGTTTTCTGGGTGGCGTTCTCATGGTTGAAGACCTTGATGACCTTCTGACCGTTGACGGATTCCTCCACGAAGGCGTTCACGTCGCCGATCCAGATCTGCTGCTTGACGAAGTAGCGGCCGGAACGGGAGACGATGGCGCGTACGACGACGAAGAGGATGATGGAGAACACGAGCACGAACAGCGTGAACGGCACGGAGAGCCACAGCATGGAGACCAGCGCCGCCAGCGCGGAGATCGCGGAGGAGAACATCTGCGGGAAGGACTGGCTGATGGCTTGGCGCAGGGTGTCGGTGTCGTTGGTGTAGCGGCTCATGATGTCGCCGTGTTCGTTGGTGTCGAAGTAGCGGATCGGCAGGGTCTGCTGGTGGGCGAACATGTCGTCGCGGATCTTCTTGAGCGTGCCCTGTTCGACGGTGACGATGATCCACTGCCACAGCCAGCTGCAGAAGACGCCGGCCGCGTACAGGCATGCCATGAGGGTCAGCGCGCGCAGCAATGGCGCCCAATCGGGGTTCTTCACGCCGACCATGGGCATGATGTAGCTGTCGATCAGCGACTGGAGGAACAGTGCGGATCCGGCTTGTGCCGCCGCGCCGACGAGGATGCACAGCACGATGACGGCGACGCGCCACTTGTATTGGAAGATGTAGCCGAAGATGCGTTTGGTGGTTCCGGGGGCCGCCTTCTGCATGGCTTTGGGACCGCCGTGCGGTGCGGTTCCGGGCTTGTTCGCCTCGCTTCCGGCGTTCTGCGGCTTGCCGTTGTTCGGCTTGCCGGCCGTGATGGTGTTTTCGGTTGTTTCGCTCATATCCTTGCCTCCTTTCACTGCAGTTCCTCAGGCTGCGCCTGGTTCCTGGTCTGGGATTCGTAGATGGACCGGTATTCGTCGCAGGTGTTCAGCAGTTCCTCATGCGTGCCGGATGCCATGATGCGCCCCTGATCCATGACGAGGATCATGTCGGATTCCTGCACGGATGCGACGCGCTGGGCGATGATGATCTTCGTGGTGTCGGGGATCTCGTGGTGGAACGCGGAACGGATCAGCTGATCGGTTTTGGTGTCGACCGCGGAGGTGGAGTCGTCGAGGATGAGGATCTTCGGCTTCTTCAGCAGGGCGCGGGCGATGCATAGACGCTGGCGCTGGCCGCCGGAGACGTTGGTGCCGCCCTGTTCGATGTAGGTGTCGTACTTGGCGGGGAATTCCTGGATGAACCCGTCGGCTTGCGCGAGCTGGCAGGCGTGGCGGATCTCCTCGTCAGTGGCGTTCGGGTTGCCCCAGCGCAGGTTGTCGGCGATGGTGCCGGAGAACAGCACGTTCTTCTGCAATACCATGGCGACCTGGTCGCGCAGGATTTCGAGATCGTAGTCGCGCACGTCGATGCCGCCGACCTTGAGCGAGCCGGAAGTCACGTCGTACAGGCGCGGCACGAGCTGTACCAGACTGGATTTCGCGGAACCGGTGCCGCCGACGATGCCGACGGTCATGCCGGAACGGATCTTCAGGTTGATGTCGTCGAGCACGGGCTTTTCGGAATTGTCCGAGTAGCGGAAGTTGACATGGTCGAATTCGATGGAGCCGTCAGCGACCTGCTTGATGGGGTTCTCCGGGTCGACGACGGTGCTTTCCTCATTGAGCACCTGGCAGATGCGTTCCGCGGATGCCTGGGAGATGATGCACATCACGAAGATCATGGAGAGCATCATCATGGCCATGAGAATCTGCATGGCATAGGTGACGAGCGCGGTCAGGTCGCCGGTGGTCAGGCCCAGCGCGGCGTTGTTGCCGGACGCCACGATCTGCTGCGCGCCCATCCAGGCGACGAGGATCATCGTGGTGTACACGCAGACCATCATGAGCGGATTGTTGAAGCTCATAACATGCTCGGCCTTGGTGAAGTCCTTGAAAATGCGCTGGGAGATGCGGTTGAACTTGCCGATCTCATGGGATTCGCGGTTGTAGGATTTCACGACGCGGATGCCCTGCAGGTTCTCGTCGACCACGTTGTTGAGCTTGTCGTAGGTGTGGAACACGCGTTCGAACACCGGGTGCACGAACACCGCCAGACCGCACAGGCCGATGGCGAGGATCGGGATGCAGGCGAGGAACACGAGGGAGATCGATGGGCTGATCCGGAACGAGAAGATCCAGGCGACGATTACCATGATCGGCGCACGCACGCCCATACGGATGATCATGGAGTAGGCGTTCTGCAGGTTGGTGACGTCGGTGGTCAGTCGGGTGATGATCGAACCGGTGGAGAACCGGTCGATGTTGGTGAAGCTGAAGCCCTGCACTTTCTCGAATTCGTCATGGCGCAGGTTCTTGGCGAAGCCGGCTCCCGCGACCGCGGCGAATTTGCCGGCGAGGAAGCCCGCCACGAGCGAGCAGAGCGAGCAGACCAGCAGGATCAGGCCGAATTT
The DNA here is from genome assembly GCF_019331805.1 of Bifidobacterium pongonis. GTDB lineage: Bacteria > Actinomycetota > Actinomycetes > Actinomycetales > Bifidobacteriaceae > Bifidobacterium > Bifidobacterium pongonis. Next base: position 14,438 of record NZ_JAHBBE010000042.1, read on the forward strand.
GAGGATGGCCGGCATGCTGCCGCCGCTGATGCCCTCGTCGATAAGCGATGCCATCACGGTCGGGATGAGAATTTCCAGAACGCCTTCGATGGCCACCATCACCGGGGCGAGGATGCTGACTTTCTTGTATTCACGCAGGGATCTGCCGAGCGTGCGCAGCACGTGCTGCTTGGGCCGTTTGGTCGGCACGGTTGCCGTGGTTGCCGTCACTGTTCTTCCTTTCTGTCTTCGCTGTCGTTCGCGCCTTCGCCCGGCTCCCGGCCCGCCGCGTCGGGCGGGTCGCACAGGTCGAGGCTGGGGTATTGCCTGGAGTCGCCGATCTTGCCGGATGCCAGCAGGTTGGTCTGCATGACGTCGAGCACATGCATGAACCGACGGATGTCATCGTCGTCGAGCCCCTGCAGCAGTACGCTTTCCATGCTTTCGGCGTTTTCGCGCAGCATCGTGGCGATGGTCCGCGACTGTTCCGTAAGCACGATCCGTTTCATCCTTGCGTCGTGCGGCACCGGTTCGCGCGCGATGAGCCCTTTGCGTTCCATCAGTCCCAGCACCCGGCAGGATGTCGACCGCGTTATGCCGAAACGCTGTTCGATGTCCTGCGGGAAGACATCCTCGTTCTCGTGATGGTCGAGGTAGACGATGATGTCCACGTTGCCGCTGCTCAGGCCGTCGACCACGTCGGGTTGGGTCACCTTGAGGTACCGGTTGATGACGTTGTGCACGGAACGCAAGGCCACGCTTGGCGGCTTGCACGCCCCTTCGCTCCAACTGTCGATGATCGACGCACTCACCGACCCCTTGTTCGGTTGTTCGTTGTTCACAGTTGACAGCATAACTCGTTGCATATACAACTGTTGCAGATGCAACAATCGGCGTGTTGCGCGCTTCCCCGACACCACGCACCACATCGCGTACGACACGCACCGCACACGCAAATCACGCACCGCACACGCAAAGACCGAGGGGCCTGACCCGCACCGGTTCAATCGCGGATCAGACCCCTCGGCCCCATATCTCTATCAGATTACCTCTAGACAGGCAATCCCTCAATGTGCAATTACTCCCCCGTCCAGGGGCACACGTCAGCCGTTCAGCTTGGCGTATTCGTCCAGCATGAACGCGCTGATCGCCTTGCCACCCTCACCCAGCAGCGTGGGCAGCGAGTTGATCGGCGTGGATCCGAGGAACATGCGCATCATGTCGTTGTCGGGCAGCTTCGGCAGCTCGCCGCACTCACCGGCTGCACGCACGCCGGCGACCACCTTCGAGCCGACCGGATCCTCGGACCACTCGTTGAACGTGGACCATTCGGTCAGCGGCAGGGCCTTGCCGTCACCGTCGAGCGCAACCGTGGCAACGCCCGCGATATCGCGGCTGGACGAGCCGACCTCGATACCGTATTCGCCGGCCTCCACATGCCAATCGCTGAAACGCTCGGACCAGTAGGCGAAGGCACGCGCATCCAGATCGAAGGAGACTTCGGCGGATTCGTGCGCCTTGAGGAACACCTTCCTGAACGCCTTGAGCTCATGCTTCGGGCGGGCCACGGCGCTCTTGCCCGGCGCGACGTAGACCTGCACCGTTTCGGCGGCGTCCACATCGGACGTATTGGTGACGGTGGCGGTGACACGTGCGGTGGTGGCACCCGTCTTCTCGGCCTTGATGCCGCCGATCTCGAAGGTGGCGTAGCTCAGGCCGTAGCCGAACGGATAGTCGACCTGCTTGCCGTAGGTGTCGTAATAGCGGTAGCCGACGAACACGCCTTCGCCGTAGTCGACGTTCCCTTCGCCGCCCGGCCAGTTCATCATGCTCGGATCGTCGTTGATGTCCATCGGCACGCTCTGCGCGAGCTTGCCGGACGGGCTCACGTCGCCGAGGATCACGTCGGCGAGCGCGGAGCCGCCCGCCTGACCGAGCAGCCAGGATTCGAGGATGCCCTTGGCGTTCTTCGCCCACGGGGCCACGGAGACGACGGAACCGTTGGAAAGCACGACCACGACGTTGCGGTTTTCGGCGGCGACGGCTTCGAGCAGTTTGACCTGCTTGGCCGGGATGTCGAGGGTGTCGCGGTCGAAGCCTTCGGATTCGGCGGCTTCCGGCAGGCCGAGGAACATGAGGACCACGTCGGCGTCGCGTGCGGTGATCACGGCTTCGGCTTCGAGGGCCGGGTCGGCGGGTTCGAGGTCGAGGGTGAAGCCCGGCGCGAAGTCGGCGTGCACGCCGCGCTCGTCGAGCGCATCGAGGAAGCTGGTCATCTTGGTCGGGGTGATGTGCGAGGAGCCGCCGCCCTGGTAGCGCGGGGTGCGGGCGAATTCGCCGATGACGGCGATCTTGGTGTCAGGCTTGACCGGCAGGATCGCGTCGTCGTTCTTGAGCAGGACCATGGATTCGATTGCGGCACGGCGGGCGATCTCGTTGTGCGCGTCCACGTCGAAACGGTAGCCGTCGATGCTCATGGCGGCACGGGTCTTGTCGATCAGGTCGATCATGCCTTGGGCCATGCGGTCGAGCTGTTCCGGCTGGAGGCGCCCGTCGCGCGCGGCGTACACCACCTGTTCGTCGGTGTAGCTGGGCGGCATTTCGAGGTTGAGGCCGGCGTTGAGGGAGGCGACGCGGTCGTGGTCGGCGCCCCAGTCGCTCATGACGATGCCTTCGAAGCCCCATTCGTCGCGCAGCACGTCGGTGAGCAGCCAGTGGTTCTGCGCGGAGTGCACGCCGTTGATGCGGTTGTAGGAGCACATGATGGTCCACGGCTGGGCGGTTTTGACAATGTGTTCGAAGGCCGGGAAGTAGATTTCGCGCAGTGCGCGCTGGGAGATGTTGGCGCTGATGCGCAGGCGGTCGGTTTCCTGATTGTTGGCGGCGAAATGCTTGAGCGAGGTGCCGATGCCCTTGGACTGCACGCCTTCGACGATGCCGACCGCCTCATGACCGGCCAGGTACGGGTCTTCGGACCAGTATTCGAAGCAGCGGCCGCCGAGCGGGTTGCGCTTGATGTTCACGCCGGGGCCGAGGATGACGGCCACCTTCTCCTGGATGCATTCCTCGCCCATGGCTTCGCCGACCTGGCGGATGAGTTCGGGGTTCCAGGAGCTGGACAGGCCGGCGGCCGGCGGGAAGCAGGTTGCGGGCACGGAGTCGTTGAGGTCGGTTTCGCCGGTGTTGGACGCCAGGGACTTGCGCAGTCCGTGGGGGCCGTCGGTGATCATGTAGCCGGGGATGCCTTTGGCTTCGACGCCTTGCAGATGCCATGCGTCGCCGCCGGATGTCAGGGATGCCTTCTCTTCGAGCGTCAGATCGTTGACGGAGGGGTAGGTGTTGTCGCTCATGCTGCCTCGTTTCGTGTGGTTGCTGCGGGGTGTCGGACTCTTCGGCGAATCCGTTACCGACCGATTGGTAGGTACTTTATCAAAACTGGACACACGACACGCCAATCTCCTTTGGAATTCCAACCAACCGACCGTAAGGTTGTAGCAGGATACAATATCTTTGCGTTGCGCTTTTGCATTGCATTACGGGAAGGAAGCGGGAGCATATGGGCACTACTGGCACTACTGGCGCTACGGGTAATAGCGGCGACGACCGCAGGAGCGAAATCCTCAAAGCCGCGGTCGAATGCTTCGGCACGCTCGGCTACTACGGCACGTCCCTGCAGAAAATCGCCACCAAAGTCGGACTCACCAAAGCCGGCGTGCTGCACTACGTCGGCAGCAAGGAAGGTCTGCTCGAAGCCGTGCTCAACGACATGTACGACCGTGAGACGGAAGACGTGACCGCCGACATGGTGCGCAGCGAACATCCGACGATCTGCCGGATGTGGCGCGAAATCGTAGCCATCAACGCAAAACGCCCCGACCTGGTGCACATGTTCTCCACGCTGAGCGCCGAAGCGATCGACCCCGCGCATCCCGCGCACGATTATTTCGCCAACCGCGAGGAACGGATCGTGGACGTCGCCGCGAATATCCGCTGGCATGTGCCGGAAGGCGTCGACGCCGAACGGCTGCTGCGCGTGGGATTCGCGATGATGGACGGCGTGCAGCTGCGATGGCTGCGCACGCCCGGCCAGGATCTCAACGCCATGTGGGCCGAATGCGAGGACGTGCTATTCCCCCTGCCCCTGTGGGAAAACTACCGCTAAGCACCACGTCACCCGCTCGGCGGCCGCTGCTTCGAATACTGGTCCGAAGACC
>NZ_JAHBBE010000043.1 GCF_019331805.1 Bifidobacterium pongonis
GGAGTGTGGGGAGGGGAGTGCAGGGCCATGGTTTCGGGGATGGCTTTACCGTTTTCGGACAAATTTGGGCGGATTTTGTCCGATTTCGGTAAAGCAAAGGGTTGGTTCTTGACGGGAGGAACGCGTGGGCAGGGTGTGGTCGAACCGTGTGTGGACCATGTCGGACCGGGGGTGGACCATGCTGGAACGGCGGTGGAGCGCGTGAAAAGGGGAGTCCCAAGGGGACGTCTCATAATGTGAATCAATGGTTTGACGTATTGCTGCCGGCTGACCCGCTCATTGTGTTATTGTGGTGGCTTGAGAGTTACATTTGGAGCGTTTTCGAGTCCAAAGAAACGAGGTTGATTTAATGGTGTCCAGCACTAGCGAAGAGGGAATGGAGCCCGTGCTGACGGCCGAGGAATTGCAGGCCGCCGCCCGTGCAGAAGAGGCTCCCGAAGAGAATGAGAATCGCAAGCGTACCGTCGTGGTCGCTGAAGACGAATCCGTGAACCGTATGGATTTGGTCGGCATGCTTGAAGATAACGGGTATGAGGTCGTCGGCGAAGCCGCCAACGGTGAGGAAGCCGTCGAACTCGCCCGCAGCAAGCGCCCCGACGTGGTGTGCATGGATGTCAAGATGCCGCGCATGGACGGTATCACCGCCGCCGGCATCATCTGCGACGAGAACATCGCCCCCGTGGTCATGCTGACCGCATTCTCCCAGCCCGACCTGGTCAAGAAGTCCACCGGCGCAGGCGCCATGGCCTACGTGACCAAGCCGTACGAGGAGTCCAAGCTTATCCCCGCCCTTGAAGTCGCCATGGGTCGTTTCGCCGAGATCAACGATCTGCTCGACAACGTGGAACGTTCCGAAGCCAAGCTCAAGGCCACCGAGGACGAACTCGCCAAGGCCCAGGCCGACCTGCAGAAGGCGCAGGAAACCCTGGAGGAGCGCAAGCTCATCGACCGTGCGAAGGGTCTGCTGATGGACAAGGCCGACTTCTCCGAGCAGGGCGCGTTCCGTTGGATCCAGAAGACCTCCATGGATCAGCGCATCCCGAAGAAGCGTCTGGCCATGGCCATCATCGAGAAGTACAGCGATCCCAAGCCCGCACGCGACGATCACTGAGATTCAAACCGATACCGAACCTATGATTGATAACGTATCCGACGAAACGCGCGGAACGCTGCTGGTCGTTGACGGCCATTCGCTGGCGTTCCGCGCGTTCTTCGCTCTTCCCGTGGAGAACTTCTCCACGTCCTCCGGCCAGGCCACCAACGCGGTCTGGGGTTTCGCCACCATGCTCGCCCAGGTAATCGACGCGGAGAAACCCGATCATCTCGCCGTCGCATTCGACGTCAAAGGCGGCACGTTCCGCAACACCATGCTGCCGCAATACAAGGGCACGCGCGACGCCGCCCCCGAAGACCTGCTCAGCCAGCTGCCGATCATCCAGCAGATGCTCGACGCGTTGGGCGTCACCTATATCGAAAAGCCGGGGTATGAGGGCGATGACGTGATCGGCACGCTCGCCACGATGGGCGAGCAGGCGAAATACAAGACGCTCGTCCTTTCCGGCGATCGAGACGCGTTCCAGCTGGTGGACGACTGGATCACCGTGCTGTACCCGGGGCATCATTTCAAGGATCTGAAGCATATGACGCCCGAGGAGGTGCTCGCCAAATACAAGGTGACGCCTTCGCAGTACCCCGATCTGGCCGCGTTGCGAGGCGAAACCGCGGATAACATCCCCGGAGTGCCGGGGGTGGGCGACGGGTTCGCCGCCAAATGGATCAACCAGTACGGTTCGCTCGAAAGCATCTGCGAGCACGCCGAGGAAATCGGCGGCAAGAAGGGCGAGGCGCTGCGTGCGAACCTCGACCAGGTGAAGCTCAACCGCAGGGTCAACGCGCTGGTGCGCGACATCGATCTGGGTGTCTCCGTCGACGACCTGACTTTCGGCGGCATCGACGTGGACAAGCTCAACACGTTGTTCACCACGCTGGAATTCGGCTCCCGAACCCGGTCGCGCGTCCTCAAAACCTTCAACGGGGGAGAAGCGCCGAAATCCAACGGCACCGCAGGCGCCAACGGGAACGGGAACGCCAAGGGCATCGAAATCTCCGACGTGGAACACGCGCAGGACGCCGAAACCCTGAACGCATGGGCAGCCAAGCACCTGCCGGCCCCGACCGGCATGACCGCCGACACCGGCACTGACGGCACCGATGGTACCGACGGACGATTCCTTATCGACCATTCGCTGCGCTGCAACGGCAGCATGGAACAATCGTGGGTCATCAACGCATCCGGTAACGCCAAGCCCGGGCGCGTCACGGCGAACGCGATCGCCCTGCAGCACGGTGACGCCGCGATCGTCATCGAGCTGCGCGGCAACGATATGCCTAGCACCGCGATGAGCGACGCGCTGAACGACATCCTCACCAAGTACGCCGCGACCATGGTCGTGCACGGGTACAAGGAACAACTGCACCTGTTCGCATCCCTCGGTATCAGCCTGCCGCAACCGTTGTTCGACACCAAGCTCGCCGGTTACCTCGTGCAGCCCGACTTCCATGCGGACACGCTCGAACAGGCCGCCGCGCACTTCCTCGACATCCACATCGAAGAGAAAAAGGAGGAAGCTACCCAAGGGCTGCTCGATCTGGACGATGACGCCGACGCTGCGGAAGGGGAGGCACAGACCTCGACCCTGCTGCAGCATGTGGGTATCATCGCCGAACTCGCCAGAACGCTTGCCCCGCAACTCGACCAGCGCGAACAGTTCGGCCTGCTGCGCAGCCTCGAACTGCCCGTATCCCGCGTACTGTACGGCATGGAATCGCAAGGCGCGAAGGTCGACATGGGCCGTCTCGAAACCATGCGTGACACCTTCGCCGCGGAAGCCCGCCAAGCGCAGGAGATCGCATGGGACTTCGCGGGCACGAACGTGAACCTGCAAAGCCCCAAACAGCTGGGCAAGCTCCTGTTCGAAGACATGGGACTCAAGCCCACCAAGCGCACGAAGACCGGCGGTTACACCACCAACGCGGACGCCCTGCAGAAGCTCTACTTCAACTATGCGTCCGACGAACGCGCCAGCGGATTCCTCGGCGCACTGCTCAAACACCGTGAGACGAACAAGCTCAAGCAGATCGTCGCCACGCTCATCGACGCCACCAACCCGGCCGATGAGCGCATCCACACCACGTTCGAACAGACCGTGGCCGCGACCGGACGTCTGAGCTCCGTGGACCCGAACCTGCAGAACATTCCGAACCGCAACGCCGCAGGACGTGAGATCAGGTCCGCGTTCGTGCCGGGCGAAGGCTTCGAATCGCTGATGAGCTGCGATTACTCACAGGTCGAACTGCGCATCATGGCGCACCTGTCCGGTGACGAGTCGCTGATCGAAGCGTTCAAGAGCGGCGTCGACTTCCATAAGTACGTGGCGAGCCTCGTGCATGGCGTGCCGGTCGACCAGATCACCCCCGACCAGCGCAGCCACGTGAAGGCGATGAGCTACGGCCTGGCGTACGGCCTGAGCTCATATGGCCTCGCGCAGCAGCTCAAGATCCGCCCCAGCGAGGCGGACGCGCTCAAGGCGAAGTATTTCGCCACGTTCGGCAAGGTGCACGACTTCCTGGAATCCTGTGTGAGCGAAGCGCGCAAGCTCGGCTACACCGAGACGATGTTCGGCCGCAGGCGCTATTTCCCCGCGTTGAGGTCCACGAACCGTACGGCCCGAGACGCGGCCGAACGCGCGGCATTGAACGCCCCGATCCAGGGCAGCGCGGCCGACATCATGAAGATCGCGATGATCCGGGCACGCAAGGCGCTGGGCGAAGCGGGGTTGCGCAGCCGTATCATCCTGCAGATCCACGACGAACTCGTGGTGGAGATCGCGCCGGGGGAGACCGAACAGGTGACCGCCCTGGTGCGCGACGCCATGGAGAACGCCGTGCACTTGGATGTGCCGTTGGACGTGTCCACGGGCGTGGGTGCGGACTGGCAGCTCGCGGCGCACTGATGAACTGAAAAGCAATGCGGAAAATGCGGAAGCCTTCCCATGAACGACCATGGGAAGGCCAAGCGGGAAAGGGAACATGATGAGACTCAAGCAGGTCGTCGACGTACTGGAAATGCTGTACCCGCTGCGATACGCGGAAAGTTGGGACGAACCGGGACTCATCGTGGGCGACCTGCTGCAGCCCGTCACCCGCATCGCCTTCGCCGCCGACCCGACATCCGCCGTCATCGATCAGGCCATCGACTGGGGCGCGGACCTGCTCATCACCCACCATCCGCTGTTCTTCCGTGCGGTGCACGAAGTCTCCGGCCTCGGCTTCCGAGGCAGTCTCGTCACCAAACTCAACCGAGCCGGCTGCGCCTTATGGGTGGGGCACACCAACGCGGACGCCTCCTGGCGCGGCGTGGGTCAGGCTGCAGCCGACTATTTCGGACTCGTTGACCAACGGCCGCTCGTGCCCATCGACGACCCGAACGCGGCGCACCCCGTCGGCCTGGGGCGTGTGGGCCGCCTGAGCGAACCCATGACATTGGGAGCGTTCGCCCGCCGCGTCCACACCGAAGTCAACGAACATGGCATGGCCACCGCACTTGGCATCCAAATGTGCGGCGACCCGGACACTCCCATCTCCACCGTCGCGGTACTGCCCGGCTCCGGCGACTCCCTGTTCGACGAAGTGCGTGCCACCGGCGCCGACGTGTATGTGACCAGCGACCTGCGCCACCACCCCGTCACCGACGCCATCGAACAGGCACGTTACGAGGCCGCCATGCGCGCCGAAGGCATCGCGATCGGGCACGGCGAAACCGGGCAGCATGAACCGCACGTACGCCCCTGCTTCATCAACACCCCGCACGCCGCCATCGAATCCATGTGGTTCAACTACGCGACCGTGGACGTGCCCGCCGCACTCGCCGAAACCACGGGTGAACAGGTGGAAACCAACTGGATCCGCATCACCACGGACCCGTGGACCTGGCTCATCAACGGCGCCGGCGTGGCCAGCCCCACAGGAGCCGTGGAAACCGCGTGAACGCGACGGACGGGAAGGAACGGGAGAACAACATGAGCGAGAACACGACGAAGACCGCAAAAACCGCGAATGCGACTGCGGGCGCAACCGTGGAAGGAAACGGGGGAGCGGGGAACGCGGTGGACGCGCGACTCGCCGCCCACGGCGACGGCATCGACATGTCCGTTCCGGCGAAACTGCTGGAAAGCCGCGAAGTCTACCGTGGGGCGATCTTCCGCGTTGAAGACACGGTTGTGGGCCTGACCACCACGGGCGGAGAACTCGTCCGCATCCGCCGCCAAGTGCTGCGCCACGCGCCATGCGTGGTGATGCTTGTACACGACACCGCCACGGACCGTTACCTGATCGAACGCGAATACCGCATCGGCAACGACTCCTTCGCCTACGGCCTGCCCGCCGGCCTGATGGACGACGGCGAGGATGCGCGCGAAGCCGCACTGCGCGAACTGCGCGAGGAAACCGGCGTGACGCCCATCGCGCCGGACCGCATACGCGTCGACCACGTCGTCGACTGCTACTCCTCCGAAGGCATGACCGACGAACTCGCGCACATCATGGTGATCCACCTGGACGGATTCGAACGCGTGGAACGCCACTTCGACGCGGACGAGCACGTGGAATCGGCATGGGTTGGCTGGGACGAACTGCTGGCCACGCGCGTGACCGCCAGCAACTCCATCATCGCCATCCAGCACGAACAAATCCGCAGACTGCGCGAAAACGCCTGACCGGCGCCGATATCCCGGCACCGGCACCCCGGTACCGGTGCCACGGCAACCCTGCAACCCGCCCGCGGCCATGCCCCGAAGAGTCCCAAAAGCCCCAAAGATGGGGTCATCTTGTGGCGGAAGTCACAAAAACGAACCACACGGGCGGAACGCGTGGGATAATGAGTAGCATGCATATACGACCGGGATCCATGTATCCGCTCGGCGCAAGCTACGATGGCGCCGGCGTGAATTTCGCATTATTCTCCCAGGTGGCCGAAAAAGTCGAACTGTGCCTGTTCGACGAAGACGACCACGAAACACGCATCGAGATGACGGAGCAGAACTCCTACGTCTGGCACAACTACATACCCGGCCTGCAGCCGGGCCAGCGCTATGGCTACCGCGTCTACGGCCCCTACAACCCGGGGCAAGGCCAGCGCTGCAACCCCTCGAAGCTCCTGCTCGACCCGTACGCCAAAGCCATCGAAGGCAACATCGACGACGACCCGAGCCTCTTCTCCTACGACATGTCCCACCCGGACGACATCAACGCCATCAACATGCAGGACTCCGCGGCACACACCATGAAGTCCGTCGTCGTCAACCCCTACTTCGACTGGGGCAACGACCAGCATCCGAACATCCCGTACCACGATTCGGTCATCTACGAAGCACACGTACGCGGCATGACCAACCTCAACCAGGACGTCCCCCCGGACATCCGAGGCACCTACGCGGGTCTCGCATACCCGTCCGTCATCGACTACCTCAAAAAGCTCGGCGTCACCGCCATCGAACTCATGCCGATCCACCAGTTCGTCAACGACTCCTTCCTCCAAAAGAAGGGCCTGAGCAACTACTGGGGATACAACACCATCGGCTTCTTCGCGCCCCACAACGCCTACTCCAGCGTCGGCGAACGCGGCCAACAGGTCAACGAGTTCAAATCCATGGTCAAGGCCTACCACCACGCAGGCATGGAAGTCATCCTCGACGTGGTCTACAACCACACCGCCGAAGGCAACCACATGGGCCCCACCCTGAGCTTCAAAGGCATCGACAACCAGGCCTATTACCGTCTCGTCGACCACGACCCCTACCACTACTTCGACACCACCGGCACCGGCAACTCGCTGCTCATGCGCTCCCCGCACGCCCTGCAGCTCATCACCGACAGCCTGCGCTACTGGGTCACCGAAATGCACGTCGACGGCTTCCGCTTCGACCTCGCAGCCACCCTCGCACGCCAGTTCCAGGAAGTCGACAAACTCTCCGCCTTCTTCGACATCGTCGAACAAGACCCCGTCATCAGCCGCGTCAAACTCATCGCCGAACCATGGGACCTCGGCTCCGGCGGCTACCAAGTCGGCGGATTCCCCTCCAGCTGGTCCGAATGGAACGGCCGCTACCGCGACTGCGTCAGGGACTTCTGGCGCTCGCAGCCGTCCACGCTGCCGGAGTTCGCATCCCGACTCATGGGCAGCTCCGACCTGTATGAGGTGAACGGCCGTCGACCGGTCGCGTCGGTGAACTTCGTCACCGCGCACGACGGCTTTACCCTCAACGATTTGGTGAGCTACAACGAGAAGCACAACGATGCGAACGGCGAAGGCAACCGCGACGGCGAAAGCAACAACCGTTCGTGGAACTGCGGCGTGGAAGGCGAGACCACCATCCGCGACGTGAACGAGCTTCGCCAGCGGCAGATGCGCAACATGTTCTCCACGCTGCTGTTCAGTCAGGGCATTCCGATGATCTGCGGCGGCGACGAGGTTGCCCGCACACAGCAGGGCAACAACAACGCCTACTGCCAGGACAACGAGATCTCCTGGACGCATTGGGATCTGGATGATGACCGCAAGAGCCTGCTCGCCTTCGTCTCGAAGCTGATCCACCTGCGTCTGGACCATCCGGTGCTGCACCGCCGCCGGTTCTTCACCGGGCGCACCAGCGACGACGATCCGGATACGATTCCGCAGATCGAATGGTTCGACCACACCGGTTCCATCATGGATATGAACGACTGGCAGAACACGCACGCGTTCTCGATGATGGTGTACCTGAACGGCGCCGATATTCCCGAAATGGATTATTACGGCAACGCCACGGTCGACAACGACTTCATCCTGATCTTCAACGCCCACTACGAGCCCATCCAGTTCACGCTGCCGGATGAGAACTACGGCAGCAGGTGGAAGCTTGTTGTGGACACGCATAATCCGGACGGCCCCGAGCTCAACTATGAGGCAGGATTCGCGATCACCGCGCAATCCAGGAGCTTCATGCTGCTGATGAGCGAGGATAAGCCGGAACAGCGTCACCTGTTCTGATCGTCATTTCTCCGGTTGGTATCGGCGTGGGCCGGTCCGGGAACACTCCCGGACTGGCCCACGCCGTTTTGCGCAATGGGGGGGCTTCGTAAGGGGGCTATGAAGCCGGGCTTGCGGTGATTTGGACGAATTGAGTAGGGGAGAGGACGTGCCGTCATGTGCGTCAAAGCTTTTATGCGCGTGTCATCGGCGAGTATGTGAAGGTTCTGTGAAGCTCTCGATAATGGACGATTTGTCCAATTATGCGTGTTCGCATGAAAATGTGACCCAGCTCACAGAGAAATGGGTAAACGTTTACACCCCCTTATTTCAAGGGGGGGGGGGGGCGTTAGATGCAAGAAAAACGGTGGAAAGGTGATAATTAGAGAAATTAAATGCCGATGTCGAATTTTGCAGAAATCTGGCCGTTGACGCCTCGTGAATGAATCATCACACTTCTGTTACTTTAAAGGTATATCCAAAACGAGGAGATAAGAGAATTGCCGTTTTCGGGCATAAGCCGGAAATCTCGCAATCAAGGCAATCGGGTGGATTTGCAGGAGAGCCGTCACCATTGGATCGCCGTTTGAGAAGAAGACGATTTCCCGGGGGAGAGGGCTGAGCCTGCGTGTTCACCATAACCAGGGTGTTTTCCGAGCTGGATGGACATCGTTCATATGCGATGCGGTTCGGCCGGTGAACGCCATGTACGAGGGAGGAAACCATGGCGAAGCTGAGGAGTAGGGACTTCGGCAGAGCCGATGATGGTCCGAGAACACGGACGAGGGCACGACACGGATATCTCAAGGCATGCTTGGGATTCGCAATCACGATGTGCATGGTCGGAGGACTGTTCACTCCCGTCTACGCATATGCGTCCGACAGCGGAACCGCGCAGCAGAATGGCGAAACGGCTTCCGAAATCACCGCGCAGACCGAGTCCGGGAACGATTCGAACAACGCGGATAGCGTGAATGGTTCGAACGAGGCGAACAAGGGCGCATCCTCAGGCAACGGGGAAACCGGCGCTTCGAACGGCGACCAGTCCGACGGCACCACCAACGGTAGCGCGAACGGTACGGACGAATCGAACAACAGCGGTGCGGACAGTCAGAACGGTGCCGCCTCCGCACAGTCCACGGATAACACGAACAGCACTGATTCCTCGGACGAGGCGAAATTCCGACTGGTGCCTCGCATCACCACAAAGGAGCAGGCCCATGCTCAGGCCAACTCGGTCAGCAGGGTCTCGATCGCATTTCCTTCCAGCTGGGATGAAGACCTGGCACGCATCTTCCCCGACCGGGTGCTGCGTATTCTGGTCGACAGGCAGGCTCGCATAGAATACGCCGGCGATGATATGTCTGATTCCTCGACCGAGACCATCCTCTCCTGGATGACCGGCGATGATAATTCCGGCAAGTGGAATCTGTACAACGCTTACAACTCTTGGCGTCAGGAGAGAATAAACGCGGGAACCTTCAATGAGAAGGAGGATCGCGTCAAGCTGCTCAATGGCATCCAGTACTTGGACGGTCTGGAGGAAATCTATGCGTCGAGCGTCGACAGCAGCAGCGAAGGCGTTGGCTTGCAGGCATTAGCCTTCCCGGGCATCGGAACGGACGTCAGCATCCCCGATCTGACATTGCGTTACAACAATCTTCATATTTTCCCCAACACGATTTTCCCTGAACGGCAGGGACTGTCGTACAATCTGCCGTCCACCAGACGCGGCTCTATCTTCACCACGCAGGATATGTACCACCATGTGGCGGTCACCTACGTGCGTGACGGCAAGGGCGGCAAGCGGGTGGAATTCCTCGGCGGCATCTACAAGCTGTGCAGCAGCGCGGAGGATCTTCTCCCATTGAGCGGCGCCGCGAATGGTGTTGACACCTGCACCGTGCCGATCTTTGACGAGTCCGTCGACAAAGACAAGAGGGACTTCAATACCGTCACCGGAATGACCATAGGAGCCAAAACCCAGACCGGTTTCACCGCCACCACCGGTGGCAGCGAAGCGGCGGACGGTCAGCTGTATCGGCAGGTCGGCTATGACTATATAGCCATCAACACCGATGGCAACTATAACCGTGATGCCTATTCCTTCAGCTACGGCTACCATCTGCTCGTGAACTACCTGAGTACGGTCAAGCAGAGCAGCGCAACCAAGGTGCTGGGCGATTTCAAATTCGAGAAGACCAGCTCCGGCAATTCCGGCGTCGCCCTGAAGGGCGCGGAATACGTGCTCAAGACCACGGACGGCAAGTACATCACCGGCGCATACCGCGATGGCGCGTACTGGGCCAGCACCGATGACGACGGTGCGCTGGTCACCACCACCGACAAGTCCAAGGCCCTGCGACTCGTCACCGGCGAACAAGGCACCTTCACCGTGCGAGGCATCCCCGGATCCAAGGACGGTGTGGACTATCTGCTCGAAGAGACCAAGGCTCCGGCAGGCTACGCGCCGTCGAGCGGCGACGTGCATGTGAAGGTGCGTGTGGCGGCCGACCTCACCACCCAGGTGACCGGTGGCGAAGGCTCGCAGCAGACCGTCACCGCCGATTCCGTCAAGGCCGATGCCTCCGACAGCGACGATTGGGTGAACGCCGTCAAGCGTAAGTTCCTGCCCAGAGGACAAACCAACCCGAATCAGGATCGTACCAGTGTCGACTACGCCAATTCGGGCGACGCGATGATCCTCAAGGGAACCGACGGCAGCACCACGAGCGCGCAGAGCACCAAAAACGCTTCCGACTACGATGGCGGCGCCGACCTGTTCATCAAGAACGGCGGCAACAAGGTGACCTTCTCCGCCGTTACGAGCGAAGGCGCCGCGCTGCCTGCAGGCTACCATCTGGAACGTCAGGAGTCCACGCTTTCCGACGGCACCGGCAAGACATTGCTGAAGAGCAGTGACGACAACGCCCTCGGTAAGGTCAGCGACTACGTCAACGACATCATCGACAACTCGAAGATGACCAAGACGACCGACTATTACAACGTCAACACCGTCGCCGTCTACCACGATTCCACCAGCGCCGACACCCTCAACAACTTCGTCGTCTCCGCCGATGGGAAAACCGATCAGAACGTGCAGCGTGACGACATCAAGCCAGTCCAGGTCAGTTTCAATGCCACCAAGAAGCTGCTCAGGAAGGGCGATAAGCAGCAGGTGAAGGCCGGCGAATTCAAGTTCAAGCTGGAGCCGGATGCCGCATCCGTGGCCAAGGGAGCCCCCGCGTTCAGCCAGGCCACCGTCGAGGTGGGAGCCGATGGCACCGCCACGTGGGCGCCGCTCACCTTCAGCGCCGACTGGTGGAAGAGCCTGGACAAGAGCATGAGGACGAACCCCGATGGTGTCAGCTACACCTACACGATGAGCGAGGTCAATACCGGTAACAAGCGGTATGACTACGACACCACCACGTACAACATCGGCATACGCATCAGCGAAAAGGAGGAATACGGTTCCGGCGTGACCAAGGGTCTGACCCTGCGCGTCTACGTGAACGGAGCGGAGAAACTGTGTATCAACAGTGCCGAAGCCGATCCGGCGAAGGTGCCCGTCGTGGCAGTGCGATCGCAAGCCGATCCCGGCACCACCTTCACCAACGTCGAGAAGACGACCGACTTCGAATTCACCAAGAAAGACGGCGAAAGCGGTGACCCGCTCGCCGGCGCCGAATTCCAGCTGTACCGCTACGACGGTGACTGCGATGAGACCTGCAAGGCCACGCCGCTCGACCGGCTTAACCCCGGCAAGTGGCAGCGCATCGACGTTCAGACCAGCGGCAGTGACGGCAAGGTGAAATTCGCCGGACTTGTGGAAGGCACGTACCGACTCATCGAGTCCAAGGCTCCCGACGGCTATCTCAAGCCCAAGGGGCAGTGGAACGTCGTTGTCGATATGAGCAAGACCGACAAGGAGCAGCTCGTCATCACCGCGGTCAGCGATGGCGTCAAACCGCCGGCGTTCGAGACCGACAAGGAACAGGGCCTTTCCGTGGCGAACTACCACGCCACGTCCATCCCGTCGACGGGCGGACGAGGGCTCATGATCTTCACCATGGCGGGTGCGGTGCTCGTGCTTGCCGGTGTGGCGATAACGGTCAAGAGAACACGTGAAGCCGATGATCTGAACGCCATGGCGTGATTGACATCGAGTGGACCGCTGCCGGAAACGGCGGCATGAAAAACCGGCGAGAGAGACGCCGGGCACATTAGGACCAACCAACAAACCAAAGGAGAAACCCATGTTGGAGAAGTTTAGAAAAGGGATCGTGGCCGCGGTAGCCATTGCCACCGCCGCCACGGTGGGCGGCTTCGGGTTCGCTTCCAGCGCGAGCGCACTGGAAAGGACTGACACTGGCAGCATCACCATCAGCAACCTCGCCGACGCCGGCGATAGCGTTGATGTGACCGCCAACGCGTACAAGATCATCGACGTGAACTACGATTACGACGCCGATCAGCCGGAAAGCCCGGAGTTCACCTGGAACTCCGCCATTGCCGGTTGGGTCAAGGCCAACTTCCCCAAGTACATCGGTGACAAGAATTCCGTGACCGACGAGTACGAAGGTCTGCCGAACGTCGAAGGTTCGACCACCTCCGGTATCGCCAACAACGAGACCACCGGCGAGATCGCCAAGTTCTTCGACCAGCTGGGCGCCAGCGGCAAGCTGACCACCGTTGCGGGCAGCGCGAAGAACACTGGCGACAGCGTCACCATCAACGACCTCGCCATCGGCGGCTACTACGTCGAGGTCATCAACAACAACGGCGGCGAGTCCTCCACCGCCAACGGCCTGTACGTGTACCGTGCCGTCGGCGCGAACGTGCTCCCGAAGTACGTCGACAAGCAGTGGGTCGTGGACGACGCCACCATCGTCGCCAAGCGTTCCAAGCCGAGCATGGATAAGATCATCAACGGACATCGCACCAGCAGCGAGATCAACACCGGTCTTGACAAGCGCGACCAGGGTTCCGACACCGCGTCCATCGGCGAGAGCGTCAAGTTCGAGCTGAAGAACGATGTGCCCGCCTACCCGTCCAACGCCATCGAGAAGAAGTACTGGATCGCCGATGCGATGGATGAGGCGCTGACCTTCAACGACGACATCACCGTCAAGGGCGTCAAGGCCGACGGCTCCACCGTGGACCTGACCGACACGGACGCGTACGTCAAGACCCTGAACACCAAGGACATGGACGGCCACGACGTCACCTTCCTGCTCAAGTTCGATTACGACAAGATCCGCCCGTACGCCGAGATCGACGTGGAATACTCCGCCACCGTGAACGAGAAGGCCGTGGTCGGCACCGCCATCGTCAACCACGCCGAGCTGCAGTACAGCAACAACCCGTACAAGGGCGGCCACCGCACCGAAAAGGACAAGACCAAGATCTACGTCTTCGGCATCAAGGTGAACAAGATTGCCGCCGGCACGAAGACCCCGCTGGCCGGCGCGGAGTTCAAGCTGCAGCGCAACGGCGAATCCTTCAAGTTCGTGAAGCTGAGCGACGGCGTGTACCGCAAGGCGCTGAACGACGAGGGCGGCAGCGAAACCCTGGTGACGGACGCCAAGGGCAAGCTCACCGTGTACGGCCTGAAGGGCGCCGACGACAACGGCGACCCGCTGACCTACCAGCTGGTGGAAACCAAGGCTCCGGGCGGCTACAACAAGCTGAGCGCCCCGATCGACGTCACCCTCACCCCGATCAAGGATGAGGCCAAGGACTACACCGGCCATGTCGAAGGCGAAAGCGAAATCGGCTACGTGACCAAGGACGTGGAAAACAAGACCGGCAAGCTGCCGAAGACCGGTGGCATCGGCACCATCGTCTTCAGCGTGCTGGGCGCGCTCATGATCGCAGGCGGCGTGATGCTGGCCATCTCCCGCAAGAAGGCGTGAGCCGCATCGCCTGAACCGGCGCATCGGACGACGCTCCCACGGCAGCGCGGGGGATGAGTCCCAATACCATTGATCGGGTCGCATACCTGCAGCGTATGCGGCCCGATCTCTTCATTTGAAGACATGCCGGCCCGGCAACGTTCGCCGAGCCCGTGAGGAACGAACAGAGGCTTTCCACCATGGCAGACAACGCATCAAGGCACAGCAGGCCGGGCGAACACGCCGGCGAAGGCGGCGGTGCGACGGGTACGACCGGCAGAACGGACATGACAGGCAAGACCGGTAAAGCCCGTAAGGGCAACGGCGCTCGGGGCGGGAAGACCCGCGGCAAGGGCGGCAACGTGTGGAGCGGCATTCTGGCCGCGCTGCTCGTCATCGGCGGCATCGCGGTATTCGCCTACCCGAGCGTCGCGGACATGCTCGCCACACGGGAACACACCGAAGTCATCGACTCGTACCAGAAGAAAACCGCCGCCATGCCATCGAAGAAGGTCAAGGCGGAACTGGGGGCGGCACGAACCTACAACGAGAACCTGAGCGGCGACCCGGTGCACGATCCGTTCGTCAGCGACAGCGGCTACGTGCTGCCCACCAACTACGCCAACGTGCTCAACGTGAACCACGACGGGGTGATGGGGTATCTGAGCATCAACAGGATCTCCCTGAGACTGCCCATCTACCACGGCACCTCCGAAGACGTGCTCGCCAAAGGAGTTGGGCATATGAGCCAGACGTCCCTGCCTATCGGCGGCAAGGGAACGCATGCCGTGCTCACCGGGCACAGGGGACTGCCCTCGGCCGAACTGTTCACCCGCCTCGGCGAAATGCGCAAAGGAGACCTGTTCCGCATCGAAGTGCTGGGCCGGACGGTCACCTACAAGGTGACGGATATCAGCGTGGTGGAGCCGAACGACGTGGACAAGCTGGTGATCGAACCGGGGAAGGACCTGGTGACCCTGCTGACATGCACGCCGTACGGGGTGAACACGCAACGCCTGCTGGTGACGGGGGAACGCACCGCGAACGTGGCGGAAAGCGAAGCCGCCGGGGACACCGCCTCGATCCCGACCTCGCCGGACTGGTGGGTGCGGACCTGCCTGCTCATCGGCGGGGCGGTGCTGGCGGGCACGTTGGGATTCGCCGCACGGCATAGACGGTGCAAAACCCGCGCCGCGGCAGCCGGACGATGATGTCGCGAATACGCGCGAAGCGGTAAAATCAGGCAATCGAAACGCAAACGTACGCACCGAACGTAGAATCAAAGAAGCGCGATTCCGCGTGCACGCACCACAGCGCGCGGGAGGAAGGCATGCCACCCGTCGCCGAAGGCCGGTGCGAACGCGATGGCGGCGTACCGGGCGTACCGGACCCGAAATACGGGCAAGCGCCGGCGGAGGGAGTGCATCATGGTTCAGGGGCGCCACCAGCGGGCGGAAACCGGCGGTCTGATCTCGTTCATCATCTGCGCCGCCGTGGGTGCCATCTCCATGAACGTCTACCTCGCATACGCGCCCGCCATCTGGCAGCTCATGCTGCGTCGCTTCATCGTCTGCTCCGGCATCGGAGCCGCCTGCGCGGTCGTCTCCTTCCTTATCGGCTACCTGAGCCAATCGCGATCTATGAACCTGAAACACGGCTGGCTCGTCATGGTGCGCAGGCTCATCGAATCGCTCGCGCTCTCCGCGGTGTACGCGGCCACCACGTTCCTGACATCGTTCGCCCTGCTCAGCGTGGTGAACGAGGTGATGGGACCGAAGATCTTCGTGGGCTACATGTCCGCCATCTGCGGCGCGGTCTCCGGCGTGGTCGGCTACATGACCTTCGTGCAGGCGCGCATGATGAACGCGAAAACGCTGGCATCGCTGCTCCCGTTCTTCGTCATCTCCGGCGTGTGCGTGGCGGGCCTGACCACCGACGACCCCTACTGGTACCACAACAACTTCTCCCAGCTGGGCGATCGCACCACCTTCGCCGCCACCATGTTCAACTCCACGCTCATGCTCGGCGGCCTGTGCATCATCATTATCAGCTACTTCGCCATCTCCGAACTCGTGACCACGGAACGGTTGACGCGACTGCGCGGCGACGGTTCCGGAACGGTCTCCGGCGAGGTTCCCGGCAGGACGGCAGGTAAGTCGGGCAAGACGGGCAAGGACGGCAAACGATCCGGCAAAGCCTTCCGCAACACCTCCCGCGACGGCGATCCGAACCACGGGTTCCTCATCCCGCACTACCGGCTGCGCACCGGCATCCTGAGCGTCATGCTCACCCTGTCCGGCGTCGCCTTCATCGGCATCGGCGCGTTCCGCTACACGCCGCACCCGATCCTGCACAACGTGTTCGCTCGCGGCCTGCCCGTGCTCATGCTCATCCTGTTCCTGCTATTGCCGTGGATCGCGCCGCGCCTGAGCCGCACCGTGATGGTGATCTCCGACCTCATGCTCGTGGTGTGCGCCGCGTTCGGCGTCGACTGGCTGATGGGCAATATCGCGCTCACCGACGTGGAAGCGCTGGCATGCATGGTGTACCTGGGATGGTTCATCGTGTTCTCCAGGCAGATCGCCGCGCTTGAGGCGGACCGCATCGCCCTGCAGGTCACCCAGACGCAGATCAGGCCCGAAACAAGCGAACAGGTGCGCAGGCTCGAATCGCGCATCGCCTCGGACAGGTGAACCGGTGTTTCGGGGCGTTTCCCACATTGTCGCCCGTATGCCGCATTGTGCCGTCGGTACGTTGTCGGTTCGCTGTCAGTGCGCCGGGTCGGGACTTGGCTGCGAATCGTACCTATACACCTGCGGATTGTCGTGTGACACGATATCGATCACATGATTCTGCGTATACACGCCGTAATGCTTCCACCGGTACGGAAAGCACGTCCCATCATCCCACCGTTGCGCGCTCGTCGAAACCGAAAGATCATCAAGCAGCGCCGACTTCTCGAAAACGGCCAGATACTTCCCGGTGCGGCTCTCCGATGAGTCGTAGACGCAGTAGGACTCGTTACGCACCTGATAGATGATGTAGCCTTCGAAGACAAACTCGATCGTTCGGCTCGCATCCGGTTCTATCGGCCTGCAATCGCCGAGTATCCCGTCAAGCGTCGCATTGCCGCTATGCGGGGGCGTATCGTCGCCGTCAAGGCCGCCGAGCCGCGAACCGCGGATGACGATGCGCAACTCGTTATCGGGATAACGTCCGAAATCTTGCGCACTTTCGGATTCCGGCCCTGACGCAGGAGGGCATGGCCCGCGTCCTGTGTACGATTTTCATTCGCCAAAACAAAAAACCGCGATTGGAAGCCAGGAGACGGAAC
>NZ_JAHBBE010000044.1 GCF_019331805.1 Bifidobacterium pongonis
GACAAATTTGCCCCGTATCTGTCTGAAAATGGTTGAGTGGGGCATGAGTGGGTCGTCGTTCTTTACCGTTTTCAGACAGAATCGGGGCAAATTTGTCCGAAAACGGTAATGCAGAACTGATTCCCTCCCTCAACGCCCCCTCTTCAACCCCAACTCCAGTCCACCTCCCGTTACCATTTTCAGACAGAATCCGGGCAAATCTGTCCGAAAACGGTAACGCAGGACGCCTTCTGCTTAACCATTTTCAGACAGAAATAAGCCAAATCTGTCCGAAAACGGTAACGCAGGATGCCTTTCGCTTCACCGCTTTCAGACAACAGGCGATGAAAGCGGCAAAATCAGGCGGCGCGGGACTTGTCCTGCAGGTCGCCGAATACCGGGGTGGCCAGGCCGAAGCCGCCGCACACCTCCAGAATCTGACCGGTGGTGAACTGCGACTCGTCGGAGGCGAAGTACAGCACGGCATTCGCGATCTCCTCCGGCGTGGCCATCCTACGGATCGGCGTGTGATGCAGGAAGAACTCGCGGAATTCGTCATTCAACGCGTTCTGCACCGCGTCGGTGGCGGTCATGCCCGGCAGCACCGCATTGCAACGGATGTTCTTACGCGCCTCATGCACGGCGATCAGCTTGGTCAGATAGTTGATGGCTGCCTTGGATGTGCCGTAACCGATCTGCGAAATGTCCGGCACCGCGCCGCCGATGGACGAAATATTGATGATGCTGCCGGACTTGCGTTCGGCCATATGCTTGAGCGCGGCCTGCGACGTGATGAACACGGATTTGAGGTTGATATCGACCGTATCGATGAATTCCTGCGGGTCGGTGTGTTCGATGTCGAGATCCTTGGCCGGGTTGGACGTACCGAAATTGTTGACCAGCACGTCGATGCGCCCCTCGTTGGCCACTACCTCCTCCACGGCGGACACGTACGTCTCGTCCTTGGACGCGTCGTTGTACACGAACTTCACCGTTCCGGGCAGGTTCTCCCGCATCAGTTCGTCGATTTTCACCTGTGCGCGTTCGGCGTTGCGCGCGGCCATGTAGACGGTGGCGCCTTCCTGCGCGAACCGTTTCACGATCGCATAACCAATGCCTCTCGTCGACGCGGTGACCATCGCCACCTTGCCGTCCAGGCGCCCTGCGGTTGCGGTCATTGCAGTTTCACTCATATCGGACCTCCTTTGTGGTATTCAGCTGTGGTATTCAGCCAGTCATCTTATTCCCGAAGCATGTTAGCGCTCGCATAACCTTGCGCGGAGCGGTTGCGGCACGGTTGCGGTATAGCATGGAACAGCTGGGAACGACTGACAACGACTGGCAACAAAGGGACGGCTGGAGGATCGGCATGCGTTATCTGTTGGCACCGGATTCGTTCAAGGAGGCGGCATCGGCCGAAGCGATCGCACAGGCGATGAAGCGCGGGATCCTGGCCGCCGATCCGCACGCGGAGTGCCGTTTGATGCCGCTTTCGGATGGCGGCGAGGGACTGACGTCGGCATTGGCGCACGCCACTGGCGGCGAATTGCGTGACGTTGCGACGGTCGATGCGCTTGGGCGGCCTACAGTCGCGCGGTTCGGATTCCTGGGGAATTGTGCGGCGTCGGGCAGTGCGGCCGATTCACGCGATCATGAGCGCATCGCGGTAGTCGAATTGGCGTCGGCCAGCGGCCTTGAACGCATCTCCCCCGCCGACCGCGATCCGCTCATGGCATCCACGTTCGGCACCGGCGAAACGATTCGTGCCGCGATCGACGCCGGCGCGACCCGCGTGATACTCGGTTTGGGCGGCAGCGCCACTACGGATGGCGGCACCGGTTTGGCGCGTGCGCTCGGGTACCAGTTCCTTGACCGCGATGGACGGGAGTTGGAGCCTGGCGGCGGTGCGTTGACGCGGCTGGCACGTATCGATGCCACGTCGGTGCGTGAGGACGTGCGGCGGATTCCGATCACCTTGGCTTGCGACGTGACCAATCCGCTGATCGGCGAGCATGGCGCGGCACGGGTGTTCGCACCGCAGAAGGGCGCCGATTCCGCGCAGGTCGACCTGCTTGATTGCGGATTGGCGCGGCTGGCCGACGCAATCGAACGGTTCAACGGTCGGAACGTGCGCGATGTGCCGGGCGCGGGCGCTGCGGGCGGTACCGGCGGTGGATTGATGGGATTGTTCAACGCCTCCATCCGCCCCGGAATCGACCTGGTGCTTGAGCTGACGCATGGGCGCGAGGCCTGCGCATGGGCCGATGTCGTGATTACCGGTGAGGGGTCGATCGACAGTCAGACCCCGTACGGCAAGGTGCCGAGCGGTATTGCGAAACTGGCGCAATCATGCGGCAAACCGACGATTGCGATTGGCGGTTCGGTGACGCGCGATCCGCATACCATCGCACGGCTTGAAGATGCGGGCATCGTCGCGGTGTTCGGTATCACGCCCGGAGCGGCCGCTCTGCCTGCCCTGCTTGCTGACACCGAACGCAATATCGAAGCGACCTGCGCCGCCATCGCCGCCACCCTGCACCTGCACACCGCCCCATGACCGTTTTCAGACAGAAACAGGGGCAAATTTGTCTGAAAACGGTAAAGAAAGAACGACGGGCTCCGCTCAACCGTTTCCAGACAGAAACAGGCCAAATTTGTCCGAAAACGGTAAAGAAAGACGGGGCCACCCATGCCCCGCTCAACCGTTTTCAGACAGAAACGGGGGCGAAACTGTCCGAAAACGGTAACGTAGGGCGACATCCCCTCAACGCCTTCCCCTCAGCATCCAACTCCCTCAACCGTTTTCAGACAGATACGGGGCAAATTTGTCCGAAAACGGTAAAGAACGACGACCCACTCATGCCCTGCTCAACCGTTTTCAGACAGAAACGTGGGCGAAATTGTCCGAAAACGGTAACATAGGGCGCCATCCCCTCAACGCCTTCCCCAGTCCCCAACTCCCTCAACCGTTTTCAGACAGAAACGGGGCAAATTTGTCTGAAAACGGTAGGGGGATGCTCGGCGGCAGGGGTTGCAAAATCAGAGCGGGATGCGACCAGAGCAGGCCACGAAAACGACAGAAAGTAACGGCCCCCACTCAACCATTTTCAGACAGAAACAGGCCAAATTTGTCTGAAAACGGTAAAGGAAGACGGGGTCAGCTCAACCGTTTTCAGACAGATACGGGGCAAATTTGTCTGAAAACGGTAAAGAACGACGACCCACTCATGCCCCACTCAACCATTTTCAGACAGATACGGGGCAAATTTGTCTGAAAACGGTAAAGAGAGCGGGAGCTTCCCAACCATTTCTCTCCTCAACCATTTTCAGACAGAAACGGGGGTGAAACTGTCTGAAAATGGTAGAGGGGAGCATTTGGTAGCGGGAGACGCAAGGTCAGAGCGGCCTACAAAGCCCGGCGAAGGCTAGGCTTCTGCGGGAGCCACGCGACGCACGGAATAGCGGAACATGAGCAGCGCCATGATCTCGCCGCACACGGCCATGCCGAGGAACACGATCATGCTGGTGGAGAATCCGGCGACATACGAGGCGGACTGCTCCATGCCGGAGGCGATATTCGCCGCCGAACATTCGGCGATAAGCGTGGACGCCACAGCCGTGCCGATCGCGCCGGCAAGCTGCTGCACAGTGTTCATTACCGCGGAACCGTCGGCGTTCATGCGGGCGGGCAGCTGGTTCAGCGCATGCGTCTGATCGGGTACGAGCACGAATCCGGACGCAGCCATGAACAGCGCGTAAGCGATGGCGATGGCCCATTCACGCGAGCCGCCGAACATCATGGCGACATCCATGATCGCAACCCCCACGAATCCGCAGGCGATGAACTTCGGCGGGAAATGGTTCCTCAACGCCCCGCCGATCATCGGCGCCGAAATCGCACCGATCACCGCGCCCGGCAGCAGGATCAGCGCCGCCACCATGCTGGTGTGCCCCAAGCCGCGCTGCAGCAGAATCGGCAGCATGAAGTTCACGCCAAGCACACCACCGGACGACATGAGCAGAATGAGCATACCCAGCGTGAACCCGGAGTGGGCGAAAGTACGCACTTCGACCAGCGGGTGTTCCATGCGCAACTGCACGGCGGCGAATACGCCCAGCACCACAATGGCGCCGACGAGCACCGTCCAGAACCGCCAGTCGCCGTTCCATTGCGCGAAGAAGCTGGCCGCGACGATGATGCCGGACAGGCCGAGCGCGATGAGCAGCAGCGACGGCACCGACAGGTACCCTTTCTCGCCGTGCCGGATGTCGGGAATGGTCGCGGTGCCGAGAATGAAGGAAATCACCAGGAACGGGATCATGGCGTAGAAAATCCAATGCCAGTTGAGGAATTCCATGACCAGTCCGCCGAACACCGGGCCGATCGCCGGTGCGGCGCAGGTGACGAGACTGACCAGGCCGAGCATCATGCCGCGCTTGTCGAACGGCGCCTTCTCCAGGATGATGTTGGTCAGCAACGGCAGGGAAACGCCGGTGCCCAAGGCCATGACGAGTCGCGCCGCGAGCAGCATCGGGAAGTTCACCGCGAGCGCTCCGACCAGCGTGCCCGCGGAGAACAGGGCGACGGCGGTGATGAACAGGCCTTTGGTCGGGAAGGTGCGCACCATGAACGGCGATGTGGGGATGGCGATGGAAAGCAGCAGTAGGTAGCCGGTGGTGAGCCATTGCACCACGTCGGCGGAGATGGCGAATTCGCCCATCAGCGTGGAGTAGGCGATGTTGAGTGATGTTTCGGAGAGGATGCCGAGGAACGTCAGGATGGCGAGCGCCACCACCACGATGATGAGACGCTTCTCGTTCATGGGTTTGCTGTTTGCTGCCACGCTCTGGCTGGCCATGCTCTGGCCGACTGCACTCTGGCTGGCCGCGTCCCGATCGACAGCGCCTTGACCGGCCGTATTCCGCCCGTTCCGTTGGGTTTCCCGCTGTTGCGTCATATTCCTCCTTTGGTGTTTTCTGCCGTCCGGCTCTCTCGGCCGGTCCGCGCGTGCCGCGTTCGCAATCGCGATCGCAATCGCGATGGCGATGCGATGGCGGCCTCGTGCGGTCTTGTTTCGAGCACAGATATATCTAGGGGAGGAATGTTACGTGAAATTTGGTCACGCCTGTGGCCGTGGGGCGTTGTGCGAAATCACAACGTCCCACGATCACTTGTCACACGCTGCGGAACTCAACGGTCTTCGTATGCGCGGAATCCGACGATCTGCAGAATCAGGCAGACGACGGCGAGCACCAGCAGGAATACGAATCCTTGCGTCGATCCCAACGCGGTCCGCATTTCATAGCCGAGCCCGTCGTTCCGTCCTTGCGCCGCGGAGACGAGCGCCGCGCAGATGCTGGTGCTGGTGGCGCCGGCGAATTGCATGAGCGTGTTGAAGCAGGTGTTACCGTACGCCTTCTGTTCGACCGGCAGTCTGAGGTTGCCGATGGTCATGGTGTTGCCGAAGGCGATACCGCATCCGATGCCGAACAGAATGTAGAAGCCGATGATCATTTCGGTGTTCAACCTCATGCCGAAGATGGCGAACAGTGCCGTGCCGATGGTCATCAGCCCAGTGCCGACGAGAATCGGCAGTTTCGCGCCGATCTTGTCGAGTGCGGCTCCGCTGAAGGGCCCCATGAGCGCGTTCAGTCCGGCGCCCGGCAGCAGCATGAGACCTGCCATCATGGACGCGCACAGCAGCGTGACCTGCAGGTAGTTCGGCAGCAGGAAGCTGATGCCGAGCATGATCGCGTTGATGAGGAAGAACGCGACCAGATGGCAGACGAACGGAATGTTGTGGAAGATGGCGACGTCGATCAGCGGATGCTCGCGTTTCGCGCAATGCCTGACGAACAGGAGCATCGCGATGACGCCGACCGCGAACACCGCGATTTCGCCGAGGGGTTGCACGACAAAGGCGCCGATGTTCGCGAACCCGTACACGAGGCACAGGAAGGTCAGCATGATGAGGATGATGCCGGGCACGTCCACCGGGACCTTTTCGGGTTTCCTGTTCTCTTCGATGGTGCACAGTCCAAGAATCAGGGTGAACAGCAGGACGGGAAGCAGGATGGTGAAAATGTACCGCCATCCCAGGGTCTGGTTCACGATGCCGCCGTATGTCGGTCCCAAAGCCGGGGCCGCGGCCGACACCAGCGCCCCGTACCCCATGTAGGTGCCGACTTTGCCGAAGGGAATCTGTTCGAGGATGATGCAGAAGGCGATCGGAACGCCGACGCCCGTACCGACGCCTTGCACCAGTCGTGCGAGCAGGAGCACGGCGAAATTGGGCGAGACGACGGCCAGAACGGTGCCGATGATGAAGCATAGGGTGGCGAACAGGAACAGGTGCCTGAGCCTGAATCGACGTTGCAGGAATGCGGAAAGCGGCGTGATCATGGCGACGACGAGCAGGTTACCGGTCGTCAGCCATTGCACAGTGCCCGTGGATACCGCGAACGTCTTCATCACCGCGGGGAAGGCGATGTTGGTGGCCGTTTCCGTGAGCAGGCCGCAGAACGACACCAGGCAGGCCGCGACCACGGAGAGCGACAGTTTCGTGGGAACGTAGTTTTCTTCCATTGCCGCCTCCTACTTGCCTGCCGCCGCGATGATGAAGTCCACGCACTGTTCGACGCCGAGACGCCCGGAGTTGAGCATGAGGTCGTAGTTGTCGCGATCGCCCCATTTCTTGCCGTAGAAGCTCATGGCGTGCATCTGCCGTTCCTTGTCGGTCCGTTCAATCATTTTGCGCGCCTGACGTTCGGTCACGTCATAGTTGTCGTGGGCGTAGGCGACGCGCGATTCGGTGTCCGAATAGATGAACACGTTCAGCGACTGCCGGTCCCCCAGCAGGAAGTTCGCGGCTCGCCCAACGATCACACATGGACCTTCCTGCACGTAGCCTTCGATGATGTCGTGTTCGGCTTCGGCGATGAGTTTCATGCGGTTCAGCGCATCGTCCACACCCATGGCGAGGTTGAACAGGAAGGCGTTCACGGACCGCTGTTCGGTGTCTTCCACCACTTGTTCTGACAGACCGGTTCGTTTCATCGTGTCTTTGATGATCTTCGAATCGTAGACGGGAATGCCCATTTGCTGGGCGACCAGTTTTCCTATGGTGCGCCCGCCGCTGGCGTACTGCCTGCTGATCGTGATGATCTTATCCATATAGTTCGGTGTTCCTCTCTTTTCGCGCATAAAAAAAAAGAGATATGCACCATCAGGCCATATCTCCATTGCTTCGTTTCCCTCGCGCGAAGTTTGATTGTACCGATTGATATATCGGCTCCATAAGGGCTTTCTTCACAGAACGCACACAATTTGCCAAAGACGACATTCCCTTTGATTTTCAAGTATTTTCAACGCCACGAACATTCTCCCCCAGTATCATTTCCACCCCTTCCGAAAAGCATTCTCCAAACATCGCACGTTCTGTCCGGTTATATCCAGCGTCCAAGGAAAACCAGACACCACGACTCGCATTCATGGACTCGCGTTGCCGCCGCCCCCACTTGCCCCGCGATTGCAAAACATGAATACCCATAGACAAATGCCATTCATTTCTCTATCAGTGTCATACATCTGCATATAATTGTCTTACACACACATGAACGGAGAGCCACATGACCATGTCATCAGTAACAGTCCGAGTGGATTCGGACACGAAACGCCAAGCTTCCCATATCGCAGAGGATTTCGGACTCGACCTATCGAGCGTGACCCGCGCCTTCTATCGTCAGATAGTGAGGGAACATCGCATTCCACTGAATCTGTCGTATCCCACCATGCCCACGGAAACCGCCGAGGCCCTTGCCGAGGCTCGGGAAAAGGCGGGAACAGCCGAACCGCGTTTCAACACCGCGGACGAAATGTTCGAGGCCTTAGAGATATAGGAACAAATATGCTGAAACCCGAATATACGAAACCCTTTCAACGCGATATCAAGCGGCTGAAACGCAAGCATGTTGATTTGACGGATCTGAAGAGCGTTATTCGATTGGTAACCGAAGACACCAGCGAATCGAAAGAAACGCTACGGCGAAGACATCGTGCGCACCGCCTACAGGGTAAAGATTGGGACGGGGTCATCGAATGCCACATCGGCAACGCCGGCGATTGGCTTGCCATATGGATTAGAGACGATGGAACCGCTTGGTTTCTGCGCACCGGTTCACACGACGAGATTTTCGGAAGTTAGCCATTGACAGCAAACATGGGTGTGTCGAACGGCGCAACACAGTAAACTACCAATTGGTAGTTAAGAGAATCGCTTCAACGACGAAAGTGAGCACCATGACCGACAACACCAACACCAACGACCTGCCCTACAAGAACCCCGACCTGCCCACCCAGGAACGCATCGCCGACCTGCTCGGCCGCATGACCCTTGAAGAGAAGGTCGGCCAGATGATGCAGCTCGACGCACGCGGCGGCAACCTGGACGACCTCATCATCGACAAGCACGTCGGCTCGATCCTGCACACCAGCCCCGCCGACCTGCCCAAGGCCGTCGAAACCGTGAACACCAGAACCCGCCTCGGCATCCCGCTGATCATCGGCGACGACTGCATCCACGGCTACTCCTTCTGGCCGGGCGCAACCATCTTCCCCTCGCAGCTGGGCATGGCCGTGAGCTTCGACCCGGCCAAGGTCGAAGCGGCAGGCCGCGCCACCGCCGAGGAAGTCTCCACCACCGGCGTGCACTGGACCTTCTCCCCCGTGCTGTGCATCGCACGCGACACCCGTTGGGGCCGCGTGGATGAAACCTTCGGCGAAGACCCGTACCTGATCGGCGAAATGGCATCCGCCATCGTCAAAGGCTACCAGGGCGGCGCCAAGGCCGGCGAACCGCTCGCCAAGGACGCCATCCTCGCATGCGCCAAGCATTTCGCCGGGTACTCCGAAACGCAAGGCGGCCGCGACGCCTCCGAGGCCGATCTGAGCCACCGCAAGCTCGAATCCTGGTTCCTGCCGCCGTTCGAACGTGTGGCCAAGGAAGGCTGCGGCACCTTCATGCTCGGCTACGAATCCATCGACGGCGTGCCCGTCACCTTCAACAAGTGGCTGCTGTCCGACAAGCTGCGCGGCGACTGGAACTACCAGGGCACCCTGATCACCGACTGGGACAACGTCGGACGCGCCGTGTGGGAGCAACGCATCAAGGCCGACTACGTGCAGGCCGCCGCCGACGCCGTCAAGGCCGGCAACGACCTCATCATGACCACGCCGAAGTTCTACGAAGGCGCCATCGAAGCCGTCAAGCGCGGACTGCTGGACGAATCGCTGATCGACGCCGCCGTATCGCGCATCCTCGCACTCAAGTTCCGTCTGGGCCTGTTCGAAGACCCGCGCCTGCCCGACGAGCAGCGCATCAAGGCGGTCATCGGCTCCGAAGCACACCAGGAACTCAACCTGCAGGTGGCCCGCGAATCCGTGGCACTGCTCAAGAACAACGGCGCCCTGCCGTTCAACGCCACCGCAGCCAAGCGCATCGCCGTCGTCGGCCCGCTCGCCGACGACGCCCAGGAGCAGCTCGGCGATTGGGCCGGCAACTCCGGCCAGGTCAACTGGATGCCCGACGGCCAGCCCCGCGACATGATCACCACCGTGCTCGACGGATTCAAGCAGCTCGCCCCCGAAGGCTGCGAAGTCGTATACTCCCGCGGCGCGGACATCATCGACCTCGTAGACGATCCGGAAGGCGAGTTCTACCCGGACGGTCAGCCCCGCCCGAAGCTCGGCGTCTCCGCCAAGATCGACCAGACGCTGCTGGACGAAGCCGTGGAAAACGCGAAGCAGTCCGACCTGATCGTCGCCGTCGTGGGCGACGTGGTCCAGCTCGTCGGCGAAACCTGCTCCACCGCGACCCTCGAACTGCTCGGCGGCCAGAACGCCATGCTCGAAGCGCTCGCCAACGTGGCCAAGGAAACCGGCAAGCCGCTGGTCGTGGTGCTCATGAGCTCCAAGCCGCAGGTGATGCCGGCATGCGTGATCGGCACCAACGGCGTAATCGTCGACGAATCCGCGGCGGACGGCGTCAGCGCGTTCATGTGGGCACCGAACCCCGGCATGAAGGGCGGCCAGGCCATCGCCGAAATCATCCTCGGCATGACCGAACCGACCGGCCGACTGCCGATCACCTTCCCGCGCCACGCAGGCCAGCTGCCGGTCTACTACAACCAGATTCGCGGCCAGCACGGCAACCGTTACGCCGACCTCACGCAGGATCCGGCATTCGCCTTCGGCGAAGGCCTCGGCTACACGACCTTCGCATACGGCGAACCGACGATCACCAACGTCCCCGCATCCGGCACCTTCACCGAACAGGACACCGTGCACGCCGAAATCACGCTCACCAACACCGGCGAGCGCAAGGGTACCGAAGTCGTGCAGGCCTACATCGGCGACATCGTGACCTCGTACAGCTGGACCGACCGCGAACTCAAGGCGTTCCAGCGCGTCAAACTCGAACCGGGCGAAAGCACGGTCGTCAGCTTCGACATCCCGGTTTCCGCGTGCACCATCGTCGACCAGGACGCCAAGCGCTTCGTCGAACCCGGCGAATTCGAAGTGCTGATCGGCCATTCCAGCCGCCGCACCGACCTCAAGCGCACCACGTTCACGGTCGCCTGAACGCCGGTTGCCGGTAACCACCCGGCACACGGATGATTACGCGCTGAGGGGTTGCGATTCCTTCCACGGAACGAATCGCAACCCCTCAGCCATATTCGGTTGGTCGACCATTCGGCTAGTCATTATTCGACCATTCGGCTAGTCATTATTCGACCATTCAACATCCAGCCGGATCAGCGGAACCCATCCCACAACGGCGATGGGAACAGTATCCGCTCCATCTCACACCATTCCTCGAACAGGTCGATATCCGACTCGCGCAACCACCACAACTGCATACCATCCATGAACTCCATGGCCTTACGCACCAGCGGACGCATACTCTCGTCCCACGTTCCCAACTGCGGCGGAATCCTCCACGGAAAACTCGAATAGTACTCCCACAGCTGATCCTGACGCCCCGAAAACTCCTCATACAACGGATGCTCGGGATTCAACGACTCGGTCTCCAACACGGCGAACAACTGCACCATCATGCGACGACGCGAATTATGCCGCACCAGATACCGCAAATAAGCGGGGAACGACGGCGCCTCCGGATCACTGCCCGGCATACCGGAAGCGAAGAAATCCTCCGGAGTTCCCGTGCTGTTGTAATACTCGTTGAACACCATCGCCAGCATGTTGTCCTTGCTGCCGACATACCGCAGCACGCCCTGCTTGGAAATGCCGACCCGATCGGCCACATCCTGCATGGAAATGCCGTTGAACCCGCGCTCGCTGATCAGCTGGACCGCCGCGTCCAATACCTCCACACGGCGTTCCTCAGGCGTTTTGCGAACGCGCTTCGTTTTCTGCTCATCTTTTCCCATGGTTTCCGAGTCTAGCGCCGGAACCTCCGCTTCGCCGGCATCGCAACGCTTCCGCGAGACGGTGCGCGACGTTCCGCGCACGGCATTCGGGGCGTCGAATCGGCATGCCCGAACATACGCCGTTGTCAAGGGCATCGTTCCGCATCTTCCTCATGCACATTCGCGAACACCGCTATTTCTACCGGGTCGCGCTCAAAATCGGCCGCACGTTCCCATTCGCGCGAGCGGCAGTCGCACAGTACGCGAAAGCCGGCCCCACGCCATTCATCCAATCGGATCGGCGTGAGGCCGGCCTTCCATATCTTCATACCCAGACGGCTAAGCTCCCAGCATCAGTCAGTCGACCGGCTTGCTCTCATCGATCTCATAATCGAAGAAATCAAAATCGGCGGTCTTCTCATGCAGCGCCGCATCCGTAACAGCGATACCGACCATCGTGCCGGTGAACTCGCCGAACTTGCAGTACTCGTCGGAGAACGTGGTGGTATCGAAAACCGGACCGATCTTCGTCCAATGCTCGCCGTCATACCCCCACTCGAACCAGGTGCGACGACCCTCAAGGTTCAAACGGAAGCAAATCGGCCCATCCTCCACGGCAACACGCGTGTCAAGCATCTCCGTCTTCTCGCCATTCTCCAAACGCACCAGCGAAATCGCCGAACCACCCAACGTCTGCGAATAATACTTGCGCAGGAAAATATTATTCATATTGTCGTAGTAGATCGTCAGACCCGCGGAATGCTGGTAAACCTCCGGATCGAACTCCATCCTCGTACTCACCGAGCCATACACGCCAGTCAGCTTACGGGCGATCAGACTCGTACGATTCAACGACGCCAACGACTCCTCACCACGCACACGCAGCCAACCCGGACGCTCCGACACATTCGCGAACGTGCCCGGCATCTGACGCGGCGAGTAATACCAGTTACCCAGCTCATCGCCATCGAAATCATCGAAGCTCGGAATCTCCGGCATCGGCACATCCGGCAGACTCGGCTCCTCAACCTCCAGCTTCGCCAGATTGGAACCATCCGCCATACGCAGCCAGCCATCATCCGTCCACATCATCTTCTGAATAGCAGTCTCACGGCCAAGCGTGCACCGCAATTCCGGCACAAACGGGCGACTCGTCAAATGCACCAGATACGTTTCACCATTCGGCAAATCCACATAGGAACCATGACCCGACTTCTGCAACACGGAATCCGGGTTGAAATAACGCGGCTTCAAATGATCATCATCAGCACGCTCATTCGAATCCTTCGGCTGCGACGTGACCAGCGGACCATGCGGATCCGGCTCATACGGGCCCCACACATTACGCGAACGACCCATCGTCACCGCATGGTTATACCCCGTGCCGCCCTCGGCGCACATCAGGTAATACCAGCCGTCACGCTTCGTCAAATGCGGAGCCTCAATGCAGCCACGATCAGTGGCGCCACGCCAAATACGCTTCGGATAGCCAACCACATGCTTGGCCCGCGGATCATATTCCACACAGCAGATCACACCCGGCTTCTCATAGCCCTCGCGCGTCTCCCACTCAAGACTGACAATATACTTCCTGCCATCATCGTCATGCAGAATGGACGCGTCGAAACCGGAAGACGTCAAATAAACCGGTTCGCTCCACGGGCCCTCGATGCTCTTCGACTTGATGAGATAGTTATTCACATCGAAATACCGGGCGTTCATGGAATTCATGACACCATAAATCACATAGAACATGTCCTCCTCCTCACAATACGTGAGGCACGGAGCCCAAATGCCCTTGGCACTCGGCAGCTTGGTAAGATTCGGATTCGCATCATCGGTGAGCACATGGGTAAGCAGCTCCCAATGCTTCATATCCTTGGAATGATAAACCGGAATACCCGGGAACCATTCGAACGTGGAGACGGCGACATAGTAGTCGTCGCCCTTGCGGCAGATGGCCGGATCTGGATTGAAGCCTTTGAAAATCGGATTGTGCAACATTGGTTTTTCCTTTTTATGGTTGCGTTTTGATGGTTTGTTGACGGGTTTTTGATGGTTTGGTGTTGTGTCGATCTGGTGTTGTGTCGGTTTGGTGCGGTGACCGCTTATTCGGCACGATGGCCGCCGGGCCTGCGGCGCTCTGCCGCCGACACGCTCCGGGCCGCTCAGGCCGAGTCTTTACGGTCGTCAACAAAGCGCCGCAGACCCGGCTCCTAACGCCGATACGGCACATTGCGTCGTTTGGTATCCGCTCCCAATAATGGGGGTTCCTCACTCCTTGTTTCAAAGGAGAGGAGGAGGGAGGAGGGGATTACTTCTGGATGGGGAACCAGTCTTGGGCGATGCAGCGGCCGAGATCCCAGGCGTCCCATCCGATCCAGCCGGGAGTGTTGACCGTGTCGGTGAGCAGCTTGTAGTTCCAGTAGTAGAAGCCGTGACCCTTGCTCCAGGCGTTGAGCTGCGACGCGGCCACGCCCTGGTACAAGTCGCGCTTCTCCTCGGCGCTCAAGGTTTCCACCTGCGCGCCATCCTCGCCGTTAAGCACGCTTTGCCCGCCGTGAGTGTCGACGCCGCAACCGACCGAATTGAACAGGCACCACTCCCCCACGATTACCGGGAAGTATTCGCTCATTTCGGCGATCATCGGAGCGTACGTATTACGCACGAAATCGTCGTAGCCTTCCACAGTCTGCGGGCAGCCCATCATTTCCGCAGTCATCAGATACTGGTGGGTATCGAGGATCACGTTCTCGAATTCCGGCGCGAGCTTGCCGTCCTCGCCGCGCATGAAATCCTTCCACTGTTCGATATCGAATCCATCGTGGAAGACCACGGCCTTATCGACCGGCAGAGCACCCTTGTCGGCGTCGCGCAGGCGATGGTAGGCGGTGATGTAGAAGTCCTTGAGCCAGTCGAATTCGATCGGACCGGTTCCTTCCGCAAGTTCGGCATCGACGGCCTTGTACCGTTCGGTCACGTTCATCATCGGCCAGGACGTGGTGGTGTTCGGTTCGTTGATGATCTCGATGCCCATGAGCGCCTTGCGATCGCCATACCGCTTGGCGAGACGTTCCAGCACGGACAGCACGAATTCGACCTCGTCGGGCAGCTGCGCCCACTTGCACACGCCGGAAATGCCGCCGTTGTCGAAGCCGTTCTGACTCATCGGCGCGGTATGCAGGTCGATGAGGATGGTCAGGCCGTACTTTTCGGCCCAGTTGAAAGCCTTGTCGAGTTCGTCGATGCAGCCGATGAACGGTGCGCGATCACCGAAGATGAAATACGGCACCGGGATGCGCACGGAGTTCAGGCCCCACGATTTGATGGTGGCGAAGTCGCGTTCGTTGATGTATTCGGCGCGGTGCGTTCTGATGCGTGCCTCATAGACGGCCGGGTCGAGCTGGGTCGGCAGATAGTATTCGTCGTCGGCGGTGGTGCCGTCGAACAGCGCCGGGTTCATCCACTTCTCCAGGACGAGCCAGTTGCCAAGGTTGACGCCCTTAATGTATTCAGTTTCCATGTGCACTCCCTTGTACGGTCCGATTTCGGTAACGAGAGCTGGAAGGCTGTCGTCGGTTGGGCCGCGCTTCTCCGTTTTCGGACAAATTTGCCCGGATTTTGTCTGATTTCGGTAATGAGAGCTGGAAGGCTGTCGTCGGTTGGA
>NZ_JAHBBE010000045.1 GCF_019331805.1 Bifidobacterium pongonis
CGCACCGCCCATGCAACCGTAACCGGCGCAAGCGTCACGCGCGCTGCTTGGTGAAGCGGCTCTGCAGCTCGTATGCCACGAACAGCACGATCAGCCAGATCACGCCGGCGACCACAGCGATGCGGTAGCTTGCGGAGAAGCACATCAGCACCACGACCAGCGCCATGAACGCGATTACGATATACGGCATCACGCGCGCGAACGGCAGTTTGAACGCGATCTTGTCGAGCGCCTCCTGGCCCTTCAGCCCCTTAAGCTCGGCCGGGCCGTCACCGGCGGCCACCACGCGGCGGAAGTGGATTTCGGTGATCATGATCATCGTCCAGTTGATCGCCGCCGCGATCGTGGCGATTGACATCAGATAGTTGAACGCGAATTCGGGCCACACGAACACGACCACCACGGCGATGGCGATGATGATCGCGGAGGTGATCACGCCCGCAGCCGGCACGCCACGGCGGGTCAGCTTGCCCAGATACGCCGGGGCGTTGCCCTGCTTGGCCAGCGAATACAGCATGCGCGAGTTCGCGTACAGGCCGGAGTTGTACACGCTCATCACGGCGGTCAGACACACGAAGTTGAGGATGCCGGCGGCCGCATGCACGCCCACGGAGTCGAAGATCTGCACGAACGGGCTGGAATTGCCGTCGATCTTGTTCCACGGCACCACGGCCATGATCACGCCGAGCGCGAGAATGTAGAACACGAGAATACGCCAGATGATGCCGTTGGTGGCCTTCGGGATCGTGACGCGCGGATTCTCCGTTTCGCCAGCGGTGATGCCGATGAGCTCGGTGCCGCCGAAGCTGAACATGACCACGACCAGCGCCATGAGCAGACCGGTCCACGTGCCGTCCGCATTGTGGGACATCAGGCCGTGCGGCATGAATCCGCCGTCGATGGTGAACCAGTTCGCGAAGCTCGCGCGAATGCCGGACGCGGTGGGAACGTTGGCGATGATCACATACAGGCCGCCCAGGATCATGGCGATCACGGCGACGATTTTGATGATGGCGAACCAGAATTCGAATTCGCCGAACTTGCTCACGCCCATCAGGTTCAGTGCGGCGATCACCACCAGGAACACGGCGGCGGACACCCATTTCGGAATGTTCGGGAACCAGTAGTTCACGAAGGATCCGACCACGGCGAGCTCCACCATGGCCACAAGCACGTAGTTGAACCAGTAGTTCCAACCGGAGATGAACCCGGCGCGCTTCGACCAGTAGCGCGTCGCATAATAGCTGAACGCGCCGGCCTTCGGGTCTTCGACGGCCATTTCGCTCAAGGCGCGCACGATCATGAAAATGACCAGACCGCCGATCAGGTAGGCCAACAGGATGGAAGGCCCGGCCAGCGCGATCGATTCGCTGGAACCGTAGAACAGGCCGGTTCCGATGGCGCCACCCAAAGCGATCAGCTGAATATGGCGGTTTTTCAGGGATTTGCGCAGTGTCGCGGGCACCGGCACGTCGTCGGTTTCGCGCGGTGCACGCGTGGCGTTGGTTTCGCTCATGGAATATCTTCCCTCTCTCATACTGGGAGCGTGCGGGCGATGGGGAATGGCCCGCGCGTTGCCAACGATTGTAATCCGTGCCGGCTTCGCCCGCGTATTACGTGATGTTCGGTGGACACACGGGGGTGTGTGTCGCCGTGGAAGCGGCAGGCAACATGCCGGCGGGGGTGTGCGGGAACCCCGCAACGGCAACGGTTGCAACGTTTGAAGCGATACGGGTCGAATGCTGGCCCGTATGTGTGCGTGATGTGTACGACGGGTGTATGGAATTGCGTAAATCGCCGTTGTGTGCACAAAATGTTCCTAGCTGTGATTACCGCTCCGACGACAAGGGAAAGTCGGAAGGGGGCGGCGATGGGGGAGATGAGAGAAAAGTCAATATGGGGTCGCCATACGGGTGACCTGTAAGGAGTTCGCATGAGAGTCACAGGGGCGTCGACAAGAAGGGCGGTCGTAGTCGCTTTCGCGGACGGTTGCGGTAATCGGTGAGGAGATCGAGATGCGAAACGGAAAATTCACCATCAAGGAACGGGCGTACCTATCCAGTCTGCCCGCGGTAAAGAACGTCAGCGCCACGCGCATCAAATACGAGGACTGGTTCCGTACCGAATGCATGTGCCGGTACGAAGCCGGAGAATCGCCCGTCGCCATCTTCCGTGAGGCCGGGCTCGACCCGGAGCTCATCGGGTACAAGCGCATCGAACGGTGCATCGCGCGATGGAAGAAGCGTTGGCGTGGTATCAAGCACATGACCGGCGCCCAACTGACCGAATCCGATAACGCGCTGCTGATGTCGCTGCGCGAGAACGCGCAGGCGGCGGCTGGGAACGGCATGGCCGGAAACGGTGCGGCGGGCAAACCGGAACCGCAAGGCGCGAAGGCCGGATTGGCCGAAGCGGCGAACACGCAGCTCGCGATCAGCGAGCGCGACCTGCTGATCGCACGTCAGGCGTTGCGTATCAGGGAGCTTGAGCGTTTGGTCGGCAAATTCGTGAAGCAATGAGCGCGCAGGATATCGTGCCGTCATTCGAAACGGCGACCGACATCTCCTCCGTAATACGTGCCCGCCGCGCGGCGAAACGGCAGCAGATCGTGCTGCGATGCATCGCGGTGCTGCTGATTCTGGCCGCGATTTGCGCCGGCGGGTTCCCCGCGTTCATGCAATACCGTTCCTCGCGCGAGCTGGCTGCGGCGACGGAACGCGCGTCTCGCCGTGTGCATGACTGGCCGGAACCGTTGGCGGATAACGCGTTTGCGGCCGCCCAAGCGTATAACAAGCGGCTTGCGACATCCACGCAACCGGTGTTGGGCGAGGCGGCCGATCCGTTCGGAGTGTCCGGCGGCACCGCATCTAAATCCTCACAGGATACGGAATACCATGCGCTGCTGGATGCGGGCAATGGCGTGATGGGTTCCATTCGTATTCCGAAGATTTCGGTCGATTTGCCGATCTACCATGGCACG
Organism: Bifidobacterium pongonis; assembly: GCF_019331805.1. Classification (GTDB taxonomy): domain Bacteria; phylum Actinomycetota; class Actinomycetes; order Actinomycetales; family Bifidobacteriaceae; genus Bifidobacterium; species Bifidobacterium pongonis. The sequence continues at coordinate 2,981 of NZ_JAHBBE010000045.1, forward strand.
TCGCAATCGTCGCTGGTGCTGGGTGCCGGTCATTTGTATGGGTCGAGCCTGCCGGTGGGCGGAAGCGACACGCATGCGGTGATCACCGGCCATCGTGGCATGGTGGAGGCCGCCATGTTCACCCGGTTGGATGAGATGGGTGTCGGCGACTATTTCTACATCAAACAGATGAACCGCACGTTGGGGTACCGCGTGGACCGTATTTCGGTGATCGACCCCAGCGATACGTCGAAACTGCGTATCGTGCCGGGCGAGGATCGCGTGACGTTGATGACGTGCACGCCGTATGGCATCAACACGCATCGTCTGCTGATCTCCGCGTTGCGCTCGCATATGCCTGATCAGATTCCGTATTTGGAGGATGCTGTGGGCGATGCGCGTCATGTTGGCATTGGTGTCGGCGCGGTTTTGCTATGTGCTGGACTGGCGGTGATCTGGTTGCGCCGCCGCCCGTGGCATATTCGCAGGCATGCCGCCGCCTGGCCCGATCAGCGCTGAACCGGCGGTGGCTCGGCTGTGTCCATAATGCCGTTTCGGGTGTGCGAATCTTGGCGAAAACGATGTCCATCACCGTATGAACGGGTACCCCCGATATATTGAAAACCCTTGCATTGCAAGGGTTTTCGTGTTTGTTGTCCCCTCTACCCGCCCCCATCGCGGGGGTTCGGTGGCCTGTCTGGTTTTCCTTACTTTGGAATCAAACAGGACGCATACAAGGAAGGGAAGGTATGGGCGACGAGTGGGAGCGTTCCACCGGAACCGTATGGGTGTGGGGCAGGCGTTGCTTGGCAGTGCTCATATTGATCGCGATGATCGCAGGCTTGGGTTGGATGGGCATTCCGGCCATTGCGGATGACGGTTCCGCGCCGCGGGCGGCGGATGGTACGACGGGTGTTGACGCGGCGAGCGGCTTGGAACGGCATAAGCGCATCAGGAGTAACACGGATGGCACGTACACGTTGAATCTTGATGTGAAGGCGCCTACGGATTCCTCTGCGGAGGGCAGGATGCCGATGGATATCACCATGGTGCTCGACGTGTCTGCCAGCATGCTGGATTACAAAGGCAAGTTCGACGGTCTGAAAACGGCGGCCAACAACTTCATCGACAAGGTGGACAAGCTCAACCAGGCGATCAGCGACCCCGCGAAGAAGCATCGCATCGCGCTGGTGAAGTTCTCCGGCAACATCAATGAGAACCTCGGTGACGATATCTATACGGATGACAAGCAGGACACCAATTATTCGCAGATCATCCGCCATCTTTCCCCGGATCTCACCGGGTTGAAGGAGAAGATCACCGCGCTGAGGGCCGCCGGCCGAACCCAGTCCGATCACGCCATGACGCTGGCCGAACGCACGCTGCAGCTGGCTCGTCCGGACGTGAAGAAGGCCGTGGTGTTCTTCACGGATGGCGCTCCCATGGGGCCAGCCAATCACCTGGGCATCAATTTCTTCGTGGATATCGCCAACTCGGCTCTCGCGACGGCGCGAAGGCTGAAGGACAACGGCATCACCATCTACTCCATCGGGCTGCTGTACAATGCCAGCCTCGAAGGCAACGCCCACGAGAACATGTTCCTGCACACCGTTTCCAACAACTATCCCAAAGCGGTGAACGCGTTCAGGGATGATTGGCATGAGATCGAATGGTTGGGCAAGAAGAAGAAAGTGTGGGCAGCCGCCCAGATTCCGGAGAACTTCGGTCCAGGTGATCGCCATGCCGGATTCTACAAGCCTGCGAAGAAGGCCGAGGAACTGCACAATATTTTCGACGGCATCTACAACGAACTGTCGAAGGCCCCCGAATACAAGGGCGTCACCATCACCGACGAACTTTCGCAGTACGTCAAGCAAAGCGGGATCGTGTACGACAAGGCCGTCAAATCCGGCGACTTCCACAAGGTGACGGCGGGCGCAACACTCAAGTTCAGCGGCGACCAAGCTTCGGCACCCGTGCAGGGCAAGGACTACGACCTGTGGTTCGATCCGTCCGGCAACGGCAAGATGCGTGTGGAATTCGCCGACTCGTACATGCTCAAGGCGCGCGAAACCTATACGTTGGAATTCAACGTCGAACCCACGCAGCAGGCCTACGATACGTTCGCGCAGAACGGCAGGGCCGGCAAAACCGGTGCCGACCTGTACAACGGTGTGCTCGGCAGCGAGAACTCCGATCTGCCCGGCAACGAGACATCCTCGGGCAAACCGGGCTTCTACAGCAATGATGCGGCAACCATCGAATACGCAAAGGACAAGGAACCGGGGCGCGTCGACTATGTGGAGCATCCGGTCGTGCAGGTGCCATCATCCACATTGAACATCGTGAAGGAATGGCAGGGCGAAGGCGCCAAGCCGGAAAACCTGACGGTAACGGTCGAACAGGGCGGCGTGAAAACGCCGTTGACGTTGAAACCGGACGCGAACGGCGTGTGGAAAACCAGTCTGATCGTTCCCGCAGGCGAGGAGAAAACCTACAAGGCGCAGGAGGAGAAGCTCGGCGAGCAGTGGGTCGTCTCCTACAAGCACCAACTGGAATCCGGCCCCGCCGAGGATGGCGATACCGTCACCCTTCCCGCGTCGCGCAAGTCGCAGACCGCCACCATCACCGTCACCAATCGGCGTGCCGAAGTGGACGTGCCGCCCAACGAATCCATCCTGGTGAACAAGAAGGTGATCGGTTCGGCGCTGGCGCAGGATTTCTCCTTCACGGTGTTTGCTTCGGGCGATAACGCGGACAAGGTGCGCTGGCCCGACCCGGAGCAGACCAGCGGCAAGATCGTCGCGAAGGACGTGTTCGAATCCAGGCCGGTGACCGCCGCGCTCGCCGACAAGATCACCCTCCCGGTGCCGGACGACACGTCGAAGCGTGAAACGTACACGTTCACCATCGTCGAAGACGGGTCCAAAGACGCTCCGGAAGGTTGGAAATACGACGATTCGGAGGAGGAAATGCATGTCACGGTCGCCTATGACCAGAAGAGCAAGAAATGGACGGCGACGCCCGATGTCAAGCAGGTCAAATTCGTCAACCGGTACCTCAAGGCTTCCGCGCTGCCGTTGACCGGCGGTTCGATAGTGCCGCGACTGCTCATGGCGGGAGCCGTGGCCGGCTTGGTGAGCATCGTGCTGGCGGGCACCGGCGTGTACCGGGTGAAGGAGCCGCTCATGTAGTGCCCGGCACCGGTTTGCGTTCCAGCGATTCCAGCGATTCCAGCGATTGCGGAACCAGCGGGGAACGGCCACGGAACAACAGATTTGCCGATCGGCTGGCGGGAAGCCCCGGCATTCCGCCGACTATCGGAACAACAACAATAGCCAACACAAGATAAGGAAGAGGAACTCCCTTGAATATGAAGAAACTGTTCGCCGGCATCGTTGCCGCCGCAACATTGATGGGCGGTTTGGCGCTCGGCGCGGCAAGCGCGCACGCGGCCGAAACCGTGGTGACGGATAAGGCCACGTTCACTTTCACCGCCGATCACCCTGCACAGCTTAGGGATCGTGCCGTCGATGTCTATAAGATTGGCGATTACGTGAAGTATGGCGATGGTGCTGGAGCCAAGTATGGCGTGCGCACCACGTCTGCCAATAAAGAAGCCGTGGACGCTGCACTGAGCAAGGCTCTTGGCGCTGAATACGGCAAGAAGGATGTTGACAATCTTTCCGCAGCCATTGCCGATGGCAAGCTTGATCGTTCGGAAACCCGCCCGTGGGATGCCGGCACCGCACGTAAGTTCGCTGATGAACTGAAAGCAGTCATCAGCAAGATGACTGCGGTGGCGCCGACCCCGCAGATGACTGTTAACGGTACCGCCGGCACTTTCGAACTGCCTGCTGGCATCTACCTGTTCAATGACACTTCGCATCCCACCGCGGCTGTCACCCAGGCTGTGCCGATGATCGTCGCCTCTGGCAAGGTCGCCAATGGCATGCTGACTGAGCCGACCGCAGGTGCGACGGTGAACTTCAAGAGCACCAAGAACACGCCGCACACCAAGGAAGTCAAGCAGAAGACTTCGTCGGTCGGCGATGTGCTCGACTACACCCTGAAGGGCAAGGTTTCCATCCCGAAGCCGGATTCCTTCGCATTCACCGATCAGCCGGGTGTCGGTCTGACCGTCAAAACCGATTCCTTCAGCGCCACCGTTGATGGTAAGGCCGTCAATTTCTCCGATTATTTCGATACCGACTTCCGTGCGTTGAAGAACGGTACTGATGGCAACGGGGAGGAGATGTTCACCGTGACGGCGAAGACCGCGAAGCTCGATGAACTTGCTGGCAAGCCCATCGAAGTCTCCTATAAGGCTCTGGTGAATACCGAAGCCAAGGGTATGGATACCGTGGTTAACAAGGTGGTCACGCACGATCCCGATAGCACTGAGAAATTCCATACGGTTCCCACTCAGCTGTTGGAGTTCGAATTCACCAAGGTCAATAAGGACGGTGCTGGCATTGAGGGAGCGACCTTCAAGCTCAGTGTCGAGAAGGATCAGACCGGTTCCTTGCCTGTTGCAGGAGGCCCTGAGGTGGAAGCCACCTCCGGCAAGGACGGCAAGGTGAAGTTCGATAATCTGAAGGCCGGCACCTATACCGTCACCGAAACCAAGGTCGCCAACGGTCAGTACCAGGACATCAAGGCAGCCTTCACCATCGACCTCAAGGAGGACGGCACCTACACGATCACTAAGAATGCCGTCACCGATCCGTTCGATCTGGTGAACGCGGAGAAGAAGACCGTGCTGAACGTTCGGAATATCACCGAGCTGCCGCTGACTGGTGCGGCTGGCACCGCACTGTTCACCGTGATCGCGCTGCTGCTGGGCGGCGCTGGCGTGGCGATCGTGCTCAAGTCCCGTTCCGTCAAGAACACGCCGGTAGCCTGATAAGCCACCTCCCACCACCACCCCCGTTCTCGGAGACGTCATCCCCAGCGTCTCCGAGGACGGGGGTTTCCTCGTTCCTTTGCCTGAGGTTGAACCGTCGCTGCGGGAAACGGCATGGAACAACGGTGGCGGGGGCTTCGATGAGATGTGAAAACAATAGTGTTTACATGGCGAAACGCCGAAACGGACGGGATTCACGTATGCGCCCGGCGGAGGGCGAAACGTCCTTAAACCGTGGGAAATCGCGGTTTTCCGACCATGCAGGCAATGGCGTTCCATGACGCTGGTAGGGGGTGTGACCGGGGGCGTACCCGTTGACAAAAACCATACACTGAAGGGACTGCGAGGGGACGCAGATCATCAAATGGAGATGGGAGAAACGCTCATTTGAGATCAGGAGGAACAATGAGGCTAGGTGGAGGTGCCTTCAGCGACGAAGAAGTATGGCTGTTGAGCAAATTACCTGCAGTGGCAAACGTGACGCACAATCGCATCACCTATTCGGATACCTTCAAGCGGATCTGCACGCTGCGGTATCTCGCCGGCGAATCGCCGACGAAGATCTTCCGGGAGGCAGGATTGAGCCCGTCCATCATCGGGTACAAGCGCATCGAACGCAGCGTGGCCAGGTGGAAAGCCAAAGCGTTGCAAGCGTTGGAGGATGATGCCGCTGCCGACGATCCGAACCGGGACGTCATCGCGCGACTGGCGGACAGGTACGGTGAAACGCTCGCTGCCAAGCGGAAGTTCGACGATGCAGTCGATTTCATGCCGCCGTCCGAAGACGAGGAGCGTAAAGGACCGTCCAGCGCGAAGGAAGTCAGCGATCTCATCGAACCCCGTCACGACGCGCGTGATAATTGGAACGGCCCGGCACATCGCGGCCGCGCCCCGATGCTGAACGCCATCATCGCCCAGCAGGCCCGGCGCATCGACGAGCTGGAACAGGCCAACAAAGCATTGATGAAACGACTGGGTGTCTAAATATCCCGCCATCTGTCGAATACCCGATAATCAACAACGACAGTAAACCAGACAAAACGAGCGGGCGTCCGCATCCTCATGCGAGCGCTCGCTCGTGCGTCTCGGTCAGGTCGACGCAGGCCGACAAGGCCTGAACCGTCAGTTCTTCGGCAGTCGGTAATCGCGCGGCAGATCGCGCACCGACTTCGGGTCGAGACCAAGCTCCTCCAAACGGCGATCGAGTTCGCGGCGGGCCTTGCGAGCCAACGCGAACCGTTCCGCCGCATCCTTCGAACCGTCCGAAGCCGCGCCCTTGGCGTTCTCGGCCAGCTCGTCGATCAGACTCCGGTGACGCAACAGTTCATGGATTTCAGCGTGATCATGCATGATGTGCTGCCAGTCGGACGGCGTGCGCAGAATCTCCTGCACGGCGGTCACCGGGTGCACGTCCGCAACCTGATAGGTGAGCGAACCGAGCAGCGGCATGAGGAACACGGTGATCGCACCGGCGGCGACCAGGGTGGATGCGGTGGCCTGCTGCATGGTACCGGCCTTGACGGCCAGCGAAGTCACGGCCACGATGATCGGCAGCGCGGTCGTGCAATACAAGGCCACGGTCACGCGATGATGCGACGACATCGGCGTGGACCGCTTATCAAGCGACATGGCGATGAACACCGGCACCGCGCGGATCAGCATAAGCATCACGATGAACGTGACCAGCACGCCCGGCTCGCCAGCCACGGCGCGCACGTCGATCGCCGCGCCCGAAACCACGAAGAACACGGGAATCAGGAAACCATACCCCACGCCGTTCAGCTTCGTTTCCAACGACTCCATACCATCCGGAATGATGTAGCGCAGAATGAACCCGGCGGCGAACGCGCCCAACACCACGTCAAGCTTGAACAGCGCCGAAACCGTCACCAGAAACACCAGCAGGAACACGGTCATGCGCATCATCGTCTGCGATGAGGTGTTCGCGTTCTCGGTCAGGAAACGGTACGCGCGATGACCGGCCTTACGCGCCTTCGCCGGAATCCTCGCGCACACCACGCAAATCGTGCCGAACACGCCCAGCACCAGCAGCGTCTGCCAGCCGGTCCTGGTCGACAGCAGTACCGCCATGGCGAGAATAGGGCCCAGCTCACCCCACGTGCCGTAGGAGATGATCGCATCGCCGACCGGCGTGCCATCAAGATGACGTTCCTTGAGAATCGGCATCAGCGTGCCGAGCGCGGTGGTGGTCAAGGCGATGATGACGGCGATGCTGTTCAGATCGCGCGACGAGAAGAACGGGATAAGCGTGATGGCCAGCCATGCGATCGCCAAACTCACCGCCCACGTGACCAAGCCGACCTTGCCTTGATGTCCGGAAAGCCGTTTCGGATCGATCTCATAACCGGCCAGCAGGAACAGGAACGCCAAGCCGAGCTCGCTGAGCAATTCCACGGCATCGGTGGTCCAGATCACGTTGCAACCGTACGGGCCGAGCGTCGCGCCCGCAGCCAGCAGCAGCACGGTTTGTGGAATGAATCTGCCCGGAATGAGCTGTGCGACGATCGGGCAGACCGCCGCCACCGCCATGATGACGGTCAACGAGACAAGATCATGAGTCATGCCCCCAGCCTAGTCAGCCAGGCGAATTGGAGTGTCGGCAGGGGGTGAAACCGTCGCGCACGCTCAGCATGTGAGACGACACGCCCGAAAGGGCGGAAAAATAAATGGCGGAATATCGCCGTTTTGTGATGCGCTACAACAAACCATTCCAAAAATCAAGACTGTTGTTCCCAAAACTTCCGTTTTACATTGTGCTTCGGTGCGCAACGTGCGTACGGCAATGGAAGCGCATCGAAAGCAGGACCGAAAGAGAGAGGAACAGGTCATGCCATCTCGCGTCGTGAACGTGCGGCACAGCCAAGCCGTGGACGCAGGCAATGCCACAGGCCGCATGGTCGGCCGATTCGCCGCCATCATCATGGCGATGCTGGTCACGTTCGCCACCGTATTCGCATTCGGTTCCACCACTTCCACCGCGTTCGCCGCCAGCAGCAGTTATGCTGATTACGCTACTTGGAGCGCCGTCGCCAAAGCCATCAACAAGCAGCTCGCCCAAGGTGAAAGCGACTACCGTTCCGGCAACACGTATCAGGCCGCCACCGACTTCCAGAACGCGCACTGGATGAACTACGACGCCTCCAACTTCTCCACAGTCGTCAACGACACCATCGGCGAAGACAAGCAGAAAGCCCTCCTCCAGGAATTCACCGACCTCGAAACCCTCGCCTACCGGCAGAACAATGCCGACGCGATCGCCAGCAAAGTCGACGCGCTCTCCAACGACATCACCGCCACCGCGCAAACCCTCGACGCGAACAGCAGCCTCGCCAACCCGCGCGACTACGCCAAGCAGCGCGACGCGCAAACCGCCAAAGAACGCAAACAGCTCGACGCAGTCAAGAAAAACTCCTCCAAAGGCAAAGGCGACCGCACCTGGAGCGACGTCGCCAAGGAAATGAACGTCATCCTCGACAAGGCTTACAAGGCCGCCATTTCCGGCAAAGGCGACGAAGGCTCCAGCCTCGTCAACAACGCCTACTACCAGTACTATGAGAAGCTCGGCTTCGAAAAGAACGTGATGAACGCCATCTCCGGCGATCGTGTCTCGCAGGTCGAATACCAGTTCAAGATGACCCGCAAGATCATGCGTGAAGGCGGCTCCCAGAAGGAAATCAAAAAGCTCGTCGACGATCTCAAAAGCTGGCTCGTCGAAGACGCCGCCACCCTCGACGGCGGTGCCGCCGACGGTGTGAACGGCTTCACCAAGTTCATCACCAGCTCCATCGGCCAGGCATTCCTCGTGCTCATCCGCGAAGGCCTCGAAGCGCTGCTCGTCGTAGCCGCCGTCATCGCCTACCTCGTGAAATCCGGCAACAAGCGCTTCACCAAGTGGATCTACCTCGGCGTGCTCGCCGGTCTCGCAGGCTCCGGCCTGATCGCCGTGCTCTTCACCTTCCTGTTCGGCGGCTCCGGCCCGATCCAGGAAATCTCCGAAGGCGTGTGCGCGCTCATCGCCATGCTCATGCTGCTGTGGACCAGCAACTGGATGCTCAACAAGAGCTCCGTGGAAGCATGGAACCGCTACATCCGCGACAAGACCGAAACCGCAGTCGCCAACGCGGCCAGCAAAGTCGAAGCGGGCGAACGCGTCGGATTCGGCATGGTCGTCTCGCTCGCCATGCTGAGCTTCCTCGCCGTCTTCCGCGAAGGCGCCGAAACCGTGATCTTCTACGAATCCATCTACTCGATGAGCCAGGATTCGAAGGGCATGTGGATCGGCGGACTCGCCGCCGCGGCAGTGCTGATCGTCATCTTCCTCATCCTGCGCTTCACCTCCGTGAAGATCCCCATCGGACCGTTCTTCCTCGTCACCTCGATCCTGATGGCCGTGCTGGTCGTCGTGTTCGCAGGCGGCGGCATCCACGCGCTCATCGAAGGCGACCTCATCGAAGGCCACTACCTGAGCACCGTGCCCACCAACGACTGGATCGGCCTGTACCCGTACGTCGAATGCCTGGCCGCACAGGCGATCGCCGCAATCGCGGTCATCGCACTGTTCGCCATCGGCTTCGCACGCAAACGCCGCCTACGCAGCGCCGCCACCACCGGCACCACCGACGTCCACAACTGAACGCCGACGCCCCACCCCAGATTTTCCTCTACGGAACAACAACCAACCAAGAAAGAGAACCAATGAAGAACAAGAAGATCGCCGCCCTGCTCGGCATCCTGCTGGCCGGCTCCATGGCCGTGTCCATGTCCGCCTGCGGCAGCTCCGACAACAAGGCCGCCTCCACCAAGAGCGACACCACGTCCTCCAAGACCGCCGACACCAAGGACAGCTCCGACTCCAACGATTCCAAGGGCTTCGAAGAGATTCAGGTCGACGAAAAGCACTCCGATCAGGAAGTCGGCCCGCTGACCGTCAACGCCGTATACTTCCAGCCCATCGACATGGAACCCTCCGGCATGGGTCTGAAGGCCGCCGACGCCAGCTTCCACCTCGAAGCCGACATCCACGCCAACCAGAAGGGTACCAAGCTCGGCTACGGTAAGGGCGACTTCGTGCCGGACCTCACCGTCAACTACGACATCATTGACAAGTCCACCAACGAGTCCGTCGGCTCCGGCACCTTCATGCAGATGAACGCCTCCGACGGCCCGCACTACGGTGCCAACGTCAAGCTCGACAAGGCCGGCGCCTACAAGCTCGTGCTCAAGATCGAATCCCCCGAAAAGAAGGGCTGGATGCTCCACGTCGATCCCGAAACCGGTGTGACCGGACGCTTCTGGACCGAGCCGCTGGAAGTCACCTTCCCGGACTGGAACTACACGCCTCAGGAATGGTGAGTGAAGACGTATACCTGCCGCTCCTCTGATTAGAAGTTAACCCCCCGCGGTTTCCGCATACGTTGCCCGACCGTAAGCTTGGCCGAACGGCCTTGAGTGTGTC
>NZ_JAHBBE010000046.1 GCF_019331805.1 Bifidobacterium pongonis
CTTTGCCCCTCTCTTTACCGAAATCGGACAAAAATCGCCCTATTCTGTCCGATTCCGGTATGAACTTGCGTCCCTCCCTTCCTTCTTCTCTCCCTTTCAAGTCCCCTCATACCGAAATCAGACAAAATCGGGCGATTTTTGTCCGATTCCGGTAACAAGCACGGGCTTTCCCATCAACACCCTCTCCATGTCCATTCTGTGCCCATTCCGTGCTCTTCAAGACACATCCTCATACCGAAATCAGACAAAAACAGCCCAAATCTGTCCGATTCCGGTAAAGAGAAAGGGATAGGAAAAGGACCGGGATGAGGGCTCACAGGACTCATACCGAAATCAGACAAAATCCACCCAAATCTGTCCGATTTCAGTAAGAGAGGGATAGGAAAGGACAGGAAGGAAAGATCGAAAGGCAAGAAGACCCCACCCCGGCTAGTCCGGCAAGAAACGCATCGGATTGCTCACCCTCGGCACGCCAAGCTCAAGAAGCTCCGTGAGCAACCGCTTCGGCTCCACGATGTCATCGTACGTCGCATGAACCACCGCATCGACCCCAGCACGTTTCAACAAACCATCACGCTCGATCTGCGCCGACACCACGGCCGCTATATCGCGCCGCCCCGTCATCTCAGGATCCACGAATTTACGCATGCCGTCATACTCAAGCACGATAATCCTGCCATCCTCGGTCTCCCACAAACAGTCCGTTCGAGCGGTGTTCGCCGAATCCAGCGGGTCGACGAACACGCGCTGCAGTTCAGGAGGCACCAAGCCATATTCAATAAGCACTGCGCGAAGCAGCGATTCGCCGCCGTTCTCGCTTAACGGATCCGCATAATCCAGCAACTTCAAAACCGGACTGCAATCGTATGGCAGCGCATCGCATTGCGCGAGAATCTCATCGGCGGTGACAATCTCGCTACGCAACGCGGAATCGATAACCGGCAGCATTTCGCGGAACGAATACTGCAAACCGCAATCGACTATCGTTCGCGCGGGCGATGTGGCTCGCAGAGTCGTACACGACATGGTTTTCTCGCAGAAAATCCTGGTCGAGGGGTAAAGACCGCACTGCTCATGATGGGATGAAGGCGAGGCCGGCACTTCCAAATCGAGCTGTTGTTCCGGAATCGAACGCATATAAACGCCAACGAGCGTGCCACGGCGGAATCCGTGCATGGTGCTGGCTATTTGGATTTCCTTTCGACGCAGAAGATCCCATGGTATTTCGAGCCCGTATAATGCGGCTGCGGTCAATCCCGCGAAAATGCGTTTCGGATAGCGCATCGACATGGTGATGGTGAGATGGCGGTATTGCTGCGCTGGATCCAGAGTTTCCCAATGCGTTCGCGGCGCGTAGACATTGCATGACAGGCGAATCATGCTGCCGTTCTGCGCCTGGCGTAGTAGCGCCCGCTGCATGGTTGGCGTTGTGCCGAAGATGCAGCATCCGCGCTGCTCCGCGTGTGAGATGAGAATCGGTAGTTCTTGTTTCGTGCTCATGATTCGACCGTAAGCAAGGGCTGCGTGCTTGTCTATCGAAATCGAGGGCTGTGGTCGGGACCCCCTTGGCCGGGCGTGTTGTGGATAACTCGGTTGTTTGGGATTTGCCCGCTGGCTGATTCGTACCACTTTCAGACAGAATCCGGCTGTTTTTGTCTGATTTCGGTAAAGGGAGAGCCGGGGGGGCGAAGACGGACAGAGTGAGCGAGGGCGGGACTCATACCGGAATCGGACAAATTTGGCTTGTTTTTGTCTGATTTCGGTATGAGGGTGCGTCTTGAAGAGTGCGAAACAGGCATGGAACAGACAAGGAACGGGCGCTGACGGGTAAGCCCGTGCTTGTTACCGGAATCAGACAAATTTGGCTTGTTTTTGTCTGATTTCGGTATGAGGGGACTTGAAAGGGAGAGAAGAAGGAAGGGAGGGACGCAAGTTCATACCGGAATCGGACAGAATAGGGCGATTTTTGTCCGATTTCGGTAAAGAGAGGGGCAAAGCCTGGAAAAAAAGAGAGGACAGGCAGGACGGACGAGGAGCGGGCGGGACTCATACCGGAATCAGACAAATTTGGCTTGTTTTTGTCTGATTTCGGTATGAGGGGACTTGAGAGGGAGGAAGGGAGGGAGTGTGTTCGTTACCGGAATCGGACAGAATGGGGCGGATTTTGTCTGATTTCGGTATGAGGGGACTTGAAAAAGAGAGAGGGAGGAAGGGAGGGACGCAAGTTCATACCGAAATCGGACAGAATAGGGCGGATTTTGTCTGATTTCGGTAAAGAGAAAGCCGAGTGGATGGAGGGTCCACTCGGCTTTGTGGTTAGCCACGCGCCAGCGTCAGCACAGCGCAAGCCACGCACCAGCGCAAGCCACGCACCAGCGTCAGCACAGCGCAAGCCACGCACCAGCGCAAGCCACGCACCAGCGTCAGCACAGCGCAAGCCACGCACCAGCGTCAGCACAGCGCAAGCCACGCACCAGCGTTAGCCACGCACCAGCGTCAGCACAGCGTTAGCCACGCAGCAGCGCAAGCCGCACACGCGGCGCGAGCTGCTAGTTGGCCTTGTTTTCGGCGGAGGAGCCGCTGAGCATCATCGACCAGATGTCGCATTCGATCACGACGCTGTTTCTGCTGTCGTCGCCGCCGGCGTCGATGCTGTAGGTCACGTTGTTCGGCACCGCGATGCGCTCGATCTTCTGCACGGAGTCGACGAAGCTGCGCATGGCGTCGTAGCTGCCGGACGCGGTGATCGTCAGCGGCACTTCCACCAGGTGACCGGCCACGATGGCTTTCTGCGACTCGGAGGGCAGCGTGGCTTCAACGGCGTCATCGAAGGTCACGGACTTGATGCTCACACCGGAACCGGCGGCCGCACCGTCGAGCGCGGTGATGAACTCCGACTGGTTGAAGTTCTCGGGCAGCTGGCGCTGCAGCTGCTTGAGTCGCGCCTTCTGGATGGTCAGGGTTTCGCTGGCGATCATGAGCTGATCGATTTTCTTCTGCGTCACCTCGTTTTGCGCGTCGATCTGCGCGGTCTGTTCGTCCGCGTTGTGGATCTTGTCGAGGCAGGGCGCCACGCCCGCCATCCATGTGATGAGCATGACCAGTACGATGCCCACGGCAAGGCCGATCCACGCGATCCTATGTTTGTTGATATTCATGGTTATCACCCGTTATTCGTTGAATCGTTGCGGTTGCCGCGTCAGTTGGAGCTGGAGGAGCTGGAGCTGTCACCCGATGATGACGATGATGACGAGGATGACGAGGACGAGTCGGAGCTGGACGCGCTCGCGTTGCCCGCAACCGTTCCGCTCGCCGTGTTGATCAGGTTCTCGCGCAGCCTCTTGAGCAACGCACGGTGGGAGTCGTCGGCGCCTGCGGAGTTGTCGCCTCGCGACGTGGTGTTGTCCGTCAGGTCGATGGACACGGTGCCGGTGTACGTGTAGCCCTGGTTGTTGTCGGATCCGTTGGTGATGGAGCTGACGTCACCGGTCATGTACCCGTTGATCTTGGCGAAGTTCGCGATGAAGTCCTTGGCGGAGATGAAGTCGGGCGACTGCACGGTGAAGTCGACGGAGATCACGCCCTTGGACGCCCACACGGAGGAGGCGCCGTCGCTGCTGGAGGAGCTCTGGTTGTCGCCGCCGAGCTGGTATTCGCTGAGCTGCAGGTTGGTGTATTTGCCCCCGGCGGGCAGTGCGCCGTTGAGACCGTCGGCCACCTTGTACCAGTCGACTTCGTCGTACAGCATGGAGACGCGCGCCACCTGGCTGTCGGCGAGCATGTTCAGCGTGTCTTCGACGTCCTTGTACTTGGCGCGTTCCTTCTGCAGTGCGAGGGATTTTTCCTGCGCTTTGTCGGTGCGATGGTTGGCCATGCTGACCTGCACCATCATGGCGCCGCTGACCACCACGGCTGCGACGATCACGACGGCGAGCACGTAGACGAGCAGGTATTTGATGGCTCGGTCACGGTTGAGCGTGATGATCGATTTCGGCATCAGGTTGGCGCGCATGACCCACTGGTCCGGCGTTTCGGCTTTGCCGCGGCGTTTGGTGCTGCCGCGTTTGAGCGCCTGCCCGATGTCGGAGATGTTCATCGAGAGTAGCGAGGTTTTCTCAACGTCGGAGTCTTCCGCGTCGCCGCCCTTGCCGTTTTTGCCGCGCTTGTTGTTTCCGGTGCTGAATGCTTTGGCTCCCTTGGAACCACCGCTTCGGCTGCGACGGGTCTTTTCTCCCCTATCCTTACTCATCTCGGCCTCTTTCCGATTACCAGTCCGAGCATGGCGGCCACGTCGGTCGCATGCTTCATGATGTCCTGCGTTCTGACTTCCTTGGACAGTTTGAATTTCTCGAACGGATCGCCGATGCGCACCACTTTGCCGGTGGAGCTGGCGAGCACGGACGGGAAGCCTTCGAGTTGGGAGCCGACGCCGGTGAGGATGATGCCTTCGATGGGCGTTTCGGCGTGGTCGGCGCTGTAGTAGTTGAGTGTGTTGCGAATGCCGACGATGAGCTGTGCCGCGGTTTCGCGGATGACTTCTTCGGCTTTTTCGAGCCTCGGATCGCCTACCACGTTTTGCAGGCCGAGTCGTGTTTTGATTTGTTCGGCGTCTTCGAAGGAAATGTTGAGCGCGTTGGCGACGGCGTCGGTCAGGTCGTCGGTGCCGGAGGGCACGACGCGCAGGTAGGCTGGCTTGCCGTGGTCGAGCACGATTACGTCGGTGCTGTTGCTGCCGACGTTCACTACGGCTTCGACTTTGCTCTGGTTGGGGTCGCCGAACAGGCGGGACAGCGCGAATGGCGCGGCGTCCACGGAGGTGATGACGAATCCGGAGTCTTCGAGCACGCGCGCGGTTTTTTCCAAGCCGGCTCGCAGGGTGGCGACGATCAGGCCGTGCAGCATCTGCCCTTGGTCGCTTTCTTCCAGCGAGAGCGGCACGAAGTCGAGCACGGATTCTTCGACCGGCAGCGGGATCATGTTCTTCGCTTGGAAGGGCAGGGTGGCGTGCAGGTCGTCGAGCGCCATGTAGGGGAAGTCGGCTTCGCGGAACACCATGCGTCGGCTGGAGTATAGTAGCGCGGTGTCTTCACGCGGGTATTTGAACCGCTTCACGAGTGTTTCCAACAGCCCCCTGACTGTGGTTTCATCGACTACTTCGCCGTCCACCACGGTGCCGTTGGGCAGCGGGAGGACTTGGAAGTGCTTGATGCTGGGCCGCGCCGAATATGGGTCGGCGATTACCGCCGCGCGTATGGCGTCGTTGGACAACGCCAGTATCGAGATTGCTCTCATGGACTCTCCTTTGTTGTGGGCTCTAGGCGAGACCCGAAATCTGCAGATACCAGTTGGCGATGAACGCTCCGGCAAAGATGCCGATCCAAGCGCCCATTACCATGGATGGACCGAAGGGTATGCCACCGCGCAGTTCGACTTTGCGCATGGCGAGCAGCACGATGCTGATGATCCCTCCGACGATGAATGCGCCGAACGCGCCGACGATGAGCTGCGGCCAGCCGAGCCAGCCGAGTACGAGGCCGAGTACGACGGCGAGTTTGATGTCGCCTCCGCCCATGCTGCCGGCCCAGACGAGCGCGAGCAGCAGGTAGAACGCGCCGAGCGCCACTGCGCCGATGAGCGCGTATACCATGCGCTTCCAGTCGCCGGTGAGGAGCGAGGCGAGTGCGAGCAGCACGGCGGAGATGGCGAGGCTCGGGTAGATGATGATGTTCAGGATGAGCTGATGGTCGAGGTCGATGAATGCCACCACGATGGACATGGCTGCCAGGAAGAACAGTTCCGGCAGCACCCACGGGTCGTAAAAGCCGAATACGCCTCCGGCCATGACGGCGGTGAAGGCCAGTCCGGTGAGGGTTTCGACGAGCGGGTAGCGCGCGGAGATCGGCTCTTTGCAGTTGCGGCATTTCGCGTGCAACACCAGCCATGAGATGACGGGGATGTTGTCGTACCACGCGATTTGCGCTTTGCATTTGGGGCAGAAGCTGCGTTTCGGGTTCACGATGCTGATGTGGTTGGGCACGCGCCAGATGACCACGTTCAGGAATGAGCCGATGATGCAGCCGATGATGAGCGCCGCGACGAGCACGATCACGGTGGTGGCCGTGTCGAGCAGCATGTGGGGTTGTACGGTCATGCGATCACCACCCTGTGTACGTGGCGCTGAGTTCCTTCGACGTCACGTACCCCTTGTAGGAGGAGGGTTCGGGGGTGGTGGAGCCACCGGCACCGCCACCACCGGCACCGCCGCCGGAGCCGGAGCCGTCCCAGTTCACGGAGACGTTCCATTGCTGCGATTTGATGGAGCGGTTGAGATAGTCGGTGGATGCGCCGCGATCCGCCATGACTACGGCGGGCTTGCCGTCGGTTCGGGCGTAGGCGGGTGTGCCATTGATCTTGTCGCCGGGGTATACCTCGGTCAGGCACTTGTCTCCGACCTGGAAGGTGCCTTTGTAGAACTTGTCGGAGGCGTTGGCGTTGTACCGGATGAAGACAGTCGCCGCGCTCTCGTTGTCGGTAAGTTTGACGTTGTCGCCTTCAACCATGAAGTATTTCTTCACACCGTTCACGGTTTTCCAGATTTTGGTCTGGCGCCCGGAACCGTCGGCGGAGGTGTCTTCTTCGAATTCGGCGTGATCGTCGGGTGCGACTTCGTTATGGTCGGCGACCGTGCAATAGTCCGTGGTGTACAGGTCGGAATCCTGTTGCGCGGGGTTGCCGGTCAGTGCCTTCTTATAGCAGTACGGGTTGAAGTCGCCGGATTTCACATGGCAGGTGTCGGTGTAGACGTCGTTGCCGTCCGCCGAGGTGGAGAGGCAGAAGCCGGAGGTCTGGTTGACCAGCTGCTGGGTGGCGGAACCGGCTTCGCCGGCTTGGCCGAAGGATGCGGTGGCGTTTTCCATATCGCCGGCCACGTCGAACCAGGCGGTTACGTCGGCTGCGTAGTTCCACTTCGAAACGCCCAGGAAGCGAACCTTCAGGTTGGCGAAGTCATCGATGTTGGATGCCCAGTGGCCACCGCTCAGATACCGGATGTCCTGCCCGGAGTTCACTGCGGTGGAGACTTCAAGCACCTGGAAGCGGGTCTTCTTCTGCTTCTGCACGCCGCCGACGGAGAAGCCCTGCGATTCGGGGAGCGACGCATCATATTCCGCGGCCTCATCCTGTACCGAGGACTGCTCGTTGAAATAGCCCGCATTGATGAAGCCGTTGTAGAACGCCCACTTCTGGTACTGGTTCAATGTGCTGTTGGGGTCACGCTTCTCCCTCGCCTGCGGACCGTCATCGCCGGTGTTGGTGTAGTAGTCGCTTTGGCCGCTCACATTCACGCCATAAGGGGTGCCGCATTTCTGCAATGTGGCGGGCTTGGCGATACCGCCGCCGATGTTGCCGGAGCTGATGTCCGCACCGGTGACGCACAGCGACATGTCGGAGGAAGGCCTGATGGTGTTGTCGCTCCAATACACCCACGTATTGAGCTTGGCGTATGCGCCGGTGGACTTGCACTGTTCGGTGTAGATCACGGTGCTGTCGCTGCTGCTGGTTTTATGTGCCTGAGGGAGAACGATCAGGGAGGACCCTACCTTCGGTGTACCGTTCGCTTCGACCATCTGGTCCAAGGTTCCGGCCTTGTCGATCACCTTGCTGGTAGCGAGCATGCAGGTCTGGTTCACGGGGTTCATCACGCTGGACGCGGAGATGGGGGTATCCGAGGAACCGGTGGTTCCCGATCCATTGGTGTATTTAACGGCGCCTGTGGGGTTGCCGTCCGTGTCGAAATCGGGAATATCGATGTTCTTCCACGTGGGCTGGTTGTCCATACGCCCGTTGTAGGGGGCTGCGGAGTAGAAGCCCATGCCGGTACGCCCACCACCGATACCAGGCGTAGGTGGTATCGGCGTGCTCTTCTGCTGCTCGAACTTGTACACGGCTCGCATGGCACGCAGCGGCTTGGACTCACTGCCGGTGCGCCCGTCCGGGTAACGGTTGATGTACCCGTAGGATTTGACGACGGCGTATTGCACGCCGCTCAGCCCGCTGGCCGAGGTGATCTGGTGGCTGCCGCTGGCGTCGGGGTCGCCGTCATAGTAGGCGATCTGCACTTTGTATGACATGTTCTGCGACGCGTAGGCGATGGATTTGCTGGTCGCGGTGCCTGCGTTCACGCTGACGTTGTTGAGCAGCACGGTGCTGTCCGCGGCTTTGGTGAACTGCTCGTCCTTGGAGGATTGGCCCGCGTCGGCGGCGGTGGTGGGCAGGAGCGAGGATGCGCTGCCGGAGGCTTCCGCTTCGCGCAGGAAGCTCAGCGCGGCTTCCAACCCGGATTCGGCGGCGTAGCCCGCCTGGGCGTTGGCTTTGTTGTTCTTGTAGGGCAATGCTTGCGAGAGCAGGATGCTGAGTACCAGCGCGGAGGTGGCGAGCACGACCATCACGAACATGACGGCCATGAGCATGGCCGCACCCTGCTCCCCCACTGCGGCGCGCAGCCGCGCCCGGTATTTGCGGTTTAATGCTTTCCAGATCCGCGAATCCTTCATTGTTCCTCTTCCCCTTGTGGTCCGTCAGTGGCCTGTCAGTGGTCCGTCAGTTTGGTTTGCCGGTGTGGTTCCGTCAGGCGGTTGCACCCAACGCATCGAACATGGAGAACATAGGCATGTATAGGCCGAGCACCATGAAGCCGACGACGCCGCCGAGCAGCAGGATCATAAGCGGTTCGAGCAGCGAGGTGAGCTGCTTGGCGATGGACTGCGCTTCCTCGTCGTAGGCTTTGCCGGCGCTGGCGAGCATCTGGTCGATGGCGCCGGAATCCTCGCCGATGGAGACCATTTGGGTGAGCATGAGCGGGAAGACGCTTTCGCTCATCATGCTGTCGGAGAGGCGGTAACCGCGTTCCACGAGCCCGGAGACGCGCTTCGATGCGGTGTCGAGCACGTAGTTGCCGGAGGTGGAGCCGACGATGTCGAGCGCGTTGAGGATCGGCACGCCGGAGGCGAGCATGGAGGAGAAGTTGTTGCAGAAGCGTGCCAGCGCCACATTGGTGTTGAGTTTGCCGAACACGGGCACTTTGAGCTGGAACGGCTCCCACCAGGAGCGGATGAAGTCCTTGTTCCTGTTGCGCTTCCAGAACATGAAGAAGGCCACCAGGCCGACGAGGATTAGCGGGATGGCGACCGGCGCGACTTTGCCCATGGCCACCATGATCTGGGTGATGGCGGGCAGGGTGGCGTTCATGGATTTGTACATGCTGTCGAACATGGGGACGATGGTGACCAGCATCACGGCGACCAGCGCCAGGGCGATGCACAGCACGACCACCGGGTAGGCCATGGCGGATTTGATCTGGCCTTGCAGGCGCACGTCCGCTTCGAAGCTTTCGGCCACGGTGGTCAGGGATTTGTCGAGGAAGCCGCCGGTTTCGCCTGCGCGGATCATGAACACCATGACGGGTGGGAAGATGTCGTCTTCGTTTTCGCTCATGGCTTCGGAGAAGGATGAGCCGGCTTCGATTTTGGAGGCGCATTCCGCCAACGCCGTGCGCAGTTTCTCGTTGGGGGTTTGTTCGATGACGATGTTCAGTGCACGGATGAGGGAGACGCCGGCCGAAACCATGGTGGCGAGCTGGCGGGAGGTGACGGCGAAGTCCTTTTTGGAGGGGAGTTTCGCGAAGCCTTTGAGTTCGATGCTCTTGTTGAGACCGGTGCCTGCGGAGAGGTTCACCAGTTCGGTGGGGATGGCTCCCATCTGGGTGATGCGCGCCACGGCCTGGTCGCGGGAGTTGGCTTCGATGGTGCCTTTCACTTGTTTGCTGCCATCGGGCGTAACGCCTTTGTACCGCCATTTCTGTGCGGTGTTCTGCTGCATGGGCGTTTGTGCTGGTGCTTTGGCCATGAATTTCCCCTCATTGCCGTGTGGCGTATGTGTTCATGATTGGATTGGGTTCGGGTGGGATGTCGGAGGCGGGTTCCGTTCAGCATCCCATCCGAACAGGTGGTTGACGATCAGTCGTCGGGGTCTTCCCTATAGTTGTTGCCGCCGTTGCCGCCGCCCGGATTGGCGGGAGCGGGTTGATCATTCCCTCCCCTTTCCTTGGTGACGGTTCTCCCATCCACTGACGTGTAGATGTAATACCTGCATTTCTTGCTGTTCGCGTTATATGCGACGATCTTGTAGTCTTCTCCACTGTCGTCCAGATAGATGCTCATGCTCACGCCCCGGGACAGGTTGATGGTGCCGTCACCCACTGTGCACGTTGTTGTAGAGGAGAGGCTTCCCGCGCCTTGGCAATCGGTAAGATCCACATTTTCCAGTGAGGACCTGCTGGCTCTGACCGTTTCCATAACCAGGGCCGCGTTCTTGACATCGGACTCGGTGGTGGAGTTCCAGGCGGCAACGCGCTGGTTCAGGTAGATCGGCACCGACACGGCTGCGAGGATGCCGATGATGATGACCACGACGAGGAGCTCAACGAGGGTGAAGCCCTTCTCGCCATTGGCATGACGCTTCATTGTCTGCTGCACGTTGATCATGGGTCTTCCTTCCTGCTCGGTGAAGACCGACGGCGGATCCGTGCCACATACAATTCGGCATCTCCTGCTGGCTCTTCCCCCACGGAATAGCCGGTGGATTCGCCACCAATCCTCATTGCCTGGCCGCCCGACAGTGGACGCCGGCCCCCACTCCTGTTCTCGCGAAGAGGAGTACCGGCTTGCAACCGGTGCCCCCTATTGTTCCCCCGTTCACCGGGGCTGTCAAATCAGCTTGGATATGACGGGATCGCACTGTTCGCCGGGGTGGGAGCCTGAATATGGGCGAAGGTGCCGAAGGTGACAATCACCTTCGGCACCTTCACTACATCAGGATTTCAGCACTTGTTCTAATAGGATCAAAGCCTTATGATCATTCAGCTCAAATCCGCATGATCGCTCTTAGAGATGGAACCAGTGGCGGAACTGTAGGTATAGTTCTTGCACTTGTCACTATTCTTGTTGCTACCCTCAATGGTATAGGTGGTATCACCTTCATTGGCAGTAATCTTAATCGTCACACCATCGGAGACGGTCACCTCGTTGTTATCGTAGATAGCTTTCGTCTCCGTGAGGGTCGTCTCATCGAGCTTCGGAACCTTACCACCATTATTGGTCATGATGGTTTCCATCACGATGGAGGCGTTCTTGACATCGGACTCGGTGGCGGAGTTCCAGGCGGCGACGCGCTGGTTCAGGTAGATCGGGATGGACACTGCGGCGAGGATGCCGATGATGATGACTACGACGAGGAGCTCAACGAGGGTGAAGCCCTTTTCGCCCTTGGCGCGACGCTTCAGCGCATTCTGCATGCTCTTCATATTGGATCTTCCCTCCAATTTCAGCGAGAACCGACGCGAATCCATGTCCCACACAACAGACACACCAGATAGCTCTTCCCCCACGGAATAACCATTGGGATTCACTTCAATTCTCTTTTGCCGAACCGCCCACAAGTGGACGCTCCAGCACCCACTCCTTTTCTTATGAAGAGGAGTACCGGTCCGTGAACCGATGACCCCTATTGTTGCCCTTTTTGCAAGCGTTGTCAAATTGATACCAAGCGCATTTGAGGCAAAACGGGGGATGTGAACGCGCACTTTTTCGCAAACGTTGTACACCGGTTTTCCGATTACTTATTTTCATAAAGTATTTCATTGTTCATTGCCGCTCATCGCCGTTCCCTTACGGGAATCCGACAAACGGCTTAAAACCAAGAAAACATGTCAACGATTGTTGATTAACGCGGTTTATCTTTCTGAAAATACAAAAATGCCGCCCTCGCGCACACCCCCTTCGCACCCCTCCCGGCAGTCCCGAAACCACCCACGAAAAACACCGACCACATTTTCTTCACATGGCGTGTCGTGCGGCTCACCCCATCACACTCCTGCAGCCACCCGAATCGCCCCCAAACCCCTTATATGCCAACGCCTTAGGCGCATCCGCCCGGCATAACCCCGGCATCGCCCCTCCCGGCCAACCAGGCTCCGCAGCCCCCTCTCCCCCACCCGGAGGCACCCGCCCTACAC
>NZ_JAHBBE010000047.1 GCF_019331805.1 Bifidobacterium pongonis
TTCCGTCTCCTGGCTTCCAATCGCGGTTTTTTGTTTTGGCGAATGAAAATCGTACACAGGACGCGGGCCATGCCCTCCTGCGTCAGGGCCGGAATCCGAAAGTGCGCAAGATTTCGGACGTTATCGGGAATCGACAGTATCGAAGGGACCTGCCGAAAAACTAGAGAGGCACACGCTCAGCAACTGCGAAAGGGCGCCAGAGCGCCCAAAACACCCACTTGGAGGAGACGACTCGGAATAGTCACGGAAACGCCAATCCGTTCGAAAGAGATTATCCCTGGCATCCCGTGTACACGAAACCCCTTTGAAACAGCAGATGTAATCACCCGTCATCTGCTCTGAAGAGCACAGACGTTCCTATCTATTTTTGCACTGCCTTGTCTTGCGAAACCGGATTGTGTCGGGAATTGCCGATTAACACGGGAGCGAACCTGTCCATGACGAGATGAACAGCAACGCAGATAGCTACAGTAACAACAGCCACCAGCATCGCACACGCAAGATTCGCTCGCAGTGCATCCGTATTCATCCCAAGAATTTTCGCCATAGCAAAAATCAGCGCTCGTTTCACTGGCTCGTGTACACACATGATGGTAAGCGATACCCTGCCAAGGAACTGCAGCAGCCGGCAGTCGATAGCAATGCAAAGCATGAGCGACGATATAAAACCAAGCAATGCTGCGCATAGCATCCAAAATGGATTGCTGGTACTTGCACCATTGAGGTTGACGCTTAGTCCGGTCAACTCATCGAACGCCCACAATAGGCAAAGCCCTGCCACACCAATAGCGGCATAGACGACACGCAATAATGTCTGCAACCTGGCCTTCTGCATGAATGGCATGAGAAAACGACTCAACAAGTAGCCAATGCAATAAAACAGCATGGAGAAGGGCACGATATCAAGAGTCCAAGGAAGACGGAACTGCTCAATCGGCAGATCGAAGGAATGCATGACCATGATTGAGAGGAAACTGATCACGGCAAGCGTTGCAGCAACAGTCCAATCATGCCGGACAAATTTCTTTGATTTGACAAAGGTAAAAACCCCGAGGAACAGCATCTCTGTGACAAACAGACAGGGCAGAAACCAGAGCACCGCATTCTGCGGATAATCATCGACTCCAGCACGAGCGAGAGGAATGTTCGCCAATGCGTTCGTGACGGATACATTGCTTCCCCTGAGACGTCGTTCGATGAGAGCCCAGTACGCGAGGGTTATAGTTCCGAAGAACAGATACGGTACGAGAAGCCTTACAGCTTTCTTCTTAACCGAGTCGAGAAATTGTCTTTCATGGAACAACATGCCTGAGATGATGAAAAACAACGGCATATGGAACGAGAAAATCCAATGTATCAGTCCAGCGGATTGCGATGTATGCCCCAACACAACTAGTAGAATGCCGAAGCCTCGTAGCGAATCAAGTGCAGTCAGTCTAGTGCTTCTCGTCATGATACGCCTCCCTCACTTGCCCCCTATTCGCAAGAGACGAATCAGTCCCCTCATACGAACCCACAAGCAACATTTTATATCTATTCATCCAAAATTTTGAAAATGATCTTTAACACATAAAAATCGTCAGCGTATGCTCATGCACAATCTCACGATTCCTACTAGAAGTAAGTCTAGATAGACATGGAGACTCAGCAGATTTCTTTCACGGCACTCCCCTATTCACAAATTCAATAGTTGTTTTCTTCACCTAAGAGTATTATTTGAGACTTGAATTTTCAGAGCAAGTGCAACGTCTGCGAATAGTGGACCTCGTAGGGCGTCCTGAAACCATGTCGCTTGCGCGGCCTGCGGTTGATCGCATCATACACCTCCCGGACCCGGTCGTCGCCGACCGCGTCGAAGTCGGTGCCCTTGGGGAAGTACTCGCGGACCGGGCCGTTGGTGTTCTCGTTGGTGCCGCGCCGCCGGGGATGGCGGGACAGCGCGAAATGGAAGACTGCGCCGCCAGCGCGGCCGTCTCCGCGTCGGCCACGCCACGCTTGGCATGGGCGTCGACGCGGCCGTCGACATGTCCGTCCGTTCGACCCCGATCCTGCCGGCGATCTGCTCGGGCGACCAGCGCTCCCGCACGATCAGCCGCGTGACGAGCCCGGCGAGCCCCTCGTCGTCGAGGATCCTGGGACGCACGCAGGAGAGCCTGCGCGCCTCGTAGGAGCGCTGCGCGGTCGACGCCCGGTAGCAGCGCCCCGCGCCGACCGGGAACGAGTTCCTGCGCATCTCCCGGCTGATGGTCGACCTGTCCCTGCCCGTCGCCCTGGCGATCTCGGCCTGGCTCCTGCCCTCGTGCCGCATCAGCATGATCTCCTCGCGCTCCGACAGGGTAAGATGTGTGTACCGGCCCATGTGTCCTCCGATGCCTGGTTGTCTGTCGCAAGCACCATCGTATCGGGAACCCATGGGCCCTTGCCATTCCCGACCGTTGCACTTGAAATGAAAATTCAAGATCCATTTCAATGAATCTATTACATAAATTCGGATTACTCTGAGGACTGCAGCTTTAGAAATGGAAGCAAACCGTTCAAAATCATATGGCCGTAGCACAAACAGCACAACAGGAATAGCTACCAAATCTTATACAAAAATCACTCATATTGCACTTATTATTTATTCAAATATAACTATAATATGAAAACAGTTACTGCAAGACTGAAGTAATATCCTCACCATTGAATCGTGCAGAATGGCATGTGCGTGTTTCATCAAGGAAATGACCAACCTCAATATACATGACAGGAACCTCATTATCAGGCAGACGCAAAAGCTTGCGAGTTTTCCTCTCTGCCACTGCCGTGAACATGGTGTTGAGAGGACATGCTCCAATTCCCATGTATTCCAAGGACAGTAACAAAGACATACCGAATAGACCACCATCCGTGTACCCTTCATTACGCTCATAGGATGTGATGAACGCACGTAAATCAGCCGTAATCATCAGCAAAGCAGGTGGAATAGGATACCCATTAACACCACCCTGGATACGAAGAGCCTCTGCAATGATTTCCTTGTCAAGAATGACATGCACTCGGGTAGGTTGTCTGTTGCACACTGATGGCGTACGCATAGCCAATTGAATCGCTTGCCGAATCTCATCTAGCGAAACCGCTTCATCAGCAAATTCGCGAACCGAATGTCTCATTTCACTCAATGCAACATAAGAAAGATCCTTGTTGCCAGACTTGTCAATTTTCCGAATAACTATACTTCCGCCGTCGTCTGATTTGGCTTCCATGATACGTCGCCACTGATCTGTAGTGAATAATGACTTCTGCCATGAAACATCTTTCCCCGCATCAAGATGGCGTTGCATGTACTCATGAAGCGCCGCAAGGCTTTCCTTGTAAACAGTATTGCTAGCAAATTCCGGATCCACTTGTTCTAAACGCGTAAGCAACTGCGGAAGTTCATTAAATACTTTTTTGCCGAATCCATAGCGAAAGTTACGGTGACTCAAGCCTTTTTCTATTTGATGGCTGAGGAACATCACCCTCGTATCGAGCCTGACCCGTTCACGTGGCATCACGCGCGAGTAGCTACGATTAAATCGTCTGGCTTGGCGCCACGAATCTCGATACAGGTATATACTTTGACGCACGTTTTTAAGAAGAACCATAAGCGGCTTTGGCGTACACTTCTCTGCAATTTTTTTCCAGTTCATAACCGAGACTCCTTTAAAGTTAAAAAACTGTAGATTTGGAAGATTCCAGCACATTACCACGCAGATAAGTCAGCGATTGCTTACGCAATACAGTAAGCAGCGCGTTTGGCTGCGTATAGTCGATGTCATTGCTCAACAATTCGCCATCAACGACATGCCTGTCCTTCAATGCCAGGGAATCCAGCAGGTCAAGCATACGCGAATTTGTGGTCTGCTTGACGGTAAAGAAGTGGAATGGCTTGTTGTACACGATAGAGAACACGGTGCCGTGGAAGGAATTCGTTACCACCGCTTTGGCATTTCGAATCAGATTCACGAAGGTGTTAGGTGAAGCATTCCAGAAGTATCGATCCTGGTCCAACGTGTAATCTTCGATAGCGGTTCCGATAGTATAAACCTTCACACACAGCTTCTTGGCAAGTCGACGCGCGTAGGTATACACATCCTTCTGACGGTTATATCCATATACCAGCACATAGTCTTCAGTAGGAGTGAAATCACTGGCGTTGGCAATGACATCCCAATCGTCCCGTTCCAGCAAGAACACCGGGTCAATAACGGATTGCACATTGTCAATGCCGAGATCCTCAAGCATCGGCACCGACGACGGCTCACGTACCGACACAGCGTCAAAATCGGAAATCAACTTACGATAGCGAGCCTTCTGATTATCCGGAATCTCCGGCATGGCAATGCTGGCGGCATACGCCACTTTCCGAGCCCTCGCAGGTGCGAACGACAGGAAAAACGCATCGTCTTTGCCGTTAAGCTTGTTCTTGCAATTCCAAATCTGGTCACTGCCACAAATGTAGACATCAGCCTGAGGCACATCAGCCTCAATTTCAGCAAGAGTGCGGTAAGTCCTAGCACTCATGGGTACATAGTCTTCCAAGAACTTGCCGAACACTTTACGCCCCTTGGCCAGGTCGGGGAAACGAACGACGGCACGGACCATACGAATGGGCAATGGTTGTGTGGAAGTGTAGTAGTACTTGGGGTTGTAATCCAACACCTTGGCGTCCACACCCATCTTGCGTAGTGCGGTGTTCAAACCATAGGTCTGCAAAACAGCACCGTAATTCGTCGGTCGACTGCAGGTGATGGTGTAAGAGGTTATAGACATTTTCTTTCCATCCTTACGCCATAAAATGGCTTATCTCGTTAGTTCTTTGAATTTCATAAATGCGCTGAATCGCACAATAAAGGTCGTAACATTGGTACTGGAAAATACCATGCACACTGTCAACGGCGTGATGTTCCCGGTCAGCCACAGTATTGTACAAGCTGTGAGATTCACAATTGCGCTGACCATAATCGCTACGTTCGCCCAAGTAGCCTTTCCGATTGGCGAAAGCGCAGGATAGCCAAACATGAAGCTGAAGTATCCGAAGAACACACCGACTATCAGTATCCGCAGGAGCCCACCCGCATTTGTGTACTGCTCACCGAGAATCAGTACACACAGCGGCGTGGCCAATACTTCTACCAGCGCACACGCGAGAAACCATATGATACCGCCTCGTAGCACTATGCGGTAAAACATTTTGTAATCTTTTTTGTTGACCATCGAGGGATAAAGCGCATCACCCAGCGGTGGAATCATTTGCTCACCAGCAGATGAAAGCTTCGTTGCGCCGGAATACAAACCCATTTCTACTGACTCGGGGCTATATCCCATACCAAGGAATATGGATCCGAGAGATCCGTTAATACTCACAGATATGCGAGATACAAAGAACCAAAAGCTATCCTTCAATGCTCCAAGAATCTCCCCAATGGTGGTTCCCGTTGCTTTCAGACCATCGTGCCGGAGCAATAGGAACGCCCACAGTAGTGCGATAGTATCGAAAACGATCATCGAAGTAGGGTATATCAGAAGAGTGTCATCGCTCTTTACAAACAACAACGTCGCCACAAGAATTCCGGATTTCACAGACACCGCTCGTATTGTGATATCCCTCATACGCTCAATGCCTCTGAAATAAGCATCTGGGAGTAACGCCTTTACTATTGAATCAATGAAAAACAACAGTATGACCAAGAAGTGATTGCGCAGCATATCCACGAACATCGCACACACCAGAAACGCGGATGACGAGACACACGACAAAAGTAGCTTCGCATATGTCATTGTCGAAATGATTCGTGACATCTTGGCCTTATCATCTCGGTGCACAGAGATAGTTGCCGTGGTCGAGAGTTGGAAACCATACTCAACAATCATCTGAAACACCAGACAAAATGATGTCGCAAACCCGATTACACCGAACTTCTCCACGCTAAGCACCCTAGAAAGGTACGGCAGCAGCAATAAGCCGACGAAATAGTTTGAGAATGTAAGCGCGTATAGGAACAGCGCGTTCTTAAAAACACGCGAATGTGTTTTATCTTGTTTCATTTCTCATCCCCAACATCATATTTTCTTACGTAATACTTATACAGCATATAACAATTATGCAATATAGAACGGAACATAGCTGAACGCGAATCTTAATACCAAACCAGCCACCAAAACTAGAGCAAAAGAAACGAAAGCAAAATGAACAATGTAAGCATTTTTTTTCTTATACCCTTTATTGACATAGGGTTCAAAAAAAATAGCAACAATCGGAATAGATATAAAAATTATAAACGGAATATATCTAGGGAAAATGACGTTACTTTGAACCGAGCCAAACACGAAACAACAGTATAATATATAACATATATCCTGCTGACCAAACGTCTCATTCAACACTCTTTTTTTCACAAAAAAAAGCACAATGCAACAAATTAATATAAAGAAAAGATAAAGAATCTGTTCCTTTGAAATTAAGGATTGATAGTGTTGTCCGCCAATTTCGAAGTACAATTGAAGCTTCCAACCTAGTTCAGGACTTATCGATGCCACCAACGAAGATACAGAATTGACTATTTGAAAATAGGATAGGAGAACAATCGACAAGACAACTAGAAAAAGTCTTCTTCTAAAGAAAAGAACACATAGAAATACAATAAAAAACGGCCACATTGACACATGAAAAAGACAACTAATCAGCATTAAAATAATTGTTTTGCTCAAAGAAAAAGAGAAATAAAAATACCCTATATATGCGAGAGCAAAAATAGCTGAAGCAATCGGAAATCTTATAGCGTCAGCCGGATAAGATAGATCAACTGTGCACAAGAAAAATAGAGCTGATAGAATTGATCCAAAAGCACCACATTTTTCTCTAAGTTTCCTTGCAACATACAGAAGAACACCATAGTAAACACATGCGGACACGCTTTTAAGAAGAGGGAAAGCTCCAATTCTCGAAACCAGAACGAGAGGTACTGCAGACAGAGGATTAACACTGTACGTGTCAAACAGATAGGAAACGCCTTTAGTGAGCGACAGACTCATCTCATTTGACATTCTATCATAATCGACATATCTAACGCATTCCACATGATAATAAATTACGCCTACAGCTAGCAGAAAAACCACTGATCTTATGAGAAGAATTTTATTCGACGATTTACTACCACTACTCTTCTCTGCTGCAGTTATCATAACTTCTGTAATACAGTAAGCTATAATATACAAGAAAATGACTATGCTAAAAGGCATTAGGATTAACTCTCGCTTCTCTTGCAAATATCCTATTGACACTCACCGCACATGCATTTAAACAGTTGATTATTGTATTCCTGTTTACTATATAGAAGTCGCAATGTTTTTTTATTAGCCGTCATCGTTTCACATTTCATAGGACTACTCGCTAGCTCAATCATTGCCTCAGACAAACGTTCAGAAAGATTTTCACCACGTTCTAGAATAATCGAATCCTTCTCATCAGCATACTCCGGAATACCTCCAGAGCGCGTGGTAATCAACGGTTTGCCGGAAACTAGGCTCTCGATTACCGCCAGAGGTGCAGGATCATCCCAAATTGACGGCAGCACACATACGTCAGCCATAGCGTAGATGGCAGGCATGTCATTGTAATCCACAAAACCAGTGAAAATAATACGGTCTTTCACACCGGGATTTGATGCCAAATCTCGTAGCTTTTGTTCAAACGGACTCACAATATTCGAATTAAAGAAAAATGCTCCAGCAATTACAAGTTTCGCGTTGGGAAATCTCTCTGCAACTTCACCGAAAGCTCGAAGTAGTTCCTCTGCACCTTTTTCTGGAGTAAGGCGTCCTGAGAACAGGAAGACAACATCATTCCTATCAATGCCATATTTTTTACGGAAAAACTGTGCTTTCTCATCAGCTTCTTCCGAACCGAATCTCTTCGTATCAACACAATTGCGCCATACTGCCTTCTGATCTTCACGAAGCCCAGGCTCACCGTGCTCGCGCAGGAACTTGTCAAGAGTCCCCACAATATAGTTTGAAACGCCCAGCACCTTGGCCACACGCGAGATTTCATTCTTGCATCCGAAATCGCTAAGCACTTCGTTATGCAGATGGTAATAGACACGACCCTGGTAACGATTGGCATTATTATGCTTCTGCATGGTCATAAACAAGGTAGCATGATTCTCAATCATCACCTTATCGAAGGGCGCTTTGCCATCTTTGTCTTCGCGAGCCAATACCGCTGAAACCTTGCGGATATACCACAGTCGTTGCGCGATGTACCGGTAGCTCATCAATTTCTTCTTGCGCAACACATACTTAGCCAAGGCATATATGCAACGATCAGCAGCCTTCACAAACCATGGCGTCTTGATGAAGGCGAAACGTGTGTGGGCGAACCTACCCTCATCGGCCACACGTTGCGCTTCCTCTGTATATGAGGAGAACACCGTGAAATCGAAATGTGGATCACATTCGTTCTCACGTACCATCATCATATCCAGTGCTTCCACAGCACCGCCAAGCACATTGGGCACAGGCAAATAGCCAGAGGTAATCACTGCCACATGAGGATTATGCTCACTCATACCCATTCCTTTCCGCTTACTGCAGTTTCATAGCCACACATCAAAGTCTCACGGCGGTTAGCTAGCTGATCAACGCTAACCTGAATTTCACAGCCCGCGACGGCAGTTCTCTCAGTACGACTTTCTCTACTCAACGATAGCTTCTTTTCGTAGTTTCAACCATGGCACTTCCCATATACCCGCCCTACCGAAAGACAGACGCAATAAGTTTCCTATGGATGCCAACCCGCCAGGCATCTCGGCCTTCTTAGCAGCCAACAGATTTGTAATCTGCACTCCATCCGTAACAGAAATGAGTTGATTCATGGCTTCATTCGCTTTCAGACGGCAATACGGCTGCAGGACTCGTAAAGACTGGTCAGTCGTTGGGAGCTTTGGTAAATATCGTATGCGCTGAAATCAGCACTTAGTTCATCCCTGACACGTGGCACCGGATTAAGCTTAGATAGCTCAGTCACCCATATATTAGGATCATCGATTGGCATGAACCTCACCAAACCGGATAAATCAACTTCGCGAGTGATTTTATCTGAAACCAAGCAAGGCAATCCGGACACTTGAGCTTCTACGGCCACAAGCGGCAAACCTTCGTACTGACTAGGCAAGCAGAACACATCAAACGCCTGGTAAAGCCTATTCACATCGGAGCGCTGCCCAAGGAACAATACATGGTCGGCAATATCAAGCTCATTAGCACGCTGCTGTACAGCTGCCTTATCTGAGCCATCACCGACAAAGGCAAGCATCGCATTCGTGTTTTGCGACAAAAGTCGAGCAAGTACATCAATTAAGAACGCCTGGTTCTTTTGTGGCATAAACCTGCCGACGTGACCAATAAGGAACGCATCGTCCGAAAGACCAAGCTCTTCACGAATCTCCTGTCTTGTTATCAAGTCAAAACGAAACTTGTCAAGTTCGATAGCATTAGGAATTACAGTGAAGTCAGCGTTTTTGCCGAATAGCCACTCACCTGCATACTGGCTGCAAGCGAAACGCTCAGTAGGGTAAATGTTCGCAAACGGACGCAACGCAAGCTTCATTAGATTTTTGGCAAACTCACCCCTACCCATAGTGGAATGCGAATGCGCAATACGAACTGGCACACCGGCCTTCTTCGCTGCTGATAAGGGGAAAACGCTCATCGTGGTGATATGACTATGCACAATCCGCCACTGTTCCTCTTTGAATAGCTTGACAAGCGTACGTCGGTAACGAATCGGGTGCTGATACGGCGGAATAC
Organism: Bifidobacterium pongonis; assembly: GCF_019331805.1. Lineage (GTDB taxonomy): Bacteria > Actinomycetota > Actinomycetes > Actinomycetales > Bifidobacteriaceae > Bifidobacterium > Bifidobacterium pongonis. The sequence goes on from NZ_JAHBBE010000047.1 coordinate 9,832, forward strand.
GCAAGACGCGACCGCCCAAAGCCTTAATCTCCTCTTCCGGCACAAGAGTCGAATCTGCATCAATAATAAAATCGAACTGTATCTTGCTCCGATCAATGTGGCGATAATAGTTCATCACCACAGACTCCACGCCACCGCCACCCATCTTGCCGACAACTTGCGCAACACGAATAGGTTTTTGGCGGTCTGCTTCCTGGTTAGCGCAGTCAACTAGCGTTTGCTTTGTAACCAACATGCCAATCCTTATTCTTCTCCGTCTTCTCCGTAGGCCCTATCACAAGGAGCGCTTGGCAGTTCTCATACTACTGTTTGCCCGCCCCTTCTAAGACGATCATATGGTTAATATGCTCCATTGTGGCTCAACACTGCTCCAACGGTACGCAGCAGAATCACACAGTCGCCCAATACGGACCAGCTCTGCACGTATCCGACATCCAACTGATGGCTTTCCTCATCACTCAGATCATTACGTCCAGAAACCTGCCAAGGTCCTGTAATGCCAGGCTTGACCAGCAATCGAGTGGCATACACCTGGTCATAGCCATCGACTTCGAACTGACGCTGCGGACGAGGGCCTACCACACTCATCGTGCCAATGAACGAATCAAAGAACTGAGGCAGCTCATCAAGACTCGTCTTGCGGATGAACCGTCCAACCTTGGTAATACGCGGATCATTCTTGATCTTGACGCACGCACCAATCTCCAGACCATTCGCGGCCGCCACCTCGGCAAGCTTCTCGTCCGCATTCACGTACATCGAACGGAACTTATGAATCTTGAAAGGCTTCCCTCGCAGTCCGATACGCTCCTGGGTATACAAGGCAGGTCCGTGATCCTCGAGTTTGATGGCAAGAGCCACAGCCAACATAATGGGCGAAGAAACCACGATAGCCAATGCAGATACCACAATGTCGAAGATACGCTTCTGCAGCATAGCCGCCGGTGAATACTGCGGCAGGCAAATCGTCATCACCGTGGTGCCCTGAATGACACGAATCTGAGTCTCATGGCCACCGGCATCCACCGCGGACGTGACCACCGCGATCTCCAGATTCATGGATTCCACATCAAGCACGAACGTGTTGAAATTGTCGGAGAAGCGCTGCATCACATCCGTGACCATCACCGTCTGAACGCCCATCGCAACAGCATGTTCCGCGAATTTGGGGCCGTACACCAGCACAGGAATATCCTTGCCGCAGATTTCACGCACGCTTCGTTTGAACTCTTCGGAAGAGGCGATGCCTTTGACGTGGCCGTTGCTGGGATCCAATGCAATCGGGCAAACCGCTACAGGCCGGTAGTTCAGCTGTCGCTTCTGGCTCAGAATTTGCAACGCATGCTCGATGCCTTCAGCCGATCCCACAACCACGGTGGCATAGGAGTATTCGCCCTTCTCACGGCTGAACAGCACAACACGGCGAACAACGAAGCGCACGATCATGGTGAGCAGCAGCGCGCAAATCAGGCAGAGCGCGGTAGACATCAGCGACAGGTATGCGTTCAGAATGAAATCCATCGCGCAGATCATGATGCCGGCGAACACAGCGCCCTTGAACAGCAGCAGGTTCAGCTGGTAGCCGTCGCCCATCACATGCCGGTGATACACACCCACGGCGTTCATGCATAATACCCAGATCACCGCGCAGACAAGCACATACCATGGCAGTGCTATATCGAAATGGAACCGGGAGGAATGCAGATCGACTTCGCCACGCAACACGAGTACGGCAACGGAAGCAAGAATGAAGGAAGCCATATCACAAGCCGTCAATGCGATGTTGACGAAAAAACGCCAATATGCAACGCTCGTTACCCTGTGCTGGGATGTTTCTCTCATCTTCATGTTGTTGTTTTGCGTCATCTTCCTTCTCCAATCACTTCCCCGCACCAAATAGGGGGGGGGGCGGTAAATAAGTTACCCATCAGGCCGTACAACGTTTTACGTTCTCTCAGCCAATGTACCGTCTTCTTTTATAGTTTCGCAAGGTCACGTTGAGGTTTATTTAAAACTTGGTTCCAACGTGGATAACGTCCGAAATCTTGCGCACTTTCGGATTCCGGCCCTGACGCAGGAGGGCATGGCCCGCGTCCTGTGTACGATTTTCATTCGCCAAAACAAAAAACCGCGATTGGAAGCCAGGAGACGGAA
>NZ_JAHBBE010000048.1 GCF_019331805.1 Bifidobacterium pongonis
GGATGACTCAACCGGAATCGGACAAAAATAGGCCAAAATTGTCTGATTTCGGTAGAGGGGACTCATTCAGGGAAATGACTCAACCGGAATCGGACAAAAATAGGCCAAAATTGTCTGATTTCGGTAGCGGAGCGGAGCCAGAGCAGACAACGTCATACCGTTTTCAGACAAAAGCAGGCAAATTTTGTCTGATTTCGGTAAAGAGAGGGTGACTTACTCAGGAGAAGGCAAGACAGATCTATTGGGGGAAACGGGGCAAGCTCAACCGGAATCGGACAAAAATGGGCTGATTTTGTCTGATTTCGGTAGGAGGGGAAAAGGAAATTGCGAAACGCGAAAAGTTGAGTCTATGTCACTCAAGTTTTGGGAATAGAATGGGAGTCAGCTTTGTTGTATGTGTCAGAACATGACACGTATGCCCCTCAGGCCACGTGAACATCGCCGCAACGCCAGCCGCAAACCGTGCAAGCGCAAGCTTAAACGGCCCGGCCAAGCGCAAGCTGTCCGGCCAGCGTCGACAGCGCCGCAACAAGCGGTGAACGCCAGCGCGGCTCGACAACCCAGCAAACGCCGGATCGTCGAGTCGCTAACGCGCCAACCGCTAGCACCAAGCGCCCAACGCCAAGTCGCCGCAACGCCAGTCGCCAGCGCACGTCAAGCGATCAAACGCAGCCAGAGGGCAATAGGAATTGGAGGTTACGTTATGGACCCGAACGAACTCACCACTATGTCGCGCGAAGCCATCGCCGACGCCATTCAAAGCGCATCCGCCGCAGGCAACGCGCAAGTTGACGTGCTGCACCTGCTCAACGCCCTGCTCACCCAGCAGCAAGGCGTGGTCCGCGGACTCATCGAAACCGCAGGCGGCGACCTGCAAGGCATCGGCGCCGCAGTACGCAACGCGCTCGTCAGCCTGCCGTCCGCCAGCGGCTCCACCACCGCGAAACCGCAAACCAGCCGTCAGCTCGACGCAGCCCTCGCGCAAGCCGAAAAGGAAATGCGCGACATGGGCGACGAATACGTCTCCACCGAGCACCTGCTCATTGGCATCGCCGCGGCTACCCCGAACAAGGCCGCCGACATCCTGCAGGCGCACAACATCACCCCGCAGGCCCTGCGCAAGGCCGTGCCGCAAATCCGCGGCGGCGCGAAAGTCACCAGCCCGGACGCCGAAGGCAGCTACAAGGCGCTGGAAAAGTACTCCACCGACCTCACCGCAGCCGCCAAAGAAGGCAAACTCGACCCGGTTATCGGGCGCGATCAGGAGATCCGCCGCGTCGTGCAGATCCTGAGCCGTCGCACCAAGAACAACCCGGTACTGATCGGCGAGCCCGGCGTCGGCAAAACCGCCGTGGTCGAAGGCCTCGCCCAGCGCATCGTCGCGGGCGACGTGCCCACCACGCTGCAGAACAAGAAGCTCATCTCGCTCGACCTGGGCTCCATGGTCGCCGGCTCGAAGTACCGCGGCGAGTTCGAAGAACGCCTGAAGGCCGTGCTTGAGGAAATCAAGAACGCCAACGGCCAAATCATCACGTTCATCGACGAAATCCACACGATCGTAGGCGCGGGCGCCGCCGAAGGCTCCATGGACGCGGGCAACATGCTCAAGCCCATGCTGGCACGCGGCGAACTGCGTCTGATCGGCGCCACCACGCTGGACGAATACCGTGAAAACATCGAAAAGGATCCGGCGCTCGAACGTCGTTTCCAGCAAGTGTTCGTCGGTGAGCCGAGCGTGGAAGACACCATCGCGATCCTGCGCGGCATCGCACCGAAGTACGAGGCCCATCACAAGGTCACGATCGGCGATGATGCGCTCGTCGCCGCCGCAACGCTGTCGAACCGGTACATTTCGGGCCGTCAGCTGCCGGACAAGGCCATCGATCTGGTCGACGAAGCCGCCGCGCACCTGCGTATGGAACTCGACTCCTCGCCTGAGGAAATCGACGAACTGACCCGTCAAGTGGAACGTCTGAAGATGGAGAAGTCGTATCTGCTGGGCAATCCGAAGAACGACGATGCCGCGAAGAAAGCCGAAGCCGACCTGGACGACAGTGCCAAGGATCGTCTCGCCGACCTGAACAAGGAGATCGCCAACAAGAGCGAGCAGCTGACCGGGCTCAAGGCGCGTTGGGACGCCGAAAAGAGCGGTCACAACCGCATCGGCGACCTGCGCAAGAAGCTCGACGAACTGCGCACGCAGGCCGAACGCTACGAGCGCGAAGGCGACCTGGCGAAATCCTCGGCCATCAACTACGGCGAAATCCCGAACATTCAGAAGGAAATCGCCCGCGCCGAAAAGACCGAAAACGACGCCAAGAACGGCGGCAACAGGGCTGGAACCGGAGACGGAGACGGCACCGGTGCCGACGTGCCGATGGTCCCCGACCGCGTCGACGCCGACTCCGTCGCTGAAATCGTCTCCGACTGGACCGGCATCCCCGTCGGCCGTCTGATGCAAGGCGAAAACGAGAAACTCCTGCACATGGAGGAGTACCTCGGCAAGCGCGTCATCGGCCAGAAGGAAGCCATCACAGCCGTGGCCGACGCCGTGCGCCGTTCGCGCGCCGGCATCTCCGACCCGAACCGTCCGACCGGTTCCTTCCTGTTCCTCGGCCCGACCGGCGTAGGCAAAACCGAGCTCGCCAAGGCGCTCGCGGACTTCCTGTTCGACGACGAGAAGGCCATGGTGCGCATCGACATGAGCGAATACATGGAGAAATCCTCCGTGTCCCGCCTGATCGGTGCCGCGCCGGGCTATGTCGGCTACGAGCAGGGCGGTCAGCTGACCGAAGCCGTGCGCCGTCGCCCGTACTCGGTGGTGCTGTTCGACGAGGTCGAGAAGGCGAATCCGGAGATCTTCGACGTGCTGCTGCAGGTGCTGGACGATGGTCGCCTGACCGACGGCCAGGGCAGGACCGTGGACTTCAAGAACACGATCCTGATCATGACCTCGAACCTCGGCTCGCAGTTCCTCGTCAACGAGGATATGGACGACGAGGCCAAGCGCAAGGCCGTGATGGACACCGTGCACAGGAGCTTCAAGCCGGAGTTCCTGAACCGTTTGGACGACACCGTGATGTTCCACCCGCTGACCCGCGAAGAGCTGGGCGGCATCGTGGATATTCAGGTGGCCAGCGTGTCCGCTCGCCTGACCGACCGTCGCATCACGCTCGACGTGACCGATTCGGCGCGCGAATGGCTGGCGAACATGGGTTACGATCCGGCGTACGGTGCGCGTCCGCTGCGCCGCCTGGTGCAGACCGAAGTGGGCGATCAGCTGGCGCGTATGCTGCTGGCCGGCAAGGTTCACGACGGTGACACCGTGCTGGTGGATCAGACCGGCGGCGAGCATCTTGAGCTCACCGCGTGGGCGTCCGACAAGCTCGTGGACGATGAGCCGGGGGCTGAGGAGGCCTGATTCGGGCTGGCTTGGGCGCGATTCGGGTTGGATTGGGCTGGTCTGATTCCGGCCGAGTCCAACCCGCGCTTTTTCCAAACAACCCTCACTACCGAAATCAGACAAAATCGGCCCATTTTGTCTGATTTCGGTTGGGTCCAACCCAAGCCTTCCCTGAACGTCTCCCATTACCGGAATCGGACAAATTTGGCCCGTTTTTGTCTGATTTCGGTATGAGACCTGCCCTCGGTTTCCTCAGCGGATTTGCCCCGTTTCCTCCTGAACGGCCCCCACTACCGGAATCGGACAAATTTGGTCCATTTTTGTCTGATTTCGGTATGGGGTCTGCCCTCGGTTCCCTCAGCGGATTTGCCCCGTTTCCTCCTGAACGGCCCTCATTACCGGAATCGGACAAATTTCGCCCTTTTTTGTCTGATTTCGGTATGAGGTCTGTCCTTGGTCTCCTCAGCGGGTCTGCCCCGTTTCCTCCTGAACGGCCCTCACTACCGGAATCGGACAAATTTGGTCTGTTTTTGTCTGATTTCGGTTGATGATGTCCAGCCGTCATCAGTCGCTGTCAGCCGCTATCAGACGGCAATTCGCTAGTTCTCCACATCCGCCAGCCCACAGCCGAACGGCGAACACACGGCGAACCGGTCGTGTAGGCTCGAACAACATGACGGGTCGTTTCGCTCCAACGCCTTCAGGGCGTATGCATATCGGCAATATGGTTGCCATGATGGCCGCGTGGCTGGATGCCAGATCGCGCGGCCAGCGCATGCTGCTGCGCATCGAGGACATCGATACGCCGCGCGTGCTGCCCGACGCGGACCGTTGGATCATGGACGATCTGACCTGGTTCGGCATGGACTGGGACGGCGAGCCGGTGTACCAGTCGCAGCGGCTCGCCGTGTACGAGCAGGCGCTGGGTATGATCGCGGGCGGCGACTGGGGTGCGGATTGCGATTCCGTGGACAGTTCCGTGGACGGTTCCGTGAACAGTTCGGCAGACGGCAAAGGCCGCATCTGCATGAGCGCCCACCCGCGCAGCCGCCAGCAGCCCCGCCCACACACCCAACACATCTACCCGTGCTTCTGCTCGCGCGCCGACATCCGCGCGGCATCCGCCCCGCAGGAAGGCGACGGCTTCCAAATCTACCCGGGAACCTGCCGCACGCTCATCCTCAACAATCCGCAGGAATCCGCCGATCGCGTCGCCGCCGGCCGCCGCCACTCCCTACGCATCGCCATGCCGGAACCCGGCGATCCGCACAGCATCGTCACCATCGCCGACCGCGTCTTCGGCACGCAAACCTTCAACCTGCCGCGCGATATCGGCGACTCCATCATTCGCCGCTCCGACGGGCTGTTCTCCTACCAATTCGTCGTCACCGTGGACGATCTCGCCATGGGCGTCGATACCGTCGTGCGCGGGCGCGACCTGCTGCGGTCCGCCGCGTTGCAGACGTGGATCCGCAACGTGCTCGTGGAAAGCGGGTTCGGGGGAGCGGGCGAGGATTCCGGCGAAAAGGACGGGATGGACGAAATGGGCGAAAAGGGCGAGATGGCCCAATCGGGCGCCCCCGCCGCAATCAGTCCCTCCGCGATTACTCCCTCCGCGATCGCCCCCGAATACGCGCACATCCCCCTCATCGACAACGCGGCCGGCCGCAGACTCGCCAAACGCGAACGATCCCTCGACATGGGCGCCCTACGCAAACGCGGCGTCACCGCCGAACAAGTCGCAGGATACTGCGCCTACCTGCTGGCCCTCATCCCCGCCCCCGAACCCTGCAGGCCATCCGACCTCCTGCGCGACTTCAGCTGGGAACCGCTCCGTCGCGACCACGCCGACCGCACACTCGACCCCGCCTCGCCGCAATGCCCCAGCTGGCTCGCAGACGCGGTAGGCTGAAAACACGGAGTCGAACGGCTCGGGCGCCCGGAAGCGGCAGATTGCTGCCCGCAGACCGCAGCCCGCAGCTCACAGCAACGGCTCAAACCAGGCCAGCAAACCAGGCCAGCAATAAGGCCTCAACACGGCTCAAGCTCTAAGGAAGGAGCAACATATGTCGAAAGCTAAAGTCTTCAGGAACGTGCTGATCGGTGGCGCGGCGATCGCGGGTGCGGCGCTGTGGGCGGTCGCGCCGCGAGGCTTCAAAAACAAGCAGAAGCATTATGTGCCGACTGTGCCGGACGTGTGGTACGCGCATCGCGGCCTGCACGACGCGGGCTCCGGGCTGACCGCCGCATACGCCGAACAGAGCGGCGAATACGTGGCGTTGGCGCGTCGCATGGCCGCCAAGGCCGGGTACGGCAGCGAGGAATTCGAAGGGCCGATCGCGCCGGAAAACTCGCTGGCGGCGTTCGCGGCCGCGTGCGAAGCCGGGTACGCGGTGGGGTACAGCGGGATGCGCGTCAGCTCGTCGTAGCTCAAATCCTTGATTTTGCGCGGATCTCCGGCCACTCGGCCCAGATCGGCGTCGTGCACGACCACGACTTCGCCGTCGCGTGTGAGCTGAATGTCAAGTTCGATGCCGTACCCGGCTTCGCACGCGGCCGCGAACGCCGCCAGCGAGTTTTCCGGCGCGATCGGCCCTTCGAATTCCTCGCTGCCGTACCCGGCCTTGGCGGCCATGCGACGCGCCAACGCCACGTATTCGCCGCTCTGTTCGGCGTATGCGGCGGTCAGCCCGGAGCCCGCGTCGTGCAGGCCGCGATGCGCGTACCACACGTCCGGCACAGTCGGCACATAATGCTTCTGCTTGTTTTTGAAGCCTCGCGGCGCGACCGCCCACAGCGCCGCACCCGCGATCGCCGCGCCACCGATCAGCACGTTCCTGAAGACTTTAGCTTTCGACATATGTTGCTCCTTCCTTAGAGCTTGAGCCGTGTTGAGGCCTTATTGCTGGCCTGGTTTGCTGGCCTGGTTTGAGCCGTTGCTGTGAGCTGCGGGCTGCGGTCTGCGGGCAGCAATCTGCCGCTTCCGGGCGCCCGAGCCGTTCGACTCCGTGTTTTCAGCCTACCGCGTCTGCGAGCCAGCTGGGGCATTGCGGCGAGGCGGGGTCGAGTGTGCGGTCGGCGTGGTCGCGACGGAGCGGTTCCCAGCTGAAGTCGCGCAGGAGGTCGGATGGCCTGCAGGGTTCGGGGGCGGGGATGAGGGCCAGCAGGTAGGCGCAGTATCCTGCGACTTGTTCGGCGGTGACGCCGCGTTTGCGTAGGGCGCCCATGTCGAGGGATCGTTCGCGTTTGGCGAGTCTGCGGCCGGCCGCGTTGTCGATGAGGGGGATGTGCGCGTATTCGGGGGCGATCGCGGAGGGAGTAATCGCGGAGGGACTGATTGCGGCGGGGGCGCCCGATTGGGCCATCTCGCCCTTTTCGCCCATTTCGTCCATCCCGTCCTTTTCGCCGGAATCCTCGCCCGCTCCCCCGAACCCGCTTTCCACGAGCACGTTGCGGATCCACGTCTGCAACGCGGCGGACCGCAGCAGGTCGCGCCCGCGCACGACGGTATCGACGCCCATGGCGAGATCGTCCACGGTGACGACGAATTGGTAGGAGAACAGCCCGTCGGAGCGGCGAATGATGGAGTCGCCGATATCGCGCGGCAGGTTGAAGGTTTGCGTGCCGAAGACGCGGTCGGCGATGGTGACGATGCTGTGCGGATCGCCGGGTTCCGGCATGGCGATGCGTAGGGAGTGGCGGCGGCCGGCGGCGACGCGATCGGCGGATTCCTGCGGATTGTTGAGGATGAGCGTGCGGCAGGTTCCCGGGTAGATTTGGAAGCCGTCGCCTTCCTGCGGGGCGGATGCCGCGCGGATGTCGGCGCGCGAGCAGAAGCACGGGTAGATGTGTTGGGTGTGTGGGCGGGGCTGCTGGCGGCTGCGCGGGTGGGCGCTCATGCAGATGCGGCCTTTGCCGTCTGCCGAACTGTTCACGGAACCGTCCACGGAACTGTCCACGGAATCGCAATCCGCACCCCAGTCGCCGCCCGCGATCATACCCAGCGCCTGCTCGTACACGGCGAGCCGCTGCGACTGGTACACCGGCTCGCCGTCCCAGTCCATGCCGAACCAGGTCAGATCGTCCATGATCCAACGGTCCGCGTCGGGCAGCACGCGCGGCGTATCGATGTCCTCGATGCGCAGCAGCATGCGCTGGCCGCGCGATCTGGCATCCAGCCACGCGGCCATCATGGCAACCATATTGCCGATATGCATACGCCCTGAAGGCGTTGGAGCGAAACGACCCGTCATGTTGTTCGAGCCTACACGACCGGTTCGCCGTGTGTTCGCCGTTCGGCTGTGGGCTGGCGGATGTGGAGAACTAGCGAATTGCCGTCTGATAGCGGCTGACAGCGACTGATGACGGCTGGACATCATCAACCGAAATCAGACAAAAACAGACCAAATTTGTCCGATTCCGGTAGTGAGGGCCGTTCAGGAGGAAACGGGGCAGACCCGCTGAGGAGACCAAGGACAGACCTCATACCGAAATCAGACAAAAAAGGGCGAAATTTGTCCGATTCCGGTAATGAGGGCCGTTCAGGAGGAAACGGGGCAAATCCGCTGAGGGAACCGAGGGCAGACCCCATACCGAAATCAGACAAAAATGGACCAAATTTGTCCGATTCCGGTAGTGGGGGCCGTTCAGGAGGAAACGGGGCAAATCCGCTGAGGAAACCGAGGGCAGGTCTCATACCGAAATCAGACAAAAACGGGCCAAATTTGTCCGATTCCGGTAATGGGAGACGTTCAGGGAAGGCTTGGGTTGGACCCAACCGAAATCAGACAAAATGGGCCGATTTTGTCTGATTTCGGTAGTGAGGGTTGTTTGGAAAAAGCGCGGGTTGGACTCGGCCGGAATCAGACCAGCCCAATCCAACCCGAATCGCGCCCAAGCCAGCCCGAATCAGGCCTCCTCAGCCCCCGGCTCATCGTCCACGAGCTTGTCGGACGCCCACGCGGTGAGCTCAAGATGCTCGCCGCCGGTCTGATCCACCAGCACGGTGTCACCGTCGTGAACCTTGCCGGCCAGCAGCATACGCGCCAGCTGATCGCCCACTTCGGTCTGCACCAGGCGGCGCAGCGGACGCGCACCGTACGCCGGATCGTAACCCATGTTCGCCAGCCATTCGCGCGCCGAATCGGTCACGTCGAGCGTGATGCGACGGTCGGTCAGGCGAGCGGACACGCTGGCCACCTGAATATCCACGATGCCGCCCAGCTCTTCGCGGGTCAGCGGGTGGAACATCACGGTGTCGTCCAAACGGTTCAGGAACTCCGGCTTGAAGCTCCTGTGCACGGTGTCCATCACGGCCTTGCGCTTGGCCTCGTCGTCCATATCCTCGTTGACGAGGAACTGCGAGCCGAGGTTCGAGGTCATGATCAGGATCGTGTTCTTGAAGTCCACGGTCCTGCCCTGGCCGTCGGTCAGGCGACCATCGTCCAGCACCTGCAGCAGCACGTCGAAGATCTCCGGATTCGCCTTCTCGACCTCGTCGAACAGCACCACCGAGTACGGGCGACGGCGCACGGCTTCGGTCAGCTGACCGCCCTGCTCGTAGCCGACATAGCCCGGCGCGGCACCGATCAGGCGGGACACGGAGGATTTCTCCATGTATTCGCTCATGTCGATGCGCACCATGGCCTTCTCGTCGTCGAACAGGAAGTCCGCGAGCGCCTTGGCGAGCTCGGTTTTGCCTACGCCGGTCGGGCCGAGGAACAGGAAGGAACCGGTCGGACGGTTCGGGTCGGAGATGCCGGCGCGCGAACGGCGCACGGCGTCGGCCACGGCTGTGATGGCTTCCTTCTGGCCGATGACGCGCTTGCCGAGGTACTCCTCCATGTGCAGGAGTTTCTCGTTTTCGCCTTGCATCAGACGGCCGACGGGGATGCCGGTCCAGTCGGAGACGATTTCAGCGACGGAGTCGGCGTCGACGCGGTCGGGGACCATCGGCACGTCGGCACCGGTGCCGTCTCCGTCTCCGGTTCCAGCCCTGTTGCCGCCGTTCTTGGCGTCGTTTTCGGTCTTTTCGGCGCGGGCGATTTCCTTCTGAATGTTCGGGATTTCGCCGTAGTTGATGGCCGAGGATTTCGCCAGGTCGCCTTCGCGCTCGTAGCGTTCGGCCTGCGTGCGCAGTTCGTCGAGCTTCTTGCGCAGGTCGCCGATGCGGTTGTGACCGCTCTTTTCGGCGTCCCAACGCGCCTTGAGCCCGGTCAGCTGCTCGCTCTTGTTGGCGATCTCCTTGTTCAGGTCGGCGAGACGATCCTTGGCACTGTCGTCCAGGTCGGCTTCGGCTTTCTTCGCGGCATCGTCGTTCTTCGGATTGCCCAGCAGATACGACTTCTCCATCTTCAGACGTTCCACTTGACGGGTCAGTTCGTCGATTTCCTCAGGCGAGGAGTCGAGTTCCATACGCAGGTGCGCGGCGGCTTCGTCGACCAGATCGATGGCCTTGTCCGGCAGCTGACGGCCCGAAATGTACCGGTTCGACAGCGTTGCGGCGGCGACGAGCGCATCATCGCCGATCGTGACCTTGTGATGGGCCTCGTACTTCGGTGCGATGCCGCGCAGGATCGCGATGGTGTCTTCCACGCTCGGCTCACCGACGAACACTTGCTGGAAACGACGTTCGAGCGCCGGATCCTTTTCGATGTTTTCACGGTATTCGTCCAGCGTGGTGGCGCCGATCAGACGCAGTTCGCCGCGTGCCAGCATGGGCTTGAGCATGTTGCCCGCGTCCATGGAGCCTTCGGCGGCGCCCGCGCCTACGATCGTGTGGATTTCGTCGATGAACGTGATGATTTGGCCGTTGGCGTTCTTGATTTCCTCAAGCACGGCCTTCAGGCGTTCTTCGAACTCGCCGCGGTACTTCGAGCCGGCGACCATGGAGCCCAGGTCGAGCGAGATGAGCTTCTTGTTCTGCAGCGTGGTGGGCACGTCGCCCGCGACGATGCGCTGGGCGAGGCCTTCGACCACGGCGGTTTTGCCGACGCCGGGCTCGCCGATCAGTACCGGGTTGTTCTTGGTGCGACGGCTCAGGATCTGCACGACGCGGCGGATCTCCTGATCGCGCCCGATAACCGGGTCGAGTTTGCCTTCTTTGGCGGCTGCGGTGAGGTCGGTGGAGTACTTTTCCAGCGCCTTGTAGCTGCCTTCGGCGTCCGGGCTGGTGACTTTCGCGCCGCCGCGGATTTGCGGCACGGCCTTGCGCAGGGCCTGCGGGGTGATGTTGTGCGCCTGCAGGATGTCGGCGGCCTTGTTCGGGGTAGCCGCGGCGATGCCAATGAGCAGGTGCTCGGTGGAGACGTATTCGTCGCCCATGTCGCGCATTTCCTTTTCGGCTTGCGCGAGGGCTGCGTCGAGCTGACGGCTGGTTTGCGGTTTCGCGGTGGTGGAGCCGCTGGCGGACGGCAGGCTGACGAGCGCGTTGCGTACTGCGGCGCCGATGCCTTGCAGGTCGCCGCCTGCGGTTTCGATGAGTCCGCGGACCACGCCTTGCTGCTGGGTGAGCAGGGCGTTGAGCAGGTGCAGCACGTCAACTTGCGCGTTGCCTGCGGCGGATGCGCTTTGAATGGCGTCGGCGATGGCTTCGCGCGACATAGTGGTGAGTTCGTTCGGGTCCATAACGTAACCTCCAATTCCTATTGCCCTCTGGCTGCGTTTGATCGCTTGACGTGCGCTGGCGACTGGCGTTGCGGCGACTTGGCGTTGGGCGCTTGGTGCTAGCGGTTGGCGCGTTAGCGACTCGACGATCCGGCGTTTGCTGGGTTGTCGAGCCGCGCTGGCGTTCACCGCTTGTTGCGGCGCTGTCGACGCTGGCCGGACAGCTTGCGCTTGGCCGGGCCGTTTAAGCTTGCGCTTGCACGGTTTGCGGCTGGCGTTGCGGCGATGTTCACGTGGCCTGAGGGGCATACGTGTCATGTTCTGACACATACAACAAAGCTGACTCCCATTCTATTCCCAAAACTTGAGTGACATAGACTCAACTTTTCGCGTTTCGCAATTTCCTTTTCCCCTCCTACCGAAATCAGACAAAATCAGCCCATTTTTGTCCGATTCCGGTTGAGCTTGCCCCGTTTCCCCCAATAGATCTGTCTTGCCTTCTCCTGAGTAAGTCACCCTCTCTTTACCGAAATCAGACAAAATTTGCCTGCTTTTGTCTGAAAACGGTATGACGTTGTCTGCTCTGGCTCCGCTCCGCTACCGAAATCAGACAATTTTGGCCTATTTTTGTCCGATTCCGGTTGAGTCATTTCCCTGAATGAGTCCCCTCTACCGAAATCAGACAATTTTGGCCTATTTTTGTCCGATTCCGGTTGAGTCATCC
>NZ_JAHBBE010000049.1 GCF_019331805.1 Bifidobacterium pongonis
ATACAATCTTTCCCGAACCACCATGCGATGGCCCGGAGCATCCGGCATTACCACCCGTTTCCAGGAGCTATTCCGGTGTATGGGGCAGGTCGGTCACGCATTACTCACCCGTTCGCCACTCTCACCACCAAGCAAGCTTGATGGATCCCGTTCGACTTGCATGTGTTAAGCACGCCGCCAGCGTTCATCCTGAGCCAGAATCGAACCCTCCACAAAAAAATCATGGAAAGACATCGACCAGATGACTCTCAAACAAAATAAAAGAAATTGAACAAGCCGTTTTAAGGAAAACGGCGCTGTCCGCTCAAACCCCGCCCCGTTCAACCGGCTTCCCGGCACCCGCACGCCAAAACACGCGCGGGCCGTGGACGGACTGGCAATCATTGACTATAAAGAAGTAGTACAAACACGCTCTTGAGTTCTCAAACCACCACCGCACCGACCCGGAACCGAACCCATCAAGGAAGGGAACCGCGCCGCGCCGAGCAGCAAGAGAAAAACCTACACCAAAACCCGAACCCACGCAAACCCGGACCCCGAAAACCACCCCGAAACCATTGCAAACAAACGGGTCCGTCGGCGTGTCGAAAACGGGACGGAAACACGGAAAACCGGGGCAGGGAACACGAAAGACACCGCGAACAACCGGAAAACAATCCGGAAAAACACGGAAAACGACGCGACCGCGCGTGTCGCGGACCCGATGCGAAGACGAATACCGACGAATACACATCACACAACCAGATCACATCGCGTACCTAGATCGCATCATGTGACCAAATCACATCATGCAACCGGACCGATGCGCATACGGCGACGCGCACGAGAACCCATACGCATGGCTCTCACGACATGGACATGGCATAGGCCTATGGGCAACGACAGGGCAAAGTCTAAAATGGCCAACAAGGATGATGCTCCGGCCGGGACCAGTGGCGTGATGATCGCCGGAACCGGGCATGGCGGCGCATCCGAACCATACGATTCGCCGCGCGGGGCGTAGGGCCCGAACGGCACGATACGACGATACGAACGAAGCGAACCTTCCATCGAATCATGCAAGGCATGCAAAGTAGGCAGATCACAGCGACCATGACGACACAGCAGAACGAACGAATCCATCGATCCAAGGCGACGGACGGCAAGCGGAACGGCCATGCGGGAGCCAAGGTCGCGGCGGCGGCACGTTGGGCACTGGCCGTGGCGGCATGCCTATGGCTGGCCTGGTGCACGGCGGTGGGCCCCCTGTATTGGAACGACTCCTCCATAGCGAATTTCGGCCCGCTCAACGCGCTGTTCGGCATACTTGCCTTCGTCATCTACTTCCTCATCATCGTGGCATTGGTCCGCATGGCACGCAAACAGCCGATCCTCGGCTGGACGACCGACCGTGCCACGGGCGAACGTACGCATAGGAATCTCATCCCCCGATCGTGGCGTATGGCCTGGCGTAGGCGTGCCACAGCATTCCGCGCCACGAAAGCCGGCACCTTGCTGACGCGAGCGGCCACATTCTGCGGGCGATGGATCGTGCGATGCACCGACAAGCGTTGGAAGATCGCGTTGGTCGTCGCCATCGGATGGCTGTGGGTTCCGACCACGCTTCTGGCCGCGTTCGGCGCCGACCTGCGCAGTCAGGCACGCGAATTCAGCTGGGCCTGGAACCAGTGGACCGGCCTGAAACAGCCGTATATCGGATTCTTCTCCTTCGCGCCCATGGACATCTACCCGACCGCGCATTACCTGTGGCCAGACTCCCCCACCTATCTGACCGATCAGCATAATATCCTGCTCACGCTGTGGTACGGATCCACGCTGGCGGTTTCGCGTTATCTCACCGGTTCCAACGATTGGGGCATCGTACTGCTGGCGGCCATACAGTGGCTGTTCGCCGTCTGTTGCATCGCCGCGACGCTGCACCGTTTCCTGAACCTGCCGTGGTTGAAGCGCAACGAATCCATCGACTTCGCGCACCCGGAACGCGGCGGACGGTTCACCACGGTGCGTCACGGCAACCCGGAACGCGGAGTGAAGGCGATGCTGCCGCCACAGGCCGCCCATGCCACGGCGCGTGTGGTCGTCATCCTGTTCTTCCTGGTATGCCCGTTGGCCGTGTTCTCCACGATTTCCCTGACCAAATCGCCGCTGTTCGCGTTCGCGTTCACCTGGGCGTTCGGCATTTGGTATGAGCTGTATGCCACGTCGTCGGACCGCCATGCGAAGGCGCATGGGGCGCCGATCGGAGCACGGTTCCGCCGGTTGCCCGCGCGGACGTTCCTTGCGTTCATCGCCGCCAACGTGGTCATGCTCGCCAGCGCGAAATACGCCTGGTACATTCTGCTGTTCGAATTCATCCTCGCGCTGCTTGCCGATCGCAAGCATTGGAAAACGTATGTGTTCGCATTGCTTGTGCCGACGCTGATCATTCACGGCGGCATTTCGATGGCCATCAATTCGGGGCTGATCATCAGCGGCGATCCGATCGAAAGCCACGGTGTCCAACTGCAGCAGATCGCCCGCATCGCGAAGAAGGCGCCCGAAACCATTCCCGATTCGGCGCGTGAGAAGCTCGCGCCCGTGTTCAATCTCGACCAGATGGCCGAAGCGTATTTCCAGCAGGATGCCGATCCGGTGAAATCCTCCGGCATCCAGTCCAAGAAGGTCAGTTACCGTTGGCGTTCCGTCACTCCGGGGGATATGAAACGGTTCAATGAGGCTTGGCTGGAAACGGTGCGTGCGAATCCCGTGGTGGCGGTGGACGCGCTGATGGCGAAATGCTTTGGCTATTTCGATATCGCCGACCTGCCGTACGTTTCGATGGATTATTACGTGTACAACGACCATGTGGCGTCGAACACCACGTGGATCAAGTATTACAACGCGAACTGGCGCGCGAAGGTGGCGAACACGTCCAGGCAGATCAGCCGGATTCCCGTGCTTGGATGGCCGATGCACGGTAATTTCTATGTCATTCTGACGCTGCTCATCGGCGCCGCCGAAGTGATTCTGCGCCGTTGGCGCGCTTTGGCCTGGCATCTGCCGCTGCTGCTGCTCATGGGTGTGATGATCACGGCTCCGGCGAATAATTTCGAACGGCATATGCTGCCCATCGCCTTCTGCTTCATGTTCCTGTGCCTGACGTTCTGGCGCGACTCGCATCTGCGCGACGGCGCAACGGGTGCCAAGGCGGCGAACACGGGTGCACGCACACTCAGGGCGAAAGATTAGACTGGCTTGCTATGACAGATTTTCTGGACCTGCTGCTGGCCGACGGTGCCGGCAGAGCGGACGCCATGCAGGGTGAGCATGACCGGTCGGACGTTGCCGAAACGTTAGGGGCTTCCGGTGCCGCGGGCGCGGGCGACGCCGATGCCGTGGGCATTATCCGTGCGGTCGCGTTCGAATGCCTGCTGAACGGTGTGACCGATGAACGTGCGGCATCGTTGCTGCGGATTCTCGGATTCGATGGCGATTTCACCTGTTGCGCGGTCGCCGGGCGCCCTGCGGGCAATGAGCGCGGCGCGATGGAAACGGTTCGCCGTGCCATCGCCGATATCGGCGGTGAGGAGCCGTTGACCGGTATGCGCGGCGAGACGCTTGTGGTGTTGTTCCGATTGCAGCCTGCGGCGAATCCGGACCCCGTGTGCACGGCGATCGCCGAAGCGTTCGACGGTGGCACTCCCCTGTGCCTTGGGCCTGTGAGACGCGGCATCACCGGCGCCGCTGGCAGTATCCAAGCCGCGCTGACCACGTTGAGGGCGCTTCCCGCGTTGCAAGCGTATGTCGAGACTTCCCCCGCCGCGAGGCTGTCGCCGCCGCTGTTGAGGGCCGAGGAGGCACTTCCCGAGCGGGCGCTGCTGGGCGATGAGGATGCCCGCCGTGAGCTCGTCGACGGCGTGTATGCGAGCCTTTCCGGGCAGGGTGAGGATGATCCGACGATGCTGACCGTATCCTCGTTCCTTGAGTCGGGCGGTTCGCTGGAAGTCACCGCACGCATGTTGAACGTGCATCCGAATACGGTGCGCTACCGTCTTAAGCGCATGGCCGACACCACCGGGTGGGATGCCACCGATCCGCGCGATGCGACGGTGTTGACCACCGCCATCACGCTTGGCCGTATCGCCAGCGCGGAACGGCATTGAGTCGAACGGCTTGACGCGACACGACAGCGCACGGTACCACACGGCGCGAAAACACGGCGTTGAAACGAAATAAGCCTCCCGCACCGAAATGCGGGAGGCTTATTGTATCGGCTTTATCAAACCGTCAATCCGCGTACGGCATCGCCGTTTGCGAATGTCGGGTTCTCAGGCTCACAGAGCAGCCGGATCGACCGGGATGCCGGGGCCCATCGTGGAGGTGATGGTGGCCTTGGTCACGTAACGGCCCTTCACGGTGGACGGCTTGAGACGCTTAATCTCGTCGGCCACAGCGTGGAAGTTCTCATCCAGGGCCTTCTCGTCGAAGGAGACCTTGCCGACGAGGAAGCTCAGGTTGCCGTTCTTGTCGACGCGGAACTCGATCTTGCCGCCCTTGATGTCCTTGACAGCCTTGGCCACGTCCATGGTCACGGTGCCGGTCTTCGGGTTCGGCATGAGGCCACGCGGGCCGAGCACGCGGCCCAGACGGCCGACCTTGCCCATCATGTCCGGGGTGGCGACGACGGAGTCGAAGTCGAGGAAACCGCCCTGCACCTTGGCGATGAGGTCATCGTCACCGACGATGTCGGCGCCGGCTTCCTGAGCTGCGGTGGCCTGCGGGCCACGGGCGAACACCAGAACCTTGACGGTCTTACCGGTGCCGTTCGGCAGGCTCACGGTGCCACGAACGAGCTGATCGGCCTTGCGGGGATCAACGTTCAGACGCACCACGGCTTCAACGGCTTCGTCAAAGTTGCGGGTCGGCATGCTCTTGAGCAGCGCGATGGCCTGATCAGGGGTGTACAGGTTGTTGCGATCGACCTTTTCGGCCGCTTCACGATACTTCTTGGAATGCTTAGCCATCTGTCCTTCTCCTTATCAGTCGGTCACCGTGATGCCCATGGAACGGGCGGTGCCTTCGATGATCTTCATGCCGGCTTCGATGTCGCGAGCGGACAGGTCAGCCATCTTGGTTTCAGCAATTTCGCGGACCTGGGCCTTGGTGACGGAACCGACCTTGTGGGTCAGCGGGTTCTCGGTGCCCTTCTCGATGCCAGCGGCCTTCTTCAGCAGAGCTGCTGCCGGCGGGGTCTTCAGGATGAAGGTGAAGGAACGATCTTCGTAAACGGTGATCTCGACAGGGATGACCTGGCCCATCTTGTCCTGCGTCTGGGCGTTGTACGCCTTGCAGAAGTCCATGATGTTCACGCCATGGGAACCCAGAGCCGGACCCAGCGGCGGGGCAGGATTGGCCTTGCCAGCCTGGATCTGCAGCTTGATCAGCGCGGATACTTTCTTTTCTTTAGCCATAGTTATGGTCTACTTTCTATAACGCGGTACATTCGGTCGCCGTTGCGTTGTCCACCTTGCGGCTTGACGCTGCAACAGTCTCCTCCCGCAACTTATATCGCTGTGCTGTGCTAGCGGGTCTCCCCTCCAGACACAAGCTTTCCCATTATGCCGTTCGGTTGCGACAAAAACAGAAGAGCACGCGATGGCAAGGCGCACCCAAGGAAGGCGCACGAAGTACGTCGACCGAGGGGCAACGCCCCCGGAAATCAACACCCACCAAACCAGGAAGGCGACACACAACGCTGCGGCCGCACTCCCCCAGCAACCCCAATAAGGACCTGAACATACGAAAAGCACGCGATGGCAAGGCGCACCGAGGGAAGGCGTACAAAGGTACGTCGACCGAGGAGCAACGCAGCCGGAAATCAACACCCACCAAACCAGGAAGGCGACACACAACGCTGCGGCCACACTCCCCCAGCAACCCCAATTAAGGACCTGAACATACGAAAAGCACGCGATGGCAAGGCGCACCGAGGGAAGGCGTACAAAGGTACGTCGACCGAGGAGCAACGCAGCCAGCGCGTGCTTTTCGTATGTTCAGGAGAGTTTTTCGACCTGGTTGAAGTCAAGCTCCACCGGCGTGTCACGGCCGAAAATGGACACGAGAACGGTGAGCTTCTGGGTGGTGGGCTCGACGTCGGAGACGACGGCGGGCATGGTGGTGAAGGGGCCATCGGTGACGGTGACCTGATCGCCGACGGCGTAGGAGACCTCAAGCTTGCGCTTCTTGGCGGCGGCGGGCTTATCGCCGGCCTTCTTGAGGGCTTCGGAGGCGATCATGGGGGCCATCATGGAGACGACTTCCTTGCGACTGAGCGGAGCCGGATCCTTGGTGGGGCCGACGAAGCCGGTGACGCCTTCGGTTTCGCGAACGATGCGTCGGGCTTCCTCATCGGGCCACATGCGGATCAGGACATAGCCAGGGACGCGCACGCGGGTGAGGACCTTCTTGCCCTTTTCGGTGTGCTTTTCGACTTCCTCCATGGGGACTTCGACCTGGAAGATCTTGTTTTCGAGACCGAAGCTCTGGATACGGGATTCGACGTTGGTCTTGACGCGCTTCTCGTAACCGGAGTAGGTGTGAAGCACGTACCACTTGCCTTCGAGGGTGCGAAGGGACTTGGAGAATTCGTCGACCGCGGCCTGGCCGGCATCGACGGGTTCGCTGGATTCGCCGTCGTTCTGATCGGCATCGTCAGCGGTTTCGGAATCGGATTCAGCTTCGGCTTCTGCCTCGGAATCCTCGGTTTCGACGGACTGATCGGCCTGCTCGGCCTGATCCTCAGTCTCTTCGGCGGTATCGACCGGCGCTTCCTGCGGTTCTTCCGCGGTAGCAGCCGCCTCGACGTCGTTTTCGACGTCAGGCGACGCATCAACGTTTTCGAAATTTACTTCATCACTCATGCGTCAGTCACCTTTATGTTCGCGTTCGCAGTTTAACGATCAGCCAAACACAAGCAGTACAAGCTTGCCCAGGCCGTAATCCATGCCCGTAACCAAGGCCATCAGCAGCAGCACGAAAATAGCCACGGCCAGCGACCAGAAGAACAGTTCCTTGGCGGTCGGGGTAACCACCTTGCGAAGTTCGTCGATGATCTGCTTGATGAACAAACCGATGCGCATGAAAACGTTGGGCTTGATGACCTTTTCAGCCTTGTTTGCCTTAGCCATAATCATCCTCTTCGTTCAGGAGCCGTCAGGAAAACTTGGCAGGGAAGGCGGGACTCGAACCCACAACCTACGGTTTTGGAGACCGTTGCGCTACCAATTGCGCCACTTCCCTAGGTGAACCTCCGCCATGCATGCGTTCAAGAGAACGCTTCGCCTGACGAAAACCGCCAAGTCGATACATTAGCAGCAGGTCACGATTTAGACAAATCGAACGCGGCTACAGCGTGTACACCCGCGTGTCACGCTTCGACATACGCCTTCATACGACGCATGCCTTCGGCCAGCTGGTCGTCGGCAAGCGCGTACGAGAAGCGCAGGTAGCCCGGCGCATCGAAGGCTTCGCCGGGTACGGCGGCGACATGCGCCTCGTCCAGCATCGCCGCGGCGAATTCGCTGGAGGTGGTTGCGACGGTGCCGTTGGGGCCGAGCGGCTTGCCCAACAGCGCGGTGATGTCGGCGAACGCATAGAACGCGCCGGTCGGGGTCGGGCAGTTGACGCCTTCGATATCATTCAGTGCGGCGACGATGGCCTGACGGCGCTTGTTGAAGGCGGCACGCATCTCATACACGGCGTCCAGGGAGCCGGAGACGGCCTGGATGGCGGCGCGCTGGGAGATGTTGTTCACGTTGGAGGTCATGTGACCCTGCAGCTTGGAAGCGGCCTTGGCCACTTCGGCGGGGGCGATCATCCAGCCGACGCGCCAACCGGGCATGGCGTAGGTTTTGGCGACGCCGTTCAGCACGAGCAGCTGGTTGCGCACTTCGGGCACGGCCGCGCCGATGTACGTGGTCTTGGCGCCGTCGTAGTTCAGGTGTTCGTAGATTTCGTCGGAGATGACCCACACGTGGTGTTCGATGGCCCATTCGCCGATCGCCTTCACGGTTTCCGGCTTCCACACGGCGCCGGTCGGATTGTTCGGCGTGTTCACGATGATGGCCTTGGTGCGCTCGGTGCGTGCCGCTTCGATGCTTTCAATGGACGGTTCGAATCCGCTTTCGGCTCCGGCGAACACTTCGACCGGCTTGCCGCCGGCCAGCTTCACCGCTTCCGGATAGCTGGTCCAGTAGGGGGTGGGGATGATGACCTCGTCGCCTTCATCGAGCAGGATCTGGAAGGATTCGTACACGGCCTGCTTGCCGCCGTTGGTCACGACGACCTGGCTGGGATCCACTTCGTACCCGGAGTCGCGCAGCGTCTTCGCGGCGATCGCCTCGCGCAGTTCGGGCAGGCCTGGGGTCGGCGTGTAACGGTAGTTCTTCGGATCCTGCACCGCCTCCGCGGCGGCCGCCACGATGGGTGCGGGGGTCGGGAAGTTCGGTTCGCCGGCACCGAAGCCGATCACGTCGATTCCGGCGGCTTTCATTGCCTTTGCCTTGGAATCGACGGCGAGCGTGGCGCTGGGCGCCACATGGTTAATACGGTCGGAGAGTCTTTGCCAATCAGCCATAGTCATGATTGCCATGCTAGACCTTGCGGGAGAAAAAGGAAACGCTTACGGGCGTCATGATTCAGTATGTGGGTGCTACTTGCGCGGGCGGATCGGCCGACCGTGTTTCCCGTCGTATTTCCCACCGCATTCCGATATGTTTCACGACTGGTTTCACGGCAGGTTCGCAGCGGACTTCGCGGTATGGAAAAGCCGCCCTCCCCTTTTCGGGAGAAGGCGGCGTAACGTTCCGAATCGCAGCCGTGCAGGCGCCGATCAGACGAGCACGAGATTGTCGCGATGCACCAGCGGATGGGCGTATTCCTCGCCCAGGAAACGCTTGAGCTGGGAGGTGTTGCGGCCGAGCATCTGCGGGATCTCCTCCGAATCGAATCCGGCCAATCCCCTACCCAGGTGGTTGCCGTTCTCATCGTCGATCCACACCGCGTCGCCCGCGGAGAATTCGCCACGGACCTCCACCACGCCGGCGGCCAGCAGACTCGCCTGCCCACCGCGCACGGCCTTGGCCGCGCCCGAATCGGCAACCAGCGTGCCGAACGGATGAGCCGCGAATCCGATCCACAGCCTGCGGGACGAGCCGCGGTCGTTGATCGGCGCGAACACCGTACCGACAGGATCGCCCATCATGGCCGGACCGGCGTTCGCGGCGCAGGTCAGCACGGTCGGAATACCCGATACCGCGGCCACGCGCGCGGCCTCCATCTTGGTAACCATGCCGCCGGTACCGACGTTCGACCCACTACCGCCGACTTCGACCTTGCTCAAGGCGTCTTCGACGTTCGGCACGTAGGCGATGCGTCTGGAATCAGGCTGGGAGGGAGGTGCCGTGTATAACGAGTCGACGTCGGTGAGCAGCACCAGTGCGTCGGCGACGACGATGTTCGCGATGAGCGCGGACAGACGATCGTTGTCGCCGAAACGGATTTCGTTGGAGGCCAGGGAATCGTTTTCGTTGATGATCGGCACGGCTCCGAGATCGAGCAGCCGGTCGAGCGTGCGCCGCACATTGCGGTACTGCTGCGGCTGCATCGTGTCGGATGCGGTGAGCAGAATCTGCCCGACGCACAGCCCATAACGGGCGAACGCGGCCTCATACTGCGCCATGAGCAGCCCCTGACCGACGGCGGCGCATGCCTGCTGGTCGGCCACATCGGTGGGGCGTGAAGAGAATCCAAGCGTGCCGAATCCGGCGGCGATGGCACCCGACGAAACGAGCACCACGCGGCCGCCCATCAGCCGTACACGCGCCAGCGCGGCGACCAGCGCGTTCAACCGTTCGGGGTCGAGATGACCGGACGGCATGGTCAGCGAGCTTGAACCGACTTTGACGACGATGGTCCGCGCTTCGGCAATCGCCCTGCGCACTTCGGCCTGCGATGGTGTGATCATACCGCCCATTCTCTCACTCTTCGCCGCGTCCGAACAGACTCGTCTCGTCGTGACGGTCGTCGTCCACGCTCGGATCGGCCCAGTGACCGGCCTTGCGCTCCGCCATCATGGCTTCGCGCACCGCGGCCTTGGCGTCCATCATCTCGTGATATTCGCGGCGACGTTCGGCGTTCGTACGGCGACGGGCACGACCCTCGTCCTCGTCGAGTCGCAGATCCTTGCCTCGCGCACCCAGCTGGGCACCGTCCAACATCTCCGCACCTGCGGCGATGGTCGGATCCCAATCGAAGGCGACTGCACGGTCGCCCTTGCCGATACGAATCTCGTCGCCCGGATGGGCACCCTTGCGGCGCAGTTCGTCCTCCACGCCGAGCTTGGCGAGACGATCGGCCAGGTAGCCCACGGCCTCATCGTTATCGAAGTTGGTCTGCATCACCCAACGTTCCGGCTTACGGCCCGTGACCTCGAACCACACGTCGCCGTTGCCGAGCTCCTTGCGTTCGATGGAGAAGTCGAGCGCCGTGCCCTTCTCGTCGGCGCTGCGACGGCGACGGCCCGTGCTTTCCAGAGGCTTGATCACCACGCGTGCGGCCTCCTCCTCGCTTTCGCGCTTGGCGACCTCGGCGCGCATCTCGTCGACCATGCCGGCCAGCGCGAAGTTCAGTTCCTTAAGGCCCTCATGCGAGGCGGTGGAGATGATGAAGGTGCGCATGCCGCGCTTTTCGAATTCGGGGCGCACGAATTCCGCCAGTTCCTTCGCCTCCGGCACGTCGACCTTGTTGAGGATGACGATGCGCGGACGTTCGGGGATCGGGATGGCTCCGAGCGGCAGGTCCAGGGAATCCGCGTATTCGGCGAGTTCCTTCTCCAGCGCCTCATAATCGCTGATGGGGTCGCGGTCGGGTTCGAGGGTGGCGCAATCGATGACGTGCGCGATGATCTCCGTGCGCTCGATATGGCGCAGGAATTCCAAGCCGAGGCCCTTGCCCTGCGAGGCTCCCGGAATCAGGCCCGGCACGTCGGCGATGGTGTAACGGCTGTCGCCCGCGATGACCACGCCGAGGTTCGGCACCAGCGTGGTGAACGGATAGTCGGCGATCTTCGGCTTGGCGGAGCTCATCGCGGCGATGAGCGAGGACTTGCCCGCGGAGGGGAAGCCTACGAGCGCCACGTCGGCGATGGACTTCAGTTCCAGGATCACGTCGCGTTCCTCGCCGGGTTCACCGAGCAGTGCGAAACCGGGGGCGCGGCGCGTGCGATTGGCGAGGGCGATGTTGCCCAGACCGCCGTTGCCGCCTGCGGCCGCGACGAAACGATCGCCTTCATGGCGCAGATCGGCGAGCTGCTCGCCGGGGTGCTTGGGCTTGCCTTGCGGCCCGCGCGCGGTGAAAATCACCGTACCACACGGCACCGGGAGAATAAGGTCGTCGCCCTTGGAACCG
>NZ_JAHBBE010000005.1 GCF_019331805.1 Bifidobacterium pongonis
GCCAGCGCCTCGGCGTCCTGCAGCGGCGCCTGCTCCACGGCCAAGTCGAGAACCTGACCGATCTCCACCTCACGCTGCATGTTCAGGAACGCGGACGTGATCGCGGTGCTGTTCGGCATGAGCGCGGCGGCGCCATTGGCGATATCGATGCACACCGTGGCCAGCAGATCGCCCAGCATAAGTCCCAAACCCCTGCCGATGGCGGCGCTGCCCGTATCGTGCTCCAACGCGCGATGGGCGCTCGGCTTGCCGCGGCGCAAGTCGGAATCGTCGATGATGTCGTCGTGCACCAGCGCGGCGGTCTGGAACACCTCAAGGGCGCAGGCGACATCGAGCATGGCCGAGCGGGTGGCGGTTTCGCCGCCGAACGCATCATAGGCCGCAAGCATCAGCAGCGCTCGCAGACGCTTGCCGCCTTCGCTGCTGGCCACCGCCTGATGGGTCACCGCGCTCATGACATTGCGGCATGCTTCGGGCATCGCGGCATCCTTGGGCATGGCTGACCATGCTTCCACCAGGGAGACGATGCGTGGCTCGATTTTCGAACGGTCGACGTCGGTTATGCACATGTCTTCTAAGGTATCCTCATCGCACTACGAATCACGGAACCCAATGTTTCCAAGGCCTCGCCGCGTGTCGACCACAACCCCTGATCCGGCGTGCGTGCAGCGCGGCGAACGGTCATACTGTATGGACGCCGTCGCACGGGGCGGTGGCGTGACGGATGACATCAAGGAGGATGATCCCATGAAGGAACGAATGGAAACGACGAGATGCGTATTCTGCGGTTGCGATGACGGGCTCGATGGGCTCGACGGGCTCGACGGTTTCGGTGGATTCGGCGGGGCGGATGCGCATGAGATGCACCGTCGGCATGATGCGTGCGACAGTCAAGCCGGCGGAACGCGCGGCTGCGCCCATGACGACGATCCGGTTGCGTTCGCGGAGTTCCTCGACTCGTTGGAACCGGTGGGCGAGGGCGTGGCCGATGATCTGCTCAACCGGTTGCGCGAGGACAGGCGCAGGTACGGTCCGCGCCGCGCGGACGGCGAGTGGATGGAGGAGCCGATGCGCGTATGGCTCGATTGCCTCGACAAGGGCAGTTCGGAACTCGATATGGAGACGATGCTTCCGTTGGCGGTCGGCATCAACGAGGTGCTGTCGATGAGGGACGCGCTGATCATCTCGGTGATCGCCGAACAGGGGGCGTGCAATCGCGACATGCTGATGGACATCGTGAGGACACCGCATGCCAAACAGGTGGTGACCGTCGTACATAAGGTACTGTCCGAAGCATTCGACGACCGCGACGGCCCGGACCGCGACCGTTGCCGGACGGCGCTGCGCATGCTCGCGTCCATGGCCAAGGTGATGCCCGAACGCATGAGGGTGCAGCCGTTGGCCGTCATCTCCTATGTCATGTGGTGGACGGGCGACTGCAGGGCCGAGGATTACGCGTTGAGCAGCCTGTCCATCGACGGGAATTGCTCGCTTGCCGCGATCGTGCTGAAATCGGTGCGCAACGGCATGCATCCCGCCTGCTGCGGAGGCTGATAGGCCTTGTGCCTCCGCGTGGTGCGGTTTCATGGCCCGCATTGCGGGCGTGGAAGTGAACTTTCCCATGCCTTCGGGAATAATCGTCCCTATCAGGTGGTTAACTCACATAGTTGACGATTTGCCCTTGCCAGAAGTGCGCCCATGTGGTATACGCGGCGGGGTGAGCATTCCGCGAGGAGGGATAGTTTGGCTACCAAGAGCACAGCGGCCGCTGAGAACACCGAACAGGTACAGGACGAGGCCCAGGCCGTTTCCGCCAAAAAAGCCAGCGCCACGCGCAAGACTGCCGCGGCCAAGAAGACCACGACCAGGAAAACCACTGCCCGGAAGACCACCAAGTCCGGGGAATCGACGACGGGCACCAAGAAGAAGTCCGCGACCAAGAGCGCGAAGACGACCAAGCCTAAGAAGAAGGTCGAAAGCGACATCGACGAGGTCGACGAGTTCGTCGACGACGAGGCCGATCTGGAGGACGCGAAGGACGACGGTCTCGATGTCGACGACGTGGACGGCATCGACGGCATCGACGGCGATTCGGACGACTCCGACGATGAGGACGAGGACGAAGACGACGATTACGAGGATGACGACGATGATGATGAGGAGGAAGAGGACGACAAGTCCGACACTCCCGACATCAGCAAGCAGAAGGGTGCCTTCGTCGTCAGCGATGATGATGACGACGACGAGGACGCGAAGCCGCGCCGCCGCCGTGGCGGCAAGGTAGGCAATCCGAAGCGTCGCGTCGTCACCGCCGGCGCCACCGCCGATCCGGTGAAGGACTACCTCAAGCAGATCGGTCGCGTCAGCCTGCTGAACGCCGAACAGGAAGTCGACCTGTCCGAACGTATCGAGGCCGGCCTGTACGCCCAGCATCTGCTGGACACCGAAGGCGACACCATGGACTTCAAGCGCAAGCGCGAGCTCAAGTGGGCCGCCAACGACGGTAAGAAGGCCAAGGACCATCTGCTGGAAGCCAACCTGCGACTTGTGGTGTCGCTGGCCAAGCGCTACACCGGCCGCGGCATGCTCTTCCTCGACCTGATTCAGGAAGGCAACCTCGGTCTGATCCGCGCCGTCGAGAAGTTCGACTGGAAGAAGGGCTTCAAGTTCTCCACCTATGCCACGTGGTGGATTCGTCAGGCCATCACCCGCGCCATGGCCGATCAGGCCCGCACCATCCGCGTGCCCGTGCACATGGTCGAGGTCATCAACAAGCTGTCGCGCGTGCAGCGCCAGATGCTGCAGGATCTTGGCCGTGAACCCACGCCCGACGAGTTGGCGCGTGAGCTGGATATGCCGGTCGAGAAGGTGCAGGAGGTGCAGAAGTACGGTCGTGAGCCGATTTCGCTGCACACCCCGCTCGGCGAGGACGGCGATTCCGAGTTCGGCGATCTGATCGAGGATACCGACGCCATCGCCCCGTCCGACGCCGTGGCCTTCTCGCTGCTGCAGGACCAGTTCAAGCAGGTGCTTGAGACGCTGTCTCCGCGAGAATCCGGTGTGATCAAGATGCGTTACGGTCTGGAGGACGGCCAGCCGAAGACGCTGGACGATATCGGCCGCGTGTACGGTGTGACCCGCGAGCGTATCCGCCAGATCGAGTCGAAGACCATGTCGAAGCTGCGTCACCCGTCCCGTTCGCAGACGCTGCGCGACTTCCTCGATCAGTGATGACGATGCTTCCCCGAGGCCAAGCCTTGGGGAAGCTTTTTGTCACGGCGATCGTCACGGCAAGATAGGCATTAAGTGGAAGAGGCACATGGCTAAAGAAGATTACGGCGCGAAGGATCTCGCCGTTCTTGAAGGGCTCGACGCGGTGCGCAAGCGTCCGGGCATGTATATCGGCACCACGGATTCGCAGGGCCTGATGCATTGCCTGTGGGAGATCATCGACAACTCCGTGGATGAGGCTCTGGCGGGCTTCTGCAACAGGATCATCGTCACCCTGCATACGGACGGTTCGATCTCCGTGGACGACAACGGCCGAGGCATCCCCGTCGACAAGGAGCCCAAAACCAAGCTGTCCGGCGTGGAGGTCGTATTGACCAAACTGCATGCCGGCGCGAAGTTCGGCAACTCCTCGTACAACGCGGTGGGTGGTCTGCACGGCGTCGGCTCGTCCGTCGTCAACGCGTTGAGCTCCCGTCTCGATGTGGAGGTCGACCGTGACGGCAAAACCTACCATATGGCGTTCCATCAGGGGCATCCGGGCGTCTACGCCGATGCCGACCCCGAGCATCCCTCGCCCGATTCCCCGTTCAAACGCACCCGCAAGAACAGACCCACCGAACTCGACATCATCGGCAAGGTGCCGGCGAAGCGTACCGGTACGCGCATCCGTTACTGGGCCGATCCGGAGATCTTCAACAAGACCGCGGAATTCTCATACGAGCAGCTCGTCGACCGTGTGCGCCAGACCAGCTTCCTGGTTCCCGGGCTGAAAATCACCGTCATCGACGAGAACGTTCCCGACCAGCAGGAAACCGTGTCGCCGCAGTCTGACGATACGGCCGCCGCTTCGGAAGCAGCCGGTGAAACGGTCGCACAGCCGGTTACGGAAACGTCTGGCGAGACCGCAGTCGTAGCTACGGGTACGGGCGAGGCCGAAACGGAGGCGCAGCCCGTCGCGGGGGAGAACGCGGAAGGCGAACAGCCGGATGAGGACATCACCCTCACCGGTGCCGAGGTCATCGCGGACGGGGCGTTCGGCGCCCAGCCCGACCATCCGCGCGTGGCCGAATTCCTTCACACCGGCGGCGTCAAGGACTTCGTGGACTACCTGTCCAAGGGTGAGCCGGTCAGCGACATCTGGCGCATCCAGGGCGAAGGCACGTATGAGGAGGAGACGCAGGCCGTCGCCGCGAACGGCGAACTGCATGCGGAGAAGATCACGCGCACCTGCGGCGTCGATATCGCGCTGCGCTGGGTGAACGGGTACGACACGGTGATGCGCAGCTTCGTCAACATCATCGAGACGCCGGGCGGCGGCATGCACGTCGACGGTTTGATGAACTCCGTCACCAGGCAGGTGCGCAAGGCCATCGAGGCGAACGCGCGCAAGCTCAAGGTGAATCTCAAGGATTCCAACATGAAGGTCGAACGCGACGACATCATGGCGGGTCTGGTCGCCGTGGTCACCGTGCGCATCGCCGAACCCCAGTTCCAAGGGCAGACGAAGGACGTGCTCGGCACCGCGCAGGTCAAGCCGATCGTCACCCGCATGACCGACAAGCAGTTCGGCGAGATGATCACCGGCTCCAAGCGCGGCTACAAGGAGCAGTCCGGCCGCGTGCTGGAGAAGATCGTCGGCGAAATGCACGCCCGCGTGCAGTCTCGTAAGGCGAAGGAGGTCACGCGCCGCAAGAACGCGCTGGAATCCGCATCCATGCCGGCCAAGCTGTCCGACTGCCAGCCGGGCAACGACGATGTGGCCGAACTGTTCATCGTGGAGGGCGATTCCGCACTCGGCACCGCCAAGGCCGCGCGTAACGCCGGATTCCAGGCGCTGCTGCCGATTCGAGGCAAGATCCTCAACGTGCAGAAGGCTTCGATCACGCAGATGCTGTCGAACAAGGAATGCGCGGCCATCATCCAAGTGGTGGGCGCCGGTTCCGGCCAAAGCTTCGACATCGAACAGTCGCGCTACCACAAGGTCATCATGATGACCGATGCCGATGTGGACGGCGCGCACATCCGCATCCTGCTGCTCACCCTGTTCTACCGGTATATGCGCCCGCTCATCGAGCATGGCTACGTGTATGCGGCCGTGCCGCCGCTGCATCGCATCGCGCTGACCGGTTCGCACAAGGGCGAGTTCATCTACACGTATTCCGACGACGAGCTCGCCGGCAAGCTCGCCGAGCTTGACCGCAAGCACATCGGGTACAACGACGACATCCAGCGTTATAAGGGTTTGGGTGAGATGGATGCCGATCAGCTGGCGGACACCACCATGGACCCGCGTACACGCATGCTGCGACGCATCCGTATGGAGGACGCCGAGCAGGCCAGTCAAATCTTCAGCCTGCTGATGGGCGACGACGTGCCGCCGCGCAAGGCGTTCATCGTCGAGAACGCTGATGATTTCGACCGTTCCAAGATCGACACCTGATCGGCGTTTTGCCGATTCGACCGTGCGGGGTCGTGCGCATGTGGTCCGTTCGTTTGGGCCGCGCGTGCACGACCCCGCACGGTTATAAGCGGTTGATTCGTGGCTAATCTACAGCCGGTCTACAGCTGGTTTGCGGCTGTCTTGCGGCTGGTTCATTCGCGCGGGTCAATCCCGGCGTTCCCTCCACAGGTTGAGTTTGTATCGGGTGATGTCGGCGTTCGGATCGAACTCGTCATCCAGCCGTTCGCGGTACATCGCGATAAGCTCATCGCGTCTTCCCAACGCTTCCAACGCGGCCTCGCGCATCGTCTCCCACTCGTAGGGGACGATATCCTCCGGGAACATCACGGTGCACTGGTTCGGATTGTCGCGTTCCACCAGGTCGACGAAATCGATGAGATCGGCCCACCGTTCGGCGGCGACGAGACGGGCCGCATAGGTGTCGGCGAGCGGTTCGACCGTGTGGTGCTCGCAGAGGAACCTGTCCGCTGCCGTCGCGTCGCCGCTGATGCGCATGAGATCGTGGCGCAGGAACTGGATGGCGTGATCGAACTGGTGCCGTGCGCTTTCGGCGAGCTCGCGTTCCGTCAGCAGCGTCGGATCGAGCGAGGCGAGGTTGGCGAGGTCGTCGGCACTCAGGTTCTTATGAGGCTCGTCGACCCCCTTACCTGTCTCGTTCGCTTCGTTTGCCTCGTTCGCTTCGTTCCCGGACGTGCGTGTGATGAGCTCATCCATCGACGCCGTCGCCGTGGTTAACGCGTCATAGGCGAACATGCGGGTGTCGTCCCATTGCGCGAACGACAGACCGCAGGACAGCAGTTCCACCATTTGCATGGCATTCAGGCGGAATTCATCGTTGCAGGCGACCCTCGTGATCGTGCGCAACGCCTGCTCGCCGGTCATCGGGTCGGCGTTGCAGGCCACGGCGTCCATGTAGACGCGCACGCTTTGGACCAGATCCTTGAGATAGTCGAAGCCCTCATTGTCGCGATCGGCCACGTTGCCGACGAATCTCGCGGTCATTTCCAACGCCTTGGCGAGATTGGCCACGGCATCCGCCCAGCGCGTGCTGACCAAGGCGTTGCCGACCACCGCGTCCACTCCGGACAGCGCCTGCGAATCGAGGTGGAAGGTGGGCATGTCGCTGCGTGGCATTTCCACGCCGTTCTCGGTGCGTTCGGCAGTGGGCACGATGGCGGCGATGGAATCGAAATACCACTGCATAGGCATGCCGATGACGGTGTCCGCGTCGGTGAGTGGGGCGACGGGCGCGTCGTTGCGGTTCTGCTCGTCCTGCTGCGAGGCTTCACGGATCAGATGGTTCCACAGGATCGTCGGTCCATCGAATTCGCCTGATCGCAGCCAGCCGTTGTTGACGTAGTCGGTAAGCTCCTCGACCTCGCGTCGCGTATCGATCCGTTCATGTGATGCGTCGACCATGATCATCCTTCCTCTTGCACAGGTAAGGCTACAACCTGCGTTGGTCCGACCTGCGCGACGGGTGAGGATGAGTGTATTCACGTGGCTTTCCTATCCTCCGCAAGGATGAGATTCGCTTTCGGCAAATCATCCTTAAAAACGACAAAAAGGTTCGAAATGTCGAATATCATAGTTTACGTAGTCATGTGGTTCGCAGTGATCGCAAGACAGGAAAGGGGCCGGCGAGGCAGGGAAAATTCAAAGTTCTCTCATCTCCTTTGGCTGAATGCCCTACCGTAGCCGGTCTCTTTCCGCTTCTTTTTCCCTCAATTCCCCGGGATCCCCACGATCCCGGGGAAATTTGCATTTCCGGACGGTTATGCGTCGGCGCGCAGGTCGCCCTGTGTCGCCTGCTGACTGTTGATGCGCCGTTCGTACCCGTTGTACCTTGCAAACCCGTCGGTTTCCCGCTTCATGCCTTCATGATGACTCGACTACCATCATGCCGATGATATGGTCGGCCTCGCATATACTGGGATGTTGGTTACGAGAGATGGATGGGAACATGGTGCTGCAGGATAAGGGCAACGTCGAAAACCGCGGAAACGGCGGTGACGGCGACGACAATAGAGGCAAGAGCGGCAGGCTCTCCCCGGTGGATATGATGCGCGGAATCGGGGGAGCGGTGATGCGCGCATCGCGCGGCGTGGGCGGAACACTCCGCAAATGGTGCTCCGGTGTGAGCGGCGCGATCGCGAAACGCTGCAGAACCGTCGCCGATGCGCTGAACCCCAAGACCGCTTCGGGATTGGATGCGAAGAAGGTGTTCCGCATCCGTAGAACGGTCGTATTCTCCGGACTGGCGGTCATCATCCTGGTGGTGGCGCTCGTCGTGACCGTGGTTGTGCATACGCACAGTGGAGCCGCCGCCGACGGTTCCACGGCAACGACCTCGCAAACGGATAGGCAGTCGGGCAAAGCGTCAACGACGAAGAAGACATCCGACGGCAAGGCGACGGCATCCACGTCCACGAAGTCGTCCACGAATGCATCCACGAAGCAAACGACCAAGCAAACCACGTCCACGAAGGTCGAACAGGAGAAGAGTTCCTCGTCCGACTCCTCATCCGATTCCGCTACGGCGAAGAACGGTGAACAGGCGAAACTCGATGCGCTCGCGGCCACGATCAGCGATGAGGAATCCGCGAAGATCGCGGCGAAGGCGAGCGAGACCGCGAACAACAGCGGCAAGGGCGTCGCGCAATACAAGTATTGCATTGCGGGCAAGGGAAACGTGGGCAAACTGGACGGATTCGCCAACACCGTGTACCGCGTGCTCAACGATTCGCGCGGTTGGCCGCGAGCCGGCGCGACCTTCGCCAAGGCCGACGATGGCTGCGATTTCACCATAGTGCTGTCCGAGGCGAAGTATCTGCCATCGTTCGACGCGGGATGCAGCACGAAGTACAGCTGCCGCGTGGGAAACCACGTCATCATCAACCTCGACCGTTGGAATGATGGAATCGAGGATTGGAAGAAGGCGGGCGGCGATCTTGCACGCTATCGCACCATGGTGATCAACCATGAGGTCGGTCATGCCCTAGGGCATGTCGATAACGAAACCACCTGCGCTGGTGCCGGCAAGCCCGCGCCGCTCATGCAGGAGCAGTCCATGCACCTCGACGGTTGCACGGTGAACGAGTGGCCGCTCGACGGCGAATTGTGGCGGGGCTGAACGATTGGGGCTTCCCTCCGCTCCGCTCGCGGGGTCTTTACGCTCCTGAATGATTCCGGTGAGCCTTCTGGAGGATTGTTTCGCCGCTACTTCGCTTACATATGGCGGATTCCCGTGCCCGCGCGGAACCAAGTGGCTTATATATGGCACCGGATTTGCGATACCCGGGATATCGCATATGAAGTGCCATATATAAGCCACCTGGCATGATTCATATGCCCGAATCTGCCATATATAAGGCGGATAGCGGCATTACAGCTCGGCCTTGCCGGTCAGATACTTGTAGAACTCCGGATCCAGTGGCTTATTCAACTTGAGTGTCGAAAGCACGACGTTCGTCGGTTTGCCGTCCTTGTTGTGCTTCTGTACGGCCCGGATATCGGATACCGAAGTGATATGGCCAAGATAGTAGTATTTCTTGTCCGCTTCCTCCTGCTTGCGCATGACGAGCAGCGGAACGAAATGCGTATCGGCCCATCGCCCGGCGGAAGCATCCTGCTGCAGCCAGACGAATTCCGGTGAGCTTGGACGTCGTCCGTTCTTGCTGTACCAGTCCATCTCCTGGGTGTTGAGAAACCGGTCCTCATACTGGCTCGCCTCGTATTTGACGAGAATGGGCATGGTCCCGGTCCGTTTGTGGCAGAAATAGCCGCCCACATTCTGGCCGTTGATCTCCTCGGCCCAGCCGCAGAGGCGCTCGATTTCCGTCAGTGTGTACCGATGCCCGTACAGGAAGCCATGGTCGAATTCCAATTGCTGGTCGGTGGCGTCCGCGAACATGTCCCGGCAATTCAACAGTCCTGTCCGCAACGTGTCTGCGAAGAAGATGCGGAAGGTGCTGTTGCGCTCCAACAGCTTGGCGAACTTCGAGTGGAGCGTGATGCGCCCGTCGGGGTTCCTGTCGATGAAGGGGATGTTGCCGAAGCGTTGCGCGCTGGTCTCTCCGAAATAGGAGAAATCCAGCACCCGGAGCGCGGATTCCCATTGGGCATCGGAATCGTCCGCGTTGCCGAAACGGCGGCGGATCTCGTTCCTGAGCTCGTGCTCATCCGCTCCCGTTCCGGGCACCCATGTATGCGGCTGTTCCGGTCGTTCATCGCTGAAACGGCACAGCTGGTCCAGTATTACCAACTCATGCGGGCGGATACCGGGCAGCAACAGTTCCGTGGCCATTTTCAGAATGCCGTTCTCGGTTTCCGAAGTTGCGGCGAGCGTATCGGCAGGCGAATCGCCGTCCTTGCCTTTGGCGCCCTTGGTGAGGCTCTTCTCGCATGCTCGCACGAATTCCAAGTATGACGAGGTGAGCAGGCTGCCGGTCTTGCTGCGGCGCAGGGCGAGCATGCCCGGCAGTGAAGGGTCATGGGCGTACACGTCCGTCAACAGGGGGATGCGTCCTATCTGGAAGCGGATCTGCCGGTATTCCTCGGAAAGCCGCTTCATATTGGACCAGTCGGCGTTGTCGAGAGCCTTGAGGATGCGTTCCCTGGAGATCCGGTCGAAGCTGATGGAGCTGAAGCCGATGCTGCCACGGGTCATGTTCTTGTGGGGGTTGCCCTTCCTGCCGTACAACGCGACGGGTATCAGGAAGTTGTTGGCGTAATTGCCGATGAAGTCGATGACGATGACGCTGTCCTTGTGCGCGAACTTGCGCAGGCCGCGGCCCAGCTGCTGGGTGAACACGATGCTGGACTCGGTGTTGCGAAGCATGACGATCTGGTTGATGGCGGGGATGTCGACACCCTCGTTGAACAGATCGACGGTGAAGATATAGTCGAGTCTTCCCTCTTCGAGATCCTTGATCGCCTGCTGCCGTTCGTCGCGCGAATTGCGGCCGGTGATGGCGCGGGTCCGGTAGTTGCGTTCCTGCTGGTGGAAGAAGCGCGTATTGAACAGATCCGACAGCCGTTCGGCCTCATCCTGGCGGCTGCAGAACACCAAGCCGGTCAGATCCTGATGGTAGGGTGTGTACTTCTGCAATTGCCCGATGATGTAGTCGACACGCTTGGCGTCGGTCAACTGACCGATCTCATAGGTCAGCTGGTTTCGCTTCCCGGTTTCCATATCGCCGTCCAGATGGATGTTCTCGGAGGTTCCCTCGGCGCTGGGCGCACCCAGATACTCGGTGATGCCGTAATAGTGGAACGGGCAGAGCATGTTCTCGTCAAGCGCCTGCTGGAGCCGGATCTCATAGGCGACGTTATAGCCGAACATTTCGAAGATGTTGACGCCATCGGTGCGTTCCGGTGTCGCGGTCATGCCGAGCATGAACTCCGGGGTGAAATAATCGATGACCCTGCGGTAGCTTTCGGCGGACACGTGGTGCGCCTCATCGACGAGGATGTAATCGAAATGCTCCTTGGCGAACGAGGCGAGCGTTTCCGGATTCGACATCGTGTTGATCATCGCGAACACGTATTTGCGGTCGCCCTGCTTGCTGGTTCCGGAGAGAATGCCCAGTTCGGAATCGTCGCAGCCGAGCACCTTGCGGTAGGATTCCTTGGCTTTTTTGAGGATCTCTTCGCGGTGCGCGAGGTACAGCATGCGTTTCGGCTGGAACTGTTTGACGTCGAAGGCCGAAAGATACGTTTTACCGGTTCCGGTGGCGGAGATGACGATCGCGCGATGCTCACCATCGTCCCGCAGCTTGCGTAGATTCGCCAACGCCTCGCGTTGCATGCGGTTCGGTTCGAGAGGCTGTTGGGAAACCGACTGCAGCAGCGTCGAGCGCTTCGGCGCGTATTTCTTGAAATCCTCCTCGTACTGTTCGATCCAGTCTTCGGTGAGTGGGACGGATTCGCTGACCTGGGCCGACACTTCTTCATGCAGCTGGTCGATGAGCGCGCCGTCGCCGGAGGACGAGACCTTCAGATTCCATTCGCGCTGCGAGTTGAGCGCCGGGCGAGTCAGGTTCGAGCTGCCGACGTAGACGTTGAAATAAGGTTTGCCGTCACGCATATGCCGGGCGAAAATGTAGCCCTTCGGATGGAAGGCCTTGTTCCAGGAGCGCTGGTTATGCCCCTCCCAGACCCGCACGTCGACATGCGCTTCGTTCTTGATGCGCAGCAGTTCCCAGAACGCCTTGGGCTCGTTCCACATGTTCTTCGTGGAGGTGATCAGCCTGCTGGTACCGCCGGCCTGACTATGCTCCAGGAACGAGCCGAACAGTGTCCTCAAGGCTTCGGAGCTGATGAAGGCCACGGACATGTCGAACGAGTCGCTGTACTGCAGTTCGTCGTTGAGCGCGGCTTCCATGGTGTTGTTGTTCTGATTCGAGATGAGTCTGGGGGAGAAGGTGCCGGGGGCGCTGTCCCGGCTTTGGATGAAACCGGAGGTGATGTCTTCGAGCATCGAATCGTCCGGGGCGATCTCATGATCGGAATACTGCCCGGCGAGGGATTCATGAATCTGCATGGCGGTCACTCCTTCGTGAAATCCATTGCGGAGATCAGTTCCACGGCCTCGCGGTCGGCGGGAGCCCAATCCAGTTCCGGCATGTTCTTCGGAGTCAGCCAGCGGATCTCCTCATGTTCCGTCAGGCGTGGGGAGCCGGCGGTGAGATGGCATACGAACGTGGTGAGCGTGACGGTTCCGAAATCGTAGCCGTAGGAGGAGGTACACACCTCGTCGGCGACGTTGACCTCGCACAGAAGCTCCTCTTCGATCTCGCGGTGCAAGGCCTCGCGTGCGGTCTCGTGCGGTTCGATCTTGCCGCCTGGGAACTCCCAGTAACCGGCCAATGATTTGCCGTCGCCGCGTTTGGCGCACAGCACCTTCCCCTCGCTGACTATCGCCGCACCGACGACGTTGATCACCCTTCCCGGTTCCCGGTTCTCGCCGCTCATACGCGCCCTCCTTCACTTGCAGAAACCAGGACCAGGATACAACCTCCAAGGCTGCTGGCGTGGTGTGCGGGCGAGGCGCGGGCGAGACACGGGCGAGGCGCGGGAACGGTTCATCAATCGAACATCTCGTTGAGATTTCGTTCGGCGAGATCACGGTAATCGGTGTTTTCGTCCATATACAGGCGGATGGCCGCTTCCGGATGCATCTCGAATACGGGCACGGAACCGCCGATCGCCGACCCGTACAGGCGGCGCATCACATCCGGCATGAACGGCATGTACACCACGCCGCGCAATGCGAGGAGCCTGCGGGATTCCGTCTCCGGATCGTCGAATGCGATCCGCCCCGGCATGATGAAGGCGTTGCCGCGAATCGGGGGAACCATGCTGTTCGTGGCATCGGTGGCGTTACCGATGCCGACACCGAGGGATGCGTTGCCGCCTGCTTCGACGGCCCGACCGGCCGCAAGCCCGAAATAGTAGAAGTACTGTTTCATCACGTCCTTGGCGCTCGGCGCATGGGTGACCGTCGCCTTGCCTCGCCGTGCCGAATACGACGGGACGTAGTATTTCGCGTCGAGAACGTAGACCCGGCCGTCATCGGTACGTGAAACGACATCAGGCAGCATATCCGACGCGCCTTCGTCATCACCGCCCGCGGTGCAATGCTCCCAGCGGGAACGCGTCTTCGCGTCGGCTCCGTTACCGGGCAGACGTTCCGTAAGCGAATCCCGCCGTGCCCCGAACCAGTCGGGCATGGAATCGAACAGCCATGTGGTGGGGACGATGTAATGCAGCTCCTCCTCGTCGGCGAACAGCCTTTTGCAGATATCCTCCCAAACCAGTTCGAACGAGCAGGTGCCCCGCGCGAGAACCATATTCTTACGCGAACCGCCCTCATCCTCCACAAAGCGGATCAACGCCTGCAGCAGCAGACGTTTCCGTGTGACGAACTGGACGGCAAGCTCCCTGCGCAGCAGGCGCAGCAGCATATCCGGGTCGCCGATGTCGCGCGGTGATTCGTCGCACGGTTCAGCCAGAGGAAGATCCAGCAGAAGATTCAGCCGGTTGACGTTCAGATAGCGTGAAATGCTCGTGACGACCGCGGCGTGGATGCGCCGGATGATCGTCTCATCGGAACGCACGTTGCGCTCGCTGTCGTAATCGATGTAGGCGACGCTTTCGTCACCGGCCGGGTAGGGAACGTACCGGTCGATGGTGCGCGACCAGTTGATCTCGCCGTCGCCGTTGTGCTCATGGATGTGCGCGGTCGACTGGTACAAGCCGTTGTCGGCGTAGTCGTTGAGCAGGAACGTGAACAATTCCAGTCGATCGGCCACACCGTCGTCCCCGAAATCGTATTCGAACCCGGTCGCCGAATCGTTGTGCCTCGGGTCGGCGTTGTACCGCCCGATCGCCTGCAGGACGCCTTTCATCGCGGCGATGAGCCGTTCGGCGGCGGTGCCGGAGCCGGGGCGGGCATAGTATTTCGGAAACACCAGGAAAAGATGGTTCGCCACGGAGAGCATGCCGACATAGTTGAATCGGTATTCGGCAGGCCCCCGCGTGGAGTCGCCAGCGCCGTACACGGGTTCCAGAACCGCTTTCCGTCCCATATGCATGTCGCGCAGCAGCGAGACCACGCCGGTGCTGTCGGCTGCGTTATCGCCGGTCGACGGTAGGACCGCCTTGGCGAGCGTTGCCGGGGAATAGGATGCGCCCTCAACGAAGCAATGATCGGAAAGATCCATCGGATGGCTTTCAATCATTGTCGATATCGGCGGAATCCGGGGCGCGGAACGGCGTCATGCCGGTGAAGATGCCGAAATCCTCCCTGTCCCAATCCTCGAACAGTTTGCCCAAGGTGTTGCGCCCGGAGGCGTAATCCCGGAAGATCTCCTTGCGCTTGTAGCGTGCGGCGTCTTCGAACAGGTACATAAGCACCTTGTATTTGAAGGTTTCGCTGAACCGTTCGGGCAGCCGCTTGGCGCCCGAGGGGATGGAGTCCCTGATGAAGAACGGGCCGATGAGTTTGTCCTCATTGACGTGGGCCTTGTCCAGTAGCAGATCGTTGAGCCTGCGGCGGTAGCCGTCCCACACGTCGTCGATGGCGTCCGCCCCGTCGTCGATGCCGACATACAGGAAATCCCAGCGTCTCTTGAACGCGGTGTCGAGCGGGAAAACACCCTGATCCGCGGAATTCATGGTCGCCAGGATACTCATGTTCGGCGGGATGACGATGTTCAGTGGGGTTTGGGTGGATCGTTCGTCAAGGCTGGAACCGGTGAGTTCGGCGAGATAGGCCATGCCGGTCTCGTTCAGGTGGGAACGCAGGTACCGTGACAGATCGGCGTTCGTGCTGATGGCGTATTCGCTTGCGCCGTTGTCGTCGCGGTCGAGCAGCTGGAACAGGTCGCCGAATACCGCCGCGGCGTCGGCGCGATTGATCTCCTCGATCACCAGCGCGTACATGTGATCCTTGTCGTTGAGCGCGCGGATGAGGATGTTGGTGAACGGGCCGGAGGTGAAACGGTAGGTCAGGCGATCGGGCTTGTCTTCGTCGCCGGAGGCTTCCATGGTCGGGCGCAGCGATCCGACGAACTGGGCGTGCAGGTAGTCGGCGTGGAAGGTGATGCGTTCGTAACGCCCCTCATATGCCTGCAGACTTTGGTTCAGCCTATGGCTTTTGCCGGTTCCCGGAGCGCCGAAGTAGATGACGTTTCTGCCGGAGGTGTAGGGGTCGTAGTCGAGGAATTCGAGGTATTGCTTCAGTGCCGCCGCCGCGGTGCCGCTGTTGTCGAAGTTTCTGACGTTGCGCCAACCGTGGGAAAGACTGCGCAGGGCTGTTATGTCGGCGCATTCGAGCATGCCTTGGCAGTCGTCGGGGATGAGGCAGGTGTCGTAGCCGGGGATGATGTCGGCGATGGTCGGCTTGCTCTTGTTCCCCTCGGAGACAGTTCGGCTCATCAGCTCCTCGATCAGGCTTGACGGCTCGATCTTCGTCGCGTCCACGCCATGGCCGAGCGCTTCGCGCAGCGCACGTCTGTAGCTGGTCTGTGTGCTTGACTTCTTTCTGGAATTGTCGGATCCTGAATCGGAGGCACCGGCTTTCCTGAGGTTCAGCCAATCCTCGTATCTGCCGACGCGCAATTCGACATTGTTCCAATCGACCGGCTGTTCATGCGGTTCGACGGCACAAGCCGTGTGGAACAAGGCGTTGTAATCGTAGAGAGTATGGGCGTTGAATCGCCCGTTCGCCGCGGTGAGCGTGACGGCGTTCCTGTTTTCGCCGATGAAATCACGC
The DNA here is from genome assembly GCF_019331805.1 of Bifidobacterium pongonis. Lineage (GTDB taxonomy): Bacteria > Actinomycetota > Actinomycetes > Actinomycetales > Bifidobacteriaceae > Bifidobacterium > Bifidobacterium pongonis. The sequence goes on from NZ_JAHBBE010000005.1 coordinate 15,972, forward strand.
AAGTCGATGGTCTGCCCGTCGAAGCGGATCATGCCGTCAGTGGAATCGGCGGCTTTCCGGTCGAGTGTGACGCCGCCGAAGGAGCGTGCATCGACAAGCAGATAACGGTCGCTGCCGACGTATGCCCAGACGAGCACGATGTCGTCCGCTTCGAGACCCGCGCCGCGTAAGGGGTATGCTGAGAAGTCGAATGCTTGGTCGTGCGCCCAGAAATCAAGCGCGGCGTTCCTGCTCGGATCGAAATGCCCGCGACCGTCGGTGTACGCGAACAGTGAGTAAATGCGTGAATCCTCCTGCTTGAACAAGTCCTTGAATTGCGTCATGGCGATTCCCCCCGATGGCTGATGTATCCACCAATCATTATGCCATCGGGGGTGCGGCCATTCAGTGATTGCCTGGCTCCGAAAGCGCGATGCGCACGACGGATGGGGTGTTCTCCGCCAAGCATCGAGCCAGCCAATCGAGGTCGGTTTCTTCCGCTTCCGCTTTCCCGTTCAGACATGAGCAGGCGTCCGCGTGCCATTCGAGCATCAGCCCGTTGCTCATGCGGAACAGGATCGTGGCATCCACGTTCATGGTGGTTTCGTTCATGGTGTCTCCTTCCGTTGCTGGACGGGACCAATGGTGATCCATGTAGGGGCGTGACGGGGCGTTTGGGGTGGAACGATCCACGGATGATCCACGATCGGCGGGTAACTCGCTTATTGATGGCGGATTTCGGGGTGCGTGGGGAACCAGGTGGCTTATATATGGCGGCCTAAGGGCGATTCGCCAAGTATGGGTGGCGGAATTCCAACGGCGATACTCGGGGTTTCGGGGATGAGGTGCCATATATAAGCCACCTGGTGCAATGCGGGGCACCGAATCTGCCACATATAGGCGGAGTAGTGGGCGCACGCCGACCCGCACGCCAATCCGCACGCCGACCCATGCGCCAGCCCACTCCGCCACACCGTGCCGCCGCATCGCCCGCCGCGGATACACGTGCCGATATAATAAACCGGCTGAACTTTCAAGAGCTAGGAAATGGGAGAACATATGGCAAGTCTGCTGCTTGCGGTCATCTACGTCGCGTTCATCAGCCTCGGATTGCCCGACGCCATGCTCGGTGCCGCATGGCCATCCATGAGCCAGGATCTCGGCGCTCCGCTGTCGTGGGCGGGCGGCATCTCCATGGTCATCTCCGCGGGCACCATCGTCTCCGCGCTGCTCTCCGACCGTATGACGCTGCGCTTCGGCGCGGGCAAGGTCACCGTGGTCTCCGTAGGTCTGACCGCCGCCGCGCTCGCGGGCTTCTCCATCGCCCCGAACTACTGGGTGCTCATGGCCTTCGCCATTCCCTACGGCTTGGGTGCGGGCGGCGTGGACGCGGCGTTGAACAATTACGTCGCCATCCACTATGAGAGCAAGCACATGAGCTGGCTGCACGCCATGTGGGGCCTTGGCATGCTCACCGGCCCGTATGTCATGGGCTATGCGCTCGGCCGCGGCCAAGGCTGGGGCTGGGGCTACCGCTATATCGCCATCATCCAGATCGTGCTCACCGCGCTGCTCATCGCCAGCCTGCCATTGTGGAAGCAGCGCAAGGCCGTTCCCGCCAGCGCTTCCAGCGATGGCGACGGCAATGGCGATGGCGCCGCCGCTGCGGCCGAGCCCGCGGCGCGTAAGCCGATCGGCATCCGTGGCGTGCTGCGCATCCGCGGCGCCAAGGAAATCCTGATGATGTTCTTCTGCTACTGCGCCGCCGAGCAGACCTCGATGCTTTGGGCCAGCAGCTACATGGTGCTCGGCGACGGCATCGACAAAACCACCGCCGCCATGTGGGCGAGCTTCTTCGGCATCGGCATCACCGCGGGGCGTCTTCTCAGCGGCTTCCTGACCATGCGTTTCGGTGATCCGACCATGATCCGCATCGGCCAGACCGTGATGCTCATCGGCCTGGTCATGCTGTTCATCCCGCTGCCGGCGCATATCGCCACGATTGTGGGACTCATGCTCGTCGGCCTCGGTTGCGCGCCGATCTACCCGTGCGTCATCCACTCCACGCCGGCGTATTTCGGCGAGGACAAGTCGCAGGCCATCGTCGGCATGCAGATGGCGTTCGCCTACACCGGTTCCATGCTTATGCCGCCGCTGTTCGGCCTGCTCGCGCAGCACATCAGCATCACGCTGTTCCCCTGGTTCCTGCTGGCGTGCCTCGTGGTCATGGTGATCATGCACGAATCGCTGCGTCGCAAGTGCGGCAACGCGCTGGCCGCCTGATATGCCCTGACGGCAAAGTCCAGGCATGGGTTCCGAGGCGGTCGCGGGAGACTGCCATAATCGAACATATGTACGAATGCTCGAGCCTGTGCCGTGCGTCCGCGCGAGCCCGGTTCGCGCATGCGTTCGATTTTTCCGTCGGTTCGCCGTTTGTCCGGTTAAACCATATAGGCGGCTTGTGGGCGGCTTCGCGCCGCGTCGCATAGGCAAGCCGCCTGTATGGGTGAATAGGATTCCGTGGCGAGGCCTGCGGAACGGAACGGAAGGAGCGGGCAATGCGCGTGGTGCATACCTCCGATTGGCATATCGGCAGACGGTTCAAAGGCGTCGACCTGTTGGAATACCAGCGCAAGGCGTTGGATTGGCTAGTGGCGTTCATCGAACGGGAGCACGTGGATGTGCTGTGCGTGGCGGGCGACGTCTACGATTCGCCTCGCCCTTCGACCGGGGCGGTGCGCCTGTTCAACGAGGTTTTCGGTACGCTCGGCAATATGCGGGTCAACGGGCATCCGTTGGAGATCATCTTCACGCCGGGCAATCATGATTCCGCCGATCGGTTGGGCACGGGCGCCGCGTTGATGCGGCCGAACGTGCACATGCGGTGCGAGATCGAAGCCATCGCCGACCCGGTGATCGTGAAGGTCGGCGGCGAGCGACTGGCCGTATACACGGTGCCGTATCTTGACCCGGATCTGTCTCGTCCGGTGTTGCAAGGCATGATCGATGCGGCGGCGCAGACGGCGGAAACTGCAGAAGGGAACGTGGGGGAGCGCGCGCAGGGGAACGTGCCTGCCGATGCCTCGACGAATGGCGATGGGGAAGATGATGCCGAAAACGATGGGGAAAACGACGAGGGAAACGGGGAAACCGGCAACGCCAAAATCACACGTTCGCATGAGGGCGTGATGCAAGCCGCCTTAAGGCTCATCACCAGTGATCTGGCCAAACGTCGCGCCGAGGAGCCCACGATGGCCGCCATGCTCATGGCGCACGCCTTCATTTCCGGCGCGCAGCCCAGCGATTCGGAACGCAATATCAGCGTCGGCGGCGTCGACAGCGTCCCCGCGGCATTGTTCTCGAACACAGGCCTCGACTATCTCGCCCTCGGCCATCTGCACAGGCCGCAAGCGGTGACCATCCCGCAACTCGCCCCCGCGCAATCCGTATTCCACGGCATGCGCACGCCGCAGGCGAGATACAGCGGCGCACTGCTGGCCTACTCGTTCTCCGAATGCCGAATGCCGCCGGTCGAAGGCAACGGCAAAAGCGTGGTGCTGCTCGACGTGGACGCCACGCGCGAACCGGAACCGGGCGGCAATGCCGTACGCGCCGTAAGCCTTGCCACGGTGGAGTCCGGCGAACCAGCATTCGCCAGCATCGAAGGCACATTGGAGGAGGTGCTTGGGCCGCTCGCCAGCGAATACGGCGAGGACTGGGTGTCCATCACCGTCCACCTGAATGAATATCCGCGCGGTCTGTACCAGCGGATCGACGGGAAATACGCGAACGCGCTGGAGAAGCATGTCGAATACGACGGGCGTACCGCATCGGCCACGCGCACCATGGCCGACATGAAAACCGCCGTCGACGAGATGGAAGTGCTGGAAGGGTTCGTGCGATATTCGCTTGGGCGTGAGATCCATGATGACGAACGCGCGGTGTTGACCCGCGTGGTGGAGAGGGTGCGTGCGCGCGGGGCGGAACATGCCGGTGGCGGCGACGTGGCGCAGGCGAATGGAAATAAGCATGGGGAGGAAACGCGATGAAGCTCATCGGATTGAAATTCCGCGGCATCGGTCCGTACAGGGGGGAATTCTCTGTCGATTTCGCGGCGCTGACGCGCTCGCACCTGTTCCTGATCGACGGTGAGACCGGCGCGGGCAAAACCACGATTCTCGACTGCATCACCTACGCCCTGTACGGCAACATATCCGGCGACGCGCGTTCCGGAACCAAACAGCGCCTGCGTTCCAGATTCCTGGACGGGGCGCAGGAACGCTCGTATGCGGACCTGATCTTCGAGGAGGGCGGAAACTATTACAAGGTGTACCGTTCTCCCGAATATATGTGCGAGAAAACTCGCGGCGAAGGGCGAACTGCCAAAAGCGCCACTGCGAACATGATGCGCGTCGCCGACGATCACCGGGAGGAATTCCGGGCGTTGACCCAAGCCGATCCCGGCGATTTCGAAGCGAATCGGAGTGCGGAACGCTACTACGGGTTCTTCGACGAGCCGGGGCATGCCGAGCCCATAACCGCTAAGGCGAAGGAAGTCTCCTTGGAGGTCATCGCGCTGCTCGGCCTGAACCGCGACCAGTTCTCCAAAACGGTGATGCTCGCACAAGGGCAGTTCGCCGAATTCCTGCGTATGAAGCCGGAGGATCGTACCGGTCTGGTCAAGGATCTGTTCGCCGCGCAGGAGTATGAGCAGATTCAGGAGCAGTTGCGGGCCATGCGCCAGCAGTACGGCAATGAGGTCGATGATCGGCGGCGTGAACTGATCGAAGCGATCCATGCCGGCCAGTCCAATGCGAAACGCATCCATGAGGCAGTGGCCCCGGCCGGCGATGACGCGAATGCCGATCCGAGCGCAGATTCGAGCGCCGAACCGAACATTGATGCGCATAGCGCCGATGCCGCATGGGGGCTGAATGCCGACGGCGACATTGACGAGCCCGCGCATAGCGTGGACGAAATCGCGACGATGCTGGACACGGCGATGCAAGCGGTCGGCCATGACGCGGCGACGTTGCTCGACGAGACCAAGGCGCGGTACGATGCGGCGGATCAGGCATGGCACGAGGCGCAGCAGCGGTACGCCGCAGCCGGCGCTTTGGCCAAGGCGGTCGAGGATCGCGGGAAAGCCGGGCGGCGAATCGAACTGTTGGAAAGCGTCGCGCAGCAGATCGAAGCGGATGAGCGGCGTGCGCAACGGTCCGCACAGGCGGCGCCCATCGTGGAACTGATGCGCGATTTGGCGGATCAGAACAGGCTGATCGAAGAAAACACGGATCAGCTCGTTCAGCGGGAAGCGGTGCTCGGCGAATACGAAACCCCGGAGGAACTCAGCCTCCGGTACGAGCAGGCTATGAAGGCGGCGGCCGGCGCGCAGACGATCGAGCGTGAGCTGGAACTTGCACAGAACCATGCCGATCTGCTCGCGCGGGCGAAGCGGGCACAAGCCGCAGCCGCGCAAGCCGAAAAGACGCTGCGGGATTGCGAGGCCAAAACCGCCGAAGCCGGGCGGCGGCTCGCGCAATTCCCCGACACACAGGCGATCATGGAACGTCTGGGCGCGATCGACGCCGCCTTGGGCGCGAAAGATCGGCTCGACGATGATGTGAAACGGGCCGAAACCGTCCTCACCCATGCGAAGTGCGTCGAACGGCTGGGCGACGAGCTTGTCAAGGCCAAAGCCCAGGTCGCGGCGACCAGCCGTGCCCACGCCGATGCCGTCGCGGCTCACAGGGAGGCGGAAAGCCTGTTGCGGGCCGCAGGCGCGGCGGGGTATGCGCAGGATCTCAAGGAAGGCGACCCGTGCCCGGTGTGCGGCAGCGGCCATCATCCGCATCCCGCGAAGGTGCCGGAAGGTGTTCCCGCGAGGAGTGAGGTCGACGCGTTGCAGGCCTTGGAGGAACAGCGCCGGAACGATGTGGACAAGGCGCGCGTCGCGCTGGTCCAAACCGAAACGGATATCAAGGCCGAAACGGAAGCCTGCGGCAAGTTGACCGTCGCCGAAGCCGAACGGAACGTCGATCAGGCACGGCAGGCCAAAGCCAAGCTCGGCACACTCGAACAGGAACGTCGGGAACTCGACCTGCAACGCGGGAAACGAGAGCTTGCCGAACGCGCGGCGAAGGAAAGCGAACGTTCGTTCGCCATGGCGAAAGCCATGTTCCAAGCGGCCGGGCAGGAAGCGGAACGCGCAATCGCCGACGCCGAAGGCATCAGCGATGAAAGCGTGAACAGGGAACGGGAAAACGCCCAGCATCGTCTCGACGAGGCGAAACGGCAGCAGCGGTACGCGGATCAGCTCAAGGCGCGAATTGACGAGCGCACGGCCATCGCAACACGCATCACCGAACTCAAAGCGAGCGGCGAAGCGCTCGCCCGGCAGCGCGACGCCATCGAACGCAAACTGGGGGAGAAGCTTGAAACCAGCGCGTTCGCGGACCGTGAGGAAGCCCGCGCCGCGTGGCTCGGTGACGAGGAGACGGAACGACTCCGCAAGCGCGTCGAGGACTACCGCAACCAGTACGCGGCGGCGCACAGCGAGCTGAAGCGTGCGGACGATGAACTGGCGTCATGCCGGAAGGCATGGAACGAAGTCGGCGACGGGCAGGATCCCGATCGCGCCGCGGAAGCCGTCGAGACGGCGGGCGAACTGCGCGACGAGGCCGCCAGCGAACAAACCATGGCTACCGCGCTCGACACCGAACGGCAACGTCTCACTGCCGCCCTGCACGGCAAACTGAAGGCATGGGAACAGGGCATGGCAACCTACGCCCCGATCCGCACCATGGCGACGCTCGCGGTGGGAGACCGGGAATCGCCCGCCGCGAACAAGGTGTCGCTCATCACCTACGTGGTCACCGAACGGTTCCGCGACGTGCTCGACCGCGCCAACGAACTGCTCAAAGACATCCACGGCGGCGTCTACGAGCTGCGTCTCGGCGAACACGAAGGGCGTGCGGGCGCCAAAACGGGTCTGCCCATCGAAGTGTTCGACCGGCGCACCGATCTCGCCACCGAACCCGCCACGCTCTCCGGTGGTGAAACGTTCTTCGTCTCGCTCGCCCTGGCGCTGGCGCTCGCCGATGTCATCCAGGCCGAGAACGGCGGCGTCTCCATGGAAACGCTGTTCATCGACGAAGGTTTCGGCACGCTGTCCGACACGTTCCTGGATGATGTGATGGACGTGCTGGGCGACATCGCCCACCATCGCGACGTCGGCATCATCTCCCATGTCGGCCAGCTGAAAGGGCGGATACGGGAACGCATCACCGTGTCCCGCATCGATGAGGATTCGGAAAGCAGCCTCACCGTGCGACTGTAAGCCGATTGTCAGCGAACTTTCAGGATTCATGTCGGGGGCACGGCGCAGGTCGGCAATATGATTGTCATAGCGCGGTACAAGCCGCGGTAACAATCATTGTCGATGGCATAGGACGGGGGTCGTATGAGTGATCGTTCTTTCCTCGCGCCCGTAGACGCACCCGCGGGCGCACCCTCTTCGGAGGAGCGCCCGGGGGAGCGTGGCAGCCTTGTGCGACGCATGGCCAGAATATGCCTCGGCTGTTTCATCTGCTACTGGATCGTCGTCGAGACGTTCGACCTGATCCCGATGTTCAACGACGTCGCGCAGGTGCGTCCGGCTTCGGGCATCGGCCCGGTGCTTGGCCTGTACTTCGGCGCGCCCGGCATTCTGGGGTGCTCCCTCGCGAATCTCGTGTCCGACATCCTTCATGAGGGGACCGACGCGTGGACCCTGTTCCACTACTTCATCGTGCAGCTCATCTACAACGGCGCCATGTACGTGGCGTGGTATCTGGCGAAATGGCGGAGCCGCAAGCCCTACCCGAGGCTCGAATCCGCCGGCGACATCCTGCTGTATATCGTGTACGCTGTGGTGAACGGCTTGCTCGTCATGCCGCTGTTCGCATCGTTGACTTCGGTGCATGTCGATGAGGGCACGCTTTTCGTCTACACGTTGAACAATATCTGGATGCTGCTGTACTTGGGCATTCCGCTGCTGTATTTGCTTGAACGCAGCAGACTCAACCCCATCGCCCCCATGCTGATACGGGCGCGCAGACCGTACGTTCGCCGCACATACACGACCCTCACGCAACGCCTGTCGATCTCGTTCATCGCCATCGCCGCGTTGGTGGTGCTGGCCATCTCTGCGGGGCTCACGATGTTCTTCGAACGTGTCTCCAACTTCAAAAGCGGCGAGCTCATCATATTGGTCTACTCCTTGGCATTGCTGATTTCGATCCCCGTGTTCATCGTGCTGCTCGCGGTCATCGCGTTCCTGGAACGCAGCCTCACCCGGCCGGTCGAAGTGCTGGTGGATGATCAGCGGACCTTCATCTCGCGCATGAAGCAGGATCTGAAGCGGAACGTCGACAGCATGGCCATCGATGTGGACGAGCACGGCGTCAACCCGCGGTACGAGCTGCGCGAACTGTACGATTCCACGAACCAGATGAGACACGACATGGTCGATTTCGTGGAGCATCTGCATCGGATCACCGTCGAACGCGAACATGCCGCGGCCGAACTGAACGTCGCGCGGCAGATTCAGCTTGGATCGGTGCCGCATGATTTCACCGCGTTCAATCAGCGGTTCGGCCTCGACATCGGCGGCGTGATACGCCCGGCCAGAGAGGTCGGCGGCGACTTCTACGACGTGTTCGACGTGGACTCGCATGACGTCGCGTTCGTGATCGGCGACGTGTCGGGCAAGGGCGTGCCGGCGGCGTTGTTCATGATGCGCGCGCAAAGCCTGATCCGCCAGCATGTGATGGAGAACAGGGATTTGGGCACTGCGCTCACCCTGGTAAACCGGCGGTTGTGCGAACGCAACGATGCCATGCTGTTCGTCACGGCGTTCATCTGCGTGCTGGACACGTCCACCGGCGAAGTGCGGTACGTCAACGCCGGGCATAATCCGCCCGTCCTGGAACAGTCCGGCAAACGGAGCTTCCTCTCCTGCAAGCCGGGGCTGGTGCTGGGAGCCATGGACACGATGACCTACCGTCAGGGGACGCTCGCCCTGCAAGGCGGGGACGGCATCATGCTGTACACGGATGGCATTACCGAAGCCTGCGATCCGGACGACGCCCTGTTCGGCGAGGATCGTCTGCTGGAAACGCTGAACGCCGATGATGCTCCGAATGAGCAGAAGCGGTTGGACGATGTGGTGACTGCCGTGGACGCTTTCGCACGCACGGCGCCGCAGGCCGACGACATCACCATGCTGGCCTTCCGGTGGCCCCTGCCCGTGCAACGGCTGGAGGTCATGCCCGAAAAGGAGAACCTGGACAAGGTGTTCGCGTTCCTCGAACCGTTGTGCGAACGTGAAGGCTGCACGCCGCGCATGGTGCACAGCCTCATGCTGGTGTGCGAGGAGCTTTTCGTGAACGTCTGCATGTACGGGTTCCCGCAAGGCCCGAAACTGCCGGTGATCTTCGAATGCACCATGGACGACGCGAACCGCCGCATGAGCCTTGCAGTCACCGATTCGGGCGTCGCCTACAATCCGCTGAGCTACGAGCCCGAGAAGGTCGGATTGGATAAGGACCACCGCATCGGCGGTCTGGGCATCCTTCTGGTCCGGGACAACGTGGACGAAATCAGCTACGAGCGCGTGGACGGCAAGAACATCCTCCACATCGGTAAACGGTACGTATGAGCCGCGCCCACCCGGCGCGCCCATCACCCGACAGCCAATACGCCCCGACAACCCCCAATGCAAAGCTTCATCCAATGGAAAGGAACATCATGGAAATCAAAGGAACCACCCAAGGCGAAACGCTGATCGTCGAACTGGACGGCAGACTGGACACCAACACCGCCCCCGATTTGGAAACGTATCTCAAGGAGAACATGGGCGGCTTGCGGTCGCTCACTCTGGATCTGGAACACGTGCAGTACGTGTCCAGCGCCGGCCTGCGTGTGTTCCTGTACGCGCATAAGGAACTTGCCAAGGCCGGCGGCGCGCTCACGCTGCGCAAGCCGAACGAATATGTCATGGAGGTGCTCGAAGCCACCGGCTTCACCGATATCCTCGCCATCGAACACTGAGCCGCACGGGCATAACCGGCAAGGAGGGAAAACGTGTTCATCCAGTCAATCGCCAACGCATGCATCATCAACGTGCTGAAGAGAAGAGGAAGGAAGACCCTCGCTGGTCTTGAGGAAGGCAGCGCCCACGCGAAGCAGGTTTCGAACGACCTGCTGATGCGCATCGTCCAGGAAAACAAAGACACCGAATACGGGCGCAAATACCATTTCGACCAGATCCATTCGGTCGAGGACTACCAGCGTCTGGTACCGTTCTCCACCTACGACGATTACGCCCCATACATCGAGCGCATGACGCGCGAGAACGAAAGCGGCCTGCTTACCGCGAAGCCGACGGTGCATTACGCGGTGAGCAGCGGCAGCGTCGGCGCACCGAAGAACATCCCCGTCTCGCAGGAGCAGATCGACGTTTACGTCAAATACACCGCGAGCCTGCTGTTCGGCGCCCATGACGCGTATTCCCGCAAGACCAAAGGCAAGCCGCTCCCCGCAGGGCGAGGCCTGTCCCTCATCGAGGTCCGTGAAATGCATACGCCGAACGGCGTGTACAAGGGCCCTATTTCGGGCACGCTGCCGCGCGCGATCAAGAACCTGCTGCCGTTCATCTACACGTCGCCGCTGGAGGCCGTGTTCACCAATGGCCTGATGAACCTGAAGTACCTGCATCTGCGGTTCGCGCTCGAAGACCCGAACCTGAGCTTCATGATCGCGCCGTTCAGCACGCTGCTCGTGGATCTCATGACGTTGCTGGAATCCGATTGGAAGCAGCTGTGCGACGAGATCGAGCAGGGAACCCTCGATCCGAGCGCATCCATGCCGGATGACGTCCGCGAAAGCCTGCAGGCGAAGCTCAAGCCGAACCCGCGCAGGGCGGCCGAACTGCGCAAGGAATTCGAGCGTGGATTCGATACGCCGATCATCCCGCGCATCTGGAAACGCATGTGGGGCATCTCCACCATCGGATCGGGCGGTTTCGCGCCGTACACGGCGAAAATGCGCCGCTATTCCGGCGACATCCCCATCTTCTTCATGGTCTACGGCGCTTCGGAATCGTTGTTCGCCGCGGCGGACAAGGTGGAGGACGACACCTTCGTGATGATCCCCGAAGGCGGTTTCTACGAGTTCATTCCCGAAGACGGTCCGGACGAGGGCAAGCCGCTCACCATCGGCCAGCTTGAGGTCGGCAGGAACTACGAGATCGTGGTCACGAACCTTTCGGGCTTCTACCGTTACAAGATCAAGGACGTCGTGCAGGTCGTCGGATTCAAGGGCGAGGCTCCCCGCATCCGCTTCCAGTACAGGAAGAACCAGATGCTGAGCATCGCGGGGGAGAAGACGAACTCCGGTGCCGTCGAATGGGCGATCCAGCAGATGTCCAAGGAGATCGGCGTGCGCATTCCGGAATACAGCGTCTACGCCGACATCAGCGCGGAACCGGGACGTTACGTTCTGGTGTTCGAGCCGGAAACCGACCTGCCCGCCTCCAAGGTGGACGATTACGCCCGAATCTTCGAACGGTACCTTGGCGAGGCGAACCCCTCGTTCGGCGAGAAGATTACCGTCGGCACCCTGGGCAGGACCGTGGTGCACATCTCCCAGCCGGAAACCTATGCGCTCTACCGTGACATCCAGGTGATGAAGGGCGCATCCATCAACCAGCTCAAGCCGGTGCGCGTGCTCGATAATCCGATGAAGGAGCGTTTCTTCCTGACCATGATCAAGGACGAAAACGTCGAAAACGCCGCAACCGACGCAACCGACGCAACCACCGAGAACGAACAGTGAGGACAGAACCATGGCATTCCAACTGACCGACGCATTCTATGACCAGCGCAAGCAGCAGACCGACGTGCTGCTCGATATCCTCGCCCACGCGGCGCACAGTGACTGGGGCAAGGCGCATGACGTCGCCGATATCCGAAGCATCGAAGACTTCCGCAGCCGCGTGCCGCTCAGCGACTACGACGATTACCGCGAACCCATCGAGCGCATGAAGAACGGCGAACAGGACGTGCTGTTCGACGGGCCCACCGAAATGTTCCTGGCGACATCCGGCAGCACCGGCATCCCGAAACTGTACCCGGAAAGCCGTCTCGGCGGTCAGATGAAGAACAAGATCATGGAACTGCGCCTGTTCTCCAAGATGTCGCTGAAGCCTGGCGCCCTCGAAGAGGCCGTCGCCCAAGGCTACAAGGGCCTTTCGATGGCCAACCCCGCCGAATACGAACGCACCGCGGGCGGCATTCCGGTCGGCTCCGCATCCGGCCAGACCATTTCCGGCTCCGGCCGCAAGGAATCCCTCGTATACCCGGTGGCCCTGCTCAAGGCGACCTCGCTCGACCGTGAGACGCTCGACTACCTGCATGCCGTGCTCGCCGCGGCCGAACCCAAAGTGGCCGCCATCTTCTGCAACAACCCCGCGCACATCGAAACGTTGCTGAACTCCATCAACGACGATCTCGACCGCATCTGTGACGACATGGAACGCGGCGAACTGAGCGTCGACATCGATGACGACCTGCGTGCGGAACTGCTGCGCAACTTCCCCGCGAACCCGGAGCGCGCCGCCAAGCTGCGAGCGATCAAGGCGGCCGGCAGAAGCGTGGAGCTGGGCGACCTGTGGCCGAACCTCATGTACCTGAGCTGCTGGACGAGCGCCAGCGTGGGCCGTGTGCTCAAAAGCATGAAGCATATGATCCCCGAGAACGTGCTGTGCATGGACGGCGGGTACGGTGCCAGCGAAGGCAAGCTCAACATCCCGATCGAACCGGGCAACCCCTACGGCATCCCCACATCCTTCGCGGTGTTCTTCGAATTCCAGCCGCTGGATGGCGGCGATCCCATCTGCCTCTGGCAGGTCGAGGAGGGCAAGAGCTACCGCGTCCTGCTCACTACGTATTCGGGCCTGTACCGCTACCAGCTGCACGACATCGTCACCATCGGCCCCGCCTGGAACGGCATCCCGACCATCGTCTTCGCCTGCAAGGAGACCGACGCGCTGCAGGACGGCGAGCATAAGCTGTTCGCCTTCGAACTGTACGGTCTGGTCGAACAGTTCGAGGATCGCAACGACGTCATCGTGCGCCATGTCGAGATCTGCAACGCCGACGGTGTGACCGCCCTCGTGTTCGAACCCGGCGCCGCGGGCGGCAAAGCCAAGGAATTCGCCGACTTCATGCGCGAATCCCTGCGCGCCGAACATGGCATCGAACTCGACCGCGTGCTGTGCATGAAGGACGGCTACCGTAATTCGCTGTTCGTGCGCAAGGTCACGGAAGGCAAGACGGTGAACCAGACCAAGCTCGCGACCTTCACCGACCGCATGCCCGACGAGAGCATGATCGAAGCGGAGATGTGAGTCGTGAAGGTCATCACCCGTTACCTACGGCATGGCATCGGGCCGATGTGCCTCGTGTTCGTGTTCAGCATGATGCAGGTCGCCTGCCAGCTGATCCTGCCGACCATGACCGACAGGATCCTGCGACGCGGCGTATACCACGGCGATTTCGCCATCATCGGCGTCACCGGCATGCAGATGCTCGGCATCACCGTCGGCGTGGCGCTGTGCATGATCATCAGCGGTTATGCCAGCGCCAAGGCCACGGCGTTGGTGATCCGTGAGATCCGCCGGGACCTGTTCGGCAGGATCACACGGTTCACCTCGGCCGAATTCAACCATTTCGGTACCGCCACGCTGCTCACGCGCTGCACCGCCGACGTCTCTCAAGTGCAGAACATGCTCATCATGGGCATGCGCTCCGCGTTGATCGTGCCGTTCACCGGCATCGGCGCCCTCATCGTCGCGGCGCGGATGAACGTGTCGCTCACTATGCTGGTGCTCGTCGCCTTCGCCGCGGCGCTCGCGATCGCCTGGGCGGCGTCCCGGGCGAGCCGGAGCCGCTTCCAGAAGCTGCAGGAAAGCGTGGATCGCATCAACCTGCTGTTGAAGGAGAAGCTGACCGGAGCCCGTGCGGTGCGTGCGGCGAATCGGCAGGGCTATGAGGAGGAGCGACTGGAGGCCGCCGACGGCGAAGCCTATAGCAGCGCGTTGGGCGCGAGCCGTTTCGTATGCATGATGGCGCCCGCCATGCAGCTCATCATGAGCCTGACCATCGTGGGCGTGTATTATCTCGGCGCGGTGCAAGTCCAGCATGGTATGGCCGACAGCGCCGAACTCATCAAGTTCCTGCAGTACATCCTGATGTTCATCTCGTCGCTGGCGTCCGTGTCGGCCATTCTCGCGTTCATTCCGAGGGTCGGTGTCTCGCTCAGGCGCATCGACGAGGTGCTGTCGTACGGTTCCGGCGAATCCGCCGATACGGCCGGCCGGCTGCCCGAACGGGCGGACGGCGGCTCCTCGCTGCGCTTCGAGCATGTGAGCTTCGGCTACGCGGGATCGGACAGGCCGGTGCTCGACGACATCTCCTTCGAAGTCGAGCCGGGCCAGACGTTGGCGATCATCGGCTCGACGGGATCGGGCAAGACCACGTTGCTGCAGCTGATCATGCGGCTGTTCGAGCCGACGTCGGGCCGTGTGCTCATCGACGGCGTCGACATCGCCACCGTCGACAAGCGGCAGGTCCGCGAACGGATCTCGTACGCGCCGCAGTATTCGCGGCTGTTCAGCAGATCCATTTGGAACAACATGAAGCTGGCGCAAAGCGATATCACACGCGAACAGGCCGATTCGGCCTTGGCGAGTGCGCAGGCCGGCGAATTCGTGTCCGACCTGCCCGAGCGGTTGGACACCATCATGGAACAGGGCGGCAAGAACGTGTCGGGCGGCCAGCGTCAGCGTCTCTCGTTGGCGCGCGCCCTTGGCCGTGATGCCGGCATCTACCTGTTGGACGACACGTTCTCCGCGCTTGATGCCCGTACGGAACGCGCCGCGCGTCAGGAGACCCGTGAACGGCTGCATGGCAGGACCGTGGTGGTCGTCGCGCAGAAGATCGAGGCGATTCGCAACGCCGACCGCATTCTGGTGCTCGACGACGGCAAGGTGGCGGGCTTCGGCACGCACGACGAGTTGATGGAGCGCTGCACGGCGTACCGCGAGATCCACGACACGCAGTATTACGTGTCCAAGGACGACGGTTCGCGGCGCGGCGTATCCCAAGGCGATGCATCCCGGAACGGAGGCGAGGCATGATGGCGGCGAAAAGCAAGCAGCGCAAGTCGCGTAATTTCGCGGCGACCCTGCGCAGACTGGTCGCGATGTCCTGGCGCAATCCGGTGCTGGTGGTGATGCTGGTCGTCATGATTGCGCTGGAGACCGCTTTCCTCACCCTCGCGCCGCTGGTGATCCGTACGATCGCGAATCATATCGCCGGCGTCGCCGAAGGCAAAAGCATCGACTTCTCCTTTGTCACCACGCAGTGTCTGATTCTGGTGGGCATGTATGTGATCGGGCATTGCGCCAGCTGGCAGGACAATCGGATCGCCGTGCTCATCTCGCAGAAGATCGTCAAGCGGCTGAGGGACGACGCGCAGCGGAAGATCAACCGTATGCCGTTGCGGTATATCGACAGCCACCCGATCGGCGATTTGCTTTCGCGCGTCACCAATGATGTGAGCACGCTGTCGAGCATGCTCGACACCACGGTGATCAAGCTGATCTCGCAGGTGCTCACCATCGTCGGCACGTTGATCGCCATGCTGTGCCTCGACGTGCGTCTCAGCGTGATCTTCCTTATCATGGTGCCGTTGAGCTATGTGATCATGCAATCCATATCGCGTATCGCGCAGCCGATGTACAAGCGTCGCCAACGCTTGGTCGGCGAGTTGAACTCGATCATGGATGATGCCTACACGAATCACGAAGTGATGCAGGCGTTCTGCTGCGAGGGCCGGATCCGCGAGGATTTCGACGAGCTCAACGACAAGGTGACGCACATGTACGTCCGCAGCCGTTTCGTCACGGGGTTCCTGCTGCCGGCGTCCAAGTTGCTGAACAACCTCGCCTACATCGCGTTGTGCGTGCTGGGCGGCATCCTGCTGGTGAAGGGCAAGCTCGACATCGGCAGTTTCCAGGCGTTCCTGATCTACGCGGGCCTCATCGACACGCCGATACAGACCCTGGCCGGCAGCTTCAACAACCTGGCTTTGGGCGTCGCTTCGGCCGAACGCATCTTCGAATTCCTTGACGCCCCGGAATCGCCGAGCGAAGGCGAGCCGAAGCAGACGCTCGACGCGGCACGCGGCGAGGTCGAATTCTCCCACGTGCAGTTCGGGTATGTGCCCGGCAAGCAGCTCATGCATGACGTGAGCTTCAAGGCCGAACCCGGCCAGACCATGGCGGTGGTCGGTCCGTCCGGTGCGGGCAAGACCACGCTCGTCAACCTGCTGATGCGCTTCTACGACATCCAGGGCGGTTCGATACGCATCGACGGCGTCGACACGCGCGACCTGTCCAAGCGGAACCTGCGCGAGCAGTTCGGCATGGTCCTGCAGGACACCTGGCTGTTCGAAGGAACCATCGCCGAGAACATCGGCTACGGTAAGCAGGGAGCCACGCGCGGGGAGATCATCGAAGCCGCGAAGGCCGTGAACTGCGACAGTTTCATCGATAAGCTGCCGGACGGCTACGACACCGTGATCCGCGACGGGAATTCCGCCCTGTCCGCGGGCGAACGGCAGTTGCTCACCATCGCACGCATCGTGCTGGCCGATCCGAACATCCTGATCCTCGACGAGGCCACCTCGCAGGTCGACACCAAGACTGAGCTGCTTATCACGCAGGCCATGGAACATATCATGCGCGGGCGCACCAGCTTCATCATCGCCCATCGTCTGCTGACGATCCGCAACGCCGACTGCATTCTCTATATGGAGAACGGTGACATCCTCGAAGTCGGCTCGCATGAGCAGCTGATGGCGCTCGACGGCAAGTACGCCGCGCTGTACCGGAGCGCGTCGGATTGATGGTTCAATCGTCGAAATAAGTGGTGAGACGTTGCGATGGCGGGGTTTTCGGCCCCGCCATCACGCGTTTCGGGGGCGTGTTCATGTGAGGAAAGTGGCTTTTGGTCGGGAGGGCTACTAAGCTGTAGCGCATGCTTGAAGAGAGTGAAGAGCACGAACAGATGCCCGAAGCCATTCGGGAACGACTACGCTCACTGGAAGACGCACGAGGCTCCATCGTCGTCGTCGGCTCCATGAATGCCGATTACACGGTCGCGGCAAAGCATTTGCCGGCACCGGGCGAGACGGTCAGCGGAGGCAGCCTGAAGATCCTGCCTGGCGGCAAGGGCTCCAATCAGGCGTCCGCGGCGGCGCGTCTCGGCGCACAGGTCTGCATGTTGGGCGCGGTCGGTGAGGATGACAACGCGAACTTCCTGCTACGCAAACTGGACGAGGCCGGTGTCGACACCGCCGAAATCCTGCATGAGGAAGGTGTGAGCGGTACCACGATCATCACCGTGGATCCGGAAGGCAAGAACACCATCGTGTATTCGCCGGGTTCGAACGCGAAGGTCAGCGCGGGGTACGTGCAGTCGCATCAGGATGTGATCGCCGATTCCAAGGTGCTTGGCCTGTGCCTGGAAAGCCCGCTGGCCACGGTGATCGCGGCCGCGCAGACCGGCCATGAGGCCGGGGTCACGGTGTTGCTGAACGATTCGCCATTCATCGACGAATTGCCGCATGAGCTTATCGAAGCCGCCGACATCCTGCTGGTCAGCCAGCATGAGGTGGCCCAGCTGCTGGGCATGCCCGACGAGGATGTGTCCACCATCGACTGGTTCGACGCGGTTTCCCGTTTCGAGGATTACGGGTTCGATCGCGTGGTGGTCACGCTCGGCGCGTCCGGTTCGATCGTGATCGAGGACGGCAACTGGCATCGCGTCTCCGCGGTGCAGGTCAAGTCCGTGGACACCACCGGCTGCATCGATTCCTTCATGGGAACCGTGCTCGCCGGATTGGCCGCCGGCTACACGTTGCTGCAGTCCGCACAGATGGGCTCCTACGTTTCCGCATACGCGTCCACCAAGCTGGGTGCGCAGTCCGCATACGGTTCCGTGACCGAAGTGGTCAACTACTTCAGCGACAACGACTGATCGCAGCAGGACATTCATCCATACACAAGGTCAGGGCCTCCCGTCATTGCGACGGGAGGCCCTAGTCATGCGTACGGCGACGTTCCGTGACGGACGGACGCATCGTTGTCATGGGCAAATCGACGAAGCGGAAGCCCGGGTGACTTTTCGAATGGTTGTGAGCCGGAACGATTCCGTCGTACGCCTTGCCATATATCCTGAACGCATACGCTTGCCGGCACTGCATTGCGGTTCCGCGCGAATGAAGAGATGAGGGGACGGGGGAACGCCATGTTCTGTACCAATTGTGGACAGCCCAACGACGATACTGCGAAATTCTGCATCAACTGCGGCAATCAGCTTGTACCGGAATCGGAACCGGCCTATGAGCGGGCGCAGGAACCGCAATCCTGGGAATGCTCGTTTTGCCGGTCGTTGAATGACGCCGATTGCGTGTTCTGTACATACTGCGGGCAGCGTCGGCATATCGTTGACGATGCCGAAGAACCGGATGCGGCGGGGGAGTGGGCAACGGCCCCATCGGAGTACGCGCAGTTGGAGGCGGTCGCTTCGGCACCCGAACCCGACGCGCAGAGCCGGAAGGGCAAGTATGGTCTTGTGATAGCGGTGACGGCGGCCGTTGTCGTCGTCGCGCTGATCGTCGGCGGAGGTCTGCTGTGGTACCGGTACTCCGGAAACAGCGCCCATAATGCATCCGAAACCACCGAAACCACCGAAACGGCGGACAGCTCCGATTCGGCGAAACGGAAGAAGAATCAGAAGAAGGAATCGAAGAAGGGGAAGGAGAAAACCAAATCCTCATCATCCGATTCCGCGAAGAAGAAGACCCTGGACAGGAAAACCATGGATGCCCTGGTCAACCCGTATGACACAAGTTCGGGCAGCGTCGCCGTCTCGGTGATGACCAGCGACAAGACCGTAAGCTATTCGTCGGAACACGCCTACCTGTCCATGTCGTCGGCGGGCCTGTACTTTCCTCCGTGGCTCGACTATTACGATAAGTCCGGTTCCTCGCCGGCCACCGACTATAGCGCCGCTCTTACCTCGATGGATAACGATAAGGCCAACGATCTGATCGACGCGGTCGGCGGGCTTGACGCGCTCAACAGCTGGCTGGACGCGCGAGGGTATAGCAGCACCCACTTCGGGCATCGTTACGGTGACGTCGAAACCGCAGGGCTCGGGTACCAGAACACCACGTCGTCGAACGATGCCGCGAAGATGCTGACCGCAATGATCGCCAAGGGCGACGACGGTTTGCTTACCTATGATGTCACCACCGATGGCGTGAACGTGCCTTCCGGCGCGACCGTGCATGCGCACCGCGGCATGGGTGTCGGCGACGCATACGACTACTACATGGTGGTTTCGAACGGCAGCCGGAAGGTCGCGGTCGTGGTGCTCACCCAGAACCAATCCAAAGAGCAGGCGGCCTCCCTGACCTCCGGTGTGCTTCGGCAGGTCTGGAACACCATGCTTTCGGACGGGAAGTGACCGGAAATGGCGCGGCATGCGAAGCGCGTGACACGTTGGACCCCGCGCGGCGGCATCCGGTTGAGGATCGTGGTGGCTGCCATACTCGCCATCACCGTGGTGATCGGTGTGGCGGCGTCCGCGGCGCAACGTTATTTCAGCGGCTTCCGGGAGGCGCGATTGCAATCGGTGGCCAGTGGCACGGAAAACCGGCCCGCCACGAGGTCTTCGACGGCGCACGCTGAAAACCCGAAGGATACGAAGGGAACCGACGAGCGGAATCAGGCGAAACAGCGGACGCTTGACGCTTTGTCGGCTCAGTTGCAGCAGCAGCTGGCCGGATATCAGGGAACCTGGCAGGTGTATGTCGAGGATCTGCCGACCGGCGCCTCGATCAGCATCAACAGTCACCAGCAGTATTCGGCGAGCGTCATCAAACTGATGGTGATGCTCGCGGTGTTCCAGCAGATCGCCGACGGCACGCTGCAGGAGGATGCGCAGATCGATGATCTGCTCACCCGGATGATCACCGTCAGCGACAATGAGGCCACCAACACGCTCGTCGACCGCTTGGGGAACGGCGATACGCAGGCCGGATACGCGGTGGTCAACGGTACGGCGCAACGATACGGATTCACTCAATCCCATCTCGACCAGCGTATGGGCAATTTGACGGGTGATACCGGGAAGCAGACCTCCGTGGGCGATCAGGGGCGCTTTCTGGCGGCGGCATGCCGAGGGCAGCTCGTTTCGGCCGAATACAGCCAGAGAATGATCGGCCTGATGCTTCAGCAGACCAGACGGAGCAAGATTCCGGCCGGTCTGCCCTCGCAGGTGAGCGTCGCGAATAAAACCGGGGAGAGCCCCGGAGTCGAGAATGATTCCGCCATGGTGTTCGCCGCGGGTGATGGCGAGCGTATAGCTGGGGCGACGCCCGGCACCGGCGACTATGTGATCGCGGTGATGAGCGAGAACGTTCCCATGCCCAGCGAGGCGCAGAACGATATTCGTACCATGTCATCCACGGTATGGTCGGCGTTGCAATAGCGCTGCAGGCACATGACGTATGACATGCGGAAAGCGGTGAGTCGCTGAGAATAACCGATCGGGCCCTTCCATCGTGATGATGGAAGGGCCCGATCGGTTAAGGGCACAATGCTCTTTGCGTCGCTTCGAGACGGGGAAGACGCCGCTTATCCGGCGAAAGCGATGGGAGCGTCCAATTCGGTGCCGGAGCCGTCGCGGCGCATGTCGGGCTCGGGCAGCTCCACCGGCGAACCGCCTTCGGTGGAGGCATGCACCGGGTACGCGCCCACCCAGGCGAAGATAAGCGTGTCCTGCCCCTTGAGGAAACGCTGCGAACGCACGCCGCCGGTGGCACGCCCCTTGGTCGGGTACATTTCCAGCGGGGTCACCTTGGCCGCGCCGTTCTCGGTTCCGGGCAGCGCCTCGGAATCACCGGCCACGGTGAGCACCACCGCGCCGGACGCGGACGTCAAACCGTTGTCACCCTCCTCATAGGTCCACGGAACCATACCGGCGGGTACCGCGTTGAACGCGGCCACCGTGCAGCCCTCGGCGAGTTTGATACCCGCCATGCCTCCGGCGGTACGCCCCTGCGGGCGCACGTTGCGCGCTTCGAAGGTCAGCAGCGAGGAATCGGTGGACACGAACACCAGTCGATCCTCATCGCGGGCGACCGCAGCGAACACGATCTCATCGCCATCCTTCAGATCGATCACCGACCACGAATCCATGGTGGTCGGAGCCTCACGATTCCAGCGTTTCACCACGCCGGCACGCGTACCGATGGCCAACGACGGCAACGTGCCGCGCCCTTCCTTGCCGTTCGCATCGCCGTTCGTGTCTCCGGTCGCGTCCGCTTCGCCCTCGCCGTTCGTGCTGGGGGCGGGTTCCATGGCGATGGCGGTGATCACGCGCTCGCCGGGGATCGGGTCGGTGCTTTCCGTCTGCCCGATCAGCTCGTCCGCCTTCACGCCGCCGCTCAGGCTCAACGCGTCCGAGGTGGGGACTGCCGGCAGATCCACCACGGAGGCGAGCACCAGTCGCCCCGCGGAGGTGATCAGCGCATAGGAGGCGCGCGTGGACGTGTTGAAGATGGAAACGATCTGATCGTCGGCGGTGCGCTTGCCGGAGACGGAACGGGTACGGAACCTGTCCATCGCATCCGGCGTGGATCGCGCGATCAGGCCAGTGGCGCTCATCATCACCACGCACGGCTCGTTCTCGATCTTCAGCCCGCCGCTTTCCTCGCCGGCCTTCTTCGCGGCGGCCACGTCGGCGGCGGCGGATTCCACGGTGTTCACGGATTTCGCGGCTTCCAGTGCGACCGCGGACACGCCGGACATGCCTTCGGCCACGACCGGGACGAGCTTGCCGTCGGCATCGGTGTCGAGCAGCACCGTGCGGCGCGGCGTACCGTATTCGGCCACGGCCTGGTCCATTTCGTCGATCACGACGCGGTCGAGCGCTTCGGCGGAGGCGAGGATGCGGTCAAGCTCTTCGATACGGCGCTTCAGATCATCGCGTTCCGCTTCGAGTTCGATGCGGCTCATCTTGGTCAGCCTGCGCAGACGCAGGTCGAGGATGTACTGCGCCTGGATCTCATCCAGGTCGAACACCTGCATCAGTCGGCTCTTCGCGGTGTCCGCGTCTTCGGAGGAGCGGATCACCTGGATCACCTCGTCGATGTCGATCATCGCCAACAGCAGGCCTTCGACCAGGTGCAGGCGTTCCAGCGCCTTCTTGCGGCGGAATTCGCTGCGGCGCCTGATCACCGCGCGGCGGTGTTCGATCCACACCTGCAGCATTTCCTTGAGACCCATGGTGTGCGGCCTGCCGTCGACCAGCGCCACGTTGTTCATGGCGAAATTGTCCTGCAACGGGGTGTGCTTCAGCAGCTGCGCGAGCACGGCGTGCGGGTCGAAGCCGGTTTTCAGCTCGATCACCAGACGGGTGCCGTTGTGGCGGTCGCTCAGGTCGATTGCGCCGGAAATGCCTTCGAGCTTATGGTTCTTCACGCCCTCGGAGATGCGTTCGAGCACTTTCTCCGGGCCTACCATGTACGGCAGTTCGGTCACTACGATGGCCTGCTTGCGCGCGGTCACATGTTCGATATGCGTGGTGGCGCGCGTGGAAAGCGTGCCGCGGCCGGAGGCGTACGCCTCACGGATGCCGTCGCGTCCGATGATCATGCCGCCGGTCGGCCAATCCGGGCCAGGCACGTAGCGCATCAGCTCTTCGAGTGTGGCGTCCGGGTGCGCCATCAGATGCTTCGCGGCGTTCACGACTTCGCCGAGATTATGCGTGGCGAGGTTCGTGGCCATGCCCACGGCGATGCCGGAACCGCCGTTGACCAGCAGGTTCGGGATGGCCGCGGGGAGTACGGTGGGTTCCTTGAGCTTGTTGTCGTAGTTCGGTGTGAAGTCGACGGTGTCCTCATCGATGTCGGCGTTCATGCCGAGCGCCGCGGGGGCGAGCCTTGCCTCGGTGTAACGGGATGCGGCCGGGCCGTCGTCCAGCGAGCCGAAGTTGCCGTGGCCGTCCACGAGCGGCAGTCTCATGGCGAACGGCTGCGCCAAACGGACCATGGCCTCGTAGATGGCCGAATCGCCGTGCGGGTGGAGCTTGCCCATCACTTCGCCCACCACACGCGCCGACTTCATGTACGGGCGGTCCGGGGTCAGGTTCATCTGGCCCATCTGGTAGACGATGCGCCGCTGCACGGGCTTCATACCGTCGCGGGCGTCGGGGAGTGCGCGGGCGTAGATCACGGAGTACGCGTATTCGAGGAACGATTTGCTCATCTCCTCGTTCAACGGCGTCTCGACGATGTTCTCTTTCACTGTGCGCGGATCGTATGCCGGCGCGGCTGCCTTACGATGTGATGCCATGGGACTCCTTGGAATTTGCAAACTCGCTCCATTTTAGCGCCCTTCCCGCCGCCGCGGTGTACCGCCCGGATATCGTCCGATATCGCCGATAGCGCCGGAAATCAATCGACAGGACGATGGATAACGTTGTCATGTGACATATAATCAAAAAGCGTGATGCCGCGGGGTGATGCTGCGGATTTCGTGCCGGCCGCGGGAGCATTGTTCCGTGCATGGCTGGTTATGGTGCATACGGCCATCACGAAAGGAAAGAGAAGCATAATGCTCAATCAGCCTTGGCTGAAGCCAGTCCTGGAATGCTCGCTGGTCAGCGGCGCATTGCCATGGACGTTCTGGATACTCACCATAGCGGGGATGGCTGCGGTTCTCGCGTTCCTCATTATGGAAAGAAAACGCAAGCATATCGTTGTCACGCTGATCGCCACGGTGGCCAGCGGCGCGATCGGATACCTGCTGACCTGGCTGTGCTCCGACGTGTTCGTGGTGTTCGGCGTCGAAATGGGAGCCAAGGTGATTCGCGCCGTGGCGATCGGTTTCGCGGCGATGGCGCTGCTGATCTGCGGCATCGTGTTCCTGCGCCACTGGAAGCGTGCGATCGCCTCCGTGGCCGTTGTGGTGGCACTGCTCGCCACCTGTATTCACGTGGACGCGATCTACGAGGAGTTCCCCACCATCGGCAGCCTGTTCGGCTACACGGGGTATTCGAGACTGTCATCGACCAAACTGCATAAGAGCACGATGAGCGTCAAGGAGTGGAAGAAGCTCGCCGCCGAAGGCAAGACGCCCAAGACGCCGAAGGAGGGGCGCATCTACGACGTGTCCATTCCCGCCACGAAATCCGGTTTCAAGGTCCGCGACGCCATGGTCTACCTGCCGCCGGCGGCATTGAGCGCCAAACCGCCGGAGCTGCCGGTCATGGAACTCATGGCAGGCCAGCCGGGCAGCCCGGGGCGTCTCTTCCAGGCCAGCCATATCAAGACCATGCTCGACGAATACGCCTCCAAGCACAACGGATTGGCGCCGATCGTCATCTCCCCGGATCAGAACGGGTCGAACTCCAACAACAGTCTGTGCGCCGACACGTCGCAAGGCAAGGCGGAAACCTACCTGACCAAGGACGTGGTCGACTGGGCGAAGAAGAACCTGCCCATATCCGACCAGCAGTGGGCCATCGGCGGCTTCTCACAAGGCGGAACCTGCGCCACGCAGCTGGGGCCGAGGCATCCGAAGCAGTACTCGCTGATCATGGCGGTCGGCGGCGAACTGCAACCGACCAGCGGCAGCGTCGAGCACATGGTCTCCGCATATTTCAACGGTAACAAGGCCGCCTATGAGGCGCAGATCCCGGCCAACGCCATCAAGGAGCACGCGCCCAGCGATCAGGTCATGATCCTCGGAGCCGGCGCCCTCGACCACCAATCGCTCTCCAATCTGGAAACCAACGCACAAGCCGGTATCCAGGCGGGCATGGAGGTCTTCAAGATCAAGGTGCCCGACACCGCCCATGACTGGCACGCAGTGCAGGCGGTGCTCAAACCGACCATCGACCGGTTCGCCGACATGAGCGGACTGGGCAAAATGACGAAAACCATCAACGAATATGAATCATTGGAGGTGCTGCCGTGAGCGGTGAAACCAAGGAAGAAACCAAGGAAGTGAAGAAACCAAGGCCGGTGACGCCTTGGACCATGCTGTGGAACGATGCCAAGCAATGGAACAAGAACCATAATTTCGCCACCATCACCACGGCGGTGTTCGTGGCGATCAACATCGTTCTGTGGATCATTCTGGCATGCTTCGGCCATACGCTGCCGTTGCGTTACCTCAACACCACCATCGTCGAATTCAACGTCGGCAAGCTGCTGGTCTCGCTGGTTCTGGCCCGAGGCGTGCTGCAGATGATCGGCGGCGCGATCCTCATCGTCTTCGTGCTGGCCGTCGCCGAATCGCGTATGGGCGTCGTGCGTACCGTCGTGGTGGCGCTGGTGAGTGCCCTCGGCGGCCTGATCGTGGGCATCGGCCTGTGCTACGGCATCGGCGTGGCCTATCAGGATGTCGGTTACATCACCCGCCAGCAGTTCGCGCTCAGCCCGGTGGTGCTGGTCATCGGCGCGCTCATGGCCGCCAGCGCCTACAGCGACACCCTGATGCGTCGCCGCATCAGAATCATCGGCTATATCGCCATCCTCGTGGTGCTGCTGTACGGCGGCAATCCCGGCGACTACTGCGTGCTCGCCGCCGCGCTGATCGGCCAGATCATCGGCCGCGCATGCGCCGGCGCCCCCAAGCGCAAGTCCTTCCCGTCCAAGAACGAAACCGAAGCCTCCAATGGCATGCGCCCGTGGCAGTTCGGCTCCGCGCTGGAAAGCCGCCGTATCTTCGGTGCCATCTCGGCCGTCATGGCCCTGGGCCCGCTGGCTGCAATCACCTCGCCCAACCACGCCGGCCCGCTGAGCACGCTCGGCCTGCTGATGAGCCCCGACTACGTCGATAACGTCACGCTCGCCGACTGCCTGGCCAACAACACCAAGCAGGGTTGCTTCCTTCAATTCGATCTGCTGCGCGTCTCCATGCCCGGCGGCGTGCTGCGCTCCCTGCTGCCCACCGCGGTGATGCTGGTGCTCGCCTGGGGCGTGTACCGTGGACGTCGTTTCGCGGCGATCGGCACCGTGGCCGTCGACATCCTGCAGGTGTTCGTCGCGGTGGTCTACTACCTGTTCATCCCGATGACGTTCTCCGACGGCGGTTTCTCCACGCTGGCCCGTCACGGCGCGATGTTCGCCTGCATCGCCACCGCGCTGCCGTCGCTGCTGCTCGCCGTCGCGCTGATCATGTCGATGAGCCACTTCAACATTCTGATCGGTTGGCAGCGCTTGGTGCGGGGCCTGTGCACCATGGTCATCGCGTTCCTCGCCTGCGCCTGCCTGTTCCTCATCTACGGCATGGCCAGCCCGGACTCCTTCAAGCCCGCAGTCACCATGGAAAGTCTGCTCACCGAACTGCCCGGCCGTTTCCTGCCCATCGGCTTCCTGCATTTCTCCGGCCTGAACTTCGAACCCAAGACCCTGCTCGCGTCCGTGGTGTTCCAGGGCGTCGGCCTGGTGTTCTGGCTGGTCGTGCTCATCGTGATGCTGCGTTGGATGAAGGACGCCACCCAGGAGAACGAAGCCGTCCGTGAACGCACCGGCCGTCTGGTCGAGCTCGGCGGCGAATCCATGAGCTTCATGGCCACATGGGAAGGCAACCAGTACTGGCTGTCGCCGTCCAAGCGTTCCGCCGTGGCATACCGTACCGTCAACGGCATCGCGCTGACCTGCACCGGCCCGTTCGGCGACCCCGCCGAATGGGAGAACGATCTGAGGGAATTCTCCTCCTACTGCGCCAAGCAGTCGCTGATCCCCGTGTTCTACAGCGTGCATCGCGGCCAGCGTGACTTCCTGCTCAAGTCCGGCTGGCATTCCATCGAGGTCGGTGGCGAAATGGTCGTCGATCCGCGCAGCTGGAAGACCACCGGCAAGAAGTGGCAGGATATCCGCACGGCCATCAACAAGGCCAAGCGTGAGGGCATTACCGACGTGTATTCCAGCTTCGCCGACGCGCCGTTCGACGTGCGCGAGCAGATCGAGGACATCTCCGACGAATGGACGTCCGGCAAGGCGCTGCCCGAAATGAAGTTCACCCTCGGCGGTGTGGAGGAGCTGCGCGATCCGCGCGTCAAGCTGCTGTACGCCATCGACGAGAACGGCCGCGTGCTCGGCGTCACCAGCTGGATGCCGACCTGGCGCGATGGCCGCTTGGTCGGTTGGACGCTGGACTTCATGCGTCACCGCACCGACAGCCCGAACGGCATCATGGAGTTCCTCATCGCCCGCATGGCCCAGCGTCTGCACGACGAGGGCGAGGCCGATCCGCAGAACGCCGTCGAATTCATGAGCCTGTCCGCCGCGCCGCTCGCCGGTATGAACCCGGAGCGCGACAACACCGACGAGAACGGCAACACCAGCGAGGGCATGGTCATCCTGCAGCATGGCCTCCAGCTGGTCGCCAACCTCATGGAACCGGCGTACGGCTTCCGTTCGCTGTTCAACTTCAAGCGCAAGTTCCAGCCTGCCGAAGAGCCCGTATACGTGTGCTACCGCGATTCCGCGAAGCTCGCGCAGATCGGTCTGGCGGTGGTGCGCGCCTACGTGCCGACCGTCACCGTGAAGCAGGCCGTGGGCATGATGAAGACCCTCGGCAGCGGCCACAAGTGATGCCATAAGGCTCCGGAACCGGGCGTGGAGACGCTTCGGCCCGGAGCCTTCAGCATGAATCGATTGTTCACCCCTCAACCGGTCCGGCGACGGATTTCCGGTTGGGGGGTGAGGTTTAGGATGAGGACATCATGGAAATGCCGGAAAGAAAAGAACTGCTGGGGCTGGTGCCCACAGCGACGTATGGTGATCACCTGCCGCAGGAGGGGGAGCGCGGGGGAGCGTTGCACCTGTCTTCCATCCTGCCCGCCCTGTCCAGCGCCATCGGGCATCCCGTGCCCACGGCGGTGCACGGCGATCCGAAAAGCCTGCAGCATGCGTTGGGATTGCCTGACGTGCGTTCCGCCATCGTGGTGTTGGTGGACGGCCTCGGCTTCTGGAATCTCACCGATCGCATCGGGCATGCGCCGTATCTGCGTGCGTTGATGAAGGATGAGGCGAACCGTCGCCCGATCTCCACCTGCGCGCCCAGCACCACCACGGCGGCCATGGGCACCTTCGGCACGGGCACCTGCCCGGGGTTGACGGGCATGGCAGGGTACACGCAGCTCGCGCCGACGCGGGATAGGCTCATCCAGCTCATCCAGTTCAAGGATCCGCTCGCGCCGAAGACGAACGGCCCGGTCGTGCCCATCATCGACCCGCACGACTTGCAGCGGCAGACCACCATCTTCGAGGCGTTGAATGCGCAAGACGTGCGCGTCACAAGTTCCGGTCTGGCGAAGTTCAAGGGGTCGCCGTTGAGCGAGGCCGCGTTGCGCGGCGGCGAATACATCGCCAACGTCACGCCGCGCGAACGGGTCAGGGCGGCCGCCGCGGCGGCACGTGAGCCGGGATTGTCGTACCTGTACATCCGTGACGCGGACAAGGTTGGTCACAGCAGCGGCTGGGATAGCGACAAGTGGATCGCCGCGTTCGAACATATCGACGCGCAGCTGGCGTTGCTGTCCAGGGAGGCTCCGAAGGGCACGCTTATCGTGATCACCGCCGACCATGGCATGGTGAACGCCGATCCGGCCAAGCGCATCGACATCGCATGCGAGCCGGTATTGCAACAGGGTGTCCGTTTCGTGGGCGGCGAGCCGCGTGCGGTGATGCTGTATGCGGACGACGATCCGGAAGCCGTGGCGGACAGGTGGCGCGATTTCCTAGGGGACAGGGCGCTGGTCCGCACCAAGGCCCAGGCGATGGCCGACGGGTTGTTCGGCACGGTGAGCGAGCGTGTGGAGCCGATGATCGGCGATGTGATCGTGCAGGCGAGCGACGAGGTCACGATCGTCGATTCGCGCACCCAGGCGGACAAGGCCACGCGCCTGCCCAGCGTGCACGGATCGCAGACCATGATGGAGATGGACATCCCCTGCATCGTGGACGTGGCCTGATCGCGCCGATATGGCGGTGCTGACGGCTCACAAGTATGCGAACGCCCTCCGGTGAGGATTCACCGGAGGGCGTTCGCATGGGGGCATTGGAAGGCGTTTCCCGCCTGTCGATCACTCGCCGAAGAGGATCTCATCCCAGCTGGGCACCGCGGAACGGCCCGAACGGCGTTTCGCACGCACCGTCTTGGCCACGCGCGGCGTTTCGTCCGTGTCCATCGTGTCCTGCGCGGCGATCGCCTGCTCGGACGTGATGCTGCGCGTCTCCGGCACGTTCCGGTCGCCTTCGGGCTGCTCGGAGGCGTCGCCGGTCTGTTCTCCGTTCACGTTCTCGCCCTGCGTATTCTGGGCGTCTTGATCGTCTTGACCGTTCTGATCGGCCTGGGCGTTCTGATCAGCTTGGGAGTTATCGCCATTACCGTCCTGCTCGGCGTTGCTTTCGGGGGAGTCGCCCTGTTCGACGGCGTTTTCGGCATTGCCGCCGTTCGATTCGCTGCTCTCGTTCGCCATGGCTTCGGCGGTCTGCGCGGTATGCGCCACGGTATCCACCGCGAGACGCTGCGTGCCGTTCGCACGTTCGGTGATCAGCGGCATCGCCGGCGAGGAGGAATCCGCATCCCCCGCGTGCACGGACGCCATGTCCTCCAACGGAACCGTCTCGTCGAAGATGATATTGGGGGAGCGGTCGACGATGCGATGCTCCTCCATGATCCGCTTCGCGATGTCGTTGAGGCTCACCACGGAATTGTCATGCATGTTCCACGTCCACTCGGCGCGCATCTGCTCGCCGGAAATCATGAAATCGGCGAAGATATGCCACGGCTCATGCCCGCGGCGCGTCGCGCTCCACGTAAGCGTGTCGCGTTCGATATGCGACTCGCTGATGGCGAGCGTGATCAGATCCTCCACCGTGTGCGCACGGCTCTCCTTCGGGGCCGGAACGCGCTTGAACTGTTCGATGGCATACTGTTTCTCCGTCTGCACCGAGGAGGAGAACCTTCGGACCAGAGCCTCGTTGAGATTGTACTGTTCGGCCACCTCCGAAGGGGTGAAACCGGCGCGAATCAGCTGCTGGATCTTCGAGATCGGCAGCGTGTCGTGGGTCTGGGGCTGCTGTTGCCCCGACGCTTCCAAGCGAATCTGCTTGGCTTCGAGGATGGCTCGTTCCAGTTTTTCGTCCACCGTGACGAGGAACTTCTCGCCGCCCGCGACGAATACCAGGTCACCTGCGTCGGAGACATGGTCCAGACGGGCGCCCCGAGGCGAATTATCAGCCATGCGCACACCACTTTCCGCTAAAACTTATGCACTTCTTTTAAGTATGCCCCACGTGTCGAACTTTACGAGTATTTCTTTTCGTGTATCCTCTACGGGAGTAGACCCGACACCGAGTGCGTGTCGCTTGGACCGAAGAAAGGAAATGTGATGGCTCAGGATTACGATTTCCCCCGCAACAAGGACGAGGACGAGGAGTCGCTGCAGGCGTTGGGCAAGAGCTCGCAGAACTCCGCGAGCGATCTTGACGACGACGAGAACGCCATTGCCGAGGATTACGAGCTGCCCGGTGCCGATCTGAGCAACGAGGATTCCTCCGTGACGGTGATCCCGATGCAGGGCGACGAGTTCATCTGCTCCGAATGCTTCCTGGTGAAGCATCGCAGCCAGCTCGACCACACCACCGAGGATGGTCCCGTCTGCAAGGAATGCGCCGCCTGATGTCGTTCGACGAAACCTATAACGAGCCGGAGAACACCGAGGTTCTCATCAAGGCCGTGAACGAAGGTCAGCCGGAGGAGCTGGTGCAATTGCACTATGCGCACGCCGGGGACGCCGGGGCCGACCTGAGAGCCGCCGAGTCATTCGACCTGAAACCGTTCGAGCGCAGACTGGTACCCACCGGCGTCGCCATCGCGTTGCCGGCAGGGTACGTGGCGCTGGTGCATCCCCGCAGCGGCCTGGCCGTCAAGCAGGGCATCACGGTGCTCAACGCGCCGGGAACCATCGACGCCGGGTACCGTGGCGAAATCAAAGTGCCGCTGATCAACCTCGATCCGGAACACACCGCGCATTTCGAAATCGGCGACCGCATCGCGCAGTTGGTCATCCAGCGCTACGTGGAAGCCAGATTCATTCCGGCCGAAACGCTGCCGGGATCGGACCGTGCGGAACGAGGCTTCGGGTCCACCGGAATCAAAGCATGACGCATCGGCTTGCCCGCCGCGTCGACTGCGGGTCGGCGGGCAAGCGGTGATAACGTGGAGACGTTCGCGTGTAATACCGCAAGCGATGGAGAGGCAAGTATGGCAGACGACGACATGGAGTTCGATTCCGCGAGAAAACTGGGCTGCGAGGTCAGCTCCGACCCCGTAAACCCGTTGCTGCCCATCATGCAGGCATGCATGATGCATCATCCCGACGAGGACATGACGATCCTCGAACGCGCCTACAAGCGCGCCGTCATCCAACACTCCTCGCAGCGGCGCAAATCCGGCGAACCGTACATCATCCATCCGCTCGCGGTCGCGCAGATCCTCGCCGATCTGGGCATGGGACCGCGCGTCGTCGCAGCCGGCCTGCTGCACGACACCGTTGAGGATACGGACTACACGCTCGACGAATGCCGCGCCGAATTCGGCGACACCGTCACCGGCTTGGTTGACGGTGTGACCAAGCTTTCCAAGATGGAATACGGCGATTCCGCGCAGGCCGAAACCATCCGCAAGATGGTCGTGGCCATGAGCCGCGACGTGCGCGTGCTCGTCGTCAAGCTCGCGGACCGCGTGCACAACGCACGCACCTGGCGTTACGTGAAGACGTCCAGCGCGGTCAGGAAGGCGCACGAGACGCTTGACGTGTACGCGCCGCTGGCCAACCGTCTCGGTATGAACGCCATCAAAACCGAGCTTGAGGAACTGAGCTTCAAAACCATCTACCCGAAGATCTACAACGAGATCGTGGTGCTGGTCGCCCGCCGTGCGGGGCAGCGCGACGTGTATCTCAAGCAGATTCTTGCCGAGATCAATGAGGATCTGGACGAGCAGAACATCAAGGCGTATGTGACGGGACGTCCGAAGGACTACTTCTCCATCTACCAGAAGATGATCGTGCGCGGGCATGATTTCGCCAACATCTACGATCTGGTGGGCGTGCGCATCATCGTCGATTCGATCCAGGACTGCTATGCGGCGCTGGGTGCCGTGCATGCGCGTTGGAGCCCGGTTCCGGGGCGTTTCAAGGATTACATCGCCATGCCGAAGCTCAACATGTACCAGAGCCTGCACACCACGGTGGTGGGCCCTGGCGGCAAGCCGGTGGAGATTCAGATCCGTACGTGGGATATGCACAGGCGAGCCGAATTCGGCATCGCCGCCCATTGGAAGTATAAGGAGAACGGTCAGGCGGGCCGTGCGCTGAGCTCCCCGGACAGTTCCGACCGCAAGCGCGGCGAAAGCCAGGACATCAGCGAGGCCGATAACCTCAAGTGGATCCAGCAGCTGGCCGATTGGACCAGTGAAACGCCGGATTCCAACGAGTTCCTCGGATCGCTCAAGGAGGATCTCGGCTCGGCCGAAGTGTACGTGTTCACGCCGAAAGGCAAGATCGTCTCTCTGCCCGCGCAGGCAACGCCGGTCGATTTCGCGTACGCCGTGCACACCGAAGTGGGCCACCGTACCATGGGCGCCCGCGTCAACGGGCGTTTGGTACCGCTCGACACCAAGCTTGAGAACGGCGACACCGTCGAGATCCTGACGTCGAAGTCCGACACCGCCGGTCCGTCGCGCGATTGGCTGAGCTTCGCCAAAAGTCCGAAGGCGCGTAACAAGATCCGCCAGTGGTTCAGCAAGGAACGTCGCTCCGAGGCCATCGAGGAGGGGCGCGACGAGCTGACGCGCGCCATGCGCAAGCGCAACCTGCCGATCAACGCGCTGCTCACCACGGAGGCGCTGGTCGGTGTTGCCGACGAGCTTAACTTCCCGAACGCGGATGGTCTGTTCGCGGCCATCGGTGACGGCCAGATCTCCACGCAGAACGTCATCTCCCATCTGGTCAAGGACGCGGGAGCCGATGAGGTCGACGAGGAGATCGAGCAGGAGGTGCTGCCGCTCAAGCCGGTCGAAAGCCGCGCCAAGCGCACAAGCTCCAGCGGCGTGTCCGTCAAGGGCGTGGGCGACGTGTGGGTCAAGCTCGCACGCTGCTGTATGCCGGTGCCGGGAGATACGATCGTCGGATTCATCACGCGCAACCAGGGCGTTTCCGTGCATCGCGCCGACTGCCAGAACATGATCGACTTGAAGAAGCGCCAGCCGGAACGCGTGGTCGAAGTCGAATGGACCAGCACGCAGGGCGTGTTCATGGTCAAGATTCAGGTGGAGGCACTCGACAGGCGCAACCTGCTGTCCGACGTGACCCGCGTGCTTTCGGATCATGGCGTGAACATCATCTCCGGCTCGATCTCCACCGGTTCCGACCGTGTGGCCACCAGCCAGTTCAGCTTCGAAATGGCCGACCCGCAGCATTTGAACACGCTGCTCGCCGCCGTGCGCAAGATCGAAGGCGTGTTCGACGTGTACCGCCTCACCGGTGCCAAGGAATCCGCCGAACCGCGCCTGCGCAAGATGAAGTAGGCTGTTCGGACTCGCAGGAAGCGGAAAACTGAACGAAACGGGGACGCCCGCGGTTCGGCCTTCATATGGCCGGCCCGCGGGCGTTCGGGTATGGTGGCTAATTTGCTGTTGGTCGGGGCTTAAGGTTGCGGTGGAGTGGGGGCCGGTCACACGCAGTGCGGCGTGGCGATTCAAAGCCTTGCCTTCCTGTCGTAATCCTTCTCCATATGGGCGGCTGGAAATCGTCGGGGAATGCGGTGCGGAGCCTTGCGCTGCTGGGCGCCGGAGAATATGTAATAGGTGATTGACGGTGGAATATTCGCGAGAAATACGTCATTTTTGCAAAAACTTGCAGAAATGGCGCATTTCATGTAACCTATTCGTGCCTGAAGATTGTAAAAGAGGTGTCCGATGTTGATAAATTTCGATTTCTCGAACTTTAGGAGTTTTCGAGATGAGCAGTCGTTCACAATGATGCGTGATGACCGTTTTATGAGCTCGGAGACTTCGGATTGTTCAACGGTTACGGCTGTATATGGGGCTAACGCTTCCGGGAAATCCAATTTCCTCGAAGCGTTCCGCGAGATGCAAACCATGGTGGTGACCAGCTATGCGCGGGGTGATTCGACAAGTAACATTTTTCGGCAGCCCTTCGCGCTTGAAGATAATGTCGAACAACGTCCATCGGCCTTTTCCATAGAATTCATCGCAAGCGACAAGCTTAAATACCAGTATTCTTTTTGCTGTGATGACAGTCATATTCTTGACGAGAAACTTGTGTATTTCAGGAATATGGATGGCAGGTTGTCTACGCATTCCTCATTGCTTTTCCATCGCGAAGAAGATGGTTCGGTGAAATTCGGTTCCGCGTTCAAGGGGCCGAAAACCCAAGTGCGGCAGACCATTGCATTGCGGCCCACCGCTTTGCTGCTTTCCGCATCGGCTGCTGCCGGTATCAAGAGCATTCAGTCGGCTTACTCTTTTTTCAAGAATGATATTTCGTACCATGATTCGCGGGCGTTCGATCAAGAGCAGCCGATACTGATTGAGGAGTTTAAGAATAAGACCGAATACGCAAAGAAGATCAATGTTCTAATTAAATATGCGGATTTCGGTATCACGTCAGTGAAAAGCGAGCCGGTTGATTTCCCTTCGGAAGCATGGAGCCAGTTCAAGGAGGAGATGCAGCAGCTTGGCGCGGACGGGGCGAAGCTCGAGAAGGCGTTCCCTGCCAGGAGCGAAAATCAGTTGAAGTTCGTGCATGCGGCCAAAACAGGTGGCATCGAGTTTGGAACGGACAATGAGTCCGTGGGAACCATTGCGGCCTTGTCGTTCTTCTCGCTGGCATTGCGTCAACTCGCTAGGCCTACGGTAACGCTTGTGGATGAGATCGATACGAGTCTGCATCCCGCGTTTGTTAAGGAATTGGTGTCGCTGTATGCCGATCCGGAAACGAACCCGCATGGTTCCCAGCTGATTTTCACGACGCATGATGTGTCGTTGATTAATCAATCAGGTGCCGCCCATCGTGTTCTGCAGCCGGATCAGGTTTGGCTCGTCGAAAAAGACGGTGATGGCGCTTCGGAGCTCTTCTCGATGACGGATATTAAAGGTCTTCGAAAGGACGAGAATATTGGGCGCAACTATTTGAACGGTGTATATGGGGCCGTGCCGGGGCTGAGCTTCCATGAAGCATTCGCTCGGATGATGAGCGAAGGTGATGCGTGATGTCCAGGAAACGCAGGGAATCGGTTCGCGGGTGGAAGAATGCGCGTCGGCTTCGGGAGCGCAAACCTCGGTATTTGGTGGTCAGTGGCGGCGCCGTCACCGAAAAGTGGTATTTCAAAGCACTTGCATCGTTGTGTGACGTTGTCATCGATTACGAGCAGAAGAATCTCAGTCCGTCGCAGCTTGCGAAACTGGCTTGCAGGTTGAAGGAGGATGCCGATCGGGATGGTTCTGTGGACTCATACGTGAAGGTCTGGGTGGTGGTCGATGTTGACGCTTTCCATGACCATTCCGAGGCTGAAAGAATATGCCGTGGTCATGATGGAGTGGAACTCATCATTTCCAACCCCTGTTTTGAGGTATGGTTGCTCGATCATAAGCGAGCCTGCCCTCAAAGTTGCACGCAGACCGCCATGGTGGAAAAACTGGCTATTGCTGAGGGGGTTACCGAGGGGAATCGGGGGAAATTCATTTGTGCTGAAATTCTGGATGAAACGCATATCATGAGCGCGGTGGGCAACGCCAGACGGCATAACAAAGTTGGGGGCCTTGAGGGAAGAAGGCTTTTGCGGCCTAACCATGAGCAGGATTACGCACCATGGACCGATATGCCGTCAGTTATAAACGAGTTGGGGAAGTATTTTAAAAACACGGCGGATGGGAGCCAATCTCAACGTTGAACTGAATGGTTCGCCGGTGTCATTTTTGAGGGCTGATTATTGTGATGCGCGCAGATGCGAACGGCTCCCGATTTGACCGGTAGTAACTACCGGAAAATAAGGTGGGCGACAAGCGGAACGAAATATGAAGCGTTACGCAAAGCGCTATGCAAAGGAGAACAATATGAAGGCAGCCGTATTCGTCGAACCGCACGTCATGGAAGTGCATGAGGTTGATATGCCGGTGCTGCAAAAGCCGGATGATGCGATTATCCGTGTGGTCAAAGCGTGCGTATGCGGATCGGACTTGTGGTGGTTCCGCGGTATTTCGCAGCGCCAGCACGGTTCGCTGACCGGCCATGAGGCCATCGGCGTCATCGAGCAGGTCGGCCCGGACGTGCACGAACTCAAGCCCGGCGATTTCGTCATCGTGCCGTTCACGCACCCCTGCGGCCGTTGCGCCGCATGCCGCGCCGGATTCGAGGCGAACTGCTTCAACGCAGAACCGGGTGGCAACGCCGGGTATCAGGCGGAATACATGCGTGCGGCCAAGGCCGACACCGCGCTGGTCAAGGTGCCGGGTGATCCGGCGACCTTCTCCGATGAGACGCTCGCCTCGCTGCTCAGCCTGGCCGACGTGATGGCGACCGGCTACCATGCGGCCCTGTCCGCCGAAGTCAAGCCGGGAAGCACCGCGGTCGTGTTCGGCGACGGCGGCGTGGGCCTGTGCAGCGTGCTGTCCGCGCGTCTGCTGGGCGCGGAACGCATCATCGCCATGAGCCGCCATGCCGACAGGCAGGCGGTGGCCCGCGAATTCGGCGCCACCGACGTGGTGGCGGAACGCGGCGACGAAGCGGTGGAGAAGGTCATGGAGCTGACCGGTGGTGTCGGCGCGGACGCCGTGCTCGAATGCGTGGGTTCCGCGCTGTCGACCGAAACCGCGGTGCGTGTGGCCCGTCCGGGCGCCACGGTGGGGCGCGTCGGCGTGCCGCATGATCCGAAGATCGACATGACCTCGCTGTTCTGGCGCAACGTTGGTCTGAAGGGCGGCCCGGCTTCGGTGGTCGTCTATGATCGCGAAGTCCTGCTCGGCAAGGTGCTCGACGGCGAAATCAATCCGGGTCGGATCTTCACCGCCGACTTCGACCTCGACCATGTGCAGGACGCTTACGAGGCGATGGACGAACGTCGTGCCATCAAGTCGATGATCAGCATTTCGCCCGTTCGCTGACGGCGAGTTCGAATGCCCTGAACACAGTCGAAAGGTCGGGTGGTGATTCCGCGCGGGAATTACCACCCGACCCTTGCCGTATTCCCGGAATTCTCAGTTAGCCGGCGCAAAGACATAGTTGTCATACTTTTTCATACAGCACCTTTCCCCGGGTGTTGATTTCCTTGCGCAGTTCGTTTGAAATAGGGGCATCCAAATCGATGACGTCCACTTTCAGCAACGACCACAGGTCGTTCTGAAGACGTTGTTCAAGAGTGTCGAAATCGGGGCATCCGGCAACGGCCACGTCAATGTCGCTTTTCGGTCTATTGGTGCCTTTTGCGCGCGAGCCGAAGAGGATGACTTTCTGCGCCCCGGCATCGCTGGCGAATCGGGCGATCTGTTCATACACCTGATCGATCGGTATCATCGCGTCTCCTCGTCGTTGCGTAGTCCTTCGGAGCCGTGGCTTCGTAGCTCATGTCGAGCAGTGTGCGGATCTTGTCGTCCGGCGCACTGCCGTCGAGGGCGATGGTGATCCAATGGCGTTTGTTCATGTGGTAGGCGGGGAAGAAGCCCGGCTCATCCCACAGTGATTCGATCAGGAACGGATCGCATTTGACGTTGACGACGTCCACGGGCTCGTCGCTGTCCAATCCAAGGAAACGCCGAGGTATTTCCATGACCAGGGCGAACCATTTGCGATTCCGGTAATGGCGGAACACCTCGTTATCCGGCGACGTCATCCACGGGCGGTCGGGCTCGCAATGGTATGCGTCGAAAATATAGCGTTCCAAGTCGGTTCGATTCATGATTGGCTGCCTCCGTTTCCGCCTTTCCCCATTCTAGGGGGGGGCACTGGAATATGAGGTTATGCGGTTATGAGGCGATGAAAACCGTACGGCAACAGAAAAGCGACCCCTTTCGAGGTCGCTTTCCGCAAAACATGCACCGTGCGTGCGTTCAAACTCAAACGTTACACGCCGTGCGCTCGCCGGTTGGGGGAGTGGCTCACTTCACCACTTCGACGGAGACGATGCCCACCGGTTCGGTCGGACGGTCCATGCGGTCGGTGGAGACGGCTTCGAGCTTGTCGACCACGGCCTTGGATTCGTCATCGGCGACCTCGCCGAAGATGGTGTGGTGGCCGTCCAGCCACGGGGTCGGCACGGTGGTGATGAAGAACTGGGAGCCGTTGGTGCCGTGGATCTGGCCGTCGCGGCCGCGACGCAGGCCGGCGTTCGCCATGGCCAGCAGGTACGGGTGATCGAACTTCAGGCTCGGGTCGATTTCGTCATCGAACTCGTAGCCGGGGCCGCCGGTGCCGGTGCCCAGTGGGCAGCCGCCCTGGATCATGAAGTCCTTGATGATGCGGTGGAAGGTCAGGCCGTTGTAGAACGGCTCGTTGGAGGGCTGGCCGCTCATCGGGTCGATCCACTGCTTTT
The DNA here is from genome assembly GCF_019331805.1 of Bifidobacterium pongonis. GTDB lineage: Bacteria > Actinomycetota > Actinomycetes > Actinomycetales > Bifidobacteriaceae > Bifidobacterium > Bifidobacterium pongonis. The sequence goes on from NZ_JAHBBE010000005.1 coordinate 54,762, forward strand.
CGCCGGTGGCGAGGCCGAGGAAGTTGGCCACGGTGTTCGGGGCCTTATCGTCGAACAGGTTGATTCTGATTGCACCTTCGGAGGTGTTCATGATGATGATAGTCATGGTCCCAAGTGTCTCATGGGCTTGAGACCGGGCCGCGGTCTTCCATAGCCGCAGCGAGCTCGCCATCACCGCCATCACAGTCGGATGCTGACCGGTTTCCGGTTTGAATCACGGTGTGTGGTCGTTCCTTGCCGTGAACTCCGTCGTCTCCTGTCGGGTCGGGAAGATGCGGAACAAGAATCGGTTCATGTCATGTCACGTACGGGCGAAATTCAGTCGATTGGGTTGTGGCTGAGTGTCGAAACTGCTTATTATTTACATAATTCTTATGTAATAAGTATTGATAGGAGGTTGTCATGGCGGTGAAGGAACGGACGACCATTGCGTTGGATCCTGAGGTCAAACGCGAGGCGACGGATGTGCTTGAGCAGATGGGGTTGAGTCTGAGTTCATTCACGGAAATCTGCCTGCGGCAGGCGATCCGCGACAAGGGCATGCCGTTCACGCCGAGTCTGAGGCCGGTTCGACCTGACGGGTATCCGGTTCCTCCGGCTCACGACGCGTATCGGTTTGAGCGTTCGAAGAGCACGGGCAATATCGTGCTGCCTCAGGAGTGGGACGATCCAGCGGATGACATCTACGATCATGCGTGAGCCCGAAGTGTACGACGTGTGGCTGATGCGCGTCGAGTTCCCCGATCATCCCGGCATGGGCAAGGTCAGACCCGTCGTCATCACCAGGGTCGAGGATGATCGGGTTTCGGGCATCGTCGTCAAGGTGACCAGTGTGACGACATGGGACGGTCCGGGTGACGTGCCGTTGCTTGACTGGCGTCAGGAGGGGCTGTACAAGCCGTCCGTGGCGAGGTGCTCGCAGCGTTTCTGGTTTGATGATGGCGACTTGTTGAAGTATTTCGGCAGGTTGTCGTTGCGCGACGCGAACAATCTTGATGCCGGTCTTGATGCCACCGGCGACATCCCGCCCCACCGCCAGTCACGTCCGTGATGTTGGCGAAGTCAATGGATTTGCCCCTCGGGGTATCTGCAATGTGGGGAATTGCGAGCGGGGTCGACCGGCGAAGATGCGGGGTCCGGCAGAATGGTGGATTATGTTCGGGTGCCTGTGGGTGTTTTGCGGAAACGAGGCTGATTGGCGGGTTCTCAAAAAACGTAAGACCTTGAAAATAAGCCGAAGACGGCCACGGGGGAATTATCGTCAGAGGCGCTCATAATGCTGGTGGTCGTAGTTTCCTGGTTTCTCAGGGGTTGGGGGCAAGCGGATTCGGCGGGCGGTCTTTCCGATTCGGCGCCCATGGAAGCCGGAAATAAGGTAGAGTGAGCCACATCTGATCAATGGCGGTCAGGGTCGACCAAAGGCGGTCGGCATTTTGGCCGCGATGCATCAGACCGCTATCATTCCCCGCAATCGAAGAAAGGATCAGGCAATTGGACTATCTAGTGCTATTAGGCATTTTGGTTGTTATTGTCGGTTTTGCGTTGAAGCTCGACGCCATCCTCATCATATTCGTCGCGGCCATCGTCACCGCGTTGGCAGGCGGGATCGGCATCGACGGGTTCCTGACCACGCTCGGCTCGTCGTTCGTAAGCAACAGAAGCATGGCGGTTTTCATCATCATCCTGCTGGTGGTGGGCACTTTGGAACGCAACGGTCTGAAAAGCGCGGCTGCGGCCTTGATCCGCAAAGCCAGGAAAGCCACGCCGAGCGGCATCATCGCCCTATACGGCATGATGCGTCTCGTATTCGCCGCGTTCAACGTGGGCTTCGGCGGCGTGGCGGGCTTCGTGCGTCCGATCATCGTGCCGATGGCCGTCGGCGCGATCGAGGCGCACGGCCATGAGCCCAAGGAAGGGTACGTAGAGGAACTCAAAGGCATGGCGGCCGGCATGGAGAACATCTCCTGGTTCTTCGGGCAGATGCTGTTCGTGGGCACCGCCGGTGCGCTGCTCGTCCAATCGACGCTCAAACCGCTGGGCTACGAGGTCGACCTGTTGCCCATGGCGTTGGTGGAGATCCCCGTGGCGATCATCGCCGTTCTGGTTGCCGGCGTGTACTACATCCTCAAAGACCGCCGTTTGCGCGCCGAATATTACGGCAGCACAGCTGCAACCGCTGCACCCGCCGCGCCAGCCGTGAAGGAGGGCTGACCCATGGCGTTCTTCATGGACCCCGCCAACCCGATCGGCATCAAGATCCTCGAGATCTTCTACTTCGCTATGGGCATCATCGTCGTCTACACCGGCGTGCGCAACCTGCGCGACAAGACGAACCTCGCCCGGTACGGCACCTGCGTGTTCTGGACGCTGATGGGCGTGGTGCTCGCCTTCGGACGCTGGATTCCACCGGCCGTCAACGGCGCCATCATCGTACTCATGGTCGTGCCGGCCATCTTCCGGCGGGTCAAGACAGGCGAATCCGCAGTGCCCTCCAAAGAGGAGATCGCACGCAACTTCGGCAGGATCGGCATGAAGGTATTCGCCCCGGCCCTGTCCATCGGCGTATTCGCCGTCGCGGGCGCACTCATCCCCAAAGTCGGCGCGCTTGCCGGATGCTGCATCGGCGTGGTCGTCTCCGCCCTTATCCTCATGGCTCTCAACCGCGCCAACAAGCCAATCGTGTTCCTGGACGATTCGGAACGACTGCTGAGCGCCATGGGGCCGGTGAGTATGCTGCCGATGCTGCTCGCCAGCTTGGGTGCGATCTTCACGCAGGCCGGTGTGGGTGGCGTGATTTCGAAACTGGTCGGCGGCATGATCCCCAAAGGCAACGTCGTCATCGGCATCATCGTGTTCGCGTTCGGCATGATGCTCTTCACCATGGTGATGGGCAACGCCTTCGCCGCCATCACCGTGCTGACGGTGGGCATCGGCGCGCCCTTCGTGCTCGCCTTCGGCGCGAACCCCACCGTCGTGGGAATACTGGCGCTGACCTGCGGGTATTGCGGCACGCTGCTGACACCCATGGCCGCGAACTTCAACATCGTGCCCGTCGCGCTGTTGGAGATGAAGGACCGCATGGGCGTGATCAGGAATCAGATCCTGCCCGCGCTGATCATGATCGTGGTGCAGATCGTGTACATGCTCATCGCGCATTGATTAAGGCGCGACATCCAGCGGGAACCCGTGTGTGCTTCGTGCAGGTTCCCGCGCAATGCACGGCGACACCGCGACACATCGACAGATAAACAGATAAGGAGAACGAATCATGACAACGGTATTGGTGACGGGCTTCGACCCTTTCGGCGGGGAGAGCGTCAACCCGGCGTATGAGGCGGTGAGGATGCTGCCGGACCGGATCGCCGGGGCGCGCATCATCACCCTGGAGATTCCCACGGCGTTCACGCGCGGCCCTGAAACCGTCGAACAGGCCATCGAACGCGAGCGCCCGGACATGGTGATCAGCGTCGGCCAGGCGGGCGGGCGCAGTGCCGTCACCGTGGAACAGGTGGCCATTAATCTCGCCGAGGCCCGTATTTCCGACAATGACGGCGAACAGCCGGTGGGCGCCGCGCTGCGTGAGGACGGCGATACCGCGTATTTCGCCACGGTGCCGGTCAAAGCCATGGTGGCGAACGTGCGCGCCCACGGCCTGCCGGCGTTCGTGTCGTACACCGCGGGAACATACGTGTGCAACAGCGTGATGTACCACGTGCTGTACCTGTTGGAACGGAGGTTCCCGGGCACTCGCGGCGGGTTCATCCATGTGCCGTATGCGGTTGAACAGACCGTCGGCAAGCCCAATGGCACGCCGTCCATGGCGTTGGCCGATATGGCGAAGGCTTTGGAGTATGCCATCGAGGCTGCAGTGATTGACGGTGGTGGCGACGGCCAAAGCTGCCACGGCGCGATGGGGGAGACCCGCTGACACTGTGTGCCGGCATACCAACCGACGTACTGCCGGCACACCAATGCAAAAGTATCGGCCCGCATCCCGTGGTGAATCGGGATGCGGGCCGACGCTTGTTGCCGTACGTGCGGAAACCTGTCAGAGAATGCCGAAATGCTTGAGGGCGTTCATGATGCCGTCGTGGTCCACATCGTCGGTCACATAATCGGCCACGCTCTTGGGCGCTTCGGTGGCGTTGCCCATGGCCACGCCGATGCCCGTGTATTCCAGCATGTCCACGTCGTTGCCGCCGTCGCCGAAGGAGATCGTCTGGCTGCGATCCCAGCCGTAATGCCGCAGGAAGCGTTCGATGCCCTTCGCCTTGCCGCCGTCCGCGGCGATGAGATCCACGAAGTCGGGGTGCCAGCGGGTTCCCCGGATATGCGGGCACAGGGAGACGAGCTCCGCTTCCGTGCGTTCGTCGATATACGGGCTGATCTGGAACGTCTCGTAGGTCAGCGCACGTTCATGCGGGTCGTCGAAATGGATTTTGGGCGCGGTTTTGCCCAGGCTGCGCCACGTGGCGTCCATGGCTTCGTTCGAATGATTGAAATAGGCGTAATCGGATTCGCAGAAGTTGGAGATGACATCGGGATGCTCGTCGAGCCAGCCGAGGACGGTGGCGATATCCTCCGTGGCGAGCGGTTCCTTTTCGAGGAAACCGTTGCCGTCGGTGCAGTACTGGCCGTTGAGACCGACGATGCCGTCGAATTCGACGGGAATGGTGTCAAGCACGACGCCCATGAAGGACGGGGCGCGCCCCGAGCAGATGAACACGCGCACATCGTGCGCCTTCAACTGGCGCAGCGCCTCGATGGTCGATTCGGGCACGATGTGCGTCGCGAAACTGGTCAGCGTGCCGTCGATGTCGAAGAAGGCGGCCTTGATGTCGGTTGAGGTCATGAACTCACCTTTCCTGATCATGAGTGATTCGTCGTACATCATTCTACGAACGGGCGAAAACGAAAAACCATCCCCCGATGGCACTTTCGTAGGCGGTGCGCGCACAATCGTGAACGGGCGGCAAACAGCGGGATTCCCGCGTTCGAATACGCGCTATAACGAACGCCGATAAGCCAATTCGCCGTTTTCGCCGAGTCTGCGGGCGAACGTCGTTTATGGTAGAGCACGGCAACGTTCCGAACGGTGCGGCGGCGAACCCCGCGCCTCGAACGGCACACGTTTACAAGAGAGGAAAAGAACATGACTCAGGAAGCTCCCCAGCCGGTGAACGGCGACGAGCCGGTGCGCGTGAACCACACCGCCCGCAATATCATCATCGCGGTGATCGTGATCGCCCTGATCGCGGTCGGCGCCTTCTTCGGCGTCCGCGCGTTCAGCGGCAACAAGACCGCCGAAAAGGGCACCAAGGACAATCCGGTGAAGATCGGCGTCGTCGGTGCCACCGACCCGCAGTGGGTCGAATTCAAGAAGCAGGCCGAGAAGCAGAACCTGTACGTCGACATCATCGACTTCCAGGACTACACCTCCGAGAACCCGGCCGTCGACTCCGGCGAGCTCGACCTCAACGAGTTCCAGCACCTGCTGTACCTCGCCAACTACAACGTCAAGAACAACAAGGACCTGCAGCCGATCGGCGGCGTGGCCATCTACCCGCTGGGCGTGTACTCCAGCAAGTACAAGGACATCAAGGACATCCCCGCCGGCTCCACCGTCGCCATCCCGAACGACGAGACCAACCAGGCCCGCGCCATCGGCGTGCTGAAGGCCGCCGGCCTCGTCACCCTGAAGGGCGACTGGACCGCGTTCACCACCCCGCAGGACGTCGACACCGACAAGTCCAAGGTCAAGGTGACCCCGCTGAAGGCCGAACAGGTCGCCAACTCCCTCAAGGACCCGCAGGTCGCCGCGGGCGTGATCAACAACGACTACGTCACCGACGCCGGCCTCAAGCCCAGCGACGCCATCTACCAGGACGACGCCGAATCCGAGGAAGCCCGCCCGTACATCAACATCTTCGCCGCCCGCAAGGCCGACGTGAACAACGAGGTCTACAAGAAGGTCGTCAAGATCTTCCAGACCAAGAGCGTGCTCGACAAGCTGCAGGAGAACTCCGGTGGCACCGCGGTGTTCGCCGACAAGTTCAGCGCCTCCGAGCTGCAGAGCTACCTGGCCGACATCGAGAAGGACGCCAAGTCCGCCGAGTGATCGCGCGCATGACATCAAGGAACGCTCCCTCGCCTACGCCGAGGGGGCGTTCCGCATATCATGCCCCCGTTCGACAAGGTGTAGTTGTAAGTTCTACAACGGCGTGAAACAGCTGAACGAAAGTGACGATATGACAGAGCAAACCCCCATCATCACATTCGACCATGTGGTGAAGGAATTCAAACAGGCCGGCAAGGCCGCGAAAACCACCCGCGCGGTGGACGATGTGAGCCTGACCATCAACGCCGGCGACATCTTCGGCATCATCGGCTATTCCGGTGCCGGCAAGTCCACGCTCGTGCGCCTGATCAACGCGCTGGAACAGCCGACCTCCGGCAAGGTCACGGTGCTCGGCACCGAAGTGTCGTCGCTGAGCGAATCGAAGCTGCGCCCCATCCGTCAGAAGATCGGCATGATCTTCCAGCAGTTCAACCTGTTCTCCACGAAGACCGTGGCGCAGAACGTCGCCTACCCGCTGCAGCTGGACCATTGGCGCAAGGACTATCAGGAGCGCCGCGTCAAGCAGCTGCTGGAGTTCGTGGGCCTGAGCGAACATGCGAACAAGTACCCGTCGCAGCTGTCCGGCGGCCAGAAGCAGCGCGTCGGCATCGCCCGCGCACTGGCCACCAACCCGAAGATCCTGCTGGCCGACGAGGCCACCAGCGCACTCGACCCGGAAACCACCACCGAAGTGCTTTCGCTGCTCAAGCGCGTGAATGAGGAACTGGGCATCACCATCGTGGTGATCACGCATCAGATGAACGTGGTGCAGCAGATCGCCAACCGCGTCGCCGTCATGAGCTCCGGCAAAGTCGTGGAGCAGGGCGACGTGTACGACGTGTTCGCCGCGCCGCGCCAGCAGGTCACGAAGCGATTCATCGCCACCGCACTGCACGGCATCCCGGACGAAGCCAGGGTGGCGCGCATGCGCGAACAGTGGCCGGAACGCTTGGTCACCGTGCTGATCCGCCAGCGCGACGTGCAGGACGGCGATGCCGTCACCGCCGCCTCCGGGCAGAACGCCTCGAAGCTCATCGCCAAGCACGGCGTGGACAGCAGCCTGCTGTACGGCGGCATCGACACGGTGCGCGGATCGGCCATCGGCGCCGTCACCTACGGCTTCAAGGGTGAAAGCCTCGACGCTTTCCTGCGGGAGCTGAAGGAGAACAGCGACATCGTGGACTTCGGCACGGCCGCCGAACCGGTACCGTACGCGCAGGCCGTGGCGCGCGCCGACGGAAACAACGAGTGAGAGGAGCGGAAACAATGACGATCGAACTTGCAAGCCGCAGCGATTGGAGCGTACTGACCCCGCTGCTGCTCCAATCCGTCGCCCAGACGTTGGAGATGGTGTTCATCACGCTGGTCGTCGGCGGATTCCTCGGACTGATCCTGGGCGTGGTGCTGTACGGCACGCGACCGGGCAACCTGTTCGAGAACGCCGTGGTGTACCGCGTCCTCGACATCATCGTGAACATCATCCGACCGATCCCGTTCATCATCTTCCTCGCGGCCATGCAGCCGCTGACCATCAAGGTGGTGGGCACCTCCATCGGCACGACCGCCGCCATCTTCCCCATGGTGGTCATGTGTACCGTCGCCACTTCGCGACTCGTCGAACAAAACCTCGTCCCCGTCGACCCGGGCATCATCGAAGCCGCACGCTCCATGGGCGCATCCAAGTTCACCATCGTGCGCACCGTGCTCATCCCCGAAGCGCTGGCCCCGCTCATCCTCGCCTACGCCTTCCTGTTCATCAGCGTGCTCGACATGTCCGCCATGGCCGGCTACATCGGTGGCGGCGGTCTCGGTAACTTCGCCATCGCCTACGGCTACCAGAAGTTCGACCAGACCGTGACCTGGACCGCGGTGATCATCATGATCGTCCTCGTCCAACTCGTGCAGGGCATCGCCAATTCGGTGGCCAAGCACCTGCTCAAGCGCTGACGCGAACACGACCTTCCGGCTCCCATAACGGGGGCCGGAATGCTATCCGCCGCCATCGCGCCGCATAACCCGTCAACCACAAACCAGCACAACCGAACCACATCGGAGAAACCAGGAACCATCATGAGCGAACATATCGCAGCCACACCGGAACTCATCGCCATCCGCCACTACCTGCACGAGCATCCCGAACGCAGCTTCAAGGAAACCTCCACCACCGCCTATCTCGCCGACCAGCTGCGCGCCCACGGCATCGAAGTGCTCGACACCCCGCTGCAGACCGGACTCGTCGGCCTGATCGAAGGCGCCAAGCCCGGCCCGCGCATCGCCCTGCGCGCCGACATCGACGGCCTACCCATCCAGGAGAACACCGGACTGGAGTTCAGTTCCGTGAACGACGGCGTGATGCACGGCTGCGGGCACGACCTGCACATGAGCTTCCTGCTCGGCGCGGCGTTCTGGCTGGCCGACCACCGCGACCGCATCGCCGGGTCGATCAAGATCCTGTTCCAGCCCGCCGAGGAAACCGGGCGCGGCGCACGCCATGTGATCGCATCCGGCGTCGTCGACGACGTGGACGCCATCATCGGCACCCACAACAACCCCGATTACGCGCCCGGCCAAATCGCCGTCGGCGTCGAACCGATGATGGCCGGCTGCGTGGAATTCCACGTGAACCTGCACGCCGAAGGCACCCACGCCGGATACCCGCATATGGGCACCGGCCCGCTGGAGGCGCTCGCATCCATGATCCTGAGCCTGCAGACCATCGTGAGCCGCAACACGAGCCCGTTCCATCCGCTGGTGTTGTCCATCACCGAAGTGCACGGCGGCGACGTGTGGAACGTGGTGCCCGCCGAAGCCGGATTCATGGGCACCGTGCGTTACTTCTACAAGGAGGACGGCGAACTCGCCGAACGCCGCTTCCGCAGCCAGGTGGAATCCATTGCGGCCGGGTATGGCATCACCGCCGACATCGAATGGGACGATTTCCAGGATCCGATGGTCTCCGACCCCGATCTGGCGAAGATCGTGGCCGCGGACGTGCCGGACTACGCCGACCTCCAGCCGATCCACCCGTCCATGGCCGGCGAGGATTTCGCCGAATTCGCCAAGGTGACCCGTCCGGTGTTCGCCTTCATCGGCTCGAACGGCAAGCCCGGGCACCATGATTGGCACAGCCCCCAGTTCGTCGGCTTCGACGAGGCGCTGCAGGCAGGCGTGGAGTTCTACGTCAACGCGGCCCTGCGTCTGCTCACTGAACTCGCCTGAACCGCCGGTTTCCTCACGCAAGTAGACTTACAGGCATGACTGATATTCGCTTCGCACTCGCACAGATCGACACCTGCGTCGGCGACCTTGACGGCAACGCCGAAAAGGTCCTGCAATACGCCCGCAACGCCGCCGCCAACCACGCGAAAGTGGTGGCGTTCCCCGAAATGACGCTCACCGGTTACCCCATCGAGGATCTCGCCCTGCGCGCCACCTTCCGCACCGCCGCCTGGAACAAGGCCAACTGGCTCGCCACCGAACTCGAAGCCGACGGGCTCGGCGACCTGTTCGTCGTGGTCGGCACGGTCGGCACCGACCGTGAGCACGGCAAGCCGCTCAACCGTCTCGTCGTATTGCACGACGGCGTGGTGTGGGCCGGCTACGACAAGCATTTCCTGCCGAACTACGGCGTCTTCGACGAGTTCCGCATCTTCACCCCGGGCGAGAAGTCCGTGGTGCTCGACGTCGACGGCGTCAAGGTGGGCGTCGCGATCTGCGAGGACATCTGGCAGGACGGCGGCCCGGTCGCCGAACTCGCCGAACGCGGCATCGACGTGCTGCTGACCATCAACGGCTCGCCGTATGAGGAAGGCAAAACCGACACCCGTTTCGCGCTGGCCCGTCGCCGCGCCGCCGAAGTGAGCGCCCCGCTGATTTACGTCAACCAGGTGGGCGGTCAGGACGATCTCGTCTTCGACGGCGGCAGTTTCGTGGTCGACGCCGACGGCACGCTGCTCGAACGTTCCCCCATGTTTATGGAGGACCTGTCGTACGTCAACATCAACACGGCCGCCGACAAGCAGCTCGCCGGAAACATCGCCGCCAAGCCCGACCCGGACGAGGAGGTGTACACCGCCTGCGTGCTCGGCCTGAAGGATTACATGGCCAAGAACCATTTCACCGGCGTGACGCTCGGTCTGTCCGGCGGCATCGACTCCGCCCTGGTCGCGGCCATGGCCGCGGACGCGTGCGGCGGCTCCCACGTGCACGGCATCTCCATGCCGAGCATGTACTCCTCGGACGGTTCCAAGGATGATGCGGCCGATCTGGCCGAGAACATCGGCGCGCACTACGACGTCCAGCCCATCGAACCGCTGTTCGAGGCGTATCAGCACCAGCTGCATCTTGATGGCGTGGCCGCCGAGAACTTGCAGGCCCGCATCCGCGGTGTGATCGTCATGGCGTATTCCAACGCGAAGGGCCTGCTGGCGGTCGCCACCGGCAACAAGTCGGAGCTCGCCTGCGGCTATTCGACCATCTACGGTGACGCCGTCGGCGGCTACGCGCCGATCAAGGACCTGCTCAAGACGCGCGTGTGGGAATTGGCCCGCTGGCGTAACAAGGCCGCCGCCGAAGGCATGGGCGTGGGCGGTCTGAGGATCGTCGGCAATGAGCGGGGGAGTGCCGGCGTGCCGCTGCGCGACGGCGTGATGATCCCCGTCAGCTCGATCGAGAAGGCCCCGTCCGCGGAGCTGCGCCCCGGGCAGAAGGATTCCGATTCGCTGCCCGAATACGAGCTGCTCGACCGGGTGCTCGCCGCATACATCGAGAAGGCGCACGGCCGTGCCGACCTGCTGGCCGACGGTTTCGACGAGGCGACCGTGGACACGGTGATGCGTCTCGTGGACCGTGCCGAATGGAAGCGCCGCCAGTATCCGCTCGGTCCGAAGGTGACCGCATTGGCCTTCGGCCGCGACCGCAGGCTTCCCATCACCAGCGCGTTCAGGGAGTAAGCCATGAGCGAACGGAAATGGTATTTCAACATGGTCACCGGCGAACCCGAGCTCGGCCCGCTTTCGCCGATCGACAGGCGCATGGGGCCGTACGACAGCCGTGAGGATGCCATGAACGCATGGAAGATCGTGCGCGAACGCAACCGCCGTTGGGAGGAGCAGGATCGCCGTTGGGGCGGCTCCGACTGAGCCTCGGACCTTAAACGACAAAGGGGAAGCCGTTGTTCGGTTTCCCCTTGTTGCGTTCAACGCGACAGGCGGAAAATGTGATATAGCTCACTCTTCTTTTGCGGGGTTCACCTTTCCCCAGCCACTACACTGGTGGATAGCGCGGCATACAGGAGTGCCGCCTCTTAGCAACACCAAGGAGTGGATATGACAGCAGTTGAAGCATCTGCACCTACCCAGGAGGAGCTGAACGCAAAGGCGTGGGACGGCTTCACGGGTGGCAACTGGCAGTCGGACATCGATGTCCGTGACTTCATCCAGAAGAATTACACCCCGTACGAGGGCGACGAGACCTTCCTCGCCAACGCCACCGATAAGACCAAGCATCTGTGGAAGTACCTCGACGACAACTACCTGGCGGTCGAGCGCAAGCAGCGCGTGTACGACGTGGACACCCACACCCCGGCAGGCATCGACGCCTTCCCGGCCGGCTACATCGATTCCCCCGAAGTCGACAACGTGATCGTCGGCCTGCAGACCGATGTTCCCTGCAAGCGTGCCATGATGCCGAACGGCGGCTGGCGTATGGTCGAGCAGGCCATCCGTGAGGCCGGCAAGGAGCCCGATCCGCAGATCAAGAAGATCTTCACCAAGTACCGCAAGACCCACAACGACGGCGTCTTCGGCGTGTACACCAAGCAGATCAAGGTCGCCCGCCACAACAAGATCCTCACCGGTCTGCCGGATGCCTACGGCCGTGGCCGTATCATCGGCGATTACCGTCGTGTGGCCCTGTACGGCGTCAATGCCCTGATCAAGTTCAAGCAGCGCGACAAGGATTCCGTGCCGTACCGCAACGATTTCACCGAGCCGGAGATCGAGCACTGGATCCGCTTCCGTGAGGAGCACGACGAGCAGATCAAGGCTCTCAAGCAGCTCATCAACCTCGGCAACGAGTATGGTCTGGATCTGTCCCGCCCGGCTCAGACCGCCCAGGAAGCCGTGCAGTGGACCTACATGGGCTACCTCGCCTCCGTCAAGAGCCAGGACGGCGCCGCCATGTCCTTCGGCCGCGTCTCCGACTTCTTCGACATCTACATCGAGCGCGACATGAAGGCCGGCAAGCTCACCGAGGAAGGCGCCCAGGAGCTCATCGACAACCTGGTCATGAAGTTGCGTATCGTGCGCTTCCTGCGTACCAAGGATTACGACGCCATCTTCTCCGGCGATCCGTACTGGGCGACCTGGTCCGACGCGGGCTTCGGCGACGACGGCCGTACCCTGGTCACCAAGACCTCGTTCCGTCTGCTCAACACCCTGACCCTTGAGCACCTTGGACCTGGCCCGGAGCCGAACATCACCATCTTCTGGGATCCGAAGCTGCCGGAAGCCTACAAGCGCTTCTGCGCCAAGATCTCCATCGACACCTCCGCCATCCAGTACGAGTCCGATAAGGAGATTCGTGGCCACTGGGGCGACGACGCCGCCATCGCATGCTGCGTCTCCCCGATGCGCGTGGGCAAGCAGATGCAGTTCTTCGCCGCCCGTGTGAACTCCGCGAAGGCCCTGCTGTACGCCATCAACGGCGGTCGCGACGAAATGACCGGCATGCAGGTGATCGACAAGGGCGTGATCGATCCGATCAAGCCGGAAGCCGACGGCACTCTGGATTATGAGAAGGTCAAGGCCAACTACGAGAAGGCCCTCGAATGGCTGTCCGAAACCTATGTGATGGCGCTGAACATCATCCATTACATGCACGATAAGTACGCCTACGAGTCCATCGAGATGGCCCTGCACGACAAGGAGGTCTACCGCACCCTCGGCTGCGGCATGTCCGGCCTGTCCATCGCGGCCGACTCCCTGTCCGCCTGCAAGTACGCCAAGGTCTACCCGATCTACAACAAGGACGCCAAGACCACGCCGGGCCACGAGGACGAGTACGTCGAAGGCGCCGATGACGATCTGATCGTCGGCTACCGAACGGAAGGCGAGTTCCCGATCTACGGCAACGACGACGACCGCGCCGACGACATCGCCAAGTGGGTCGTCTCCACCGTGATGGGCCAGGTCAAGCGCCTGCCCGTCTACCGTGGCGCCGTCCCGACCCAGTCCATCCTGACCATCACCTCCAACGTGGAATACGGCAAGGCCACCGGCGCCTTCCCGTCCGGCCACAAGAAGGGCACCCCGTACGCTCCGGGCGCGAACCCGGAGAACGGCATGGACTCCCACGGCATGCTGCCGTCCATGTTCTCCGTCGGCAAGATCGACTACAACGACGCCCTTGACGGCATTTCGCTGACCAACACGATCACCCCCGACGGCCTGGGCCGCGACGAGGGCGAGCGCATCACCAACCTCGTGGGCATCCTGGACGCCGGCAACGGCCACGGCCTGTACCACGCCAACATCAACGTGCTGCGCAAGGAGCAGCTCGAGGATGCCGTCGAGCATCCGGAGAAGTACCCGCACCTGACCGTGCGCGTCTCCGGCTACGCGGTGAACTTCGTCAAGCTCACCAAGGAGCAGCAGCTCGACGTGATCAGCCGTACCTTCCATCAGGGTGCGGTGGTCGACTGATCCGGCTTGCGAGCCGGATCGGCTGAAGAGCCGATAACGCCGCATCGCGTGGCGTGAACGAAAGCGAGGGGCGGAGCTGGAACGGTTCCGCCCCTTTGCTTAACGGTGCCTAGCGGCGCCTAAGGTCGCCGGCCTTGCCGCCGGCGGCCGACCATCCAACAGATACCAAGGAGTGCAACGATGCCCGGTACCCAGCAATTCCGCAGTACCACGCGCCATATGCTTCGCGAATCGAAGGAGTACGCGTCCCAGACCCTGATGGGCGGCCTTTCCGGATTCGAATCGCCGATCGGCCTCGACAGGCGCGACAGACTGCATGCGTTGAAGACCGGCGACATCGGCTTCGTGCATTCCTGGGACATCAACACTTCCGTGGACGGCCCGGGCACGCGCATGACGGTGTTCATGAGCGGCTGCCCGCTGCGCTGCCAGTACTGCCAGAACCCCGACACGTGGAAGATGCGTGACGGCAAGCCGGTGTACTTGGAGGCGATGATTAAGAAGATCGACCGTTACGCCGACCTGTTCAAGGCGACCGGCGGCGGCATCACGTTCTCCGGCGGCGAGTCGATGATGCAGCCGGCGTTCGTGTCGCGCGTGTTCCATGCGGCCAAGGAGATGGGCGTGCATACGTGCCTTGACACTTCGGGCTTCCTGAACACGAACTATACGGATGAGATGCTCGACGACATCGACCTGTGCCTGCTGGACGTCAAATCCGGCGACGAGGAGACATACCACAAGGTGACCGGCGGCGTATTGCAGCCGACCATCGATTTCGGGCAGCGTCTCGCGAAGGCTGGCAAGAAGATCTGGGTGCGCTTCGTATTGGTGCCGGGTCTCACCTCCAGCGAGGAGAACGTGGAGAACGTGGCGAGGATCTGCGAGAGTTTCGGGGACGCGGTGGAGCATATCGACGTGTTGCCGTTCCACCAGCTTGGTCGCCCGAAGTGGCATGAGCTGCGCATCGACTACCCGTTGGAGAACCAAAAGGGGCCGAATGCCGCCATGCGTCAGCGCGTGGCCGACCAGTTCAAGGCGCACGGGTTCGTCGTGTACTGATCCGCGCCGTGATCGGCCTGTTCAGCTGGTTTTGGCTGATTCCAACTGGTTTCCGGCAAACTACTTACCGACTTGCCGCCGCGCCAGAAGCCCGAAGCGGACCGTCTTCCCCGGCCCGCTTCGGGTTCCGGGCGCGGCGGCTTTTCCTTGCCGTTCCGGCCGTGCGAGGTTTTCCGGTGTGCCACGATCGTGCCACGCTTGTGTGCCGCGCGAAACGGAAAACGACGCTACCGCGCGTCAATCCGCGGTTCAGGGCGTTTGAGCACGTAGCCTAGATACATGGCCGAGATTTTCTCTTTTCCTGAGGGGATCGCTCCACAGACGCACGATCCCGAGGCGCAGTTGCCGCCCCGACCGCGCGGCGTGCCCGATGAGGTCTGGCGTGCCGTGGAATCCGTTCGCGCCATGCGCAGGCTGCCCGGCGTACGGTACCGGGAGATCCCCGTTCCCTCCACTCTGGCCGATTACGGCATCGGCGTCGCACTCGGCATCGGGGCCGATGACGCGTATACCCGCACATTGCTCCACCTTCGTTCCGAAGAACAAGCCAGCGGCTGGATCATGTTGTTGTACAGCCGTCTCCCACGCGAGGAATGGGGAGGGCGCTGGCGATGCGTCTGCTTCGCCCGCATGCCCCTTGATTCCAGCGAGAACGACGGTCTCGCACCCTCCATGTATTGGGAGGATATGTGCGATTATCTGGGCGACGTGGAACCCGACAGCGTGGCCGGAACGGTGAGCGTCACGCAGAACACGGCGTTTGGTTCGCAGGGTGCTGATACGTTTGCAGGCTGTGAGATACGTGTCTCCTACACGCCGTCGATTCCGCCAGCACGCGGCTTCGATCCGGGCGCGTGCGTGGAGGCATGGGCCGAATTTCTGAAATCCACCGTTCGCGGTGAAGGAGAATCACGCGTTGAGCGAACTTATGCATGAGCCACGGTTGCAATCCGAACCACGCGGGGGAGTGCCCGACGTGATCGACACCCTGGAAGGCTTCCGCGACGCATGCGCCGAACTCGCCGCCGCCCAAGGGTCGCTCGCGGCTGATGCCGAACGCGCGTCCGGCTTCCGCTACGGGCATGAGGATTGGCTGGTGCAGTTCAAACGCGAAGGCGCGGGCATCTTCCTGCTCGACCCGATCGCGCTGACGCGGCAGGGTGCGGACTGGGACGAATTCAACCGTGCGGTGGGCGACGCGACATGGATCATTCATGACGCCATGATGGATCTTCCCGGCTTCGCCCAGATCGGCATGACCCCCAAGCGCCTGTTCGACACCGAACTCGCCGCACGCATGCTGGGGCTCAAACGATTCGGACTGGCCGCGGTCACCGAAAAATACCTGGGCATCACGCTCGCCAAGGAGCATTCCGCGGCCGACTGGTCATACAGACCGTTGCCGCGCGACTGGCGCAATTACGCCGCGCTCGACGTGGAACTGCTCATCGAACTCGAAACCAGGATGCGCGCCGACCTCAAAGCCGCAGGCAAGGAAGCCTGGGCCGAAGAGGAATTTCGCCACATCCTCGCCGAAGGCACGTCCGGTAAACCCCGCCATGAGCACCCGGTGCCGTGGCTGCGCGTCTCGCACATCACCTCGCTCAGAGGCGATCGCAGGGCACTCGCCGTGGCCCGGGCGCTGTGGACCAAACGCGACGAACTCGCCCGCGGCTACGACATCGCGCCCACGTTGCTGCTATCCGACCAGGCGATCATCGAAGCCTCGCTGAAAAAGCCGCGCAACGCCCGCGAATTCCGTGCCATCCGTTCCCTGAACGAACGCGTGCGCGTGCAGACCGGCGGCGAACAGGAGAAGATGTTCGAACGCTATGCGCCCATCCAGCGCGAAGTGAAGCCCTCGGTGTGGAAGCATGTGATCCAGGAGGCGCTCGCGCTGCCTGACAACGAACTGCCAGTCATGCCACCGCCCGCGCATGACAAGGACGGCGTCGAAACGAACGCGCCCAAGTCGATGCGCATCTGGTCGTCACGCCATCCGACGCGCTTGGAAGTGCTGAAAAAAGCCAGACGCGCCCTCAACCAGATCGCCGAAGACACGTCCACGCCGGCCGAAGTGCTGCTCAAACCGCAGATTCTCAAGAATCTATGCTGGACCGACGAACCGGAAAAGCGCGACGTCGCGGCGTTCCTCACCAGACAAGGCGCGCGCGAATGGCAGGTACGGCTTGTCGCAGCGTCCTTAAGCCACGCTATAGTATGAGAGTTGTGCCTAACGGCAAAAAAGAACACACACGACTTTGCAGGAGCGTTTAGCGTGAAGATCAGCGTTCGTAACCTCGAACCCACCAAGGTGAAGCTCACCATTACCGTCGACCAGGAAGAGCTCGACCCGTATCTGGAAGAAGCCCGTAAGAACATCGCCAAGCAGGTGAACATCCCCGGCTTCCGTAAGGGCCACGTCCCGGGCAAGCTCATCGACCAGCGTTTCGGCTTCGGCGCCGTCGCCGGCGAGGCCGTCAATGACGCCGTTCCGGAGCTGTACTCCAAGGCTCTGGAAGAGAAGAAGATCCGCCCGATGGCCGCCCCGGAGTTCGACGTCGTCGACATCCCGGAATCCGCCAACGACGAGAAGAAGCTGAAGTTCACCGCCACCGTCGAACGTCGTCCGGAAATCGAACTGCCGGAGACCGAAGGCATGGAGATCGCCATCGCCGCTCCGGAAATCAAGGATGAGGACGTCGACAAGCGCCTCGAGGCCCTGCGCCAGCGCTTCGGCACCCTGGTGAGCGTGGATCGCCCGGCCGCCAAGGGCGACTTCGCCAACATTGACCTGAACGCCGAGATCGACGGCGAATCCGTCGACTCCCAAGAAGGCGTGAGCTACGAGCTCGGCTCCAACACCATGCTCGACGGCCTGGATGAGGCTCTTGACGGCCTGTCCGCCGGCGAGGAGACCACCTTCGAAGGCACGCTGGAAGCCGGCGAGCACGAGGGCGAAAAGGCTCAGATCAAGGTCAAGGTCAACTCCGTCAAGGCTGAGGAACTCCCGGAGCTCGACGACGAATTCGCTCAGGAAGCCTCCGAGTTCGACACCCTGGACGAGCTCAAGGCCGACATCCGCAAGGCCGCCGCTCAGGACGCCAAGGGCCGTCAGGCCACCGAGGCCCGCGACGCCTTCATCGCCAAGCTCGAAGAGGGCCTGGAGATCCCGGTGCCGAAGGGTGTGAAGGCCGAGATGGTTGAGCAGCAGCTCAAGAACGTCACCGCCGATCCGAAGGACGCCACCAAGGAGCAGAAGGCCGAAGCCGAGGAGACCGTCGAGAAGGAACTCCGCGACCAGATGGTGCTCGACGCTCTTGCCGAGAAGCTGGACGTGCAGGTCTCCCAGGCCGACGTGTTCAACTTCCTCGCCTCCATCGCCCAGCAGTACGGCATGGATCCGAACGCTTTCATCCAGGCCATCATGCGCAACGGCCAGCTCGGCTCCGCCGTGCAGGAAGTCGCCCGCTCCAAGGGCCTGCTCGCCGGCATGCGCGCGGTGAAGTTCACCGCCGACGGCGAAGTCGTCGACCTGTCCGCCTTCCTGGGCGAGGCCGCTGAGGAGGAGGAAGAGGAGTCCGTCGAGGCTGCTTCCGCCGCCGCTGCCGTGGCCGACGAGCTGAGCGCCAAGGACGGCGAGTGAGCCGATAAGGCTTCGCCGATTCCGCCAAACCGGCAGGGTGCCTGATTGATGGTGCCCGGAATGGTTCGGCAAATCAGCGTTGAAAGGGCTGGAACCCAAGTGGTTCCGGCCCTTTTCGCGTATACGCGGTGTGTTTTCGCTATGCGGTGCGTTCTGCTGTGAGCGAATTTATGCGATGGGGTGACGGGCGGCAAGGGCGGAGCGACAGGGACGGGGCAACGGTTGTTGGCGGTTCGTCCAGTTTCGGGGTTTAGGATGACAAGCGTCAAGGAAGACCGTACAAGGATTGCGAGGTTGCAATGGCACAGACACGGAATATTCGGCGTATCGCCAACATCGGATCGGGCACCATGGGGCACGCCACGGCGCTGCAATTCGCCGTCGCGGGCTACCCGGTGAATCTCGTCGACCGCACGGAGGAACTGCTCGCCTCGGGCATGGAACGCATCCGCGCCGACGCCGAGGAATTCGAACGGGCCGGTCTGCTCGCCCACGGCGAACACGTGGATGACGTGCTTGCACGCATCAGCACCCATACCGATTACGAAACTGGTGTGGCGGACGTCGATTTCATCATCGAATCGATCGCGGAGAATCTGGAGATCAAGCAGCAGGTCTGGCATGAGATCGAACGGTTTGCGCCGGTCGACGCCATCTTCGCCACGAACACCTCCGGCCTGAGCCCGACCGCCATCCAATCCGTATTGAACCACCCGGAACGGTTCGTGGTCGCCCACTTCTGGAATCCGGCCCAGCTCATGCCGCTCGTGGAAGTGGTTCCGGGCGAGCATACCGCCGAAAGCGTGGTGGACGCGACGTTCGCGCTGATGGAGAAAATCGGCAAGAAACCGGCGAAAATCAGGAAGGAATCCTTGGGATTCGTGGGCAACCGCCTGCAACTGGCGGTGTTGCGCGAGGCGTTCAACATCATGAACGAGGGCATCGCGGACGCCGAAACCATCGACACCGTGGTGAAATACAGTCTCGGCCGCAGGTGGAACCTGGTCGGGCCAATCGCCAGTGCCGATCTGGGCGGGCTGGACGTGTTCTACAACATCAGCACCTACCTGTTCAAGGACATGGACAACGGTACGGATCCCAGTCCGTTGCTCGCCGCCAAAGTGGAGAACGGCGAACTGGGCGCGAAAACCGGCAAGGGATTCTACGAGTGGACGGGGAGAGCGGCAAGGCGGTCATCCAAGGCCGCGACGCTCACCTGCTCCGGGCGTTGGCCGAGGATGAGACCGAAAGCGAATCCGAAAGCGAATCCGAAGGCGAGGCATAGAGCCAAACCGGGCCGGAGCGCAGTGGCGCATATTAGGAGGCCGGCCGCGTAGGATGTAGACGTTCGCAACCCCGCGAACGGCAGCACATCGGAAGGAACGCGGATGAGGATCGTATTGCAGCGTGTAAGCCACGGTTCGGTGGACGTACTCGACGAGGAGACGGGCGAGCAGGACCCGACCTTCGAACCGCAATCCATCGGACCGGGCTACGTGCTGCTGGCCGGCGTGGGCGATGCGGACGGCGACGAACAGATCGCATGGCTCACCCACAAGATCGCCAACCTGCGCGTCTTCGAAGACGAGAACGGCAAGATGAACCTGTCCATCGGCGCCGTCAACGGCTCCATTCTCTCCATCTCGCAGTTCACCCTGTTCGCCGACGTGCGCAAAGGCAACCGTCCCAGCTTCGTCAAGGCAGGTGCACCCGATCATGCCAAGCAGGTGTGGCTGCGGTTCAACGAGGCTCTGCGGGCTGAAGGCTTGACCGTGAAGGAAGGGCGTTTCGGCGCACACATGCGCGTGGACATCGCCAACGACGGCCCCGTCACCATCGTGATGGATACCGACGAGCTCATGAAATGACCGGGGCGGTGCGGAAGGAATCGATGATTTGAACGGTGCGGGCGATCTGTACGGTGTGAGCGGCACTGATGGCGTGAGCGGTATTGGCGGTGTGAGTGGCATCGGTGCCGTGAGCGGCGGAAAGCGTACCCATGACGCGGGTGGGCCTGCCGCGCCCCAGACCGAATCGTTGATCATCCGCCTGATGCGGCGTGCCGACTACCGTGCGGTAGCGGAACTGATACGGCAGGCCTGGTATGCGGATAGCGATGCAGGCAACGATGTGGCCAGCGATGCGGCTGGTGAAACGGTTCGCGGCGAGTCGGCCGCGATGAGCCGCCGCCGGTCAACGCGCGGTCTTTCCGTCTCCCAACGGCTCGCCGCCATCGACACCGAGGAATGTCTTTCCCGCACCACCCACGCCGCAGTGGCCGAATACGAAGGGCACGTAGCCGGCGTGATCCTCGGCTCAATACAGGGGAGAACCGTGCCTGGCCAACGTCTGCGCCATCGCATGAGGCAGATGCGTGTGGGGTTGCCGCTCTTGGGAAGCAAGGAAGGCGTTCGCGGATTGTGCGGGCAACTCGCCTTGACGAATGCTGACGGGAAACTGCTGCGCGATGCGGGGTTGGGCAAGCGAGCTGAAGAAGTTGAAGAAGTCGGAGAAACCAAAGAAGCCAACAGGGCGGAAATCGTCCTGTTCATCGTCTCGCCCGAAATGCGCGGCCAAGGCGTGGGCCGCCGACTGTTCGACCACATGCTCGACCATTTCCGCGCAATCGGCGTGAACGGCTACTTCCTATTCACCGACAGCAGCTGCGATGTCGGCTTCTACGAGCATAACGGTTTGAAACGCAAGGCCTCGCGCACGCTCACCATGGGTGGCGGCGCGGCGGCCGGCACTCTGGAATGCTTCCTGTATGAGGGGAACATCCCGGAAAATCACTAACCGCCGAAGGCATACCGGAGCTACAGCAGATATTTGATCTCGGCGAAGAACTCACGCAGCATATTGTTCGCCAGCAGATCCTTCGGCGAACCTGCGGCGATACCCACGGCATTCGGCATACCCTCGCCGTGCGCGATCTGCAACGCGCGGAACATATGGAAGTCGTTCGTGATGACGCCGATGCTCGCATTACGCTTCCCGATCAGCTTGCTGCTGTACTCGATGTTCTGCTTGGTGGTCTCCGACTTGGACTCCTGGATGATGCGCGACTTGGCGATACCATGCTGCTCAAGATAATTCGCCATGCCCTGCGCTTCCGGGAACGGCTCGTTCGGCCCCTTGCCGCCCGACACGATGCACGTGGTGTTCGGATTCGCCTCAAGATATTCGATGGCCTTATCAAGCCGGTAACGCAACACCAGGCTCGGACGCGTCTTATGCACCTGCGCACCGAGTACGATCACATAATCCAATCCCGGTTCACCAGCGGCGCGCATGCCACTGATTACCAAACCTTCGACCGCGCCAAAACAGATAAGACCCGTGCAAAGCACCACGGCGCATACCCGGCGCACTACTTTCGGCAGTGCCTTCCACCAGCCGAACCATACTGCAAGGCCGGCAACCATGAATAGGCATGCGATGACAATCCACATCATCCAAAAACTCGTACCCGAATGCGCCGCCCACACATGCGCGCCATAGGCTGTGCTCGCCAGTGCCGCCACCATGCAGATCCCCAGTGCTACTCGTTTACCCATATTTGCTCCCTTCATGTCGCCTTATTCTACCGGGATGCGGTTGGGGGCCGATACTGACCGGGCATACTGGCTCTGGTTCTTCGCAAAAGCCCTCCTAAAAATGCTTGTTGACTTGCTTGTGGCACCGTTTGCCGATTATGGCGAGTACAAGCGTTGGAATTCCAACGCTTGCACTTCGCGTTTCGGCGGTCGAGTGCCACAAACAAGCCAACTAGCGAAAATGGACTATGCTGGCTTGGTTTGGATAACGTCCGAAATCTTGCGCACTTTCGGATTCCGGCCCTGACGCAGGAGGGCATGGCCCGCGTCCTGTGTACGATTTTCATTCGCCAAAACAAAAAACCGCGATTGGAAGCCAGGAGACGGAACC
>NZ_JAHBBE010000050.1 GCF_019331805.1 Bifidobacterium pongonis
GTTCCGTCTCCTGGCTTCCAATCGCGGTTTTTTGTTTTGGCGAATGAAAATCGTACACAGGACGCGGGCCATGCCCTCCTGCGTCAGGGCCGGAATCCGAAAGTGCGCAAGATTTCGGACGTTATCCTGGTTTTGTCTGATTTCGGTAATGGGAGAGTGCGGGGGAGGGTGGTTGGGTTGTCTCATTACCAAAATCGGACAGAATTGGGCTGATTTTGTCTGATTTCGGTAAAAGGGAGACTGGACATAGTGAAAGCGCTGGCGAGAGGGGTGTCCTCTCGCCAGCGCTTTTTACTGGGGTGCCTAAGAGTTAGCCAGTTACTCAGGTAGCCACCTAAGTCAGAGCTGTTCAGCGAAGCCGTTCAGCGAAGCCGTTCAGCGAAGCCGTTCAGCGAAGCCGTTCAGCGAAGCCGTTCAGCGAAGCCGTTCAGCGAAGCCGTTCAGCGAAGCCGTTCAGCGAAGCCGTTCAGCGAAGCCGTTCAGCGAAGCCGTTCAGCGAAGCCGCTCAGCGAAGCCACCTAGCGAAGCTGTTCAGCGAAGCCGCTCAGGCCTGTTCGCCTTCCTGTTCGCCTTCCTGTTCGCCTTCCTGGGCGCCGAGAATCTCGTCCACCAGCTCCTGCTTGGCGTGGATCTGGCCCTCGAATCCGGGGCGGATATCGAGACGGATCACCACGTCGGTGCGGTAGCCCTGGCCGGCCAGCTTCATCGTTGCGTCGCGGATCACCTTGAGCACGTCATCGATATCACCTTCGATGTTCGTGAACATGGCGTTCGTCTCGTTCGGCAGGCCGGACTGGCGAATCACATCCACCGCCTGCGACACGTACGTGGACTTCTCCGGGCTCGCGCCGGCCGGGCTGATGGCGACGGCCGCCAGCGTGTTGATGTACGGCTTGCCGGTCTTCGGGTCGACGGGCACTTCCTGCTTCTCGGCGTTGCGGTCAAGAGCCATGATTCCTCATTTCTGCGTTTGCTTGTTGCGTTTGCGTTTCTGCGTTTGCTTGTTGTGTTCTGCGATTCCTGCTTACGGGGTTACCTGCTTAAAGGGGTTACCCAGCACCAGCGCTACCGCCAGCGCCACGCATGGTCCATCGGCCCGGACCCATGCCCCAAGTCGAGCTGCGCGTTCAACGCACCGGTCAGGTACGCCTTGGCGCTGCGAATGGCTTCGGGAAGCGTCTCGCCGAGCGCCAGATGCGACGCAATGGCGGAGCTCAGCGTGCATCCGGTGCCGTGCGTGTTCGGATTGTCCACGCGCTGCCCGTCGAACCAGGTGATCGTCCCGTCGGTTTCGGCCAGCACATCGTTCGCATCGTTCGTGTTGTGCCCGCCCTTCACCAGGGAGGCGCATCCGAACTGTTCGGCGAGTTTCAGCGCCGCACGTTCCATACCGTCCGCATCCTCGATCTGCAATCCGGTCAGCGCGGACGCTTCGGGAATGTTCGGCGTGATGACCGTGGCGAGCGGGAACATGCGCTGCGTGAGCGCGTCGACCGCGTCGTCGCTGATGAGTTTCGCACCGGACGTGGCGACCATGACCGGGTCCAGCACCACGTTGTTGGCGTGGTGTGCGGTCAGTCGGTCCGCGATGACGGTGATGAGGTCGACGGAGGAGACCATGCCGATTTTCACGGCGACGGGCGGAATGTCGTCGAAAACCGCGTCGATCTGGTCGGCGAGGATTTCGGGCCGCGTGTCTTGGATGGAACGCACGCCGGTGGTGTTCTGCGCGGTGAGCGCGGTGATGGCGCTCATGCCGAATACGCCGTTGGCGAGCATGGTTTTCAGGTCGGCCTGGATGCCCGCGCCGCCGGAGGAGTCCGATCCGGCGATGGCGAGTACCGGTTGCAGTGTCGTGTGTTCCATCATGTCTCCTTTTGTTGTCGGTCCTCAAAATCCTGATTCTAGGCGGTTCGCGCGCCGTAGGCCACCGGTTCGGCAAAACCGTGAGAGTGGCCTACGGCACAGCACGGCACAGTGCGCACCTCGCGCACCGTGCCATCGTTACGTCAGTCCGCAATCAGCACGTCAGTACACCGCCCAACGCAAATCACTTCTTCAACGCCTCATTCACCAGCTGCGCCTGCGCCGCCGCATCGCCGAACTTCTTGCGAATGTTCTGCGAAATGGCCATGGAGCAGAACTTCGGCCCGCACATGGAGCAGAAGTGCGCCATCTTGGCGGGTTCGGCGGGCAGCGTCTCATCGTGGTAGGCGATGGCGGTGTCCGGATCGTAGCTCAGGTTGAACTGGTCGAGCCAGCGGAATTCGAAACGCGCCTTGCTCATGGCGTTGTCGCGGTCCATGGCGTGCGGGTGATGCTTGGCGATATCGGCCGCATGGCAGGCGATCTTGTAGGCGATCACGCCCTGCTTGACATCATCCTTGTTCGGCAGGCCGAGGTGCTCCTTCGGCGTGACGTAGCACAGCATGGCGGTGCCGTAGCGTGCGATCTCCACGCCGCCGATGGCGGAGGTGATGTGATCGTAGCCGGGCGCGGTGTCGGTGGTGAGCGGTCCGAGCGTGTAGAACGGCGCATCGTTGCAGATGGCCTTCTCCATTTCGATGTTCATGCGCACGGTGTCGAACGGAATATGGCCCGGTCCTTCGATCATCACCTGCACGTCCTTCGCCCACGCACGCTTGGTGAGTTCGCCGAGCGTCATGAGTTCGGCCAGCTGTGCCTGATCGTTCGCGTCGGCGAGCGAACCGGGGCGCAGTCCGTCGCCCAGCGAGAACGCCACATCATACTTGGCGAAAATGTCGCACAGTTCGTCGAAATGCGTGTACAGGAAGCTTTCCTGATGATGCTGCAGGCACCATTCGGCCATGATCGAACCGCCGCGCGAAACGATGCCGGTCATACGGTTCGCGGTCAGCGGCACGTAGCGCATGAGCACGCCGGCATGAATGGTCATGTAATCCACGCCCTGCTCGCACTGTTCGATCACGGTGTCGCGGAACAGTTCCCAGCTGAGCTTGGACGCGTCATCCTCCACCTTTTCGAGCGCCTGGTACATGGGCACGGTGCCGATCGGCACGGGGGAGTTGCGCAGGATCCATTCGCGCGTGGTGTGGATGTCGTTGCCGGTGGACAGGTCCATCACGGTGTCCGCGCCCCACTTGGTCGCCCACGTGAGCTTTTCGACTTCCTCATCGATGGACGAGGTGACGGCGGAGTTGCCCATGTTGGCGTTGAGCTTGGTGAGGAACCTGGAACCGATGATCATCGGTTCGGCTTCCGGATGGTTGATGTTGCACGGCATGACCGCGCGTCCCGCGGCGAGTTCGGAGCGCACGAGCTCCACGTCGCAGTGTTCGCGTTCCGCCACGTAACGCATTTCCGGGGTGATGATGTTGTGGCGTGCGTACCACATTTGCGTGATCGGATGATCCTTGGCGTGCATCGGCTTGTGCTGGCGGCCGCGCCATTCCTTGGAGGCCTTGCCGCGCTTGATGGCGCGTTTGCCGTCGTCTTCGAGGTTGCGGCGGCGGCCTTCGTATTCCTCCACGTCGCCACGGTCGCGGATCCAGTCGAGGCGCAGGGGCGCGAGGCCTTCCTTCGGGTCGCACTTGGGGCCTTCCGTGTTGTAATCCTTGAACGGCGGGTTCGGGCCGACGCCGGGCGTGTCGGAGAGGGCGATCTCGGTGTAGGGCACGTTGAGATCGTAGGAGCCGAATTCGTTTTCGAAGTGGATGGGCGTGGTTTTGCGGATGTGCGCCTTGTCGCGCTGCTTGGAGCCGCGTGCGGCGATGTCCACGCGCTGCTGCTTGGCGAGTTTGGCGGCGGCCTTGGCTTCCTTGGCGTTGGTGAACTTGGGTTCGGCGGGCGACTGCTCGGCTGCGTTTGCGTTTGCGCTTGCGCTTGCGGATTCGGTGGCTGCCGGGCGAGGCGCGTACCCGTGCTTGCGATTGCCGCGCACGGCCTTCCAACGCGTCACCATGTCACGGGTGGCGGCTTCCGGGTCGTCCGCGCCCGCGATGGCGGACACCACGAACCAGCCGGCGGCATCCGTGGACGCCAGCATTTCCATATCGTCGGCATGCACGCCGCCGCCGACCACGACGGGGAAGTCGCTCGCCGCGCAGATGGTGTTGATCTGCTGTTCGTCGAGCGTGTGGCCGGAACCGTCGTTGCCGCCGACGGAGGCTTCGGGCTTGGTGGTGGAGACGTGCAGCGGGCCGGCGCCGATGTAGTCGATGCAGCCTGCGGGCAGTTCGTTGATGAGCTTGACGAGGCTTTCGGTTTCGGCGGACAGGCCTACGATGGCGTCTTCGCCGAGCAGTGCGCGGGCTTCGCGCGGTTCCATATCGGTCTGGCCGATGTGCACGCCGTCCACCTTGATGCCCTTGTTGCGGGCCTGCCACACCACGTCCACGCGGTCATCGATCACGAACGGCACGGTGTCGGACTTGTCGTTGTCTTCGATGATCTGCGCGATGTCGCGTGCGGTTTCGGTGAGTTCCTTGGCGTCCATATGCTTGGCGCGAAGCTGGATGAAGGTCGCGCCGCCGCGCAGAGCGTCGTCCACCACGTCAGTGATCGGGCGGCCCTTGCAATCCTCCGGGCCTACCACGAAGTAGGCGCTGAGGTCGAAACGGTCGCGCATGGATGCGTATGGGTAGTTGTTGGTCATTGTTGTCCCCTTGTTTGGTGTTGGGAAAGTATGGGAAGTATTGGAATTGGTGGGGTTTGGGGTTGTTTTGGTGCTTTGTTGTTCGGGGTTGCTTGGGGTTGCTTGGACGTTTGTGATTGCTGGGGATTGTCCGGATTGTCCGGATTGTCCGGGCCGCTGGGGTGCGGTCGCGCTTGCCGTGATTACGGCTGCGCGGATAAGCGATTGCGTTGCGGGAGCGCGGTCGTCGTATCTCGGTCACGGCCATCGTGCGTCTCTCGGAATCGTTGGAATCGTTGGAATCGTTGGAATCGTCGACGTGAATCCGCAAGACACGCACGTCGGCCGGTCACGCTTGGCGGTTGGTCACGCGCTGCAATTCACGCATCGCCATCACACGCCATCACGTGCAACGCACATCCGTCATCCGTCCGCGCACCGCACGCAACGCCATCACGCCATCACGCACAACGCATCACGTCACGCCCGCGTCATCACGCAATCACGCCCGCGCAATCAAGCCATCACGCCATCAAGCCATCAAGCACGGCATTCACCCGATACGGATCTCGGACGCGGCAACCTCATCGGAGGTGACGTTCCACAGCGCGTCGAGGAACGCGACCTGGAAGGAGCCGGGGCCCTTGGATTCCCGTTCCGCGATTTCGCTCGCGCGGTTGTAAAGCAGGCTTGCCGACATGGCCGCGATCAGCGGATCCGACACGACCAGATACGTGGCGGTGACGCCACCGAGCGAGCATCCGGCGCCCGTGATCTTCGTCATCATGGCGCTACCGCCCGGCAGACGGTACACGGTTTCGCCATCGGTCACCAGATCAGCCTCGCCGGACACGGCAACCGCGCCCTTGCCCTTGGGCGCGTGCTGCGCGAGATACCGCGCCAGTCGCTTGGCGGCCTCGACCGAAGCCTCCACATCGTCCACGGCTTCCACGCCGGCCGGGCGCGTGGTTTCGGCGTCATCGGTCTGCGCGCCAAGCTCCCACATGGCGTCCAAGGCGATGATCTCGCTCGCATTGCCGCGAATCACCGTCGGAGGAGCGGACTTGAAGGATTGCAGGATGGCGGTGCGGGTTTTGCCGATGCCCGCCGCCACCGGGTCAAGCACCCACGGCTTGCCCAAATACTGCAGTTTGCTGGCGATGTCGGCCAGCGCATCTTGGTAGAAGGGCAGCAGAGTGCCCACGTTGATGTATGTTGATCCGGCGATTTTCGCGGTTTCCACAATGTCGTCCGGCAGGAAGCTCATGGCCGCGGTACCGCCCGCGGCGAGCTGTGCGTTCGCCACCAGGTTGATGGTGACGAAGTTCGTGAACGACTGGGCGAGCGGCGTGCTCTCATGTACGCCTTCCACGGCCAGCCTGATGAGGTCACGAATCGGATCGGTTGCGGATACGGCTGCCATGCCGTCGCTGGATGAGTTATCACTCATTGCGCTGCTCCCTACGTTGGTCCTAACCAACAGGTTCAAAGGGTCAGGCGTTCGCCTATCTCAGCTTCCGGCGATCGGCTGGAAGCCCCCCTGCATGTACAAAAACAGTTTCAAAGTATACAAGGGTCTTGACACGGAGGCGCGATGCTGGTAATCGGCGTTTTTGTGGTGATGTGAGGTGCTGGGGCGGTGACTTTGCGGTGGTGCGCCCGCCGCTGTAGCTGAATCGTTGCGTCTGAATCGCTGTGCACTACGCCACGCACGCTGTGTCACGCACGCTGAGTCACGCCCTGTGTCACGCGCACCGCCCGTCATGAATGGCCTGTGCAATCGCATCGGACTGCGCATCCATCGCATACTCGTACAACCCCTGCTGGCTGTTGGCGATGCGCTCGCGGTCCGCGCCGTAGAACAGCACCGCATACGAGTTGGTCACGGCTTCCATGCGGTTCGCCGCGATCGTGGGTTCGGTCGTGCCGCAGACGATCATGATGGACCGGTGCGAAAGCTCATGCTTCGTGTCGTCGACGACCAGCGGACTGCGTTCGACCTGCGGCCAGTCGGGGTGCGTGACCAGCAGATTCACCTCATTGCGCGTGGCCTGCGCGCCGCAGAAGAAGCCGATTACCTGACTCGAATCGCTGCCGTTGTCCTGATCGCCACAACCGTATACACTGGTCTGCT
The DNA here is from genome assembly GCF_019331805.1 of Bifidobacterium pongonis. GTDB lineage: Bacteria > Actinomycetota > Actinomycetes > Actinomycetales > Bifidobacteriaceae > Bifidobacterium > Bifidobacterium pongonis. Next base: position 6,750 of record NZ_JAHBBE010000050.1, read on the forward strand.
TGACTTGCACGCCCAGCGCGGATGCCACCGTTTGCGTCGTGCTCATCCATCCGGCCGCGTCGAGCGCGAGGGGATTGGCGGGTACGTTGATGGCGGCCGCCTGCGTTTCGGCGGTGTGCAGGGCGGCGATGGAATCGGTCACCTGCTGTCTGACCTGCTGTTCCAAGCTGTACAAGGTTTTCAGGTCGTCGAGATGCTCCTGCAGTGTTTGATAGGAGCGCTGTTTGCCGTACCGCGCCACCAGATCGTTGATGGTTGCGGGATCGCTGACCTGAACCATCCAATGGCCGCCATCCGCTTTGAAATCGTTGGCGAATGCGGTTTCCATGGCGTCGATGAGGGCGGATGTTTGCGTTTGCATCGCCGTCGAAGCGTTGTTCAGATTGTCGACTTTGCTGATGACGGTGCTACGCGGTGTGGCGTTGAATACGTTGCTGAGGTTGAAGTCGGTGAGGTTGAATCCCGACTTGGAACCGGCGGCGAAGCGCGTGATGTCGTCGTCGGAGGCCAGTGCGTCGTAGGCGGCGATGGCGTTGCGCGTGGATTGCGTGGCGTTGGCGAAATCGTTGGCATGCGTGGTGGATTGGGCGAAGTCGGCGCTGGCGGCGGCGGTGGAGCGTATGGACGCGGCGGTGCTGATCACGCTGCGGATGTCCGTGAGTTCGTCGGCGGAGAATTGCTGGCCGATGCCGTGGCGTTCGGCGAAGCCCAGGATGAGCGCGAACATGACGAACGCGACCAGTAGCCGTGATGCGATCCGTGAGCTTCGACTCCTGCTGTCATACAGTCTCATACCGTCGCCCTCCATATCCTCTTCTCCTCTTCGTTCCGCAATCCAGCATAACGTCTACCGCCCGCTGCCGCCTCCTACCGTTTTCAGACAAAATCGCTCCGTTTCTGTCTGATTTCGGTCATGGGGCGCACGGGGGGCGGACTAGCTGACTCTCATTACCATCTGGCTCATCTCATTACCGAAATCGGACAAAAATGCCCCGTTTCTGTCTGATTCCGGTAGCTGCTGGGGTCTCCTTCATACCGTTTTCAGACAAAATCCCCCTGATTCTGTCCGATTCCGGTCATGTCAGGCAGGCTGCCCTCCCGCCGTGGCTACCTCGCGCTGTCACAGGCCGCCCGTTGCTGCCCCGCTGCCACAAGTTGCCCCCCTCTGCCATCCGCCCCGCCCTCATACCGTTTTCGGACAAAATCGCCCTGATTTTGTCCGATTCCGGTAACGGGGTGCGTGGGGACGGGCTAGTCGGCTCATCTCATTACCGAAATCGGACAAAATGCCCCCGTTTCTGTCCGATTCCGGTAACGGGGGTGCACAGGATGGTCTAGCTGACTCGTCTCATTACCGACTGGCTCATCTCGTTACCGAAATCGGACAAAAATGGGCTTGTTTTGTCTGATTTCGGTAAGGGGAGTGCGGGGATGGGAAGGCCCGGGGAAATTGGGGTGTCTTGACCGGAATCGGACAAAAATGGGCTGATTTTGTCCGATTTCGGTCGTGTTGGGCGGGGTGTCTCATACCGTTTTCGGACAAAATTGGGCCGGTTTTGTCTGATTTCGGTAGCGGGAGGGTTCAGGGGGAGTTGGGCGGGCTGTCTCATTACTGGAATCGGACAAAAATGGCCGGTTTCTGTCTGATTCCGGTGGCGCTAGGTGGGGTCACTCCATACCGTTTTCAGACAAAATTCCCCCGATTCTGTCCGATTTCGGTAATGAGGGGTGCAGGAGATGGGAGGGGGGCAAAAGTCAACCGGCCAACCCAACTCAAACCCACCCAACCAACACACCCAACCAACCCACCCCCAAAAAACCAACCCCGGCACTGGGGCTACCGCTCCTTGCCGTCCGCCCAAGTGAAACCGGTATCCGGCGAATGCATCACATTATGGTAGATATCCTTGCGAATGTAGATGCTGTCGTTGTCGGTGCCGTATCGGTCCTTCCACGGGGTAACGGTGTCCGCGATCTTGAATTTCACGTAATCATTCCGGTCGTACCCCAGATCGGAGAAATAGAACGGCTGGTAGATGGTGGCGAAGAATTCCGGCTCGCCTTTGGCACGCCATTCGGCCTTGTCCTTCTTCGCGTCCGAAACCTCATTAAGCCAATTCCACGACAGATAGCTCGCCTGCGAATTGTCAATCAGATTATGGTCGAAATACGGGTTCGCGGTAAGCAATACCGTGCCCGGCCATTTGGTGAAATCAACGCAGCCTTTCGCGGTCTGCGCATCCTTATGCGCATCGATGTACTGGCTCACCGCCGAATTCGAATCCTGCGTTTTGCAGATCCTCGACCATCCGGACACCCAACGGTAGTCGTCCAAATCGTATTTCCTGATGAGGTTCGCCATCGCCCTGGACGTGTCGTAGTTGTATCGAATATCGCGGATGCATGAGCTGGCCGTCCAATACACGCTGATCATCATCGCCAGAACGCCGATGATTGCACCGCATTTTTTCAGCATGATCCAACCGCGTTCCGACATCTGCCGCGCCAGCTTCCCCAGCAGCGATGTGATCTGCGGCGGGCAGTTGCGTGCGGATAGGCGTTCGTCCGCGCAGTCGATGATGAGTATGGTCAGGAAGAATCCCAACACGATGCCCTCATGGTGGACGTAGAAATGAGATGCCGCGACGATGCTGAACGCAAGATACGTGCTGATCAGCAGGGCGGCGTGATGCCGTCTGCGCGAAACCACCACGAGGAACGCCCACATGAGCAGCGACCATACCGCGGTGAACAGCAGGTCGTCCATGTCGACCGACACGAATGAGAGGGAAGAATCGGATACGACCGAGGTGAACAGCGTTTCCGAAGGCACCAGCAGCCACATGTAGAGGAGCCTCAGCCACCACGGATTGACGGGCGAGGAGCCGCTATCCAACAGTCCGTGGTACACGTTTTTGGCGGGAATCACGTCGATCAGCACGACGATGGCGAACACGAGGAGGCTTATCAGTCCGATCGAGCGGGCCGTGTTGCCGAACAGTTTTCTTTCCTTGCGCAGGAAATCCCAAATCCAGTTGACGGCGAACATGCCGGCGATCGCCAGGCCGTACGAACTGGCGAGGCAGAGCAACATCATGCTGAGCACCAGGGGCCACGGTTTGCTGTCGCGGTTCTTCCAGTTGATGCCCACGAGGAACATGGAGGCGAGCATCAGTGCGTAGGGGCGCGAGATGACGCCGTACTGGTAGCAGAGGAAATACGAGAACGGCATGATGAATTTCAGCAGTTCGGGCAGTTTCGTTTTGAATTCCAGCAGCCAGATCATTAGTGCGGCGGTGAGCAGTTGGACGCTTTTCAGGCCCCATTCGTAGGGGACGCCGAGTTTCGCCGGGATGGCGAGCAGCGCCCACCACAGTGGCGGGTGGCCTTCGTAATGCGTGCGGACGGTCAGCAGATCCTTCCACGAGCAGTCGCGTGCGATGAGCCACGCTTGCGCTTCGTCGCACCAGGGCTCGTGGAAGCACATTACTGTGATCACGACGGCGAGATAGGCGATGAATACGGCGATGTGCGCCCAGTTGCGTTTGGTGGGTTTGGTGGGTTTGCTGGGTTTGGTTCGGGCGCTTCGGGTGCTGGGATTGCTGGGATTGCTGGGATTGCTGGTGTCGCTGGGGTCGTGGTCTTGATGCTGGTTGTGCGAATCCGGCATGGAGGGGTCGGTAGCCGCGACGGCGGAGCTGAGGGCCGGGCTGTGTTCTTGATTCATGGAATGCTGTGTCTGTCCGCGCATTGCCTCTCCCATGCGATGTACAACGTTTGCATTCTATGATGCATTCGTACCGTGCTGACCTTTCCCTTATGGAAGAACATAACACCGCAGAGTGCCGGTAGTCCAGTCAAATCGCGGTCTGTGGATAGTCCGGTTTTCTCACGGCGAAGGTTTGCAGGAATGTGACCAACTCATACCGTTTTCAGACAGAATCCGGCTGCTTCTGTCTGATTCCGGTAACTGCCCGGCCCACCCTCCTACCGTTTTCAGACAAATTTGCTCAGATTCTGTCTGATTCCGGTAGCTGTCCAGCTCACCCTCCTACTGTTTTCAGACAGAACCCGGCTGATTCTGTCTGATTCCGGTAACGGGGTGTGCGGGAGGTGGGCTAGCTGATTCGTCTCATTACCGACTGGCTCGTCTCATTACCGGAATCGGACAAAAATGGGCTGGTTTTTGTCTGATTTCGGTAATGGGAGAGATCGGGGTGGCGCGGGAATTTGGTTGGGTTATTCGTTACCGGAATCGGACAAAAATGGGCTGATTTTGTCTGATTTCGGTAGCTGCTGGGCCAGCCCCTCATACCGTTTTCAGACAAGATTTGGCTGGTTTTGTCTGATTTCGGTAATGGAAGAGATCAGGAGAGGAGTTGGTTGGGTTATTCGTTACCGGAATCGGACAAAAATGGGCTGGTTTTGTCTGATTTCGGTAGCTGCTGGGCCAGCCCCTCATACCGTTTTCAGACAAGATTTGGCTGGTTTTTGTCTGATTTCGGTAAGGGGAGGTGCGGGGAGTTGGGGGGGCTTGACCGGAATCGGACAGAATTGGGCTGGTTTTGTCTGATTTTGGTAAAGAGAGACGCAAAAGAAAGAGAG
>NZ_JAHBBE010000051.1 GCF_019331805.1 Bifidobacterium pongonis
GGGTTGGGGTGGATTGGGGTTGGCTAGGGCGTGTAATGCTCGGGGCTTGGAGCGGGTCGGCGTAAATCGGAGTTGTGCTTGCCGCAGAGTGAGTGGACGTGCCGTGGATTCCCAACGATGCGGTGAGCGGGGGAGTGCGAGGGGAATTCGAGAGGGGAATTCGTGGGGGAGCTTTGGATCGGAGCTCGACGGAGGGTTTCTCGACGGGGAGGGCGGTTGCACGTACTGGAATCGGGGGAGTAGGGAACCTGGGAAACAGGGGGATCGGGTATCACAGCGGGTGCACGCTGAGCCTTCTACGTGACCGGGATGTGGACGGATGGCCGGCGGTGTTCCACGCAGCTTTATGGCAGCCATATATATGGGGGATTGACGAGTCGCAGTATACACATATAGCGCTCGATCGTATCCTGCCGTTAGGAACCGATGAAAACGAGTTATCCACAATTTGGAGCACCCCAAAAAGTTATCCACAGGTTTTTCCTAGGTTGTTGATAAACGTGGGAGAGCTTGATTTCCAAGGGTTTTACGACGTTATACACGCGACTTATCCACAGCAATCGCCTGATTTATCCACACTTATCCACAATTCGCCCCTTTTATCCACATTTCTTAACTTTGTGCACACGATAAGGCGACATAGAACGAGCCGTGACTCCCTTGCATGACTCAAGGGAACCACGGCTCAAACTATGGATAGCGCTAACAGTCCAATCAGGCAGCCGAATCAGGCCACTGAATCGGCAAGATACGCCTGCGCATCGAGTGCGGCACGGCAGCCCATACCGGCCGCTGAAATCGCCTGACGATACACGCTGTCAACGCAATCGCCCGCGGCGAAGATGCCGGGGACATTCGTGCGCGTGCTCGCACCGTCGACCGTAATGTACCCGGCCTCATCACGTGACACCAGTCCGTCGACGAATGCCGTGGCCGGCGTATGGCCGATCGCCACGAACACGCCGTTCGCTTCGACCTGCCGAACCTCACCGGTGTTCACATCGCGTACGGACAGGGACTGCACGCCCTGATCGTTGCCGTGGATCTCATCCACCACGGCGTTCGTCAGCAGGCTGATCTTCTCGTTCTCCTTCGCGCGGTCGACCATGATCCTGGACGCGCGGAACTCGTCGCGTCGGTGGACGATCGTGACCGAGGATCCGAAGCGCGACAGGAAGCCGGCCTCCTCGAAGGCGCTGTCGCCGCCGCCGATCACCACAATCGGCTTGCCGCGGAAGAAGAAGCCATCGCACGTCGCGCAGTACGATACGCCACGGCCGGAGAATTCCGCTTCGCCGGGGACGCCGAGTTTCCTGTAGCTCGACCCGGTGGCGATGATGACCGTCTTCGCTTCAAACGTTTGACCCTGATTCGTGGTGACTGTGAAGCGCGAGTCCTGCCGTTCCACGGCGGCGACGTCGTCCTGCAGGAACTCCGCCCCGAACCGTTCCGCCTGGCGCTTCATGTTGTCCATGAGATCGGGACCGAGAACACCGTCCGGGAAGCCGGGGAAGTTCTCCACTTCGGTGGTGTTGATGAGCTGGCCACCGGGAGTCAGCGCTCCCGCGATGACCAGAGGGGAGTGACCGGCGCGGCCGAGATAGATGGCCGCGGTATACCCGGCTGGGCCGGATCCAATGATGATTGCGTCTCGTAATTGTGCCATGGTTCAACGATACGGGGGTCTGGGCGTAAGCCATGCCGCGTCGGCTCCCAGCGAAGCGATTTCGTTATAGGAAGTTGCGATAAAGCGTCGTTACTTGCATTGATAGGGGTTGCGCAGAGGCGCTTGTTTCATGTGAAACACATGCGGGGCGGTGGGAGCGAAAGGAGGGATGTTTCATGTGAAACAATGTTGTGAAATAGGGGGGGGGTATGGAGTGCCTGGAGTGGCTGTGATCAGAGCGGTGATTTTGGTGGTAATCCACAATGGTGCGGATAACTTATCCACAGTTATCCACATTTGCGGAATCGTGCGGGAAGCGTGAAAAAATAAGGGATGACCGCGAATCATCATTTTGGGTTATCCACAAAAATCCACGGGTTTTCCACAGTTTCCCACATTGTTATCCACAGAACGGGAAAACAGTGGTTTCTGTCCATACAAACGGCAAAACTGGATACAGATTCAAGCATCAAGGAGTTAGTTTTTCATGGCAGATCAGGATATGCCGATTGAATCCGCCGAAGATACCATCAAGCGTATCTTCTCGACAGGCGATTCGACAGTAGGTGCGGAAATCACGCATGAATTCAATCGCTATTCCCGGTTGCAGGAAGTGACGTTCCCCAAGCCCGCCCGTACGCGCCTCATCGCCGTGGCCAACCAGAAGGGAGGGGTCGGCAAGACCACTTCCACGGTCAACATCGCCGCGGCCCTTGCCAAGAACGGCGCTCGGGTATTGGTCATCGACATGGATCCTCAGGGAAACTGTTCGACGGCCCTTGGCGTACGTCACGAATCCGGTGAACCGTCCGTATACGACGTTCTCGAAGGGCGTATGTCCATCGCCGAAGTGAAGCGCCCGTGCCCCGATTTCGAGACCCTCGACGTGGTCCCCGCCTCCATCGACCTGAGCGGCGCCGAACTTGAGGTCGCGCAGTTCGAGAACCGCAACAATCTGCTGAACGAAGCCGTGCAGCAGTTCCTGCGGGAGAGCGACGAGCACTTCGATTACGTGTTCATCGACTGCCCGCCGAGCCTGGGCCTGCTGGTGATCAACGCCATGTGCGCCGCGCGTGAGATGCTCATCCCGATTCAGGCCGAATACTACGCGCTCGAAGGCCTCGGCCAGCTCATCAACACCATCGGCCTTGTCCAGGAACATTTCAACCCGATCCTGACGGTGTCGACCATGATGGTGACCATGTTCGACAAGCGCACGCTGTTGAGCCGTGAGGTGTACAACGAAGTCAAGAGCCACTACCCGTCGATCGTGCTGGACACCACCATTCCGAGGACGGTGAAGATCTCCGAGGCACCGAGCTTCAATAAGAGCGTCATTTCCTACGATCCGCGAGGCATGGGTGCCATTGCGTATTGCGAAGCCGCGCTGGAGATCGCGCGTCGTTCCCCTGTTGTGTTGGACGCCATCGCGTCGAGAATGAAGGAGGCCTGATATGGCATCGAAATCCCGTCTTGGGAAGGGCCTCGGCGCGTTATTCCCTGCGCTCCCCGGCGAAGACCATGAACAACATGCTGTTTCACATGAAACCAAAGAGAAGAAGCCTGTTGTTGATGAGGTCGCAAAGGTAAAAACCGCCACTAGCACGGCTTCCAAGGAAGCGAAGCCCGCTGCGGAAGCGAAGCCGAAGCGCGAGGTTCCGGCTTCGGCGAAGTCGGATAACGGTACGGCCACCGAGTCCAAGCCCGCTGCCCAGCAGAAGAGCAAGGCCACTGCGCACAGCGGCATCTCGAAGACGCGTATCGCCATGCCCGGCATCGACGACATCGCCCACCCCAGCGACATGTTTTTCGACGACACCGTTTCCCTGCAGCCCAAGCGCACCGTTTCACGTGAAACACAGCAGGAACAGCAGAAGGATGCCAAGGAAACCGAAGAAAAGACCAATCAGTCAAGGCTGAAGCCGGTGGAAGGCGGCTATCTTGCCGAGCTTAACCTTGATGAGATCGGTCCGAACGCGCATCAGCCGCGTACCATCTTCGACGAGAACGATCTGAACGAACTCGCCTTGTCCATCAAGGAAGTCGGCATCCTGCAGCCCATCGTGGTGCGTAAGCGCCCCGCCGAACAGATCGAGGCGGCACGCAAGGCCCAAGCCGGCACCAAGCCTGCGAACCGTTTCGACGGTCGCATGGACAGCCCGTACGAGCTCATCATGGGCGAACGCCGTTGGCGTGCCTCGCAGCTTGCCGGACTGACCACCATCTCCGCCATCGTCAAGACGACCGCCGACGACGATATGCTGCGCGACGCCCTGCTGGAAAACCTCCACCGCGTCGCCCTGAACCCGCTGGAAGAGGCCGCGGCCTACCAGCAGATGGTCGACGAATTCGGCCTGACCCAGGCGCAGCTGTCCAAGTCGGTGTCGAAATCGCGCCCGCAGATCGCGAACACGCTGCGTCTGCTGAACCTGCCGACCTCGGTGCAGAAGAAGGTCGCCGCAGGCATCCTTTCGGCCGGTCACGCGCGTGCGCTGCTCGGCCTGAGCGATGAGGACGAGATGGACAAGCTCGCGAACCGCATCATTTCCGAAGGCCTTTCGGTGCGTAGCACCGAGGAGATCGTCGCGATGTCGAACCTGAACTCCTCGAAGCCGAAGAAGACGAGGGCTCGCAGGGGAGATCCGTGGGCGAATTCCCCCATCCGTTCCAACCTTGAGCACCGCTTCGACACCAAGGTCGCCATCAAGGGAACGCCCAAGCACGGCCATATCGAGATCGTGTTCTCCTCGCCGGAAGACATGAACCGCATTCTCGGCTTGCTGATGCCCGGACAGGAGCAGGGTGAGCAGACTGAGTCGGCCAAGCAGGGCGAACAGAACGAGCAGAAGAAGGCCGATAAGGCGTAGGAGACGCCGATCGGACGGGAAACGTGTGGATTCCCGCGCTCATGCCGCCAAACGGCGACAGGAGCGTTGTACGCGCTCATCAGGCGATTACGAGGATTGCGCCCCGGTACTGAACCGGGGTGCAACCCTCGTGCCGTATAGGGCGTGAGTGGCGTTCCGGCAGCTGCCTGTATCGCCACCTGCGTCAGTCCTGCGTCAGTCGCCGTCCGCATCGGCAGGCAGCACTATGCCGTGTTCGCCGTGCGCCAGCGTGCCATCATCCAGCAATCGCCGTATCGCTGCGCGGATAGCGCTACCGCTCGTATCAGGCAGGGAGCCATACCCGGTAACCGCGTCCAAACCGCAACCCGTCACCGCGGCGCTTTGCGACCCGTGCAATGCGTTGACGATCCTGGCCGTGCCATACCCCGTACCTTGCGCATCGTGGATATTGCGGATGAACGCCAGCACCGCGTCGACGGTATCGTTATCGACGGCATCGCCATTATCGTTGTCATGCATACCCGCGCCGCCATAGGTTGAAACCGCAGTAAACGACGATATATGGCCGGAATTCCCATGAGCACGCTTCTGAGCATGCTTCAAACCGGCACTGCGATGCAACGAGGAACGCCCCGTGCATGAATCGCAAGCCCCGCAGCGCTTCTCCGATGGCTCCTCGCCGAAATACCGAAGCATATACGCCCTCAGACAGCCCGAAGTCGTGCAATACCTCTCCATGGCCCGGCACCGCTCCAACGCGGCTTCACGGGCCTGTTCGCGGTCTTTTCCGGCATCCAGCGCCGACCCGGCGGACTCCTCGATGCACTGCCTGCGGAAATCGAACTCGTAGCGTCCCCACAGCAGCAGGCAGGAAGCCGGTTTACCGTCGCGCCCGGCACGCCCGGCCTCCTGGTAGTACTCCTCCAGACTGCCCGGCAAGCCATCGTTGATCACCCAACGCACATCCGGCTTATCCACGCCCATGCCGAAAGCCGTGGTCGCCACGATCACGTCAAGCGAGCCGCTGAGAAACGCGTTCTGAACGTCGATTTTGCGGCTCTCATCCATTCGCGCATGGAAATGATCCGCGTTGACGCCGGCCGTTTTCAGCTCCTCGGCCAGTTCCTCGGTGCGGGCGCGGGACGTGCAATAGACGATGCCGCTTTCGCCGCGATGCGAGCGGGCGTAATCGGTGATGACCTCGTTGCGCTCAAGCTTGGAATGCGCCTCCCTACGCCCGAAATACAGGTTCGGACGGTCGAAGCTCGTCATGACCCGCAACGGATCATGCAACCGCAGATTGTGCACAATGCCGTCGCGCACGTCGGGCGTGGCCGATGCGGTGAACGCGGCGACGACCGGACGTTCCGCAAGACGTTCGACGAACGCGGCGATGCCGAGATAATCCGGCCGGAAATCCTGACCCCATTGGAACACGCAATGAGCCTCATCCACGGCCAACAGACGGATCCTGACCGATTGTGCGAAGCGGAGAAAACCCTGCGTGGACAGCCTTTCCGGGGCTACGTACAGCAACCGGATACGCCCTTCACGCGCCGCATCGTAAATCTCGCGACGGCCAGCCTCCGTGGTTTCCGAATCGATGAACGCGGCGGGAATGCCATGTTTGGCCAAATGAGCCACCTGATCGCGCATCAGCGCGCGCAACGGCGTAACGACCAGCACCAGCGCCGGAACGCCGTTCCTGCCCGGCGCACAGGCCGGAATCTGATAGCACAGCGATTTACCCGCGCCCGTGGGCATTACGGCGAGCACGTCACGATGCTCCAGAATCGCCGTAATGACGTCCAGCTGCCTGCCGCGGAACGAATCGTACCCGTAACGCTGCTTCAGCGTGCGTAACGCCCATGCGGTGATGTCTGCCATACGCATGTGTCTACCGCAACCGGTGGTCAGCGTGATGCCGTCTTTACAGGCTGTTCCGCAGGCCGAACGGTATGGCCGGGCATACGTAGGGAAACGAAAAGCGCGGAACCGGCGTTCCGGCCCCGCGCTCTCAATGATCCTTGCAGAACGATCCTCGCGGATTACCTGTCGACCTCACTTGGAGAACATATCGGTGACATCGATGTAGTCGTAACCGTCGTCGCCTGCGGCGCTACTGCTGGACGATTGCGAGGACGAATCGTTGTTCCCATCCGTCTCGTTCTCATCGCCGAACGGCACGTTGTCGATATTGCTGTCCGACCATTCGTTCGAGGAATCCGGATTATTCGAATTGCTGTTGACATGCATGGCGGTCAGCGCGATGCCGAGGGCGATGAGCACGACCACGGCCGCGGCGGCGACCACCACGGTGGCAGTCGTGTACTTGCCGAACAGACGGGTGTCGGCAAGATCGTCGTTCGCTTCCTCCACATCCTCATTGGCCTTGGCCTGGGGCGCGAAGCTCGGCGGCTGCTGCATGGGCATGTCGTCCGCGGGCTGGGCGGTGGCATACGATGCCGGCTGCTCGGCGGGCGCCGGCGTGGCCGCGGGAACGAACGCCGGAGCCGCAGCAGGCTGCGCGGTGTGGGCGATATCGTTCTGCACGTCGCTGACGCGAATCGCCTGCGTCGGATAGTTGGCGTCGTCGACGGCCGGAATCTGGGTCGTCATATCGAACCCGTTGTCGCCGACCGCGGTCATGGAATCGGACGAGAACGCGAACCCTTCGAACAGGTCGGCGTCGCTGTACTCCTTGGCATCATGCCTGATGGGGCGATTCAGACGGCTCTTCAGCGCCTCCTCGCTCTCCTGGCTCTTGTGCAGCACCGCGGAAAGCGTCTTCTCGGTGGAATTGGCGAGCTTGGAAAGATTCGCCTCACCCTTCTTCAGCAGCTCCTGCTCATTGGCCGTGGAGCTTGCCACACGAGGCTGGGGCATGTGCTCGATGGTCAGCTCGCGAAGCTTCTCCGTGGTGATGACGGAGGCGGGAAGTTCGACCAGTTCCTGCTCGTCGACGGGGCACAGTTCGGCGGTGACGATGGAACCTTCGCCCGCGGCGCTCGGCAGAACGATATCCTGCGTGGGCAGCTTGTCAAGCGGCGTCCAATCGCCAAGCAGAGCGGTCAGCTCGCTCAACGACGCCATCGGCACCATACGGTGCGAACCGTCGTCGATCGCGAGACCACGGATGATGATCATGCGGAATTCGCTGGGAACGTTATCGTCCAGCCTCCGCAGGTCATACACCATGTCCTTGGAGGACGGGGTCTTGGTGATCAGGGCGTACAGCAGGGCCGCCAGCTGGCGGATGACCAGCTGATCGCCGTGCATGCCGGTCCTGGCTTGGCTGGGCTCCTCAAGCATGGAGGCGATCGCGGTGTCGGCGATTTCCAACCCGTTGGTGGAAATGCGCAGCGTGGACGTGGAAAGTCGGGGTTCCATCAGTCGACCGGCGAGTGTTGCTGCGCTGCCGATGATGGAACGGATCGCCTCGGTACCCAGCACATCACCCGACTGGCCTTGCAGGTAATCGGTGAGGGACAGGCCGGATTCGACGTCGGTGATCAGCACGGCGGCATCGCCGGCCTTACGGAACTGCACGACGGGGGTGAACCCCTTCACGCGCCCCAACGTGGAGGCGGCGACGGCCACGTTACCCAAATGCTGGGCTGCGGTGAGAATGAACACCTGGCAGTCGCGTGCCAGGACACGGTCGTTGGCCTTCCAAGCCTGAACGCCGGGTTCGTCGCGCAACAATGCAATCAGCGTATAGCGATTGAACAGGGTGTCTCCCAGCTGAGGCTTGGTCATGTTTTCGACTCCGATTTGCGCAGATGATTGCAACGCCGAATGCGTTGACGCTGGTGTCATTCTAGCTGTGGGACTGGTCGAAACCGCAGCTGCGCCAACAGCGGTTTGTGATGTTTTCGTGGGAGAAATCACAAGCGGGTTTTCGACGCCGCCATCGGCTTTGGCAGAAGGCCGTTCAGCCGCCGTCTCCTGAGGAACGGCATACGCCGAGGCTTCCCCCTCCTGCCCCTCTTGAACGCTGGTTTCGAGTGCGGCTTCGGCGGCCGATCCAACGGCGGTTTCGGCAGCGGTCTCTGCCGTGGTCTCGGCCATGGCGGCCGTTTCGGCTGTCGCAGCGGCCTTACGCAGGAATCGGTTCCTCAGATTCTTGACGATGGTCACGAACTCCTCGCAGCGCATCACGATCAGCGCACCGGCGTACACGATTCCCATCAGTATGGCCATCAGCGCGCAGAACGCGACCGCCTGGAACCAGTTCATGTCGACGTTGTAGTTGGTCAGGCTGGCGTGCAGCAGGGACAGTATCGGCACGCCGAACAGCAGTCCGGCGATGATGGCGATGAATGCGGCCACGAAGGCTTTGATATAGGTTTTGGCGATGCGCCGGCCATCCAGATTCCCGTTGAACCGGCGGCGCAGCATGACAACCAGCATCGGGAAGCTGAAGGCGTAGCCGACGGTGACGGCGAGACCGACGCACGAAGCCCAGTACTGCGGCGGCAGCAGGTATGCGCAGGCCACGGAGAAGATGATCTGAATCACGTTCATGACAAGCTGGAACAGGAATGGCCGCAGGCCATCCTCGAACGCGTAGAACGTGCGTTGGATGAGCAGATACGCGCTGGCGAACGGCAATGCGAGGGCGAGCATCATCATAGGACCGGCGATGAGCTGCGCATCATGCAGGCCGACGCTCGGCAGCAACGCGATGATGATCGGCGCGGGCATGACCACATACACCGCGGTGAAGAACATCATCATGACGCCGATATTGCGCAGCGAGCCGCTCAGATCGGCACGGGCCTCGTCGAGATTGTTGGAAGCCACGGCCCGTGAGATCTTCGGGAAAATGGCGGTGGAAACCGATACCGCGATCAGCGAATACGGCAGGATATACAGCGTGAAAGCGTTCTGATACGAGCTGTTGCCCGCGATACCGTACAGGTCATTGCCCGCGAAGGGAGCGCCGTTGGTGATGCGTGCGTTGACGATATTGGCCACTTCCTGCACGCCGGTGATGCCCAGACTCCACGCGGCCACAGGGCCCATCGACCTCAAACCGATACCGCGAATGCCCCACTTGGGCTTGTATTTGAAGCCGAGACGGAACAGCGGAATGAAGAGCACCAGCGCCTGGAACGCCACGCCCAGCGTCCACGTGCCCGCGGACAGCATGACCTTGTCGGTGGTCCAGAACGACATCGGCTCGTGGCTGGCGCGGCCGAACAGAATGAGGAACGCGACGAAACCCGCGCAGCTGATGAGATTCGCGCCCACCGAACTCCACGCGTACGCGCCGAAGTTATCCTTGGCCGCAAGCAGCTGCCCGAGCACCGTATACAGGCCGTAGAAGAAGATCTGCGGCATGCACCACAACGTGAAGGAGTTCACCAGCGCACGCTGCGCGGGCCCCCAGCTGGAATCCAGATACAGCATGGTGAGCAGCGGCGTGCCCGCCATCATGAGCAGCGTCATGGCCAGCAGCAGGGTGATGGACACCGTGATGAGCTTGTTCAGACGCTCCTG
>NZ_JAHBBE010000052.1 GCF_019331805.1 Bifidobacterium pongonis
CGAACGAATGGTCGAACCGCCGCTACCTGGACATGTCCCGGCTCGATGACAACCTCGTGGAAGCGAACTGATCATCGCGCCATGGACGGCCATGATCCAAAGTGCGCAACTTTTCGGGCACTACCACCATATGCAATTCAAGCATGTAAAATAATCGAATTCCGATATTGGTTCGGATACCGCGAATTCCGCAAAATGAGGGTTATCCGCAGCGTCCGCAGTACAGGAACGCAAGTGATTGCAACGTTTGCAGTCGCTTTCCCGCGTCGAAGCGGGAGGAGAAGCTGAAGAAACCAAGGAAGGAATCATCATGCTTGAAATCAACATGGATGATGTGATTGCGGTCATCCAATCAATCCGGCCGCAACTCATCGCGATCGCGGTGGCGCTGGTACTCGGCATCATCGTGACTGCAGCCGTCAACAGGAAAACCGTGGCAAACCAGGCCGTGCGCAAACTTGTGCACAGCTCCAGCTGGGTGGTCGTCGCCGTCGCGGCCATCGTATCCGTCAGCATGATGCTCACCGGTCCGCTCAACAGCATGATCACCATGGCCACCGCCACGAAGCACGAGCTGACACAGAAAACCATCGACAAAACCAACAAGCTCGCCGTCGACATCGAACGCGAAGGCATCACCCTGCTGCAGAACAACGACAACATGCTGCCGATCAGCGACGCGGGCAAAATCAACGTGTTCGGATGGGCATCCACCAATCCGATCTACGGCGGAACGGGCTCCGGCGCGCTGTCGGACGCATACGACACCACATCGCTGCTCGACGGCCTGCACGACGCCGGCTTCACAACCAACAGCGAACTGACCAAGTTCTACACCGACTATTCCACCACTCGCGGTGAAATCGGCGTGACCGCCGCCGATTGGACGCTGCCGGAACCGGCCGCCAGCACCTATTCCGATACGCTCATCTCCGACGCCAAGAACTTCTCCGACACCGCCATGGTCGTCATCGGGCGCGTCGGCGGCGAAGGCCTCGACCTGCCAACCGACATGAACGCCAAAGACGTGACCTACCACGACAATTCCTCCGACTATCAGGACTTCCCGAAAGGAACCCACTATCTCGAACTCAGCCAGTCCGAAAAGGACATGATCGACCTGGTTGCCAAGAACTTCGACAACGTGGTGCTCGTCTACAACGGCGCCAATGCGTTCGAAATGAACTTCGTGAACGACTACCCGCAGATCAAGTCCGTGCTGTGGGCCCCGCACCCGGGGCAGGCTGGCTTCGAAGCGCTCGGTGAAGTCCTCTCCGGCACAACCAACCCGTCCGGCCGCACCTCCGACACGTTCCTCACCGACCTCACCCAGAATCCGTCGTGGAACAACTTCGGCAATTTCGAATACGACAACGTCAAGGAATTCGAAGTCGACTCCGCGCGAGGCGTGCGATTCCCACACTTCGTGAACTACAACGAAGGCATCTACGTGGGCTACCGCTGGTATGAGACGGCCGCCGACGAAGGCGTGATCGACTACGGCAAAACCGTGCAGTACCCGTTCGGATACGGTCTGAGCTACACCACGTTCGACCAGAAGATGAGCGACGTGAAGTACGACACCAAGTCCGGCAAGATCACCTTCAACGTGACCGTCACCAACACCGGCGACACCGCGGGCAAGGACGTGGTCGAGGTCTACTACAACCCGCCGTACACCAACGGCGGCATCGAAAAGGCCAGCGCGAACCTGGTCGACTTCGAAAAGACCAAGGAACTCAAGCCGGGCGAATCCGAAACCGTCAAGGTCGAATTTGATGACGACGACATGGCCTCCTACGACTACCAGAAAGCCAAGGCCTACGTGCTCGAAGCGGGCGACTACCGAATCTCCATCAACTCCGATTCGCACAACGCCCTCGACAGCAAAACCGTCACCGTGCGCGACACCATCACCTACAACAGCGAAAACAACACCCACAACGGTGACAACATCGTAGCCACCAACGTGTTCGACGACGCCAACGGCGGACTCACCTACCTGAGCCGCGCCAACCATTTCGCCAACCGCAAGGAAGCGCTCGCAGGCCCGACCGACTACAGCATGTCCGATGAGGTCAAGTCCGGCTTCTACAACGTGGGCAACTACGATCCGACCAAGTTCGACGACAATTCCGACAGCATGCCGACCACCGGCGCCAAGAACGGCATCCGCCTGGCCGACCTGCGCGGCGTCGACTACGACGATGCCAAGTGGGATCAGCTACTCGACGAACTGACCTTCGACGATATGGACGCCCTGATCGCCAATGCCGGCTACCAGAACGCCGCGGTCAAGTCGATCGGCAAGATCCGTCTCTCCGACGTGGACGGCCCGGCCGCGCTGAAGGACAACTTCACCGGCGTCAGCTCCATCGGCCTGCCCTCCAACATCGTCCTCGCCTGCTCCTGGAACAAGGATCTGGCGAAGGAGTACGGCGAAACCATCGGCGACATGGCCCGTGAGATGCAGGTTTCCGGCTGGTACGCACCGTCCGTCAACCTCCATCGTTCACCGTTCGCAGGCCGTAACTTCGAATACTTCTCCGAAGATCCGGTACTGACCGGCGACCTGTCCACCCAGCAGGTGCTTGGCGCGGCCGACCGTGGCGTGTACGCCTTCATCAAGCATTTCGCGCTCAACGAGCAGGAAACCCAGCGCAACGGCCAGCTGTGCACATGGGCCAACGAACAGTCCATCCGCGAACTGTACCTGAAGCCGTTCGAAACCGTCATCAAAGCCGACGGCGACGCGCAGGCCGTGATGGGATCCTTCAACTACATCGGCAACACCTACTCCAGCGCCCACACCGGCCTGAACGAAACCGTGCTGCGCGATGAATGGGGATTCAAGGGCTTCGTGGAAACCGACTATTTCTCCGGCACCAACTATGCCTACCAGACCGCCGACCAGGCGATCCGCGGCGGAACCGATGCCATGCTCGCCACCACCGACACCACCAACCATGTGACCGACCGCAGCGCGACATCCGTCATCCAGATGCGTCGGGCGGCCCACAACATCCTGTACACGGCAGCCAACAGCTGGCGGTACGCGGATGGCGAGCCGGATGATCCGACACCGGTGTGGAAGATCGTCATGATCACCTCGGACGTGGTGCTGGGCGTGCTGCTCGTCGCCCTTGAAGCGCTCGCCATCAAGCGTTTCCTGGATCGACGCAAGGCGCTGGCGGCAGCCGGAACCAAGGAATCCACCACCCCGGGCGCCAAGTAGGAACAGCGCCCCGACACGAACCGCAGGCGAATCCGGTAGCCGATACGGCCACCGAAGCGGACCCGAAGGAAACCGGGTTCGCCTACGGCCCCCGCGGCGGCCATTCCGGCAGCCGCACGCCGCCGCAGGTGCCAACAGCAGGTGCCGCAAGCCAGTAAAACCAGGCCGACCGATTGTGCGAGCAGAACGACAAGTTGTGTAATACGGCACCGATCGGATGCGAACGGCTGATTCAATCAAACTAGCGGCGGATGACCACAAGCGATGCAGCCAAGGGCATCCGAGACACGAACAGCGCAGGTCCGGGAGACCAAGCGAGTCGAAAGGGTATTGCAAGGGAGAACCAATGGAACTCGAAGAACTTTCCGTGGCTGAGAAAGCCGCAATGCTTTCCGGCGGATCCGAATGGGATTCGCGAGGCAACGACCGCGCCGGCATTCCCAGCTTCGTCATGAGCGACGGCCCCCACGGTGTACGCCGCCAGCTCGGCGAAGGAGACCATCTCGGCCTCGGCGCATCCAAGCCCGCCACCTGCTTCCCGACAGCCGGCACCGTAGCCAACTCCTGGGATCCGGCGCTCGCCGAGGAAATGGGCGAGGCGCTCGGCAAGGAAGCGCACGATCTCGACGTGAACGTGCTGCTCGGACCGGGCATGAACATCAAACGCAATCCGCTGTGCGGACGCAACTTCGAATACTATTCCGAAGATCCGGTCGTCGCCGGCCGTATGGCGGCAGGACTCATCCGAGGCATCCAAAGCAACGGCATCTCCGCATGTCCGAAGCATTTCGCCGTCAACAGCCAGGAACTGCGCCGCCAAGCCAGCAACTCCGTGGTCGACGAGCGAACCATGCGCGAACTGTACCTGACCGGTTTCGAAATCGCAGTGCGCGAAGCCAAGCCGATGACCATCATGACCTCCTACAACGAGATCAACGGCGTTTACGCGCATGAGAACAAGCACCTGCTGCAGGACATCCTTCGCGACGAATGGGGATTCGACGGCATGGTCGTCTCCGATTGGGGCGGTTCCAACTCCGCCGTCGCAGCCGTCAAAGCCGGCGGATCGTTGGAAATGCCGTCGCCGGGCTTCACCTCCGTACGCGAGCTGGAAGGCGCAGTCAAGGCGGGAACCCTTTCCGAAGCCGATATCAACGCGCGCGCGGCCGAAGTCGCGGCCGTCGCCAACGCGACCAAACTGGTCGGCGTTGGGCGCAACGATCTGCTCAAAGACACCATCATCGCGGCCCATCACGCCGTCGCACGCAAAGTCGCGGAAAACTCCAGCGTGCTGCTGAAAAACGACCATGCAACCCTGCCGTTCAAAGCGGGAACCCGCGTCGCCGTGATCGGCGATATGGCCGCCACCGCACGCTACCAGGGATCCGGATCCTCCAAGGTGAACGCCACCAAGGAAGAGAACATCCTTGACGAGGTCAAGAGCGCCAAAAGCCTCATCTTCGCCGGTTACGAACAGGGGTACGACCGCCAAGGCAAGCCGGATCGCGCGCTTATGGAGGACGCCGTCGCGCTCGCAGGCAAGGAAGGCGTCGATGTGGCGCTTGCCGTCGTCGGTCTTGACGAGCGCAGCGAATCGGAAGGCCTTGACCGTTCCACCATGGCGATTCCCCAGGCGCAGAACGAGCTGGTCGAAGCGCTGAAGGGCGCCGGCAAGCCTGTTGTGGTCGTGCTCGTCGCCGGTTCCCCAGTGGAACTGCCGTGGATCGATGACGTGGATGCCGTGCTGTACGTGGGTCTGTCCGGTCAAGCGGGCGCTTCCGCAACCGTGCGTGCGCTGACCGGCGAAGTTAACCCCTCCGGTCATCTGGCCGAAACCTGGCCGGTGCGTTACGAGGATTGTCCCAGTTCCGGCTGGTATCCGGCAATCGGCCGTGACGCGATCTACCGTGAAGGGCCGTTCGTCGGCTACCGCTATTACGAGACCGCCGGGGTTCCGGTGCGTTTTCCGTTCGGCTATGGCCTGAGCTATTCCCACTTCACCTACAGTGCGCTGACAGCCAGCGAGAACGGCGTCGATGTGATGGTCAACAACGATTCCGACGTCGCCGGTTCCACCGTCGTGCAGCTGTACGTGCGTGGGCCGCAAGGTGGTGTGCTGCGCCCCGACCGCGAGCTTAAGGGATTCGTCAAGGTCGAATTGGGCGCGCATGAAAGCAAGAGCGTGCATATCGATTTTGACCGTTACACCTTCCGCCATTTCGACGTTTCCGGCAACGCGTGGAAGACGGAATCCGGCGAATGGACGCTGATGGTCGGCGACAACGCCGAAAACCTGCTGCTTACGATTCCGCACACCGTCGCAGGCGATGTCGATGCGATTGCCGCGGACGCCGCGCTCGGCCACTATCTCGACGGCCATGTGAAGGAGGCGACCGATGTCGAAATGGCCGTGCTGTTCGGTCATAACGTGGTTGCTCCGGGCAAGCCGGTGACGTTCGGCACGAACGATCCGATCATGTCGTGGGCGGATTCCAAAGGTTTCGCGGCACGCACCATCGCCAGGACGCTTACCAAGCGGGAAGCCAAAATCCGGCAGAAAACCGGCGCCCCGGACCTCAACACCCTGTTCATTCTGAACATGCCCCCGCGAGCCATGAGCAAGATGACCCAAGGCATGGTCGATTCCGCGATGGTCGACGCCATCGTCAACATCGCCAACGGGCACACCTTCCGCGGATTGGGCGGCGTCATCGCCGGCTTCTTCCGCAACCAATCCGCAAACAAGCGCACCGCAAAGGAGCTGAGCAATGACTGATAACAACGCAACGCAGTCGGTCGAGAACATCGGTCCGATTCGTAGGTGGATCAAGGATCATCCGAACATTTGGGAATTCATCCTGTTCAACGTGCTGTCGAACATCTCCACCATCACCCGTTTCGTGGTGACATGGATCGGCACGGCCGTGTTCATCAGCGGCATGGGCCTGACGCAGCCGTTCCACTTCCTGATCTTCAACTACGACACCAAAGGCAACGGTTTGGGCGGATTCCTGACCTTCCTGCTCGCCGAGGTGCTCGCCCAGGTGGTGAACTTCTTCGTGCAGATGAAGTGGGTGTTCAAGTCGGATTCCAGCTTTAAGGATGCCGCTTGGAAGTATGTGATCCTCGCTGTGGTCATCGTGGTCGTGAACCTCGTGCTGCCCGGCTATGTGACCGGCCTGTGCCAGGGCTGGGGCATGAACGCCGGCATTGCGGGCACCATCGCCTCCGTGGTCAACACTCTGCTGGCCGTGATCGTGAGCTATCCGCTGCTCAAGTTCTGGGTCATGCCGAAGGGCAAGGATTCCAAGGGCTCCAAAGATTCCAAGGAGGCCGCCAAGTAACGTTCATCGACTTCTGACTTCTTTCCCCTTTCTCTTCCCCTCAACCCGCCCGGTTTCCTCTTCCCCGGGCGGGTTTTCCTATGCGTCGGCCGCAGTGCCGCCGGGCTGGGACCAAGGCGTGGGTGCCAAGGCGTGGCTCACCGTGCGGTTACATGCTCTTGGAACCGTTGGCGCGGGGAATGAGCGCGGTCAGAATGAACCAATGGTCCTCGGTGCGGATCGTCACCTCGCCGCCGTACTGCTGCGCGATATGACGGATCGATTTCACGCCGAACCCGTGACGATGCCGATCGTCGCGTTTGGTGGTACGCAGATTGCCTTCCGCATCCTTCTTCAGTGCGGAATCGAAATAATTCTCAACACGGATGACGGTGAACCCGTTCTGCTCGTACAACGCGAGTTTGATCAGACGCTGTTCGCGGTCCGGCAGTTTCGACGTCGCCTCGATCGCATTGTCGAGCGCGTTGCCGAACAGCGACGCGATATCCATCGACGACATGCCGCTCAGCAGCGAACCGTCGGCGACCGCAGTGAGGGTGATGCCATGATCGGCGCATGTGCGCTCCTTGGTGGTCAGGATGACGTCGAGCACGGGATTGCCGGTATGCTGCTGCGCGCTGTAGCGTTGCACCGACCGCTCCAACTGTTCGAATCCGGCCGCCGCATGTTCCGGATCGACTTCGGCGCGCAATGCGGTGATCTGATGCTTCAGATCGTGCGCGAGACGCCCAAGTGATTCGATGTTCTCCTTCGATTGCAGGTATTCCTGATGCTGGCTTTCCAGCTGGGCGTTGATCGAAGCGAGTTCCTCGTTCGTTTCGATGCGGCGGATCTGTTCCTGCTGCGCGTAAAGAATCGCGAATCCGCAGAAATCGACCAGTGTGCGGATGTAGAAGACCTCCTGGCCAACCGAGCCGGAGAACGGCGTATTCGTGGAAACGAAGCTCAGATTGCTCATGGCGAACGTGACGATCATGATGGCCATCGTCGCGATCGCGGCGGAAGCGGTCGGCAGGGTCGGAGCGGTCTGGCTGAAATTACCGCGTTCCACCAGCCAAGCCAAACCGAAGCACAACGTATACGTGACGATCAGCAGTATGATCGCACGCCACTCGTAATCGCCGAAACCGTCATGTGCGCCGAAGAACGTGACGATCTGCCAGTGCAGCGACGCTACCAACTCGCCCAACACGAACGCGCGCGCCGTAATGTACAGGCCTTCGCGTTTGCCGGTGCCGGCGCCGAGCAGAATCATCGCGTACATGCATGCGAAAGCGAGCAGCATGCCGATGATCCAGAACCAGATCGGCATACTGCCGTCGAAATACTGCACCGCCACCAGCAGGGCCAAACCGGCGATGCTGACGATGATCGACCGGCGCGGCGGAACGCGTCGGTACAGTACCGCGATATACACCACGCATGCGGCCCATTCGCAGATTGCGGTGTAGGAACGGGGAATGTCGGGAAGCGCGTTGGTGATCGGCGTCGTCACCAGCGGCGATGCCGTGTGCAGCATGTCCGGCAGCATGGTGCCAATCATCTGCCACCTCCCATATAGTCGGTCAGCGCGCTCATGAACGCCTTTTTGCGCGGCCGGCTTACGCGCAGCCGTTCGCCGTTCGACAGCGTGCAATCCTGGTCGGCTATGCCCGTCACATGCTGAAGATTCACCAGATAGCAGGAATTCGAGCGGAAGAAATTACGCTCGGCCAGCCGGGCCTCCATATCCTTCAACGTGCCGGTGATGGACAGTTTGCCTTCCAAGGTGTGGATGACGATGGTGTGCCGGATCGATTCGAAATACAGGATGTCGGCGAGATTCAAGCGCGTTTGGCTGCCATTCGTTTCGATGAGCATGGAGTCGTCGCCGTTGCGGCGCACCATGTCGATCGATTTCCTGAGCTCTTGGGAGAACGCGAACCAGGGTAGCGGCTTGAGCAGGTATGAGAGCGCCCGGACTTCGTATCCGTTGATCGCGTATTGCGGTGCGGCGGTGATGAAGATGATCACGACCTTATCGTCGCGTTTGCGAATGCGACGTGCCGCCTCCATGCCGTCCATTTCGCTCATTTCGATGTCGAGCAGGAGGATGTCGTAAACCGGAGTGTAATGCTCGACGATTCTGGCGCCGTCGTTGAATACGGTCACGGTGAACTGTTCTCCGGTCTCGCTCTGGTAACGGTTGAGATAGTCGAGTGTCAGTTGGCAGCTTGCGGGATCATCTTCGACCACGCCGATTCGTATGGTGCGCACGCGGAACCTCCCTGTTTCCTTCTTCGTATGTTCTTATTTTCCCGCTAAACGGCGATAACGCATTGCAAGACGCGGCTGGGTTTGTTTTTCTGGCATGAAGACCTGCGATGGGAGCCATGCGACACGCGCGGTCGTGTCGTTTTCCGTGTTTTTCCGGATTGTTTTCCGGTTGTTCGGGGTGCCGTCCGTGTGTTTCCGCCTGGTTTTCCCTTGTTTCGTCCCGTTTCCGACACGCCGACGAACCCCAGTGTTTCCAAGGGGTTGGGGGTGTTTCCGTGGGTCCGGGTTTGCGTGGGTTCGGGTTTTGGTGTAGGTTTTTCTCTTGCTGCTCGGCGCGGCGCGGTTCCCCTCCTGAAGGGCGGATGGTTCCGGGTCGGTGCGGTGGTGGTTTGAGAACTCAAGAGC
>NZ_JAHBBE010000053.1 GCF_019331805.1 Bifidobacterium pongonis
CGAACGAATGGTCGAACCGCCGCTACCTGGACATGTCCCGGCTCGATGACAACCTCGTGGAAGCGAACTGATCATCGCGCCATGGACGGCCATGATCCAAAGTGCGCAACTTTTCGGGCACTACCGAAGCATCAATGCCTCTTGCGCTGACGGCAGGTACTGCGGAACATCGATAAAGGCGAAAATGGCCATATCCCGCGAGTTCAAAAAAGGCGCGTCCCCACCGCTCCCGAAACCGGGAAACGTTGGAAACACGCCGTTTTCAGCAGCTCAACGACTCACTTGGACACGTTAAATTTGAACTCTGCTACATTTCCACGTCTCAAGTGTTTTCAACGGTTTTGAGTCTTCCGTGCACTGTCGGGCACTCAAAAGGCACTCCGTTTTTATGGATATCATAACCGTCAAAACAGAAAAGCGCCCCTCTCCCGGCCGTGTCGGTCGGGAGAGGGGCGCATTGCATGTGTCAGGCAGTGAGCCTGGCCTTGATTTCGCTGACTCCGATCAGGGCGCCGATCAGCACTCCGAGCGCGTCGATCGTGGCGACGATCTGGTCGACGTGAGGCAGGCCCCATGCGGGGCCGACCGCCTGCGCGAAGACCGCGATGGCCGGCAGGGCGATCAGCGCGAGCCATTTGAGGATCTCGTATGCCTTGTCGGGCAGCAGGTAACCGGATTGCGGATCATTGGATTCATCCATTTTCCCTCACCTCCTTAAATCAGGCGTTGGCCTGGATAGATCGTGTAAGGACTGCGCAGGCCGTTGCGCTGTGCTGCGGCCTGCCAGCCGGTGCCGTAGATGCTCCAGAGGCTTTCCCCTGCACGCACGACGTGGCCTCCCGTCGCGGCTGGCGCTGTCGTGGCGGCCGTACCGCCGTAGGTGACGGTCTGGCCGGGGTAGATCAGATTGATGTTGCCGCTGGGCACGCGCCAGGCGGTGACGGGGTGCCTGTTGTAGCGGGCGGCGATGGCGCTCATGGTGTCGCCGCTGCGGACCACCGCGGACACGCCGCCGCCCGTTGCGGTCGCGGTGGACGCAGTTCCGGCGGAGCCGAGGCCGAGGCGGCGGTTGACGGCCTCCATGACCCTCGTGTAGTTGGCACCGAGGGCGGTCCTGCGGGCCTCGCCGTTGCCGTAGTCGCCGCGGATGACCTTGGTCGCCATGGCCTCGTAGTCGGGTGCCGTGTCGACCTTCGGCGTTACCGGGTCCTTGCGGATCTCGGTCTTGGTCTTGCCTCTGTCGCCGACCGCGATCTTCTGCCATGCCTCGCGTTCGCCGAAGAACAAGTTCAGGTCGAGCGGGCCGACACCGTTCAGGTAGCCGGTGCTGGAGTACTGGACCATGCCTTCGCCGTGGCTTCCGGCGTTCCATGGCAAGGACTGCCATCCAGTGGCGTTCATGGAAGCGTACTGCGCCTTCCACAGCATGCAATGCTTCCGGGTGTATGCCGTGATCTGATTGACCGCGGATGCCTGGACGTAGACGATGGGCCACACCTTGGTGCGGTCGTAGACGCGCTGCACGAAGGTCTGCGCCCAGGCGCCGTTGCCCCATGCGGCGTTGCCGCCGCCCTCCCAGTCGAGGGCGAGCACGCACTGGCCGACATAGGAACCGAAGACGGACACGAACCTGTCCGCCTCGGCCACCGCGCTGCCACCGTCGGCGTAATGGTAGCCGCCGCACGCCTTGCCCGTGGAACGCGCCCAGTCGATCTGGGTCTTCCAATACGGGTTCGTGTACCCGGTGCCTTCGGTGATCTTCACGACTGCGGCGTCCGCGTCGACCACGCGGGTCACGTCTGAGCTCTGCCATCCGGAAACGTCGATGACATTCATGCTGGCCATGGCCGCGGGGGCCGCGAGCATGGCCAGCGCCGTCGCCGCGCAGGCGACGATTCGCGCCGCCCTCGCTGGGATGCGGCGTCGTCGGTTGTCTGTCAATTTTCCTCCTTCTATGGGACGACCCCGGCCTGCCGGGTCGGGGTCGTTGCTGTTCATCTGTTGTGGTTGATGTTGTGGTTGATGGTCATGGTGTGAAGGCGATCGTCCAGAGGAGGACCGCGACCGTCAGGAGCCGCGTGAGCGCGAGCAGGACCGTGACCGCGACGCCGATGCCGACCGCGAGCAGCAGCAGGGCGAGGGGCGTCCACGGGAGCGGGTCACGCGCCGCACGCCCGCGGACGAGCAGCCCCAAGGCCGCGAGCAGCAGGATCATGCAGACGCAGACGGCGGACATGGCGGTCTCCCTTTTTGTGCTTGTGATGCTTGATGCTGGTTCGTCCTAGGCGATCCGGATGAGGCTGACGTCATCCAGACGCATCCACGAACGGCTGGCGAACGTGATGGCCACCGCGTCCACGTCCGAGGGGACGGTGAAGTCGAGCGTCCAAGCATGCCAGGCGGTGTCTGGCGGGACCGGCAGGTCCAGGCTCGCGATCACGCGCCCGTCGTCGGACTTGACCGCCACCGTGCCGACCCTTATCGAATCGACGCCGCCTTCGGCGCGCCAGAACGACAGACGCAGGGACGCTTCCGGCGTGACCTCGACCCGCTGCAGGACGTCAGTCCCGTCTCGCGTGACAACAAGCCACCGGATGCCGGAATGCGGCTTGTTGACTGTACTGGCGTGCCGGTCGACCACGATGGCGTACCCGGTGACGGTCCATCCGGTGAGGTCGCCGGACTCGAATCCGCCGTTGACGATCAGGTCCTGGGCTGGACTTGTCGCGTCAAGACCCTGCCCCCCCCCCGCGTTTTCCGGCGGCTCCCAC
Organism: Bifidobacterium pongonis; assembly: GCF_019331805.1. Classification (GTDB taxonomy): domain Bacteria; phylum Actinomycetota; class Actinomycetes; order Actinomycetales; family Bifidobacteriaceae; genus Bifidobacterium; species Bifidobacterium pongonis. Next base: position 2,772 of record NZ_JAHBBE010000053.1, read on the forward strand.
ACGGTCGCGGCCGACCCCTTCTCCAGCATCGGATGCAGGATCATCTCGCAATCCTCCGTGGTCGCGACGCTGCGGAAGACGGTGAAGAGGACCTTTTCGGCCGCGGCCGGGACAGTGACCTTCAATTGGCCGTTCGCACTCCAGACGCCCGAATCGTAGACCACTACGCCGCCGCTCCTCCTGAACTTGATGTTGAAGGAGCAGTTCGGCGGGACAACGTCGCCGTAGCGGCTTGACAGCAGGACCGTGTCGCCTGGCGAGAGGCCGATGTCGGCGAGGCCGACCGTCACGCCGAGCCCGTTCCATTGCTTCAGCCCGGCTTTCAACGTGACTTGCAGCCCGCCGTCAGACATGAGCTCGCATTGCATCAGCCCATCCTTCCGCGCGCCGAGCGGGTAGACGACCAGGTTCTTCCCGCTGGGACAGATGAGTTGCCCGGCGTGGACGATGCCGATGCGTTTCCCGCCCAGGCATGCGCCGCTCACGATGCGCCCTGCGCACATTGCGCCGCCCATGATCCCGCTCATGAGTTCACTTCCCTCGGCCACCAGCAGAGCGCGGTCGCATCCTGCTTGCTCTTCGCGAGCGCGTCGGTCATGTCCGTGCATTCGATCCAGTGCGCCACACTGTCCGCGTACGTTTTCGCCGTTGCGGCGGATTGCGCGGCGGCCGTTTCGGACGCCTTGGCCTTGGTCATGCTCGCCTGCGCGCTGTCGGCCGACGTCTTGGCCGCGGTGGCCGATTCGGCCGCGCTGTCGGCTGACGATGCGGCGGCGGAGGCTTTGGCGCTGACGGTGGACGCATCGTCAGCCGCCTTGGTCGCGGCGGTCGTGGCCGTCGTGGACGACTGGGCGGCCGCGGTGGCCGATCGGCCTGCCGCATCGGCCGACGTTCCGGCCGTGGTGGCTGCCTTGGTCGCGGCCTCAGCCTTGGCCGTGGCCGTCGAGGCACTCGTCTTGGCCGATTCAGCCGACTTGACGGCCGCGGTTTCGGACGCCTTGGCCTGCGATGCCGCCGCTGTGGCCGTGTCGCGTGCGGTTTCGATCGCGGACGCGATCGTGCGGGCCTCGCCGATCAGGCCGTTGGCCGTGGTCTCGCTGTCGTGCGCCATGCTCGCGCTCGATGCGGCCGCCCGCGCGCTCGACCGGGCCGATTCGGCCGACGCTTTTGCCGCCGTGGCCTCCTGCGTGGCGACGCCGCTGTCCGCCTTGGCCGACTGTGCGGCCGATTCGGCGCGCGACACCTTGTCGCCCACGTCCGTGATCTGGTCGGCGACGAGCTGCGCGGCGCGCGTGACCGTCTCCCACGCGGCCACGGTGCCCGCGGTCGCGTCCAACGTCTTCGGATCCACATCCTGCAACCCGCTGTATTCGACAATGCCGTCGGTCTTGTCGGGCACCTCGACGTAGCGGGTGATGCCCGAAGCGACCAATTCGCTCACACGCCACACCCATTGCGTCGAGGTCGGCATCACCTCCACGGTGGCTTCGCCGTTGTCGAGCCTGGCGGTCTGCGCGACCGGCAGGCGGATCGCATCACGCACCGTCACGCGCCTCGTGGGCACGAGGCTCACGCTGCCGTCCAGACCGCGCCCCTCGGCGTCGGCCAGGTGGAAATGCACCAATGTCATGGCTTCTCCTTTCTCGGGCCGTTGTGCGCGGCCATGATCTCGTCGTGCATCTTCGTTCCCGTCCCGTTGCCGCCAAGCGCGCTGTACGCGCTGTACGCGTCGTCGGCCTCGTCCATCACCTCGACCGGTATCGGACTGTTGGTCTGCACGTATTCACGGTGGATGCGGATGATCTCCGCACGGAGCAGGACACGCAGCCCATGGATCATCGCACGCCCGTACCTCCACACCACCGCGGCGAGCGTGGCCGCACCGCCGCACATGGCGGGCACGAGCCATGCGACGATCTGGTCAAGCAGTTGCATCACAGGCCTTTCTACTGTGGAATCCCACACGCCGACCATTGCGGACAGGCCGCTGTGGCGTGTGGGATTTGGAGGTTAAAAGATGCTGTTGTCCGTTTTCCATGACGAAGTGTGGCTGCCGTCGTGCGCGAATCTGAGGGAATGCACCATGGTCGGATATGAGAGCGCGTGGCGATGCCATATCGTGGACGCTTTCGGCGGGCTTGAGATCGATTCGATCACCGCCGGCATGATCGAGACGTGGATGGCCGGCATGCCGCGCGGCGCGGCGCGCAAGGCGTGGGGCGTGCTCCGGGCGATGCTCCGCAAGGCATCCAGGTGGGGCGTGAGCAGTGTGGACGCGACCACGCGCGTCAGGGGACCGAAGAGGACGGATCATCAGCCGCGCGTGCTCGATTCGCGGCAGATCGCGACGCTCCTGCGTGGGTTCTGGGGGCATGAGCTCGAGGCATGGCTCATCTGCAGCGTCACGCTGGGGCTCAGGCCGGAGGAGGCGCTCGGCCTCGAATGGTCGGACATCGACCTGCGCGGCGGGACTGGTGCGGATCCGGCGCGGTGTGCAATGGGTATCCGGCCACGAGGTCGTTGTCGAGCCGAAGACCGATCTGTCGGCCAGGGAGCTCGCGCTCCCACGGTTCGCGGTGCTTCGTCTGCGGCTGATCCGCCACGGCGGGTCTGGCAGGCTTGTCGGCGGCCTGAATCCCGGGCAGGTGGACCGCCGCTACAGACGATGGTGCCGTGAGCAGCGGCTCCCTTTCGTGCCCAGGGAGAACCTGCGTCACTCGTGGGCGACGAGCGCTTTGACTGCCGGAGTGGATGTGGCGGTGGTGAGCCGCGCCCTGGGTCATTCGAGCATCGAGACCACGGCCCGCTATTACCTGCGGCCTGACGTGACAGTGCTAAAGGACGCGCAAAGGCTCTGGGAGAAGGCAATCATGCGATGAGGGATTCCGTAACCCTCACGAAACCAAACGCTAACTGGGACGTGAATTATCGCACCGCGTTTGTCGGCGGGATGTTGATCGTCGCGTTTCATGCCATCCGGCTCAACACGAACTGGAATGCCGTGAGGGAATGGGAGGTGTCCCAGCTTTTCACGCTTCCTGGATTGGAGGCCGCGTTCGAGGTGCATTGCGCCGCGGTGTCCAATTCGAGTGTGGGGCTTCATGGCGTCGAGGTGCAGGCCGCTGGCAACTCCATCGCCCTTCGTTCGTCCGCGAAGATGACGATCGGCAAAGGCGGTTGGGTCGAGGGTTGCATCACGGTGCCGCTCTGACCGTCGATTAGACGACCGGATAGCAGAGCGAGCCGACGCAACCCTGATTGCTGCCCGCGGCTCCCATGTTCGAGCATCGGATGGTTCCTTCCGGCTTGACGATGAGCATTCTCGCCGTCTGCCCGTTCGACACGCACACCATCGCATTGACCTCGACAGGCGGGCGCAGTTCGGCGGGCAGCACGTATTCGCATTGCGCTGAATCCCAACTGCCCTTACCGATATTGCCGGAATATTTGACGAGCATCATCATGCCGGTGCGGATGACCGTGAAGCCCTTCGCGTTGTACAGGGTTACGGAATCCCACAGCTTCGACATGGGAGGCAGCTGTTTGATGAGCATGACCGGCGTGCCGGGCGTGATCCCGCTGATCGGGATGCGGGCGATCGGGATCCACGCCGTGCCGGAGGCCGAGTGGATGCTGCCCGACGGGACGGTCGGGTCGGCGGCCGTTCCGGTGTTTGGCGTGCCTTTGAGCACGGCGATGGCAGCGGTCTCGATGTTCTGATTGTTCCGTGTGTATTTGAGGCAGACGAGGTCGTTGCGGTTCTGGCCGCTCACGCCGCTTTCGATGGTCGCGGTCTCGGCCTCGGTGACTCGCGCGTATCGTCCTTCGACCACGAGGTTGAGGACGGGGATCAGCGCGTGATTCGCATCCTGCATGGTCACCGTGGGGAAAGTGCCGTCGCTGCCCTGCAGCAGGTAGCTGCCGTTGCCGATGATTCCGGCCTGCATGGCGCCCATGTCGCCGCTGGTGATGTGCGGTGTGCCGCCCTTGCCTGTGATGAGCGTGGTGGTCATGTCAGTCCTTTCCCTCGGTAAGCCATGCCGTGTAGGCCGCGTCCTGCGTGGCGGCGAGTTTCTTGAATTCCTGCTGGCATGAGGTGCATGCCAGCGCCTCCTGCGTCACTCCGTCCGCGGTGGTGTGTTTGATCTGGTGCCAGTCGCTCGACGTGCGCGGATCTCCGTCGGTGAGGTATGCGCTGTCGTGGCAGCGGTCGCATGTGTATTTGGTGATGTTCGTGGTTTTTGCCATGATGGCTCCTTTCAGGCGAGTCTTTGCCAGACGTGTCCTCCGATGATTGTGGGGATTTCCTTCCATGTGCCGCCCTGGTCGGTGGGGTTGCCGGTGACGCACCAGTAGAGCGAGCCGATTGGGTGTGCGGCGAGGAAGGATGCCGCTGTCGCGCTGGATTGTGCGGTGATGGTGCCGTCCTCGCCGATGGTGATGGTTTTGCCGTCGGGTTTGACGCCGCCGATGGTATCCGTTGCGGCCACGGGCAGAGTGTAGGCGTTCGCTCCGTCCTGGATGCTGTCGAGCTTCTTCTTGTCTCCGCTGCTCATGAGGCCGTGGATCGTCGTGGTCGCGTCCCGGTCCTCGGCCAGCGCCTTCCATTCGTCCCAGCTGTTGGAGTTCCAGGTGCGACGCCAGATCTTCCCGGTCTGCGGGTCGGTGAGGAGTTGGGTGGTCCAGCCGAGTGCGGTGCGTTGCACGATCAGGCCAAAGTGTCCGACGCCGCTTGGCTTGTGCGAGCAGGTGTTGCCGCCGCCAGCCCAGTAGGCGCCCCAGCCGGTTTTGAGCGTGTTGAGGTCGGTGCTGGTGAGGCTGGTGGGCGCGGGCAGCGTGTTCGGCGCGGTCAGGGTCACCGTGCTTCCGGCGCGGGTGGCGGTGACGCCTGTGCCAGCGGCGATGGTCTTCACCCGCTCCTGTGCCGTGTCGTTCGCCTTGGCTGCGAGCGTGTTCGCCGCATCCGCGGTGGTTTGCGCCTTGTCGGCCTTACCGTCCGCCTGGGTGGCGAGGTCTCGTGCGCCGGCGATTTCGGCGGCGGCGTCGCTTGCGGCCTTGTTCGCCTCGGTGGCGGTTTTGCGCACTGCTTCGAGGTCGCTTGTGGTCACGTCGGCGCTAAACGTCCATCCGGTGAGTGTAAGCCCTTCGCCGGCGTAGTA
>NZ_JAHBBE010000054.1 GCF_019331805.1 Bifidobacterium pongonis
GCGAACGAATGGTCGAACCGCCGCTACCTGGACATGTCCCGGCTCGATGACAACCTCGTGGAAGCGAACTGATCATCGCGCCATGGACGGCCATGATCCAAAGTGCGCAACTTTTCGGGCACTACCATTGCATTCATATACTGTGTCTACATGTTGACATGAAAATACTAGCAGATGACCGGCTGGTACGACTCCGATAACTGAACTTTCATATCAGCCGGCGCAACGACAAAAAGCGTCCCCTACTTCACCACGTCGTAGTTACCGACCGATACCTTGACCTGTGCGGCGTTCACATCAGTACCAGCCTCGAACCGAACCTTCTCACCTGCCGCCCATGAACTGGTGTTGGCAAAAGTCTCCTCGACCTTCACACCGTCAGCATCATAGAGCGCCAACAGCAGCGAGACATTGCTGAAATTGATTTTACTGGTGTTCTCGATGACTGCGGAATACGTGTAGTAACCACCATATTCCGCTTCTGTTCTGTCAAATTGAGCCGATGAGACCAGATTATTGATCACCTGATCCGTCTCGTTCTTCTCCTGAACGGAATTGCCGTTACGAACCAGATCGTCAAGAGCGTCTTGGTATTTCGAATCGACCTTAAGCCCATACTTATCCACGAATGTCTTCAGAATTGTGGACCGCTTGTCATATGCTTCGCTCCACGCAGTAGTGTATTCAGCACTGGTACTCGAGTATTTCTTGACTACGGCCAGCTGATCATCCAGCGAATTCAAATAGGCGATGATCTGCTCCTGGAGCTTCGAATCCTTGAACTGACGAGCCTTCAACGGCTTATCATTATCGATCTCAGCCTGAATAATCTGCTGAAAATTCTTTGATTCGCTTGTATCCTTGCCCTGTCCCTTGAGCTTATCGATAAGAGAGGAACGCTTGCTGAAACCCTCCGCGATAATGGACATCGCCTCGTCATCGGCATAGTCTGGCCCCTCGGCCTTCTTCTCGCCGCATGCGGATACACCAGCAATCAATGCAATGCTCAGTATCGCAGCAAAGACCTTCTTCATCATGTTGTCCTCCTTATATCTATAGACCAAGAATCTGTTTCTTTTTGGAATCGAACTCGTCCTTGGTCAAGATCCCCGCGTCAAGCAACTCCTTGAGCTTCTTGACCGCGTCCAACTGTTCACCGACCGACATGGAAGGCACAGCCACGGTCGAAGCCGACTGTTGCGCCGCCATAGTCTGCTCCGCAACTACAGCATTGGCCTGCGCCCCGGTCACAGGATTCACGCCCTGCGCGAAGGCCGCGCCGAACATCATCGCACCCGCATCACCGAACCCATGTGCCTCAACACCATGCGCAATCTTCTGCTGCGCCGCCACATTCGAAGCGTGCTGCGACACATCCTCATACGCCTTCAGGTCCATCTTGTTGGCGGAGAACTTCTGTACAAGTTCACGCGAAGCATCCGAAAACTCGATGTTCTCGATACCGATCTTGACGATATTGAACCCGAACCGGGCAGGCCACGTCCCCGCGTTCTGCCCATCATTCGCTACCTTGAGCGCAATATCATTCGCCTGCGCTGGCAACTGCGAGATTCTGTACTGCGTTGACAGCGCATTCAGTGCCACCGTGAACGACTGCAGAAACTCAGCCAGAATCTGCGAACGTGCTCGCTGATCATCAAACGAGTAGTAGGTAACGTTCGCCGGAACGAAATTACGGATGAACCGCACCGGGTCACCGATTTGGATGGTGAACGAACCATAGGCGAAAATCTCAAGATCCGTCCCATAGAACAGATCGTTATACATGAGCGGGCCTCGCGTGCCAAACTTGATGTCACGAATCTCACGCAGATTCACAAAGGCAATCTGCTTGTAATCGGACGTGATACCGCCGTAACCGATGCGCTCGCCGATCTGTTTGAAGATCGATTTCTTTACTCCGTCGCCATTGAAGATGCTTTCCTGCCCGTCATGATATTCGTAGCCGCCTGGCTGGGAGATGATATTCTCAATGCCGGACTGGTTGAAGATGAACGCCGCCGTGTTCTCCGGCACGTAAATCTTTGAACCGTTGGTGATGACGCCTTCCGAGCCACGCCCGTTGGAGCCGCGGCCGTTGTCTTCATCCTTTAGAACGCCGGGCACGACCGCGGAATGCTCGTCAAACCGACCAGCAGTGATGACGTCCTTCCACTGGTCGGCCAGAGTTCCGCCTACTGCTCCTCCGATTGCGCGTAACATGCCCATGTCTTATTCCTCGTTCCCGTTTAGCCCGTTATCCGTTCCAGTCACAGCGTCTGCACCGTATCGCAGTATTTGCATTGCACGGTCATACCGGTCCACCCCGAAAGCGGAGCTCTGCATCCAATGCATTTTGCCGTGATGGCTTTTCTCGCGGAAGCGCTCCGCTGATTTGTATTTGGGCCGGCAAAAGTCGTTTTGACCACATCGAACGTGTCTTTCAACGCACCAGCTAGCATTTCGACTCCAGGAACGCTTCTGCGTAAAGCCATGGCTGCGGAGGATTTGGTTCCCGTCACCGCCATATTGATTGCGTCCAGCCATGCGGCAGCCACCTTACGGCTCGCGTTTTTCTCCGGGCTACGGAAAACGAAGGAGACTTCCTCCCCGGCTGGGTGGAGTTTGAAGCTTGTTTCATAATCTGAAGTTTGGCAATCTGCTCGAATCTCGTCTTTCTGCGTTGCCAGCTCGTTCAATGGGTAGGACAGGCATGAAAGGTCCTCCCCCATCCGTGTTTTGCTGCTCCATTCGTATACCAGACGCATATTGGTGAGCATGAGTTTGGCATTATTCTGCTCTCCGTCGATGTTCTTGCAGCGCGCGCAATGGCTGGTGAGCGTCACCGTCTCATTGGGGAATGGCATGTATCCAGGCATGGCGATTCTCATCTCATCGTGATGGAAACAGGTTTGAGCTCGAACAAGCCGGATGCGGAGTCATAGCTTTCGATTTCAGCGATGACATGAATGTTGAGCCCCTCAGTAAACGAGCTCGGAACATTGTCACCGGTCAAGTGAAGATCGTAATAATTCACATCACTGAAATGAAAGTTCGGACCATACGTACCCCCTACATTTCCGGCAAGGATCAGATAGTCGAATCGTGTCTTGTTTGAGTCATGCGGTAATACCGATGCCGTATAGCCATCGAATTCGATATTGCGCCCCTGATACTTGTTTGCAAAACTCTCGATGGCCTGCCCGGAATCTCCGCCCGCAAGTATCTGGGCGAATTCCTGGTTGTTCTGCATCGAAATATTGCCTTCATCGGTTTGCGGGGATTCGCTTTTGCCTTCCGACGAGTTAGACGAGCTGGAGGGCTCGTTCTCTGCATCGTCAGTTTCCGCCTTTGATTCCTCTGAAGAAGTGGAATCATCCTCGTTTTCCGATGACGAGCTACTTGTTGAGTAGGAATGATATCTGATGACAACCCGTACATCCGGCCGGAATTTTTGATTGGAGCTATAGCTCGTACTTCCATTGACCGACACTGTCTTGACGTCCCCATCCTTATGGAAGAATCCTGTGATCAGATCGCCAAGGCCTTCGGTCTCAATATTGGTGAAACCCGCCGATTCCAGTCTTGTGACCACGTCCTTGTAGTTTTCACCTTCGAATTCGGATGAAGACTCCGGAATCGCTATCTTCCCATCATTGGCCGCTTTGGACGAAGCCCCGCACGAGGTGATGCCGCAGATAAGACCTATGACGATAAAAAGAACGACAAAGCCTACGAGAATTTTCGTGGTAAGAGGTGCATTGGAGACACGTTGCGCCAACTCGGAGGCAACAGCCACAGATCCGCTTCCATGTTTCGTCTCTTTCCTTGCATCCGCTCTCCGCGATGCCGTTCGACGCTCATGGTCCAACTGCACTGAAGTCGTGCCGACTTGCGCCTGGTAGTCCCGGAAGAAATCGCCGATACGCCGTACAGCACGATTCGCATCCCGGCTATCCGACGTTACCCTGACCTCACATTCGGATTCGGATTTCTCATGAATCACTGCAACAAGATCGATATCATCGAAGGAACTGAACGAAATCGACCGCTTCTCATCATCCCAGCGGCGCATCATAAACATCGCGCTGCAGGAAAGCATGTTCTTCAGCACGTCATAGGCGTGATCAACCGGCAGAGTCAGCTGCATCGTCTGATTGATATTCGACGGCTGCGGTTTGTCTTCCTTGGTCATGTCCTTCTCCCTCTGTAAAGGCGCTGCAGAGGCACTTCGTGATGTTCCGACATCATGGAAACGACTTGGCCGACGTCCCAACTGATTCCAGAACCATTTCCATGTTTTTCTGAGCGGCCCCTCTACTCTTGGCTATTTACTAGGACGAAGCCGTTCCCCATACCGCCAAATGTGGGGCGGAGAACGACTTCGCCTTCACAAATCCGCGCTATTGTTCAGCTGCTTTCATCAAGCTAACGGAAATATAGTCATTCGAATAGTAGATATGCAGACGGTATCCATCTTTTACGACAAAGTTATAGGTATCTTCGTCGGACTCCCGCTCCACTTGCCATCCCATGTCTTCGCATGCTTTCGCATAGACTTTAGTTTCACTTACCGGAACGCCCTTGATATCGAAATCAAAACCAGTTGCTGAATCAATGCCTACAGTAACGACTGGGTAATTAGGCTTCGGAAGCTTAGCCGACAGATCATTGTCAGGCCACGTATAGGCCGGATCGACAATACTGTCTTTGATGGTCTTCTTCTTTGCCGGGGTATAGTAAAATGTTTCAAGATTCTTCCCGTCCTTGCTGATGCAAGTGACCTTGACCTTATCAACGTCCCAAAGCTTCACCTGATCCTCGCTCGTTGCGTAGTACCAGCCGAATGCGCAGGTAGCAATGCCTCTTTCTCCCGGCTTGACTATCATCTCACTTTCACATTGCAAGTTTGCCTTGCGCAGATCATCAACGGTCAACTTATCCTCACTGTCGCTGTTCGCAGAGGCTTCCAGAGAGTCGGCAAAGGCACTGCTTAGCTGATCATCCGTTACGTCATCTTTAATCTTGTACAGCACCGAGAAAGCCGACAGACTTTCATTCAATGTATTCGTATATTGAACTTGTACACGTTCGGAGCCGTCTTCCATGGCTTCTTCCACGCTCCAAGGAAGCCCCGCCACGTCAGGCACGTTTTTTGCAAACTGCTTCTTATTCTTAGATGACGTCGCAGTGTTCTGCTTTGGGGATGCACCATTCTTGTTGTTTGTCTCAACCCCGCATCCAGAAAGACCCGCAGTAATGACTAGGGCCAAGGCCGCAAGGGCACAGCTGATTTTCGCAGTCCCGTTTTTCATTTTCATCTCCTTAATTCTTCCGAAATAGCTGCGTCGCCGTTTCGCAAATCGTGTTCCCATTTCCCGCTGACCCGATATAGAGTCCGCAAGCCATCTTTCCCGGCTCGTCATCGAACGTCATTGTCGTTTCCTTTCTTGTGGGAGTTCTCACCGCGATGATGTCCGCTCCGTGCCTCGTTGCAATCATCGGGGCGATTCATCTCGGTCGGCGTGGTGTTCTTTGCCGCCTCATCGAATATGCGTACGCCGTGCAGAATCGTGTTTGCCAGTTGCGCGAACATGACCTTGCTTCCTTCCTGACGGCGTTCCCTATGAGAAACGACTGACCTTCAGCCATTCCAAGACCATGAATCGGCCTTGTTCCGGAACCCGTCATCAGGGGGCGTGATTTTTTCGCGAGCGGTTTCTCCTTTCTTTCACAAGACGCGAAAATGCGGCGTTGAACCCCGCAGCAGATGAGTTCTCTCCTTTTGGTGTCTATCCTCTTTCATCCCTGCTATGGCGTCAATGACGTAACATGTTATAATTCACTCGTATTTTGAAGGGGGTTTACACCATGAGTGGTATATCAGCACGAAGCAGCGCCTGTTGGAGAGCACGACTCAGGCAATGCATGGATGAACGAGGCCTCACGCAACTGGATTTCGTACGCGCATTAAACCGGCAGTATCTCACGAAATTCCATCAAAAGGACGTCAGCAGATGGCTGAACACCGGCAACCGCACCTCATCGGGCGAAATCGGGTTCCCCAAATATGAGACCATGGCAACCATCGCTGACTTCTTCGGCGTGGATGTCGGCTATCTAACCGGCGAAACGGATGAGAAAACCTATGCCATGAGCCACGCCTGCGCATTCACCGGGCTAAGCAGCAGCTCCATCACCGCCATCCAGTCATGGATCAGAACATCGCCGGCACCGCAGAACACTAATCACGCGCATGCAGATGACCCGATGCACGAATACCGTGCCGCCACCATCAACCGGCTTCTGTCGTCGCCGAAATTTCCCGAACTGGCAACGAAGCTGCTGACATTACAGGAGATGTCAGCAATCTGGAACAACAATCCGCAGAAATTCGAAGGCATTCTCGGCTCCCTTGCCAATGACAACGATCTGCCGGATGATCTGGCTCTTCAGCTACTGCTCGGCGCGTTCTACGGTATCGCAAAGGAGAGCTTCTCCTCATTACTCCACGACGCCTATCCTCTGCCGGAATAAGACACCAACAGCGCAGCCTTCACTACCACCGAAAGCGCAACCCACATGCGCCAGCGCTTTCGGCAAAATCGGCAGGTCACACCCACATCAGGCAGGCATATAGCCTTCCGCCACATCAACCGGGGAGTTAGCCCTGGCAATGGCCTCCTCGTTGGCGCGAACCGTGCGATCGAGTACGTCCTCGTACCCGGTGAGCGCCGCGAACGGCATGAACTGAGCCGCCCGGTTATGCATGCTCATCCGCGGATGCGTGCGCGACGTGTGGTGCGGCAGCTCGATGATGTCATCGTATTTGTGGGTTTCCTGCAGGCTCATGCCGCGTGGCCTCCGATCTGCTGGTTGCGCTGTTGGCCGGTCGCGTCGTCGAACAGGTCCATGCCTTTGATGACGGCGTTCCTGCCGAATCTGCGTTTGATGTCAAGCAGGGTCTGCTGCACATGACGCTCATCCTCTTCGGCACGCGAACCGGCACGTGAACCGGCGAGCGAACCGGCACGCGCGTCAGCGAGCGCCTCTCCCGCAGCGCGGAAATCCGCCTGCCTGCCATCCTCACCACCCCCATCCCCCGTGTCCGAAAACGCCGCGAACAGATCGGGCTGGGTATAGTTCGGCGCGCCTTCCCGTGCGCCCGTTTCCTCACCCGCCTGCAGTTCCGAGGCGACTACATTCAAGCGGCGCACCAACAGCCCCGGGTCCACGATACGGCGGAACAACTCGTCGACAGCATCGCAAATGCGCGTGGTGGACGAGGTGAACCCGCCCAAGCCGATCGACCCGGTGGCGGGTTTGGGCACGCGGCGCCCGTATCGGTCGATCGCAATGGGCCCGCTGTATCCGGCGATGGCCTGTTCGGCGGCGGCCCTCAATTCCGGCGTGTCGCACTCTCCCAGCCGTTTCGGGTCGAGACTTGCCGTATCATAGCCGACCATCAGTCCCATTCGCCCGGCCTTCACCCCTTTGGCCACCAGGTCCAGCGATAGGGTGTCCGCCATTTCGCGCACGATCAGCCGCGCCGCATCGTACCCCACCGCGCCTGTAAGTACCTGCCCCGAGCTCATGCTGTGCCCGGCCGGCTTGTACGCCTTGATGTCGGCAATCGTGCACGGCTCATACCCCCACGCATGGTCGATGAGCA
>NZ_JAHBBE010000055.1 GCF_019331805.1 Bifidobacterium pongonis
GCCGGTGAGCTGACCGCCGAAGGTGCCAAGCTGCTCGACCCCTCGGGCACGCTGCAGCCGGGCATCGTCCTGGCCCCGCCGGAAGGCGACGCCGGCACCGGCATGGTCGCCACCAACTCCGTGCGCGTCCGCACCGGCAACGTCTCCGCAGGCACCTCCATCTTCGCGATGGTCGTGCTCGAACACAAGCTGGAACGCCTGCACCCCGAAGTCGACCTGGTCACCACGCCGGCCGGCGACCTGGCAGGCATGAGCCACGCCAACAACTTCACCTCCGACCTCAACGCCTGGGTGAGGATGTTCAGCGAATTCGCCGAAGCGATCGGCCACCCGGTCGACGCGGGCACGCTGTTCGGCACCCTGTTCCGCGCGGCCATCAGCGACAAGGCCGACAAGAACGCCGGCGGACTGCTCAACTACTGCTTCTACTCCGGCGAATTCCTCGCCGGCCTGCCCGAAGGCCGCCCCGTGCTGGCACGCGGCCCCGAATCGCACTTCACGCTGGCCAACCTCATGCGCGCCCAGCTGTTCAGCGCGTTCTCCCCGGTCAAGATCGGCATGGACGTGATGACCAAGGACGAAGGCGTGCAAATCGACTCCCTCGTCGGCCACGGTGGCATCTTCACCACCCCGAAGGTGGCGCAGAAGATCCTGGCCGCCGCATTCGACACCCCGATCAAGGTGATGGCCACCGCAGCCGAAGGCGGCGCCTGGGGCATGGCCGTGCTCGCCGACTACCTGTGGCACACGCCGTGCCCGCTCGACGAATACCTCGACACCCGCGTGTTCGCCGACGCCCAGTCCACCACCGAAGAACCGGACCCGCAGGACGTGGAAGGCTTCGAAGACTTCTTCGCCCGCTTCCAGCGTGGCCTGTCCATCGAAAAGGCCGCCATCGAAGCGATCGACCTGGAAACCAAGTAACGGACTGCTAACAACTTTTAGGAAAGGAAGACAATATGGCAACTTTGGCTGATTACGGTCCCGAAGTCCGCGCCGAAGTCAAGCAGGTACGCGAGATCGTCGCCACCCTGCACGAACAGCTGATCAAGTGGAACCTGGTCGTGTGGACCGCGGGCAACGTCTCCCAGCGACTGCACACCGCCGACCTGATGGTGATCAAGCCGTCCGGCCTGCGTTACGAATACCTGACCCCGAGCTCGATGGTCGTATGCGACCTCGACGGCAACGTGGTCGACGGCGCGGAAGCCCCGAGCTCCGACACCGCCTCCCACGCGTACATCTATCGTCACATGCCCGACGTCTACGGTGTGGTGCACACCCACTCCACCTACGCGACGGCCTGGGCTGCCACTGGCCAGAACATTCCTTGCGGTCTGACCATGATGGGTGACGAGTTCGGTGGCCCCGTACCGGTAGGTCCCTTCCGCCTCATCGGTTCGGAAGCCATCGGCGAAGGCGTCGTGGAGACCTTGAAGCAGTATCCGAAATCCCCTGCCGTGCTCATGCAGAACCATGGTCCCTTCACCATCGGCAAGGATGCGGAGGCTGCCGTCAAGGCCGCCGCGATGACCGAGGAAGTCGCCCACACCATGTGGGCCGCCAAGCAGCTCGGCGAGATCATCCCGATCCCGCAGGAGGACATCGACAAGCTCAACGACCGTTACACCAACGTCTACGGCCAGCACTGAGCCTCGAAAACAACACGTTAATCCACACACAACGAAGTAAAGGAAACAACAATGGTAATGGAAAACCCCTTCGAAGGTAAGGAAATCTGGTTCGGCGTCGGCTCGCAGGACCTGTACGGCGAAGAAGCCCTGCGTCAGGTCGCCCAGCAGACCGGCGAAATGGTCGACTTCCTCAACGCGACCGGCAAGATTCCCGCCAAGATCGTCCTGAAGCCCACCCTGAAGTCCTCCGACGGCGTCAAGGCCTTCATGACCGAAGCCTCCGCCAACCCGAACGTCATCGGCGTCATCACCTGGTGCCACACCTTCTCCCCGGCCAAGATGTGGATCCGCGGCCTCGAAGTGCTGACCAAGCCGCTGCTGCAGCTGGCCACCCAGCACCACAAGGAGATTCCGTGGGAGACCATCGACATGGACTTCATGAACCTGAACCAGGCCGCCCACGGCGACCGTGAGTTCGGTTACATCGTCTCCCGCCTCGGCATTCCGCGCAAGATCGTCGTCGGCCACTACACCGATCCGGAAGTCGCCGAAAAGGTCGGCACCTGGGCTCGCGCCTGCGCCGGCTGGGACGCCTCCCAGAACATGAAGGTCATGCGTTGGGGCGACAACATGCGCAACGTCGCCGTCACCGAAGGCGACAAGACCGAAGCCGAGCGCGTGTTCGGCGCCTCCATCAACACCTGGGCCGTCAACGAGCTCGTCGCCGCCTACGAGAAGGTCAAGGACGATCAGGTCAAGGACCTCATCGAAGACTACAAGGCCAAGTACGACGTGGCCCCCGAACTGCTCGACTCCCGCTACGATGAGCTCTTCATCGCAGCCAAGGAGGAAGCGGCCATGGTCAACATGATGCGCGAAAACGGCTGCACCGCCGCCGTCGACAACTTCGAAGACCTCGGCTCCCTGCCGCAGCTGCCGGGCGTCGGCCCGCAGCGCTTCCCCTCCGAGTACGGCTGGGGCTTCTCCGCCGAAGGCGACTGGAAGACCTCCGTCCTCGTGCGCATCGGCGCCGTCATGGGCTACGGCCTTGAAGGTGGTGCCTCCCTCATGGAGGACTACTCCTACAACTTCGCCCCGGGCAACGAGCTCGACATGGGCTCCCACATGCTCGAAGTCTCCCCGGCCATCGGCACCATCGAAAAGCCGAAGCTGGCCATCTACCCGCTCGGCATCGGCGGCAAGTCCGACCCGGTCCGCCTCGTCTTCTCCGGCAAGCCCGGTGACGCCGTCGTCGTCTCCATGGCCGACGAGCGTGAACGCTTCCGCCTGCTCATGGACGAAGTCTCCGTCGTCGCCCCGCAGGGCTCCCTCAAGGAACTCCCGTGCGCCCGCGCCGTCTGGAAGCCGAAGCCCGACCTGAAGACCGCCGTCCAGTGCTGGATTACCGCCGGCGGCTCCCACCACACCTGCATGACCACCTCCGTCGGTCGTGAAGCCTGGGAAGACTTCGCCCGCATCGCCGGTGTCGAACTCGCCGTCATCGACGAGAACACCAACGCTCGCCAGTTCGAAAAGGAGCTGGAGATCAGCGAAATGTACCACCGTCTCAACAACCGTCACTGACATGATGGAGCGTTAACGGCACGGCAGAAGGTTCGACGTACCTTTGTACGCCTTCACCTTCTGCCGCACCGTTACCGCACGCATCATGTCAGTGACGGGCCGTCACTGGGTGATGGACGTTAGCGCTACGGCGGAAGGTCGCCATGCCTTTCCTTCTCCTTCCGCTACATCGTTACCGCACGCAGCACGCCAGTGACGGACGTTGTCGGTCGCTCTTGAATAAGCGCCGTCGGATCATCGAGCCTCGATCCGGCGGCGCTTATTCTGTTTCCAAGCGGCAAAACCTTGTGCCACACGCGGTACGGCACGCGTATGGGAATACGAAAGCGGCCATGTTCCTGAACGATTCAGGAACATGGCCGCTTTTCGTTAGGAGCCGGTTAGGCAATCGTTACCTGCCAGCGCGTACCCCACCGCTGCAGGCGGGCGCTGTAGCCTTTGCAGCACAGGTAGGCGTGCCAAGCGACGGCGACCGCGTAAGTCGTGCAGATGCGCGTGCGTGGAATGCTCATGATCGTCTCCTTTCGCGGTCGGCCGTGTCCATTGCCCGGATTCGTGCGAGTCCGCCGCGGATCAGTCGTACAGGCTGATGCAGTGCTCCACAAGATCCCAGAACTTCTCCACATCGATGTCGATGGCGACGTCGGTGTTCTTCGGGGCATCGGTGAGCAGGAAGTAGTCGCAGTTGGTGCGGCCGTAGCTTTGTTCGCTGCGGATCTCGATATCGGTGTGCATGCTCTTGACGGTCACGATGGACGGGTCGATCAGGTACGCCACGGTGGTCGGATCGTGCAGCGGGCCGCCTTCCCAGCCGTACGTGCGCTTCTGTGCCTGGCCGAAGAAGGTCATCAGATCGCAGAACAGCTTGCCTGCAGGGTTCTTGTGCACGCTCATGCGCTTGACGATCTCCGGGGTGCACAGCACCTTGCGGGTCACGTCGAGGCCCATCATGGTCACCTTCACGCCGCTGGAGAACACCACGTGCGCGGCTTCGGCGTCGGCCCAGATGTTGAATTCGGCGGACGGGGTCACGTTGCCGTGCTGGTAGCTGCCGCCCATGAGCACGATCTGCTTGATCTTCTCGCAGATGCGCGGTTCGATGCGCATGGCCATGGCGATGTTGGTCAGCGGCCCGGTCGGCACCAGCGTGATGTCGCCGTCGGAGGCCATCAGCGTCGTGATCAGGTATTCGAGCGCATGCTCCTTCTCAAGCGGCTTGGTCAGCTCGTCGAACTGCGGGCCGTCCAGGCCGGACTTGCCGTGCACGCGTTCCTCGCCCTGGCGCGGCTCGATGACCATAGGGCGGCCCATACCCTGATACACCGGAACGTCCAGGCCGAGGTACTGGCAGACGTTGAGCGCGTTGCGCGTGGTCTTCTCCAAAGTCTGGTTGCCGCGGACGGTGGTGATGCCGAGCAGGTCGATATCCGGGTGGCGGCCGGCCATCAGAATGGCGACGGCGTCGTCGTGACCGGGGTCGCAATCGAGGATGATCTTCTGCTTTGCCATGACTAACTCCTTTGTTTGATAAATCGATTTGGCAAACACATATTAAACATCTTCCGAAAAAACTGTCAAGCGCGCGACACGCCGTCCCCTCACGTACAATGTGCTTGGAGGTACGTGAAATGCGAGTGACGATGAAGGATATCGCCGAAGCTACGGGGACTTCGGTGCCGACGGTTTCGCTGATTCTGAATGACAAACCGTTTAGGGTGGCGGAAGAGACCCGCCGGAAGGTGCTCAAGGCCGCCGAGGACATGCATTATGTGCGCAATCAGGCGGCACGCGATCTGCGTAAGGGGACCAGCAAAACCATTGCCCTGATCGTGCCCGACATCGGCAACGACTTCTACGCGACCTTCGCCAAAGGCGTCGAACGCGCCTGCCATGAGGCCGGTTGGAGCGTGATGCTCAACGATTCCGACAACCAGACCGAGCATGAAAGCGAATACATCGAGCTGATGTACCAGAAGAACGTCGAAGGCCTGATCCTGGCCAGCACCACCAGCGACGAAAAACGTGCTGCCGTCTGCACTGACATTCTTGAAAAGCGCGGTATGCCGCACGTTCTGCTCGATTTCACCGGCACGGATGGCGGGGATGTGGTCGCCGGCGATCACCTGCTCGGCGGCAGGACCGCCACGGAATACCTCATACGGCTTGGGCACAAGCGCATCGCCTGCATCACCGGGCCGCTGTTCCTGGAAGGCGCGCGCAGCCGATTCGACGGTTACCGGCAGGCGCTTGAGGAGAACGGCATCACCTACGATCAGGGGCTGATTCGGGAAGGCGACTACACGTACGAGACGGCGCTCGATCTGGCGCGCATGATGGACTGGAACGGTTTCACCGCCGTGGTCGCGGCCAACGATTTGACCGCGCTCGCGGTGTGCAAGGTCGCGGCGGAGATGGGGTACGACGTTCCCGGCGACAAGTCGGTGATCGGGTACGACGATGTGATGTTCGCCGGATTGATGAACCCCGGACTGACCACCATGCGCCAACCGACGCGCCAGATGGGTGCGGATGCGGCGACGATGCTGATGGACCGGATCTCGCATCCCAAGCGCAAACGTGCGGTGAAAACGTACACGCCCCAGCTGGTCGTGCGGTCCAGCACCGCGCCTTGCCGGTGATGTCGGCGGTGATATCACCGGCGTTCATCGTCGTTAATCGCGTGGTTTCGACCCGATAAGCGCCGAACATCCCAATGCGCATGCCGTGATGATCGCGCCGGCCAGCATCGCGCCGGCATAGCCGTACAAGGCCCCATGCGCACCCGTCACCGCGCCTTGCACGCCGTACAACGTCAGATAGCTGATGCCGGACGCCAGATTGAAGGTTCCGGCGGTCAATCCGGGCAATGTTCCGGGGCTGGTCTTCGGCGAAAGTTCGATGCCTAGGGCATTGATCGAAACATTCACCATGCCCACGTAGCCAAGGCCGAATATGGCGGAAAACGTGGCCAGCGTGCCCGTGGTGAGATGCAGGGCCGCAACCGCGCCGAGGGCGGTGGCCGCGGCGGTGATCGCCAAGCCGATGCGGAACACTTTCAGATAGCCGGACCGTGCGGCGACGCTTCCGATGGCCAGCGCCGTAACCATGCCGACCAGCGCATAGGGGACGAGCGTCACCAGCGTCGACCCGTCCGCGTTCAGGCCCAAGCCGATGGCGTCGTCTTGGGCGAGTGCCGGCGCAAGGCCGTTCATGATGGCGAAGATGCCCGTCATCGCGATGAAAACGGTCAGCAGGAATGACCACGTGGTGCGGCGGGTGAGGAAATCCGGCGCGACCAGAGGGGCCGGCGTTTTCTTCTCGTGATTCCAGAACGTGGCCAGCAGCAGGGCGGCGAGCAGCAGCGCCCCGATGATCGGCATGATCGGGGCGCTGCCGGAGCGCAATGCGGTCACCGTCATCAGCAGAATGCCCACGGCGCACGTGAGATACGCGATGCCCCGCCAATCCATGGCTGTGGGTCGTTCGACCTTGCTGTCGCGTGCGAACGTCGCCAGCATTATGATGCCGGCGACACCGACCGCGGCGATCGCCCAGAATACGGCCCGGTAGCCGAGATGACTGGCGATCCAGCCTCCCGCCAGCGCGTCGGCGCCCGCAATGCCGCCGTTGGTGCAGGTGACCAGGGCGGTCAGTCTCGCATAGGTTCGCGTGTCTTCGACGCGGTCACGCAGCATGATGAGGCAAACCGAGATCATGGGACCGGTCGCGCCCTGCAG
>NZ_JAHBBE010000056.1 GCF_019331805.1 Bifidobacterium pongonis
GTCGGTGCGTCGAACTGGACGATCCAGCTGCCGTTCATCCTCGAAGGCCTGTTCGCCTCGCTGATCGGTTCCCTGCTGGCCAGCGGCGCGTTGGCGGCGATCGTGCAGCTGTTCGTCACCGACGGCATCGCACAGTCGGTGAGCTGGATCCCGTTCGTCACCCAGGGAACCGTGTGGCTTATTTCCCCGGCGCTGGTGCTCGGCGCGATGCTGCTGTCCGTCATCGCGTCCGTGGTGTCGCTGCACCGTTATCTCAAGGCCTGAGCGTCCAAGCCTGATTGACGCCTCAGGAACTGCCGCTACAATGTGCCGAAGGAAGTAGGAGGTCCCACAGTAGTGAACAAGCGAACAAAGTCCGCGAAGACCGTCATCGGCGTGGCCATCTCGTGCGCGATGGTCATGGTCGCCGGATTGGCGGTCACCACCACGAACGTGCCGACCGCACAAGCGGCATCCTATGCGGAACTGCAGCAGAAGCAGGCCAATCATGAAAGCCTCAAGGCCCAGCTCGCCGGCGTCGATTCCGATCTGGCCAGCACCATCGAGGAACTGAACGATCTGGCCAACAACCAGATCCCCGCGGCCCAGCAGGCCGCGCAGGAGGCGTTGCAGGCCTCGTACCAGGCGCAGAGCCTCGCCGACGCGACGAACCAGCGTCTCGAAGCGGCCAAGCAGGACAAGGCCACGTTGGAGCAGAAGATCGAGGAGACCGGCATCGAATACGACGACGCCAAGGATTCCGTCGCCGAGATCGCGCGTAACAGTTTCCATGGTTCCGACGCTTCGAAGATGATGGACGTGGTCACCGACGCCAAGTCCACCGACGAGTTCGTCCAGCAGATGCAGTCCGACGCGGCGGCGGCGCGATCCGCCTCCAACACCGCTGATGCGGCGGCCACCACGCTTAACACGTCGATGAACCGTCAGCAGCGTCTCGACGCCATCGAAAAGCAGATCACCAAGCTCAAGGAACAGGCCGACGAGCAGGCCGCGGCCGCGCAGAAGGCTTCGGAGCAGGCCGCCAGCAAGCAGAGCGACCTCGAAGCGTTGCAGGCCAAAGACACGTCGGTGCGCCAGGAGCTTGAATCCAAGAAGAGCAGCCTGACCACGCAAAGCGCCAAGGAAGCCGCGGAAATCGTCTCCATGCAGGCCGAACTGGCCGCCATGGCGGCGAAGGCCGCAGCCGAGGAGGCCGCACGCAGGGCCAACAGCTACACGCCTTCGAATGTCGGCCAGCAGACGTCGTCCGGTGGTAATTCGGGTGGCAATTCCGGCGGCAGCGCCAGCAATTCCGGCGGCAACTCGGGCGGCAATTCCGGCGGCAATTCCGGTGGTAATTCGGGCGGCAACACCGGTGGCGGTTCCGCCAGCGGCATGAACTACGCGGTGCCGGGCAGCTGCCCCGAAGGCTCCAGCTACTGCTACGGGCACAACACAGGCAATTCGGTCGGCGGCGCCGCCTACCCGGCCCGCCAGTGCACCCTGTGGGCGTACATGCGTCGATCCCAGCTGAGCCTGCCGGTCGGCTCCTACATGGGCAATGGCGCGCAGTGGGCGGCCACCGCGCGCGGCCTCGGCTACTACGTCAACAACACGCCCCACGTGGGCGCGGCCATGGTGATCGGTG
Source organism: Bifidobacterium pongonis (assembly GCF_019331805.1). Lineage (GTDB taxonomy): Bacteria > Actinomycetota > Actinomycetes > Actinomycetales > Bifidobacteriaceae > Bifidobacterium > Bifidobacterium pongonis. The sequence goes on from NZ_JAHBBE010000056.1 coordinate 1,628, forward strand.
CCGGTCAGACCTACGGCGGCTCCACATTCGGCTACCGTGCCGCCGACTGGCAGTACGGCCACGTGGCGATCGTGGAACGCGTGAACGCCGACGGTTCCGTGCTCATCTCCGAAGGCGGAACCGGCTTCGCGTCCTTCCCGGCATGGGAGACCGTCACGAACGCCGGCAACTACCAGTACGTGCACTACTGATCGGCAAACGCTCGGCAAACGATCGGCAAGACCCGGAAACAAGTCTGCATACGCCGCCTGAACCGTTTCAGGCGGCGTTGCTGTTATTGTGGGGTTGCGGAAACAATCAGGAAAGGAGGAGACCATGGCCAAGGAACAAGGTATGAAGCCGATCGCGCAGAACAAGAAGGCGCGTCACGACTATGCCATCGAAGACAAGTACGAGGCCGGTCTGGTCCTGACGGGCACGGAGGTCAAGTCCCTGCGCGAAGGGCGCGCGTCCCTCGCCGAAGCCTTCGTCTCCATCGACAGGCGCGGCGAGATGTGGCTGGAGAACGCGAACATCCCCGAATACCTCAACGGGACCTGGAACAATCACGCGCCCAAGCGCAAGCGCAAGCTGCTGCTGCACGAGCGTGAGATCATCAAGCTGTCGAGGCAGAGCGAAGCCAAGGGGTACACGATCATCCCCCTGAGCCTGTATTTCAAGGACGGGCGCGTGAAGGCCGAGATCGCGTTGGCCCGAGGCAAGCGCGAATACGACAAGCGTCAGGCGCTGCGCGAGGAACAGGACAAGCGCGAGGCGCTGCGTGCCATGCGCTACGCCAACAAGCGGGTGCGCTGAACGCCGAATTATGTAGACATGCGGTAAATGCCTGAGAGTGCCCGGTGCGTCCTTGGCGCCCGTCTGACACACTTGTTGAGGAATTACCGCATCGCGGCTTGGAACCGCGGCTCGTGGCGGCGCGAACGCGCCCGCCCGTGCGATGGAAACGATATCCGCGCCGACCGTTACGGCGCACGATAGGTTAGGGCTGGTGAAATATGTGTGGAATCGTCGGATACGCAGGACGGATCGAAACCGCGTGCGGCAAGCCGCTGGAGGTGTGTCTCCAAGGCCTGCAGCGTCTTGAGTACCGTGGCTACGATTCGGCCGGCGTGGCGTTGAGCGCGCCCGGCATGGACCATGTCGAGGTGCGCAAGAAGGCCGGGCGTCTGTCGAACCTCATCGAAGACGTCGAACGCAACCCGATGCCGATGGCCACCGTGGGCATCGGCCACACCCGTTGGGCCACCAACGGCGTGCCGAACGACATCAACGCGCATCCGCACACTTCGCGTGACGGCAAGGTCGCCATCATCCACAACGGCATCATCGAGAACGCCTCCCAGCTGCGCCTCGACCTGCAGACCGAAGGCTACCGTTTCGCCTCCGAGACGGACACCGAGGTCGCGGCCAAACTGCTGGGCAAGATCACCGACAAGATCATCGAGGAGGAGGGCGCACCCGACCTGTTCAAGGCGGTCCGCAGGCTCGCCCGTATGCTCGAAGGCGCGTTCACCATCCTCGCCACCGACTGTCGACAGCCCGATATCGTCGTCGGCGCACGTCACGATTCCCCGCTGGTCGTGGGTCTTGGCGACGGCGAGAACTTCCTCGGCTCCGACGTGGCCGCGTTCGTCGCCTACACCAAGCGCGCCATGGAAGTCGATCAGGATCAGGCCGTGTGCGTGAGCGCCGACAAGGTGATCGTCTCCGACTTCATGGGCAATATCGTGCCCGACCCCAAGGTCTACACCGTGGATTGGGATGCCTCCGCCGCCGAGAAGGGCGGCTGGGATTCCTTCATGGACAAGGAGATCCACGAGGATCCCGCCGCGGTGCAGCGCACGCTGCTCGGCCGTCTCGACGAGCACGGCGACCTGAACCTCGACGAGGTGCGCATCGACGAACACGACTTCAAGGGCATCGACAAGATCATCGTCATCGCCTGCGGCACCGCCGCCTACGCCGGTATGGTCGCCAAATACGCCATCGAACACTGGGTGCGCATCCCGGTCGAAGTGGAACTCGCCCACGAATTCCGCTACCGTGACCCGATCCTGACCCCGCGCACGCTGGTCGTCGCCATCTCCCAGTCGGGCGAAACCATGGATACGCTGATGGCGTTGCGCCACGCCCGCGAACAGGGTTCCAAGGTGCTGGCCATCTGCAACACGCAGGGAGCCACCATCCCGCGCGAATCCGACGCCGTGCTCTACACGCATGCCGGCCCGGAGGTCGCCGTCGCCTCCACCAAGGCGTTCGTGGCGCAGATCACCGCCGCCTACGTGCTTGGCCTGTACCTCGCGCAGGTGAAGGGCGCGATGTACCGCGACGAGATCCAGCAGACGCTTGATTCGCTCAAGGACATGCCGCGCAAGATCCAATGGGTCCTCGACACGCAGGTCGACACCATCCACGCCGCCGCAGAACAGATGGTCGACGCCAAGTCGTTCCTGTTCCTCGGCCGTCACGTCGGCTACCCGGTCGCCATGGAAGGCGCGCTCAAGCTCAAGGAAATCGCCTACACCTTCACCGAAGGCTTCGCCGCAGGCGAGCTCAAGCATGGGCCGATCGCGCTGGTCGACGAAGGCGAGCCCGTCGTGTTCATCGTGCCGCCGGCACGCGGTCGCAACGTGCTGCACGCCAAGGTCATCTCCGGCATCGAAGAGGTCAAGGCCCGCGGCGCGTACATCATCGCCGTGGCCGAGGAGAACGATCCTGATGTGGAGCGCTACGCCGACGTGGTGTTCTGGCGTCCCGCATGCCCGACGCTGATGAGCCCGCTGGTGGACGTGGTTCCGCTGCAGCTGTTCGCCATGGACATGGCCAAGCTGAAGAAGTACGACGTGGACAAGCCGCGTAATCTCGCCAAGTCCGTCACCGTCGAATGATGATGTCGTAAGGCCCGGCCCGCATGGTCGGGCCTTACGTTTGACCGGCGTGCGGTGGGTTCTCATGCCGGGAACGATATGTTGAGGTGGTTGCAGTGGGGCATCGGTGGGTGATCGAGGAGCCACGGATCCCGTTCGAACTCGGGATCGTGTATGAGGATGAGCGGATCATCGTGGTGGACAAGCCGCATTTCCTGGCGACCACGCCGCGCGGCATGTGGTACCGCGAAACCGCGCTGATACGCTTGCGTGAACGGTACGACGATCCCGGCATCGTCCCCGCGCACCGGTTGGACCGGGCCACCGCCGGCATCGTGGTGTTCGTGCGCGACCCGGCCAGCCGTGGCGCCTACCAGATGCTGTTCCAGAACCGCCAAGCCGTGAAGACCTACGAATGCCTGGCGCCGCTCAAGCCCATCACACGGCCGAAATACGGCACCATACGCGAACTGGAGGCGCCTCGGCCGTTCCCACTCGAACGCCGCTCGCGCATCGCCAAACAGCGCGGAATCCTCCAAGCCTATGAGGAGCCCGGTGCGGTGAACGCGCACACGGTGATCGAGCGCGTGGGCGGCATGCCACGCCGTGCGTCGCAAGGGATGGAAAGCGGCGGAACCGTGAACGCCATGCGGGAACGTATGGATACGGCACGATACGTGCTGCACCCGAAAACCGGCAAAACGCACCAGCTGCGCGTGCACATGAACTCGCTGGGACTGCCCATCGTCGGCGATGATCTCTACCCGCGCGTCGTCGACCGCCCATACGACGATTTCTCCACGCCGCTGGAACTCGTGGCGCGCGAACTCTCTTTCGACGACCCGATCACCGGCGAACACCGCCGTTTCACCTCCCGCATCCCATTGGGCGAAGGAGCGGGGGAGTAGCGCTGATTGTGAACGACTCACATGCATGTGCGTGCATAAATACGCCGGAGGGCGGCACCCATACGGATGCCGCCCTCCGGCGTATCGCTATGATTCAGGCTGGTGAAAGCCGAAGCCGAATCACTTCACGGCGTTCAGCCACTGCTCCTTGGTGGCCTTCTCGGCCTCAAGCTTGGCCTTCTTGGCCGGGTCGGTCTCGGCGGCGATTTTCGCGTCAAGCTCGGCGAGCTGCGCGTTGAGCTGCTCCTCGAAGCTGGACTTACGGGCGTCGGCCTCCGGATCGGACTGCTTCCAAGCGGCCTCCTCGACGGACTTGATCTGCTTGTCCACCTCGTCCAGACGGCCCTCGATGCGGCGCATATCCTCACGCGGCACGTAACCGATCTGATCCCACTCGTCCTGGATCTCGGCCAGAGCCTGACGGGCCTGCTTGGCGGCCTTCTCGTCGGCGACCGGCACCAGAGCCTCGGCCTTCTTCAGCAGCGCCTCCTTCTTGGCGAGATTCTCCTTCTCATCGGCGGAGATCTGCTCGCGATCGGCCTGACGGGCGTTGAAGAAGGTGTCGGCGGCCTCGCGGAAACGTGCCCACAGGGCGTCGTCCTCGTTACGGCCCGCGCGACCGGCCTTCTTCCAACGATCCATCAGCTCGTTGAACTGGCGGGAGGTTTCGGCCCAAGCGGTGGAATCCTTGATCTCATTGGCCTCGGCGATGATCGCCTCCTTGGCGGCCTTGGCCTGGTTGCGCTCATTGTCGCGAGCCTGCGCCCACTTGCGGCGGGACTGGTTGAAGGTGGTGCGGGCAGCGGAGAAACGCTTCCACAGCTCGTCGGCATCCTTCTTGTCGATGCGCACGTTGTTGCGCTGGTGGGCCTGCCACTCGTCGAACAGGGCACGGAACTTGTCGGCGGTGGAACGCCAGTTGGTGTTGTCGCCCAAGCCGGCGGCCAGAGCCTCGGCCTTCTCCACGATGGCGGTACGGCCGGCGACGGCTGCGGCGACAGCGGCCTTACGGGCCTCGGCCAGTTCGGCCTTCTTCGCTTCGGCGGCGGTCTTCAGCTCCTCGTACTGGGCCTTCAGCGCGGCCAGATCGCCGACCACGGCGGGCGATTCGGTCTCCTCGGCGAGCATCTTCATCGTCTCGTCGATCTCACGCGGCTTGACGTTCGCGCTCTTCAAACGAGCCGACAGGGCATCGAGCTTGGCCTTGAGATCAAGGAAACGACGCGCGTACAGGGCCAGAGCCTCCTCCTTGGAGACATCGGGGAACTGGCCGACCTCACGCTCGCCATCGCCGTCCTTGACGAACACGGTGCCGTTATCGTCGACGCGGCCGAAAGCTTCGGCCTCCTTGACCTGCGCCTCGGTGTAGGAGACGGCGGGCGCTGCGACGCGGGCTGCCGGGGCGGATCGCGGCCGCCTGGTCGACGATCATGCCCAGCGTGCTCAGGCCTTCATGCGCGAGCGCGTAGGCTTCGGACTCCTGGGAGATGCCGTGCTTGGCCGCGAGGGCGGCGAACTTTTCG
>NZ_JAHBBE010000057.1 GCF_019331805.1 Bifidobacterium pongonis
AAAGAGCCAGACACCCCACAACCGAAGCCCCCCCTAACGCCGGAACATACGAAAACGGCCAGACCCGAAGGTCTGGCCGCCACAACACAACCGAACCGATCCCGCTCGCCGGAGCCGCTCACTTACAAACCGAGAAATCCGGCGTCGGATTCGTGGACTTCACATTACGCGCGGTGAACGTGGTGGACACATTCGACGTGATCGCCTTACCACCCGAATACGAGCCCGTAACCGGCGAGAAGGTGAGCACCTTGCCCGTCCCGTCCAAGGAGAACACCGAGGTGCCGAACAGACTCTCGTCCGAAGTCACGCCGCCGCTGGACGAATGGTTCATCATGGAGCCGAGCACCACGCTCTGCCCCCAGGTGCTCGCACCGGCATCCTTGGTTTTCACCACCAGCTTGCCGTAGTCGCTCACCGTACCGTTCGACCATGTGGCCTCATCGTATTGAAGCACCACGCAACGCTGCTTGTCGCCATCGCCCGGCGTGATCATGGTGACCTTCTGCGCATCCGCATCGTATTCCATGGCCGTGGCGTAGCGCACATACCGGTCGAGACGCTGCGTGGCCGTGGCGATCTCCGACGCCGATCTGGTGCGAATCGCATCCGTGGTGGTGGTATGCAGGAACTGCATGATGGACGTAAGGAATATGGCGGAGATGGCCATGAAGATGAACATCGCCACCATCATCTCCACCATGGTCACGCCACGTTCGCCCCGCGCCGCGGCGCGAAGGCCCCCGCGAGCGCCCCGCACGCGACCCTCCCCGGCTTCATGCCCGGGTTCGCGCCCCGTTATGCGTTCCATGATGCGTTCCATGATGCGTTGTACCGACTGGTTCATGATTCCTCCCTCGATTCCCCGCGCACCGCGCTCAGACGATGATCTTCTGGTCGGGAGCGACGTCCAGCAGCGTGGACGTCGTGTAGATGCAAGTCTTGTTCTTGGAGATGTTATCCGGCCAGGTCACGCCAACAACCACGCGAAGCACCGGAACATACGTGTGCGAGGAACCGGATTTGAACGCCTTCGTCACCGCCTTGGTGGGGTTGTTCACATCGGCCGAAGCGTCGCCGCCGCCCACATAGTCGAGGCCATGATCGGGAAGCCCCCATTCGCTGGCCGTCTTCACCTGCATGGTTCCGGAAAGGCGATACGCCTTCTCCACCACCGTATACACGTTGAAGGAGGACTGTTTGAAATCCTTGCCCTGGGTCGTTCTCGCCGGATGGATGTATTTATCGCTGCCATCAGCCGAAGAGGCATAGCCGATGTCGTTCTGCGCCACGCTGGGGCTTGCGCCCGCACTCGACGTGAACGCGCCGGCATCCAACAGGGCATTGTAGGCTTCCTTGACATCAGCCTGGCTCATGCCCTTGGTGAGTTCCTCGAAATAGGAATCGGACTTCACCGAAGCGATCTGCGCCTGCACCCGTTCCACACCATCGTCGCCAAGCGACACCGCCGTGGAACGCAACTGCTGCGCATACGACGTGCGAACCGCCGTCACCGCGAACTGCGCCGCAGCCAAACCGACCAGACTCAATACGATCACGGCTACGATGGTCTCCACCAGAGTGAAGCCGCGCTCACCGCGTTTCGGCAAACGCCCATGCTTGGCAACGCTGCAGGCAGCGCCATAGGCACGGCTCCTCCCATGGGACCCGACGACTTCTTCGCGTCTCATATTCAGTCCTCCCCATATACCGCAAACCCATCAATGGGTGAACGGGATTGACAACACAACCACGCATTATCATCTCGACTATACCACGATGGTGTGCCAACGTTTTCAGACGAAAATATCCCGCAGAAATATCCCGCAGAACCGTTTCCTGTTAGGATTTTCCAGTTTCATCCCTTACAATGCTTTGCTAGGTCTGCAAATTTTGCATACGTTATACCTTCCGGTTCCACGGGCGTTGGAGCCCCGCCCCGGAAGGCACAACGAGCCCCGCAGTGGTTGGCGGGGCGGGGAGGAGATGAGAGATGAGCGACTCGGCAGGTGGCCTGTTCGGCTTCAGAAGAAAAAACAAGGAAGACGACGACTACGAGACGCCCCACACCGGCGATATCCCCCAAGTGTTCGCGCCGGCAACCTCGGCCAGCGCCCCCAGACATGCGGCGGTAGCCGAAGAACCACAGGAAGAGGAAATCCCCGAAGACGGGGAAATGGATGAGGAAACCGAACGCGCCAAAGCGTTGGCGCTGGCGCAAAGCCTCAGCTTCCCCTTCGTCGACCTCAACGAATACCAGGTCGACGAAAGCGTCATGAAACTCGTGCCGGACGACCTGTGCCGCCGCAACAACCTGCTGCCGCTGTCCATCATCAACGGACGCCTCACCGTCGCCATGGCCAACCCGAAGAACTTCGCCGCCGTGGACGACATCTCCGCGATCACCGGCATGCCCGTCATCGCCATGGTCGCCATGCCCTCGCAGGTACAGGAATCCATCAACCGCTACCTGCGCGCCAACGCCGAGCTCGACGAGATCTCCCACGAGGTCGCCGTCACCGCCAAAAAGGAAATCGACCTCGAAAAAGAGGACCCCAACGATTCCTCCCCCGTCGCACGATTCGTCACCCTGCTCATCAACCAGGCCATCGACGACCACTGCTCCGATATCCACATCGAACCGCAGGAAGACGGCCTGCTGGTCCGCTACCGCATCGACGGCGTGCTGCACGTATTCCAGCGGGCGCCCCGCGCCATGACCGCCGGCGTGATCAGCCGCATCAAAGTCATGTCCGACATGGACATCGGCGAGCGCCGCAAACCCCAGGACGGCCGTATCACCGTGAAACACAACGGTGAGAAGATCGATTTGCGTGTGGCCGCACTGCCCACCGTGTGGGGCGAGAAGATCGTCATGCGAATCCTGAGCACCCCGGCCGGCAACCTGAAGGTCGAAGACCTCAACTTCAGCAAGCGCAACTTCGAAGTGTTCTCCAAAGCGTACACGCGCCCCTACGGCATGGTGCTGGTCACCGGCCCGACCGGTTCCGGTAAGTCCACCACCCTGTACGCCACACTCGGCGACGTGGCCAAGCCGGAAATCAACATCATCACCGTTGAAGACCCTGTGGAATTCCGCATGAAGGGCATCAACCAGGTGCAGGTGAACAACAAGGCCGGCATGACCTTCGCGGCCGCCCTGCGATCCATCCTGCGAGCCGACCCCGACGTGGTGCTCATCGGCGAGATCCGTGACGCCGAGACGGCGAACATCGCCATCGAAGCGTCGCTGACCGGCCACTTGGTGCTCTCCACCCTGCACACCAACGACGCGCCGAGCGCCGTAACCCGACTGACCGAGATGGGCGTGGAACCGTTCCTGGTGAGCTCGTCGCTGGCAGCCGTGATGGCGCAGCGACTCGCGCGACGCCTGTGCAAGAAATGCTGCAAAGCCGATCACGCCACACCCGTTGAGCTGAAGCTCATGGGCATTCCCTACAACCCCGGCGACCCGCTGCCCACCGTATACCGGCCCGTCGGATGCCGCGAATGCTCCAACACCGGGTACCGCGGGCGTGTGGCCATCCAGCAGGTGATGGGCGTGGACGCGAAGATGGAGGAGATGATCGCCAAAGGCGCGACGTCCTTGGACATCCAAGCCGCCGCCGAAGCCGCCGGAATGACCAGTCTGCGCGACGACGGCTGGCAGAAGGTGCTGCAAGGCATCACCTCGGTGGACGAGGTGCTACGCGTCACCGTATGACGTTCGGTGAGCCGGTTCCTCGCCTTGGGCTGTGTGGTTGTGGCCCACGGTGCGGAACCGGCTTACGGACCGCGATGCTTACGTGCAACCGGCGTATATGCCCGGTGCATGCACCCGGTGTGTACGCCCGGTGCATGTGGCATCGCAGCAAGGCGTGCGGGTAACGCGCGCAACGTTTTTCAATGAAGAAAGCAACGAGATTAAGGACAGCACATGACTGATGCGGCAGAGCAAGTCGATTGGGAATCGAACGGCGGCTCCTACCTGGCCGGACTGAAAGGCGTGACCATTCCCAACACCGCCCCCTCACTCGCCGATTCGCCCAAGCGCGGGCGCCACGGTTCCGCCGAAGACGCGCTGCAGGCCGATTCGCCCGATATGCAAAGCATTTTCGACACGTTGAACAGCATGCCCGCCGTGCAGATGACCGTTGAATCGATCGTGCCGGAGCGGAAGGCCGCCAAGACGGAGCATGATGGCGGCGACGGCGATGGCGGCGTGAGCGGCGCGGATACGGCGGCTGCTGAGGCTGAGGCCGAGCGGCAGGCTGAACGGCAGGCTCAGGCTCAGGCGGCGGCACAGGCTCAGGCGGCACAGGCTCAGGCTGAGGCTGAACGCGAGGCTGCGATCAGAGCCGAAGAACAGCGTCAAGCCGAAGCAGCGGCCAACGCCCAGAACGCCAACGCCCAGAACGCCAACGCCTCCTGGTTCGGTCAGCCGGCAGCCAACGGCAACCGTCAAACGCATTCCGAACCGTTCCCCCAAGCCGAAGCGCCCACCACGCCGCCCGACGACAACTACTATCGCATGCCCGGCGACGAGCCCGACCCCGAACCCCAGGAACCGCTGACCGTGCGCATGCCCGAACTCGCCCCCGAATTCACGCAAGGCACCGGCCACGCACCGCAAATCCCGCTGGACAGCATCCCCTCCGCGCCCCTGACGGTCAACACCGATTTCGTCGTGCCCGAAACCACCGGTTCCGACAAAGACGCCATCCCGCCGCAGCGGTTGGAAAAAGCGCGACTCGTCGAACAGCAGCTGCGCGCCGAACACCCCGACGCGGATGACGAATTCGTGGCGGCCATCCGCCAGCTCGTCGAATTAAACGCCTCCGACCTCCACCTCGTGGTCAACGATCCGCCCATGCTGCGCGTGGACGGCAAACTGCGCCCCGCCAAAGGCCTGAGCGTATGGAACAAGGACCACACCTTCGCCGCCGTGCAAACCATGACCAACGAGCTGGAACTCGAACGGTTCAAAGACGATCTCGAACTCGACATCTCATTCTCCATCGGCGATCTGGTGCGCTTCCGTGTGAACGTGTACCGTGACCGACTCGGCATCTGCGCCGCACTGCGAACCATTCCAACCGAAATCAAAACCGCGCAGCAGCTCGACCTCGACCCGCGCATCGCCGACCTGGCCATGCTGCCGCGAGGCCTCGTGCTCGTATGCGGCCCGACCGGTTCCGGTAAGTCCACCACGCTGGCCGCCATCGTGGACAAGGCCAACGCGGAACGCGCCGACCACATCATCACCATCGAAGACCCGATCGAATTCGTGCACCAACACAAGCGTTGCGTGATGAGCCAGCGCGAAGTGGGCACCGACACGAAGAGCTTCGCCGAAGCGCTCAAACGCGCACTGCGTGAAGACCCCGACATCATCGAAGTCGGCGAGTTGCGAGACCTCGAAACCATTTCCACCGCACTGACCGCAGTGGAAACCGGCCACCTGGTGTTCGCCACCCTGCACACCCAGGACGCGGGCTCCACCGTCGACCGTCTGATCGACGTGTACCCCGAAAACCAGCAGCAGCAGATCCGCGTGCAGGTGGCCTCCACGCTGCGAGCCGTGGTCGTGCAGACCCTGCTCCCCCGCGCGAGCGGCCACGGACGAGTGCCCGCCACCGAAGTCATGATTAACACGCCGGCCGTCGCCGCGCTGATTCGAGGCGGCAAAGCCCACCAGATCCGCACCGTGCTGCAGTCCGGCGAAAAGGACGGCATGCACACGCTCGATCAGGACCTCGCGCGCCTGGTGAACAAGGGCACCGTGAAATACGAGGACGCCCTCGTCAAGGTGCAGGTGCTTGACGAATTCGAGAAGATGGCCGGAGCGCGTTCGGTGTTCTAGGCTTGAGACATGTTGAGACTTGGGTTTCCTTGGGTTTCCTTGGGTTTCCTTGGGTTTCCTTGGGTTTCCTTGGGTTTCCTTGGGTTTCCTTGGGTCTCCTTGGGTTTCCTTGGGTCTCCTTGGGTTTCCTTGGGTTTCCTTGGGTCTCCTTGGGTTTCCTTGGGTTTCCTTGGGTCTCCTTGGGTCTCCTTGGGTTTCCTTGGGTTTCCTTGGGTTTCCTTGGGTTTCCTTGGGTTTCCTTGGGTTTCCTTGGGTTTCCTTGGGTTCACCCACCCCTGAGTTCCCTTGGGAACTCGCTAAGAGGTTCCTCTCTCCGAGATTCCTCTTGGCGCCCTGCTTAAGACTTGGGCCTGCGCGGGGGAGCTGTTCGCTCTCGCGCAGGTTCCATCACCGGGACTCTCTTGGAGTTCTCTTGGCGGCTCGCCCGGTTGAAGCCCCTTCTGCTGTGGGCTTCCCGGGTTCTGGCTCCTTGAGCCTCCCCGAGCGCTCTCTTGAGAGTCCCCTATCCACACTTCCTTCCTGAATCACCTCAACCACAGGGGGGTGCGGGGCGAGCAACTCGCCCCGCACCCCTCTTTTTCTCTCTTTCTTTTGCGTCTCTCCCCTTGCGTCCCCTACCCTTGCGCCCTCTCTTTACCGAAATCAGACAAAATCAGCCCATTCCTGTCCGATTCCGGTAACGAACACACTCCCTCCCTTCCTCCCTCTCAAGTCCCCTCATACCGAAATCAGACAAAAACAAGCCAAATTTGTCTGATTCCGGTATGAGTCCCGCCCGCTCCTCGTCCGT
>NZ_JAHBBE010000058.1 GCF_019331805.1 Bifidobacterium pongonis
GCGTTTCATCATGCCGACCCCGGCCAAGGGTTTCACCTACACCGGGCTTTCCGGCGAAACCTACCCCGATCGCATGGCCGGCGGCGAGCCGGGCGAGTACACGGTCGAGGGCATGCCGGTCACGCCGTACCTGGTGCCGCAGGATTGCGGCATGCATATGCGTACCGAGCGGGTCACGGTGACGCGCGATTCCGTGCTCGACAATTCGAGGCGCGACGAGCGCGATGAATTCTCGCTCACGTTCGCCCAGGCGGAGGATGGCGAGCCGTTCGCGTTCTCCTGCCTGCCGTATACGCCGGAGGAGATCGAGAACGCGACGCATCACAACGAGCTGCCGCCTGTGCGCCGTACGGTGCTCACGGTGTGCGGCGCGGTACGCGGCGTGGGCGGCATCGATAGCTGGGGTTCCGACGTGAGGCCGGACTTCCATATCGACGCCCAGAAGGATCACGATTTCGCATTCAGCATTAAACCGTGAATTTTAGTAAAAAATAACAGTCGGGGTTTGCGCTTTGATGGCGTGAACCCCGATTTTTGTATGAAAAACGTTGAAAATCCGAAGAATCGGCACGTATTCTTTCCAAGGAAAAGAATTTAGTAAAAAGTCTGAGCTTTAGTGAAGCAGGGCTATAGTGCTACTTGGAACAACATGAAGGAGCAAGGAGGCTTCCCATGAGCGCTGAAAGCTCGTCAACCCAATCAAGAAGCAAGGTGATGACCTCTCGCATCGCGTATGCGACCGGTGCATTCGGACACGACATCTTCTACGCCACGCTGTCGACGTACCTGATCATGTTCCTCACCTCGCACCTGTTCAACTCGTCGGACACCGCGCACAACAACCGCATGATCCTGTACGTCACCACGATCATCGCCGTGCTGCGCATCGTCGAACTGTTCATCGATCCGTTCATCGGCAACATGGTCGACAACACCACCACCAAGTGGGGCAAGTTCAAGCCGTGGGTCGTGGGCGGCGGCGTCGTCAGCTCCGTCATTCTGATGGTGCTGTTCACCGACATGGGCGGACTGAACGAGTCCAACCCCGTGCTCTACCTGTGCATCTTCGCCGTGCTGTACATCGTGATGGACATCTTCTACTCCTTCAAGGACATCAGCTTCTGGTCCATGGTTCCGGCCCTGACCTTCAGCTCCGAAGAGCGTGAGAAGACCGCGACCTTCGCCCGTGTCGGCTCCACCATCGGCGGCAACATCGTCGGCGTCGTGATCATGCCGATCGTCCTCTTCTTCTCCGTCACCAAGTCCGGCTCCGGCGACAAGAACGGCTGGTTCTGGTTCGCGTTCATCGTGGCCCTCGTCGGCATCCTGTCCGTGATCTGCGTCGCGCTCGGCACCCATGAGGTCGACTCCACGCTGCGTCAGAACAAGACCAAGACCGGCTTCAAGGACGTGTTCCGTATGCTGCTCAAGAACGATCAGCTCATGGCCATCGCCCTGTCCTACCTCGCCTACACCACCGGCGTGAGCATCCTGAACGCCTCCGAACTATACTACTTCCAGTACATCCTCGGCGACGCCAGCAAGTTCTCCATCCTGGCCACCATCAACACCCTCGTCGGCCTGGTGTCCGTCTCGCTGTTCCCGAAGCTCGCGCAGAAGTTCAACCGCCGCAACGTGTTCTTCGGATGCGTCGCCATCATGCTCGTCGGCATCGTGGTCTTCTTCTTCGCCGGCAAGTCCCTGGCCCTCGTGCTGGTCGCCGCCGAACTGTTCTTCATCCCGCAGCCGCTGGTGTTCCTCGTGGTGCTCATGACCATCACCGATTGCGTCGAATACGGCCAGCTCAAGCTCGGCCACCGCGATGAGGCGCTGACCCTCTCCGTCCGCCCGCTGCTCGACAAGTTCGGTGGCGCCGTGTCCAACTGGGTCATCGGCTTCGCCGCCGTCGCCGCAGGCATGACCGCCGGTTCCGAAAACCACGTCAGCGCCCAGGGTGAGATGAACTTCAAGCTCATCGTGTTCGTGGCACCGTTCGTGCTCATCATCATCGGCCTGATCGTCTTCTTCACCCGCGTGAAGCTGACCGAGGAGAAGCATGCGCAGATCGTCGCCGAACTGGAGAAGACCTGGGGCAAGGATGCGCTGACCGCCGATGGCGCTCAGGGCGCTGCCGCTCAGGCTGCTGCCGGTGAGACTGCCGGTGCTGCTGCTGCCGGTACGGGTGCGGGTGATACGTCGGCTCGCTGATCGCCGATCATCCGAGCGCTCGCTCACTTGACGGAACCCGGCACGATAGCCTTGCGGGCCGGGTTCCAACCCCACCGGGCAACGGTCCCATTGCTAAGCTCGCCCGGTGACGATGGCGCGGCGGTCGTGGACGGTCTCCCTTTTCCCGTATGCGACCTGCCGCGTTGGCCGGAATCCCTTTTCAGGGGTTCCGGCCTTTTGCTGTTTTGCGGTGGTGTTTTATGTGTGACGTGGTTTTATGACGCGGCGCGGTTTTATGACGCTGCATCAGGTGGGGAGCGGGCTGCCGTGACATGCATAAGCGACATGCTAAGGTTGCAAGTAAATTCATTTAGCGTAATAGAGCGCAATTGGGCGCGATGGTTTGGGAGGCGATGCGCCGATGGCCACGATTAAGGAAATCGCGAAGCACACGGGGTTCTCGCAGGCCACGGTGTCGAGGATCCTCAACGATGATCCCTCATTCTCCGTCAAGGAATCCACCCGGCAGAAGGTGTTGAACGCCAGCCTCGAACTCGGGTACGAAAACGCCTCGCAGTACCAGCGCATCATCATTCCGCGCGACATCGCGATCCTGAACAATGTCATCCCCGACAAGGGCCTGCAGGACGCGTATTTCGACGAACTGCGCGACGTGCTGACAGCCCAGGCCAAGAAGCAGCGCATGAACGCGACGATCTACGACGATATCGACGAACTCATCGCGCACGGCCACGACTATGCCGGTTTCATCTCGATGGGGCCCGCGGTGCTGCCGCCCGATAAACTGCGCGAACTGCACGAGGCACTGCCCTACGGCGTGTTCATCGACATCAATCCCGCGCCGAACCTGTTCGATTCCGTACAGCCCGATCTTGAACAGATCGTGCTCGACGCGCTCGACGAGCTCAAGGCCAGCGGATGCCGGAGGATCGGGTTCATCGGCGGCGCGGGAACCATGATGGGGGAGCACTCGTACCCCGAGGATATCCGCCGTTTCGCGTTCGGCAATTGGAGTACGCGGCTCGGCTTGGACACCGTGGGGCTGGTGTATGCGGACGGCCCGTTCACCGTCGACAACGGGCGTGAACAGGGCGAGCGGATGATCGCCGACCATGCGGACGACCTGCCGGATGCGGTGATCGTGGCGGCGGATACGCTCGCCGTGGGCATGTTGCAGGCGTTCGCCGCCAAAGGCGTGCTGGTGCCGCGCGATATCAAGGTGATCAGCATCAACAATCAGGAAGTCGCGAAATACACGTCGCCCGCGCTGTCGTCGTACGACATCGACAAGGAGGAACTGACCTGCGCGGCCGTGCTGATGCTCGCCGAATCGCTGGTCAGCAAGCGTGCCGTCAGGCAGCACACGTTCATCTCCTCGCCCTTGGTGGTGCGGGATAGTTTCGCGCCCCAGCGTTGAGGGTTGCCGGCGGCGTTCGGGCGCTTGGGCTCTTGGACGCTTGGACGCTGAAGCCGTGGGTGTTGAGCGCTCGTGATGCGGAGATGTGGTTCGGTGGCGGAGCGGCAATGAGGCTGCCTGCCGTTGGCCTGTAGACGATAGACACTAGCTGAATGTCATGCAGGAGTATAGTGCGTTGTTTGTTTAGTAAACAATTTTACTTTGGTGGATAAAAGACGTAAGCTGGGGTAACGGATCAATGGATGATCTTGGAGATCTTCTAAGGAGAAGAAGCAATGGGTAACGAAACCTCCCTCGCCAACGGCGGCAAGCGCGGCAAAATCGGCCAGCGCGTGGCCTACGCGTTCGGCAATCTCGGCCAATCCGCCTTCTACAATGCGTTGAGCACCTACTTCATCGTGTACGTGACCAGCTGTCTGTTCTCCGGCGTCGAAAAAGGCGTCGCAGCCAAGCTGATCGGCATCATCACCAGCCTCGTCGTGATCATCCGCATCGCGGAGATCTTCATCGACCCGCTGCTGGGCAACATCGTCGACAACACCAGCACCAAGTGGGGCCGCTTCCGCCCGTGGCAGTTCCTCGGCGGCCTGGTCTCGTCCCTGCTGCTCATCCTGATCTACACCGGCATGTTCGGTCTGGTCAACGTGAACACCACCTGCTTCATCGTGCTGTTCGTCATCTGCTTCGTCGTGCTCGACGTGTTCTACTCCCTGCGCGACATCTCCTACTGGGGCATGATCCCGGCGCTGTCGTCCGACTCGCACGAGCGTTCCACCTACACCGCCCTCGGCTCCTTCACCGGCTCCATCGGCTACAACGGCATCACCGTCGTCGTGATCCCGATCGTCACCTACTTCAGCTGGGTGTTCACCGGTTCCCACACCGAAAGCCAGAGCGGCTGGACCTCCTTCGGCATCATCGTGGCGCTGCTCGGCATCCTGACCGCATGGTCCGTCGCATTCGGCACCAAGGAAAGCGAAAGCGCCCTGCGCTCCAAGGCCCAGAAGAACGGCGGCCCGCTGCAGGCGTTCAAGGCCCTGTTCCAGAACGACCAGCTGCTGTGGGTGGCGCTGTCCTACCTGCTGTACGCCATCGCCAACGTGGCCACCACCGGCGTGCTGATCTTCCTGTTCAAGTTCGTGCTGGACAACCAGGCCGCCTACTCCGTCACCGGCATCATCGCACTGGTCGCCGGCCTGGTCATGGCGCCGCTGTACCCGATCCTGAACAAGCGCATTCCGCGCCGCTACCTGTATATCGGCGGCATGATCTCCATGATCGCGGGCTACATCCTGCTCGGCATCTTCGCCGACAACATGATCATGGTGTTCGTCGCCCTCGTCCTCTTCTACGTGCCCGGCACGCTCATCCAGATGACCGCGATCCTGTCCCTGACCGATTCCATCGAATACGGCCAGCTGAAGAACGGTAAGCGCAACGAGGCCGTCACCCTGTCCGTCCGCCCGATGCTTGACAAGATCGGCGGCGCCATGTCCAACGGCATCGTCGGCTTCATCGCCATCGCGGCCGGCATGACCGGTGACGCGACCGCCGCCGACATGACCGCCGCGAACATCAACACCTTCAAGACCTGCGCGTTCTACGTGCCGCTCGTCCTGATCGTGCTCAGCCTCCTGGTGTTCGTCTTCAAGGTGAAGATCAGCGAGAAGATGCACGACGAGATCGTCAAGGAGCTTGAGGCCAAGCTGGCTTCCGGCGAGATTGAGGATGAGGATGCTGGTGTGGCTGGTGCTGCGGCTGATGTGGCTTCCGCTGAGGCTGGCGCTGGTGTGGCTGGTGTGGCTTCCGCGGCTGATGCGGCTGGTTCCGGTTCGGCCGGCGCTTCCACCGGTGCTCCCACTGCGTGACCTCACCGCGTGACCCTATGTCGTAACTGACCCCTTCCTATAAAAGGTGGTCGATATGGACGAATTCCGCTCGGATTTCGTCCATATCGACCACCTTTTGCATGTGGTGTGGGGTGCATGTGGTGTGTGGTGAGCGTGGGGCGCATGATGGCGGTGCGGCGGTAGTGGGGGAGGGACGGAATACGGAAAGGCCGCGACCCTGATGAGTCGCGGCCTTTTGGGAGTCCGTATGAAAGGTGAATCGGCGCTGGCCGGTTTTACCTATGTGGGTAAGCGATATTACTTGTTGAGGATGCGCTTGAACAGGTCGGAGGAAGCCTTGGCGAGGGCGAACTGGTAGAAGCCCGGATCGACGGAGGCGAGGTTGCTGTTCAGGATCTGGTCGAGGGTGTTGTTCTTCATGATGGTTCCTTTCGTGCGCGGCCGTGTGCTTGTCTTGTCTTTTCGTTCCTGTGGCCGCTTGTTGGTATCTCATGCGTTTCGGGTCTTGTGCCCTTGCGCGGGGTGCCGCCTTACCGGTTCTCCGGTCTTGCTGAGCGGCATCGTGTCGTTTCTTTTCTGTTGTGATTACAGTCTATGTCCGTTCGCGCTCATAATCATGCCGAAGTCGTTGAATTCTTTGTATTTCTATCGGGTAATCTTGAATGAACTACACCCTCGACCAGATCCTGAACAGCAACCTCGCCTCCGTCGATCCGGGCTTCTACCAGTTCGCCCTCGCCAAGGCTTCCTCCGACC
>NZ_JAHBBE010000059.1 GCF_019331805.1 Bifidobacterium pongonis
CCCCTTCCAAAGCCTCGCCACGGGTCCGCTGCTCGCATACGGTTTGGCGACGGCCATCCTCCCGTTCTGGATCTACGCGACCCTGCGCTTCTTCGACGCCATCGCCAACCGGCATACCGCGCCGAGACATGGCTGGTGGCGCAGTCCCATCCTCAGATGGATGCTCCTCACCGCGTTTACGGGCGTACTATGCCTCGTCACACATCCGCGCATCGCATTCACCTGGCTGCTGTTCATTGCCCCGTTCCTGTTGCTGCGCATGCCGTGGAAGCTGATTCTCGGAGCGTTCCTCGCCGTGTTGGCGAGCGGGGTCGCGTTCTTCTTCTACATGACCTCGCACTACCAGTCCACCCGCTATTTCAACCCAGCCGACTGGTTCCACACCTACACGCCGAGCCGTAGCGTGCAGGATGCCCTGCGCATATTCGTCACCGACCAGCTGCCGGGGGCGACGGGCATATTCGCGGGCATCGTGGTGGTCGTCGCGTTCGTGATCACACTACTCGTCGCCATTTCGCCTCGCATGATGCGAGCGAAACCCTCCACGGGCAAGCATCTGAAGACCATGCCGAATACGGCCAGCGGGCAGCTGCGTAAGGACGCGGTTTCCGTGGCGATGATGGTGCTGCTGTTCGGTTTGGTGCTCGTCTGCTCAGCATCGCTCACCGGCTGGTTCCCGAACATCGTGGCGGCGGTGTGGTATCGCACCGAAGTCCGCCCGCTCACCATGATCCCGCTGGCGCTCATCACCCTGATCGTGTTCGCCGCCAGCGCCATATGCGAACTGTCCACGCGCCGTGCGGACACGGTCGTCGCGTTGATCCTGGTGGTCGCGCTCGCCGTGGTGCCGCAGTTCACGAACGTTACGCGTAGTCAGGTTGCCGACGCAGTGTACGCCAACATGGAACTCACCGACAATCAGCCGGACGAACAGCTCACGCAATCCAAATACGAGGTGCTGCAGGATGTCGCGCGGGTTGTGGGTGACAAGGCGGTGGTGATTTCGGACCCGCTGAACGGTTCCATGTACGGCAAGGCCATGTTCAACACGACCATGCTGTTCCCGATCTACAATCCGGCCGCGGAGAAGAACGGTGCGATCTTCGGCGAAGTGGAACGCGCCTTCGACTCGGGAGACGCCCAGTCAGTGCTCGGCACGGTATGCCCGATTGGAACAGACACCCCGGAATACTTCCTGGCGATGGGCGAACAGGCACCAAGCCTTCAGATGTTCACCTTCAAGGAACAATACGACCCGTTCCACAAGGAAGACCTGATCGCCAAATACGTGAAGGACGGCACGCTGAAAAAGGTGCGCGACTACTCGAATAAGGGCGGTTACGCCAAGGGATGGGCGCTGTACCGGTTTGAGTGCGGAAACTGAGATTTGGACAGCACTGAATCGGTACTGAGCCGGTATTGAACGGTACTGACCTGGCAGTGATCGGCACAGACAAGCGCGGGCGGGGTGTCTACGGAAACGAGCCGCTCCGCCCGCATGTACTACGCGGAACCGCGGGTTTACGGAATCGCGATAATGAACGGGCTGGCCGGCAGCTGCTGCTTGTTATACAGCATGCTGGAACAATTCGGATCGCCACTGAACAGGTAACGCACCTGGGTGATTCGGTCGACATCATCCGACGACACCACCAACTGGTTCCCCCGAATCGTGGCCGTAGCCGGGCTGAACTTGCCGGATGCGTCCGCCGCTTCGAAGCCTCCCAGCTTCTCATCCGTAGGCGAAGCCACCTTGGTGGCGCTCGCGTTCAGGCTGTAATCGGGTTTCATGGCTTGAAGGCCTTGCGCGGTGTCGTTCTTGAAGGAGATGGTGATGTTGCCTTTTTCGTCGCGTTCGGCAGAGGTGACGACCGGGCCGGAAGGAACCGTGGTCTTCTTGCGCATGGCCTGCCACTGGTCGGCCATACGTTTGGCGAGAATCTCCTTGCCCAACGGGTGGATGGTTTCGGACGTGCCCTTGTCCGTGTCGATGGAAACGGTCATGGCAACATTCTTGGTGCTGTTGAGGTTTGGATTGTCTAGGGTGGAAAGCTGGGCTTGGCGCACGATCTGCGTGTACTGATTATCATCCCAGCGGGCGAGCTGCACGTAGAGGAACGGCAGGGACGCGTCGTCGAACACCTTGCGATACTGGTTGATCAGCGCGGTGAACTGCGATTCGTAGGCCAATGCGGTGGCATTGTTAGCGGCATCGTTGCAGCCCTGGTACCACAGCACGCCGGCGACGTGGAAGCCCTGCAATAGGGCGATATGGTTCTTGTAGATGTCGCCGCCCTTGATGTGTCGGCTGATGGCCGTGCCACCCCATGCGGTCTGGATGATGCCAATGGGGATGTTCGGGCTGGTGGTGCGCAGTTCTTGTGCGAAGAATTGCGCAAGGTAGCTGAGACGCTTGGAATTCTGCGTGGTGGCTTCCGACCAGGACGATTTATTCTCATCCGCAACGGGGAATTGCACGGATTGCACATCATGCTGTGCCACGATGAAATGCACGTTCGGATCGTCGATGGTTTCGGGAAGATCCTTGTATTTGAACACTCCCTGTGGGCTGGCGTTCGGGTCGAGTTTAAGGTTCTTGGTGTTGTAATACTGGGTGTAGTTCACTTCCATATTGGATTGCCCGGCTGCCACGAACACGTCGCCCACATATACGCGGGCGAGGGTTTTGAGCAGTTTGCCGTCGTACTGCACTTCCAGCTTGTATGGGTGCTGGTTGGCAGGGACCTTGGGGATTTGAATGGTGAACTTCGCTTCGTGGCTGCTGGTCACCTGCCCGGAATACCGCTTGTCGTCCATGGAGAGGGATGCGCTGAGCTTGCTCCAGTCGATATTCGCATATGTGATGTTTTTCAGTTCACCGGTGACGGTGATCGGCTTACCGCGTTGGAATACCATGCCGTTCGAATAGTATGTGGGGAGCTTCACCGTGGCGGGAGTGCTCTGCTGTGCGGCGATTACGGTTCCAGCGGCCTGAGCTGCAGGCGCATGTGCGACTACGCATAGGGGAAGAACCAAAGCCAAAGTGAGAAAAGCGCAGCAAACTGCACTGCGTTGTGTGCGAAACGATTTCATCGATACCCTTTTTCCATCCATATCATGCGAATGTATTTGTACCATAGCCGGGCAACGTGTGAAGCGGCTGAAGGCGGCGGGTGGCGGTTCATGCTCGCTGTGAGAGGAATATGCGAGAGGAAAGCTGGCAGGTGCGGGGGAAAGGGCATGGTGCCGGTTAGGCTGGGAATGCTGTTGTGATGGGTCGTTATGGGAGATGAGAAAAGCTGCAATGAGTGCGATGAGAACTGTGTTGTGTGCGATTGCCGCAACTGGATTGGCATTGGGTGGTGCGTTGCCTGCGGATGCCGTGCAACTGCATGATGTGAACATGGACGCTGTCACACAGGTGCGTTCCATCAGTGGCACAGATGGTGCTGAAAACACCATGCCGGGCAATCCTGAAGCGGAGCTGCCGGATACAATCGCGCAGAGCATCCCCGATGATGCGGAAGTCGTGTCTGAAGACCATGCGTTGACTGCGGATGGCACGTTGAAGGATCTTGCCACCGGTAAGACGATTACCGATCCGAACCTGGTGGGCACGCAGAGTAGTCAGCCGGACCCGTTGGCGAAAACCGACGGTGCGTCGTTCATCCCCGTTGAGGTGGACGCGGTCAGAACCGAGATCGAGAATGCCTCCAAGGCTCAAAGCGATGCCAGCCTATCCGCCGAAACAGCTCGGAGCAAAGCGACGGTACGGTTGGCATCGTTGCCGAATAATGAGTATGGCGCGTATTGGGGAACGTACAACGGTACACCGGCGTTCTTTGAGGGCAACGGCAGTCTGTTTGTGCAGCAGGCCAAGGGCGTGATCGACGTGTCCGAGTGGCAGGGGGATATCGATTGGCAGACGGTGAAGAACGCTGGCGTTGAGGGAGCTATCATCCGCATTAGTTACGGGTGGGGCAACGGATACGACAAGAAGGCATTACGTAATATCAGCGAATGCAAGCGGTTGGGCATTCCGTTCGGTATCTACATGTATTCGTACGCCGAGAATTCCGGCAATGCCGCTTCCGAAGGCGCCGACGTGGCATCGTTGCTGCGCAAGGCCGGCGTGAACCCGAATGACCTGCAATACCCGGTGTATTACGACCTGGAAGCGTGGAGCTGGACAGGCCACGCGCACCCGACCAGCCCGGCCGTGTACGACGGCATCGTGAACGCCTGGTTCAGCCAGCTGCGTAACGCGGGCTATAGCAATCTTGCGGTGTACTCCTACACCAGTTACCTCAACAATGAGCTCAACAGCAGTGATATACACGCAAAGACACGGTGGGTGGCGCAGTACGGTTCCCGTATGGGCTATACGGCATGGTCCAGCAACGATCGCGGCTGGCAGTATTCGTCGTCGGCGCATATCAACGGCATCAGCGGCAGTGTGGACGTAAATGCGTTTGGGGGCAAGCAGAAAACCAACAGTACGCAAACATCCGTTGATGTTCGCGCATTGCCGGCTATCACTGTTCCTGATGGGAACTATTACATCAATGTGCGATCCAAAGTGGCAAGCAGCATTGATATTCCTGGAGCGAGCACGGCTGATTCCACAGCCATCCAGCTGTACTCCGGTAACGGTTCCAAAGCGCAGCAGTTCAGATTCATTAAGCAGCCAGATGGAAGCTACAGCATTACCAATGTGAATTCCGGCAAAGCGTTGGATGTTCGCAATGGCTCGGCCGGCAACAATGCGGTAGTGCAGCAATATTCGACGAATGGTACGAATGCTCAGCATTGGTTCATTCGTGATTCCGGAACCGGTTACTACTTGCAGTCCGCCCTGGGCAATTGGGTTCTGGATGTAAGCGGCGGCAGTACAGCCAACGGTGCAGCGATTCACCTGTATGCGCCCAATGGAACAGTTGCTCAGCTTTTCGTGCTCTCATCCAGCGAGGTCAGCATTCCGGCAAATACGTCAACAACGATTCGGTCAGTAAAAAACAACGGATTGGTATTCGACGTTCCCGGCGCATCAACCGCCAATAGCGCACGAATCCAGTTGTATGCGAGCAACGGATCCAACGCGCAAAAATACCTTTTCACCACGATTGGTAATGCAGCCTACCGCATTACCAACGTAAATTCCGGCAAAGCACTGGATGTGTGCGGTGGATCTGCGGCTAACGGTGCGGCGCTCCAACAATATGATGGGAACAATTCTGTCGCCCAACAATGGACCGTACGCAACTACGGTAGCGGCAGGGTGGCATTGGTATCAGTGAACGCGAACAAGGCAGTGGACATTCCAGGAGGCAATGCCGCGCAGCAAGTCAAACTCCAGATGTACACGCCTAACGGAACAGCCGCTCAGCAGTGGACAATAAACAAGGTGTCTACTCCAAGAGAACGTATGAACGCTGCCGCTGACTCGCATAGGAAGGACCTTCCTGACGGCACGTATATGTTTGGATCGAAGCTGAAAACCTCCATGAAAATCGATGTTGCCGGTGCCTCTAAGAGCAATGGCATCAATGTGCGACTGTGGAATGGCAACGGCACCAACGCTCAGAAATGGAAAGTCACGCACGACTCCAACGGTTATGTGACATTGACCAATGTGAATTCCGGCAAGGTTCTGGATGTTTACGGGGGCTCTTCCGCCAATGGTGCCAATGTGCAGCAATATTCCTCAAATAATACGTATGCGCAGAAGTGGATTGCAGTGAAGCATTCCGATGGATCGTATACGTTCCAGTCGGCGCTCGCAGAAAACAAAGTCCTTGATGTTTCGGGTGCTTCTACCTCGAATGGTGCCAATGGGTAGTGCCCGAAAAGTTGCGCACTTTGGATCATGGCCGTCCATGGCGCGATGATCAGTTCGCTTCCACGAGGTTGTCATCGAGCCGGGACATGTCCAGGTAGCGGCGGTTCGACCATTCGTTCGC
>NZ_JAHBBE010000006.1:0-25835 GCF_019331805.1 Bifidobacterium pongonis
ACCCCGCAGGCCCTGCGCAAGGCCGTGCCGCAAATCCGCGGCGGCGCGAAAGTCACCAGCCCGGACGCCGAAGGCAGCTACAAGGCGCTGGAAAAGTACTCCACCGACCTCACCGCAACCGCCAAAGCCCCGCACATACAACAACAACCGCGACCGGAATGACGAAATACGTCACTCCAGCCACGGTTGTCGTCACACGGTCACGGGCGATGCCGCGCAGTCACGAGTCACAGACGCCGCGCACCACGCGCCGCACAACTAATGCCGCACGCCGCGCAGCCGCACAACCCCGCACAGCCGTGCACCCACACAACACCCGCGCACCCACACAGCAGCCACACAGCACCCGCGCAACCCGCACAAAATCAGCGAGCGCCCAGCACCACGTTGCGCAGGGAGCCGATGCCCTCCACGGTCACCACCGCTTCGTCGCCCGGATCAAGATGCCCGGACGCGTTCGGCGTACCGGTCAGAATAACGTCACCCGGCAGCAGCGTGGCGAACGACGAAATCGCGGCGATCTGCTCCGGAATACCGTGGATCAGGTTCGCGGTGGTGCCGGACGCCATCGGCACGTCCTCGCCGTTCAGCGTGAACGAAATCTTGGCGTCACGCCAGTTGAGGTCGTCGCGCGTCACGATCCACGGGCCGAGCGGGCAGGAGGTGTCGAAACCCTTGGCGCGCGTCCACATGGGGTCGAGGCCTTGCAGGTCGCGCAGCGTCACGTCGTTGACGCAGGTGAAGCCGAGCACGTAATCCATGGCGTTTTCGACGGTGACGTTCTTCGTCACGCGGCTGATGACCACGGCCACTTCCGGCTCGAAGTTCATGTCGTTGGAGCCCGCGGGGTAGATGATTGGGTCGTCGGGGCCGATGACGGAGGTGGACGGCTTGGAGAAGATTACCATGTCTTCCGGCGCGTGCTTGATGTCGGAGTGGCCGGCGTCGTGCATGAACTGGGCGTGGGCTTCGTAGTTTTTCGCGAGGCCGTACACTTTGGACGGGATGACCGGGGACAGCAGGCGGACGCCTTCGGCGTCGATCTTGTAGCGCTGACCGGTCGGGGTGACCTGGCCGCCCAGCAGCGGGTGGCCGTCGAGTTCGACGAGGTAGTCTTCGCCGTCGTTTTCGTCCTTCTGCACGAAGGCGTAGCGCGGCGTATCATTCAGGGAAAAACGTGCGATTCTCATACGCTACAGTCTAACGCCAGCTAGTGGCAGCCGGGTGGGATGGGCTGTATTTGTCCGATTTCGGGAAAGCAAGGTAGCTCAGCCGAAATCAGACAAAAATAGGCGGATTTTGTCCGATTCTGGAGAAAGCGAGGCGGATACATCGGGAATGAGCTAAGTTGGCAGACCTCATACCGAAATCAGACAAAAACGGGCCAAATTTGTCCGATTCCGGT
Source organism: Bifidobacterium pongonis (assembly GCF_019331805.1). Classification (GTDB taxonomy): domain Bacteria; phylum Actinomycetota; class Actinomycetes; order Actinomycetales; family Bifidobacteriaceae; genus Bifidobacterium; species Bifidobacterium pongonis. Next base: position 1,406 of record NZ_JAHBBE010000006.1, read on the forward strand.
AACAAGGCTGTGCTGGGAAAGCGGGACGGATCCGCTTGGGAAACCGAGGGCAAGCCTCATACCGAAATCAGACAAAAATGGGCCAAATTTGTCTGATTTCGGTAGGAGGGGACATATTCAGGGAAGGCGAGACAGACCCATTGGGGAAGAGGGGAACATATTCAGGGGAAAGGGGATGACTCAACCGGAATCGGACAAAAATAGGCCAAAATTGTCTGATTTCGGTAGAGGGGACTCATTCAGGGAAATGACTCAACCGGAATCGGACAAAAATAGGCCAAAATTGTCTGATTTCGGTAGAGGGGACTCATTCAGGGAGAAAGGGGCTAGTAGCCGCGTACGCGGAAGTTGGTTTCGTTGGGGAGGGGGTCGATTTCGTCGACGGCGACGTGACTTACTTCGCTCCATTTCGGGCCGAGTTTCAGCCGCGAGATCAGCACGGCCACGTCCCTGCGCGCGCCTTGCGCCTCAAGCTCCACATCGCCGTTCATCAGGTTGCGCACCCAGCCGGTGAGCCCGAGCTTCAGCGCCGTGGTCACCGTGAAATAGCGGTATCCGACGCCTTGCACCATGCCGCTCACCACGGCGTGGATGCGCAATTCGTCGCACGCTTCATCACGCATTTCATCACGCATTTCGCCGCGCACGCCGCGCACGCCGCCGTGCGAAACCTGTTCAGCGGGACCGCGCTGCCCCTCGCGAACGCCCATACTCGTCTCCAATCTCGCCTATCTTCGTCTGCCCGCGCCCGAATGCCTACGGGTCGACGGTCTCAAGCCAAATTCCAAGGGCCGGTGCGTCAGGGGCCAACACTCCAAGGGCCAACGTTCCAGGGGCCAATGTTCCAGCGGTAGACGGCTCAGCGGACTAGCACCCCTACGACGCCAAACCTCAGATGAACGCTCTTTCGCCGAAAATCCCGGTGCCCACGCGCACGATGGTCGCGCCCTCGGCGATGGCGAGCTCCATATCGCCCGTCATGCCCATCGACAGCTCCGTGCAATGCGCGGTGCCGGGCGTGCCGGACGCGAGAATCTGGTCGCGGGTTCTGCGCAGATGCGCGAAGCCGGATCGAATGGTGGCCTCGTCGTCCACGTGCGCACCAATGGTCATCAAACCCTTCAATTCCAGGCCGCCCATGTTGCCGATGCGCTGCGCGAGGTCGATGGCGTGGCTGGCCGGGCAGCCGGATTTCGACGCTTCGCCGGATTCGTTGACTTCCAGCAGCACGCCGACGGTGATGCCGCGCATGACGGCTCGCCGCGCGATTTTCTCGGCGAGTTCGATGGAGTCGACGGATTCGATGGTGTCGACGAATGGCAGGATCTTGCCGATTTTGTTGGATTGCAGCTGGCCGATCAGGTGGAACGGGATCACGCTGTTCTGTGCAGGATTCTGTGCAAGATTCTGCGCAGAACCAGCAGAGCCAGCAGGGTCAGCCGCATCAGCCGCACCGCCAACCGAAGCCACGCCAACCGAAGCCACGCCAACCAAAGCCACATCACCCGCAGCCCCCAGCGCAAACCCCCGTTCCGCCAGCAGCCGCACCAGCCCAGGCGCCTTGACCTGCACTTCCTGCGGGCGGTTTTCGCCGATCATCCACACTCCTGCGTCGATCGCGGCCATGATTTCGCCCACGTCGCGCGTTTTCGTCGCCGCCAGCAGCTGCACCGACCCCGCTTCGCGCCCGGCCGCCGCTTCCGCAGCCGCGATGCGATCGAGCACCGCATGCACGTTGTCCGCGATTTCGCGGGCACGCGCGCCGTCGATCGTCTCGTTCGTCAGGTCCTTATGATCCATGTACGCCGTCATTACCACTCACCTACCGTTCGTCCGTATGTTCCACTGTCCGTTCGCTCCACGGTACTACCCGTTACGGTTTACCCTTCTCGTGTTTCCTATCTCTACGGTATTACGCGCCGTGTCGCCTGCCAAGTACCGGTCCCGCGTGGCGTTCCGCCGAACGCCGCGCAACCAAACCACAACCAAACCGCGTCACCAAACACCACGCAACCAACCGCCGCGCCGCTAGCTAACGAAAAAGGGTCGAACATCACGTTCGACCCTTTCCGCTTATCAAGCGTTCAGTCAGCTAAGCGCGAAAGCCGGCAGCCCAAGCTCACTCGCCCAGAGCGCCCGGCGCGTCCGTGCCAGCGTCAGCCTCAGAGCCAGCGTCAGCCGCGGTACCAGCGTCAGCCGCACCCGCATCACCCGCATCAAACGCCTCACCCGTAAAGATGAAGTCGCCCAGCACGCCTTCGCCTTCGGCATCGACCTTCACACGCTCGCCGTCGGTCAGCTCGCCCATGAGGATCTTCTCGGAGATCGCATCCTCGATGTCGCGCTGAATCACGCGGCGCAGCGGTCGAGCGCCCAGCAGCGGGTCGAAGCCCTTCTGCGCGAGCAGGTCCTTGGCCTTGTCGGTCAGGTCCAGCTCCATGTGGCGGTCGAACAGGCGATCGTTGAGCTGCTTGACGTCGAGGTCGACGATCTGGCGCACTTCCGGCTCGGTCAGCTGCTTGAACACGATGATGTCGTCCAAACGGTTGAGGAACTCCGGGCGGAACTGCTGCTTGAGTTCCGAGGACACTTGTTCCTTCATGCGCTGGTAGCTCGATTCGGTGTTCGTGCCCAGACTGAAACCGGTGTTCGCGGCCTTGGCGATGTCGCGCGCGCCGAGGTTGGTGGTCAGGATGATGATGGTGTTCTTGAAGTCCACCTTGCGCCCCTGACCGTCGGTCAGATGGCCGTCGTCCAGCACCTGCAGCAGCGTGTTGAAGATGTCGGGGTGGGCTTTTTCGATCTCGTCGAACAGCACCACGGAGAACGGCTTGCGACGCACCTTTTCGGTGAGTTCGCCGCCTTCTTCGTAGCCGACGTATCCCGGGGGCGCTCCGAACAGGCGCGAGGCCGCGTACTTTTCGGAGAATTCCGACATGTCGACGCGGATCAGCGCGTCTTCGTCGTCGAACAGGAATTCGGCGAGCGTCTTGGCGAGCTCGGTTTTGCCCACGCCGGTCGGACCGGCGAAGATGAACGAACCGGACGGGCGCTTCGGGTCTTTCAGGCCGACGCGCGTACGACGGATGGAACGGGACAGTGCGGAAACCGCTTCGTCCTGGCCGATGATGCGCTTGTGCAGTTCGGCTTCCATGTTGAGCAGCTTCTTGGATTCGGCTTGCGTGAGCTTCACGACCGGGATGCCCGTGGTGGAGGAGACCACTTCGGCGATCACGTCCTCGTCCACGACCATCTTGACGTCGGATCCGCCTTCATGCCAAGCGGTTTCCTTGTCTTTGAGCTCGTTCTGCAGCTTTTCCAGATCGTCGCGCATGGCGGCGGCCTTTTCGAAGTCCTGATCTTTGACGGCCTGTTCCTTTTCGGCGCTGACCTTGGCGACCTTGGCTTCGAGCTCTTTGAGTTCGGGCGGCGTGGTGAGGCGCTTGATGCGCAGGCGCGCACCGGCCTCATCGATCAGGTCGATGGCCTTGTCGGGCAGGCGACGGTCCTGAATGTAGCGGGACGACAGTTCGGCTGCGGCTTGGATGGCACTGTCGGTGATGGTCACGCGATGGTGGTTTTCGTAGCGTTCGCGCAGTCCCTTAAGGATTTCGATGGTTTCGGCGATGGTCGGCTCGTGCACCTGGATCGGCTGGAATCGGCGTTCCAGCGCGGCGTCCTTTTCGATGTACTTGCGGTATTCGTCGGTGGTGGTGGCGCCGATGGTCTGGAGTTCGCCTCGGGCCAGCATCGGCTTGAGCATGTCGGATGCGCCGAGCGCACCGTCTGCGGCTCCGGCGCCGACGATTGTGTGGATTTCGTCGATGAACAGCACGATGTCGCCACGGGTTTTGATTTCTTTGAGCACTTTCTTGAGTCGCTCTTCGAAGTCGCCGCGGTAGCGCGATCCGGCCACCATGGAGCCGAGGTCGAGCGAGTACACCTGCTTGCCTTTCAGGGTTTCCGGCACGTCGCCCGCGTTGATTTTCTCTGCAAGGCCTTCGACTACGGCGGTTTTGCCGACGCCGGGTTCGCCGATCAGCACCGGGTTGTTTTTGGTGCGACGGCTCAGCACGACCATGACGCGTTCGATTTCCTGCGTGCGGCCGATCACCGGGTCCAGCTTGCCTGCGGCGGCTTCGGCGGTGAGGTTGCGGCCGAACTGTTCGAGGATCGCGGAGGAGGTTTTGCCGCCGAGCTTGTCGGACACGCTACCGGCGTTGGCCAGTTCGCCCTTGTCGTCGCCGGCTGCGTTGCCGCGGATCATGTCGATGGTGGCGGAGCGCAGTTCGCCCAGGTTCACGTCCATTTTGATGAGCACCTGGGTGCCTACGCCTTCGCCTTCGCGGATCAGGCCGAGCAGGATGTGCTCGGTGCCGATGTAGCTGTGGCCGAGCTGCAGCGCTTCGCGCAGGCTGAGTTCCAGCACCTGCTTGGCGTGCGAGGTGAAGGGGATGTGCCCGTTGGATGAGGCGTTGCCTTTGCCGATCATTTCTTCGACCTGCTTGCGGGTGGCTTCAAGCTCCACGCCTTTGGAGGCGAGCGCCTTGGCGGCTACGCCTTCGCCTTCGCGGATCAGGCCGAGCAACAGGTGTTCGGTGCCGATGTAGTTGTGCTGCAGGGCGCGCGCCTCTTCCTGCGCCAGCACAATCACGCGCCGTGCACGGTCTGTAAACCGTTCGAACATGCTTGTCCTTCCTCAAGTTACACTGCGCCCCACTTTACCGATTCGCGGTGACGTTTGCGTTGTTTTGCTTCACTTTTCGCTCAGATTCCGCTCAGAACGAAGCCGAATCGGGTTCGGGAGGGTGTGTGGGCGGTGACTGCGCACGCCGTTTCTGCGCGGCGGGGCAATGGTGAGACAGTATGCTTAGGGTAGATATGCCGTCGAAGGAGGCAACCAATGGTGGACAATACTACTGCACATGTCGCATTCGAGGATGGGGACGCGGCCGCGAATCTTGCGGATATCGTGGTTGGCGTCGACGGGTCCGATGAATCGTTCGCCGCGCTGAAATGGGCTATGCGCGAAGCTTCGCTTACTGGTCAGAGCATTAATGCCGTGTTTGGTTGGACGCATTCGTGGGATACGAATTCCGACGAGCCGGATAGTGAGGAGTCTTGGGCGCATGTGCGTCATGAGATTGCGGATGAGCTGCGTTCCTGGGTTGAGCAGGCTAGTGATGGCATTGATTTTGATCCTGAACGGTTGAAGATGACTTCCGTGCGTGCGTCTGGCACGTCGGCGCTGTTGCAGATTGGTAAGGATTCGCAGCAGATTGTGGTTGGCCGCCGTTCGTTGGGTCGTGTGGCGCGTTGGTTTATGGGTTCGCTTTCCGCTTCGTTGGCGGAGACGGCGCAGGTGCCGGTGACGGTGGTGCGTATTGCGGGCAGTGAGGATGAGACTGTTGCCGATGAGATTGCGAATTCGTTGACGCCGTCGAATGTGACGGTGCATTATACGCAGGGTTCTTCGCCGTCTAAGCCTGCGCAGCGCCCGGTGGTGGTTGGCGTGGATGGTTCGCCTACGTCGCTGCGGGCGTTGGATTTTGCGGTGTGGCATGCGCGGATTCATGATTTGCCGTTGCATGTGATGTTCTGCTGGCAGTTGCGTGATTTGGGGGCGGTTCCGGGCCATGAGACTACGGTTCCTTCCACTGAGGAGGGTCAGCGCTTTGCGGAGCGGGTGTTGGATGAGCTGCTTGCGAAGGCGGGTATTCCGAGTGATGTGGAGGTGGTGAAGAACGCGTTCCATATTCCGGCGTCGAAGGGTTTGATCGCGGCGTCGCGCTATGCGAGCCATGTGGTGGTTGGTTCGCGTGGTTTGACTGGCATGGATGCGCATTTCTTGGGGTCGGTGAGCCGTCAGATCATTAATTTCGCCGAATGCCCGATTACTGTGGTGCACTGAGCAGCGCGCAGCCACTCAAATCCAGTCGGGCCGCTCGGCCGCATGCTGGATCAGCATCCACAGGTCGCGATGCGGGATGAACGTGAGTGCCAGCCAGATCAGTAGCACCGCACCGGCGGTGACCAATGCGACGCGGACCGCGATCGCGCGCTTGTCTTTTGGCGCGGCGTTCGGATCGGGGATCGGGTGCGGTATTTTGCCGCGCAGTCCCGAAACAAGCAGTCGGTGCGTGTTCACGCCGTATGGTGTGCAGGTCATGAGTGTGATGCGGTCTTTGCCGGGTTCCACTTTGAGTTTGCTCACTTCATCCGGTTTGATCACGCTGATCCGGTCTACTTTGTAGCCGAGCGTCTCCCCCATCACGTCGACGTAGATGTAGTCGCCTTTGCGTAGTTCGTCCAGGCGTGTGAAGAGTTCGGCGTTCACTAGGCCGCGATGCCCGGTGAGTACGGTGTGCGAGTTTTTGCCGCCTGCGGGCAGGGATGTGCCGTACAGGTGGCCGACGCCGCGTCGAAGCGCGTCTTCGCTGGTGCCGTGGTAGATGGGCAGGTTCACGGAGATTTTGGGGATGCGCACGGATCCCATCACGCCTTCGCCGGTGTCGAGCAGGCTTTGGTATTCCTGGTCTTTGGCGGCGAGTGAGTCGTCTTCGTCGGAGGTTTTGCTGCCGCCGCTTTCGGTGGCGAAGGGGTCGTGCGCTTCGCCGATCACGGATTGGCCGGTTTGTGCGAGCCGCTTGTTGTAGGCGCGGGCGGCTGCCAGGGCTTCTTTGGCTTTGGGGTAGGGCCATCCGTTGACGGTTTGGGCGGAGGTGCTTGCCACGTTGGTCGCGTGTGATTGTTCGATGGCGCGCATGACGAATGGGGTGCCGATCACGAGCGCGGATACGGTGAGCAGCAAGATGGATAGGATGCCGAAGAAGCCGGAACTGCGGGCTTCCCGGCGTTCGGCTTTGCGTTGCGCGAGGCCTTCCTCGTCGGTGCCGATGATGTGTTCCCATGTGGCGAAGTCGCCGCCTTCCGGGGTGATGGGAGCCAGGTCGAGGGGATGATAGTGCGGTGGAATGGGGGCGGGATGGTTTGTTTCGGAGCCGGCGGCTGGCTTGTGTTCCGAAGAGTCGGCTGTGCGAGGCGACTGCGTGGGTGCGCTCTGCGTAGCCTGTGCGGCCTGCTCAGCCTGCCCGACCGGCGCGGCCTGCATGGCCTCGTCTTCCTCCATACGCACTCCTTGCCCCGAGTCGCCATAGGGCGACATTTTCCATTGCACCAATGTAGCGCATATTGTTCGGCACTCGAATCCACCCGATGGTTGCTTGCGGGAAGGCTTGTATATGCGCCTGTGGACGCTGGCGAATGCCTGCGAATAGCAGTGGGGCGAGGATCGGCAGACCCTCGCCCCACTGGGCGTGTACCAGCGATGCTACGTGAGTGGCATCGCTGGTGTTACCTGAGTTACCTGAGTCTCACTCAGACGCGCACCGCCCTGGAAGTGGACTTGCGAGAGCGGACCGCGGCAGCGGTACCGGCACCGGCCAGCAGCACGCCCACAGCGATGACGGCCACAAGACCCGCACCACCGGTCATCGGCAGCTCGGTGAGGTTCTTGGCGTTCTTCACGTGGATGGTGAAGGTGGCGTCGGTGGTCTCATCCATGGCGACTCGGGTATCCACATCGGTAAGCAGGGAGATGGTCTCCTTCTCCAACTTGTAATCGCCCCAGTTCCCCGTATGGTTAGCAGGCCTGGTGGAATCATCAGCCCTGTACTCAGGGGTAATGGTGACATCGAAGGAAGGCAGACCGAAGGTGGTGTAATCCTGGGCAGGCTTCGTTTCCTTCACCGTGTAAGTTCCCTGCTTCAGACCATCAAGACCAGTGACCATACCATTCTCATCAGACGTGAACTCAGTAGCACCTGCCTGGTCGGCCGCTTCCGTCCACTTAGCGTTATCGGTATCGTACTTCAGCCACTTTTGGGTGGCCTTATTCTGGACCTTGAACTTAGCGCCGTTGAGCAGAGTGGTGCCGTCCATGGCGGTCTTCTTCAGCCGGAACTTGAAGGTGTAGACATTGACTTCGCCACCTTCAATGGTCTTCGCGTCCGAAACCTTGTCGAACTTATTGGAGTAGGTCAGCGACACCTTGTTCTTGTTCTCCTGAAGCTGATTCGGCGTGGAGATTTTCGCATTGCCATTGAGCTTCGCCTTGACGATAATGGTCACGGTTGCGCCGTAGTTATTGGCCACTTCAGCGGAATTGACGTACTTGCCCAGGTCAATAGTGCTCTGGGTAGCATTGGCATCTCCTTCAGTTCCCGCATACCTAGCAGCAACATTGAGCTTGGTGTCGTACTGCGCGGTCTGAAGAGCGGTATCGCCAACCTTCACGCTTTCCACGCTCTGAATGGTCAGGCCTTTTTCGGCGGTATCGGTGACGATCAGCTTGCGGCACTTGGCGACCTCTGCCTCATCAGTGGAGGTCGTATCACACTTGGTGTAGGACGTGTAGTCCGGGATGGTGGTGGTCAGCTCGTAGTAGATGTCCTCGCCGATGTTGTAATCGGGCTCGGTGACGGCGTTACCGTCCTTATCCACAACCTGCTTGGTGATGCTCGGTGCAGAGGACTTCAGCGTAACCTGGCCAAGGCCTTCGGCCACCTCGGCCTGCGGGTCCGTCACGGTCACAGATGCCGGAATGGTCGAGGTGACGAGAATCGGGATGGACTGCGTCGGCTGGGCGGTCTTCGCGGAGGCCGCAGCTCCAGCAGTAGTAGTCACATTATCGAACTGATCAAGCAGCAGGTAATAGCCTTCACCGACGGCGTTATCGCCAGTCTTCAGCTCGCCAGTCTTCGCAGGGGCGTCGGTCTTCTCGAACTCGGCCTTCAGAGCGTTGGCGAACAGACGCAACTCGGTGTTGTTCTGACGGGACCAGCCATCCCGATAAGCCAGCTGATTGCCCTGAATGTTCTCGGCAATCCAGCCCAGCGGATTAGCTTCATCCTGCGGAGCGGTAGCACCACCCTTCGTGTCGTTGTAGTACGTCGAATCCGCATAGAGCTCGTACAGCGACTTGCTGGTATTGTTAGTGCTCTTAACATCCTTAAGGGCAGCTTCAATGGTCTTGACGTAATCGTCATTAGTATCGATCTGGAAGCTCTTCAGCTTGCCGTTCTCGCTGGTCACTTCGTACAGCCAACCAAGACGGTAACCGTTCAGAATGTGCTCCGTAGTATCTTCGTTGGGGTTCTTGATGGTGATCTTGCCACCGTTAGTATCGTTCTTGGCTGCCGCCAAGGTATCAGTAGCCGTATCCGCCGCATACGCGGAGCTGACGCCGAGCGCCATACCGCTGAGGGCGATGCCCAGGGCCGCGAGCCCCGAGACAACTCTCTTCATGTTCTTGTTCATTTCTTTTTCCTTTTCGTGTAGGCCGTTGCGCTTAATATGAAGCGCAAATTATCGGTCCTCTCAAATCTCCTGTGGCGAGGCTATCTCGCGCGTCGCCATGCTGTTTTACCGCTCATAGACGAGGTCATGCATGCGTTATTGTTCTTCGCCGTATGGCTTTACACGCTATCGCGCATATACCGGCGAGCACAGCAAGCCCGCCGCCTACGGCGAGAATGGTTCTGCCTGTCCAATCACCTCCTGTCATCGGAATAGCGGTTGCTATAACGGTCTTCTGGTTGACGATTTCGCCGAGTTGAATCGACAATCCCGTCTGAGAAGTTTCTTGTTGCGATGCGTCAGCAGATCCAACCGACGCTGGTCCAATCGTGAACGACGTACCTTTCGCCTGTGGAGTATACCCCCTTGGTGCTGTGGTTTCCACCAGCGAGTATTTGCCCCACGGCAACTGGTCGAGTTTGAATTTTCCGACCGCCGAATCACTGTCATTCCAAGTGTTTCCGGCACTTCCAGCACCCGACGGGCAGGGAGAAGACGTGCAATCGATAACATTGAATTCCTCGGCTGAGGCGAGCTGCACGTATCCCCCCGTCTCGGCATCATACCGATGGGTTCTGGTCAGCTTCCATGCGGAACCAGCGAGAGGCGTGCTCGTATCATCACTGCCGACTTTCGTCCACGTGACCGAGCCAAGCGTTCTGGTGTTCGTAATGTCGCCGATGTCGAAATCGAATACGGCCTGGTCATAATCCACTGCCTCGGCGCTGACTATGCCGCCGCTGCCGACGCTGTTGCGATACCACTGGCCAGTAGTATTCCCGCCCTCTTTCGGGCCGAAGGTGAATGTGCGGCCCGTGGATTCCACGGTGTACCCTTCGGGCGCTTTGCTTTCCTTGAGCGCATACTCGCCCCAGTCCAGTCCGGCTATGGCGAACCGCCCGGCTGCGCCGTCGAGGTCCGGGTATGGGTTGCTTTCCGTGGGCGTCTGCGCCGAGCAATCATTCACACCATTCTGCCCGTCCACGCAATCGGTGATCGTGACAGCCGCCGCATCGCCACCGGTTATCGCCGGATAGGTGGCTTTACCATCCGCCGACCATGCAAACGATGTCAACTTGGTCAACGCCCATTCGGACCCGCCGAGCGCCACGCCCGGCCCGGCATCACCGGCGCTGCCACCGGTACCACTGTCAGTACCACTGCCACCGGCGCTGCCACTCGTCGCGTCGTCCGCCGCCGCGACCTTCCGCCATGCGACCGTGCCGCGCATGCGCGTGTTCGTCACCTTGTTATCGCTTACGTTCGCGGGATCCCACGTCACGGTGCCGTCCGAGGCAAGCGTGACGGTGTAGGTTTCCACGGTTTCCACGTAGCCGTTGGGTGCCACGGTTTCGGTGAGCGTGTATGTGCCCGCTTCCAGATCGACGATGCGGAATCCGCCTACGCTCGTGTCCATATCGCATTTGCCAAGCGCGTCGCTGCAGGAGTAGACCGTCTCGTTAGCTGCGGTGACGGCACTGCTGGAGTCGGCGGCGTTCACGGCAATACCGACGTTCTTCGCCACGCTCTTCGCTGTGCCCGTCGCGCTCGTCAAACGTTCTACTTTGCTCGTCAAACGATGTACGGCGCTCTTCGCGCTCTTCGTGTTCGTCGCGTTCGTATTCGTCTCGCACCCGGTCGGCGCACTCGTCTTCCTCGTGCTCTTGTCTTCCACGGTGAGCACCGAATAGCTGCCACTGGGGAATTGGAACGGTTCGCCCGTCGACTGCGTGCCATTGGAGCCGTACCATTGGCGCTTGCTGTCAAGACGCTCGTTATCGCGGAAGTAATAGCCGTACCCGTCCTGCACTTGGTCGATCGGAATATCCGCAACCACGTAATTGCTGTTGCAGGCGGCTGTCTCCATTTTCACGGTGGTGTAAATGCCGTTCGACTTCTGCTGGTAGGCAAGCCAGTACCCGTTCGTCCACGAGCTCTTGACCGCGCTGGTATTGAAGTAGACGCGAAGCGTGCTGGTGTTGGCCACCTTGATCTTGATTTTTGTGATTGTGCCGTTGCCGGTGCGGACGCGAACGGTCGCGGAGCCGATGGCCACTGCCTTGATGGTGGCTTTGGTGTCGTCGCTGGAATCGGCGGTTACGGTGGCGACGCTCGTATTGCCGCTGCTCCATGTGAGCGTTGCGCTGCTGGGAGTCTTGGTGGCGGTGAGGGTAAGCGTCTTGCCTTGGGCCAGTATGATTGTGTCGCCGGATGCGTGATCGTTGATCAATACGGTTTCCTCCGTGCTCGGCGGAGTGACGATGCAGGATGCGGGAACGCCTGAAGAGAGCGTGCCTGCGGTCACCTTATCGCCGCTCTTGCTGCTGCCGCTCAACGTGAGTTCGGCGGAATAGCTGTAGTGATAGTTATTGGCGTTCCGATTGTTGTTATCCCAGGCATTGTTGTAATACACATCGAACTGGAACCCTTTCCTGTCAGGGTTCTTGAACGTGTACTTCAGCCAGCCATCACATTCGGCGGCTTCCATCTGCAGGCCACTCACCCATTTCGTCTCGCCGTCCAGAAGATACTGGAAATTCGGCAGCACATTCGTACCGAACACACTCGTCGGGTAATACACCGTCGTAGTGGTTTCTTCCGCCGGAATGGCGGAGCAGCCTACGGGAGCACCCGTGGAAAGCGTGCCCGGAGTAATGGAAGAGCCCTTATTGACACTGCCGCTCAGAGTGATCTCAGCAGCGTAGACATGCTTGTAGTCCGTACCGCTGCCGCCACCGTTATCCCACACTTTGCCGGAGTAGACGTCAAAGGTGAAGCCCTTCTTGTTGGGATTCTCGAATGTGTACTTCACCCAGCCATCACATTCGGCGGTTTCCATCTGCTGAGCTGTCACCCATTTCGTCTCGCCATCCAGAAGATACTGGAAATTCGGCAGCACACTCGCACCGAACACACTCGTCGGGTAATACACCGTCGTGGTGGCGATCTGCGACGGCGGGTTGACGACCGTGACGGTAACCGACGCGCACTTCGCATCATCCGCCATGGAACAGGCTTTGATCGTGGTCTCCCCCACTGAGATCGGCGTAACCAGGCCGCTGTCGTCAACCGTGGCGAAGCCCGGGTTGGAGCTGACCCATGTGACCGTCTGCGGCACACCGCTTGTGGAACCGTTCGTGCCGGTCACTTCGGCAACCAGATCGGCAATATCGGTGGTGTCCAGTGTGATTTTCGTCACCGCTTCGCCGTTGCGCTTGATCGTCACCTTCGCCACGCTCATGGTGGTGTCGGTGATGTGGTAGGCGACATTGGAGCCGTTCTTCTTCAAATACCATGCCGCGCCCGCGAGCTTCTTGCCCGTCGCGTCCTTGTCGACCTTCGACCAGTCGAGTTCGAGACCTTTGCGTTCGTTGATGATCTTATCGTTATCGTTCTCGCTGCCCGAAGCGATCAGTAGCTTCTTGCCGTCATCCGTAATCAACGCGCCGTTTGAGTCGTATACCGCCGCGATCGTATGCGAGACGCTGCCTTCCTTCCCTGCGGCGATGGCGTAAATGTTGCTGTTCGTCCGGTAGCCCGCATTGTTGGCGGAAACCTCACGGAGATAGTACGTGAGCGTCGTACCGTTTTCGGACGGGTTCAGGCCGCCGACTTCGAAGGAACCGTTCGATTGCTTGTCTTCATCGCCGTATTCGCCGTCGGTGACTTTCTTCAACGCCTTGGGGAGGTTGTTTTCCTTCGCGTCCTCCAGCGAGCCGTACACGGCCCACGTGGTGCCTGCGAGCGCGTTGTGGCTTGCGCTGTCGTCGACTTTGTCCCATGCGAGGGTTGCGCACTGGGCGGTGTATGCGCCGTTCCAGGGCACGTTGTGGCGTTCCTGGTCCATGTCTAGGGCGGAGGCCGAGTGGCTGCGTTCGGAGTTGACGAACAGGCTGCCATTGACATCGCTTACCGGGGTCGGGTTGTACATGGAAAAGTCGCCGCCGATCCATACGCGGCCATTGGTCGACACGTGCGATTCGAAGTTGCCGTTCGGTACGAGCACGCTGCCGAGCAGCCCCGCGGCGGGGTCGTCTGTGGTCGTGACTTCGGCTGTGGTTGTGGTCTCCTTCATCTCGCCCCAAACGCCATCCTTGTGCGCATTGGTGGAGAGCGTGAAATTGATACCAATCTTGCCGGTCGCTTGGCCGCCCATAATCGTCAGGTTGGTGGTGTCGGGGAAGTTCCACAGGACCTGCTGTGCACGCTTCATGTACGCTTCGTCGTTGAACGATCCGCCGATTTCCTTCGCGTCCTTCTTCGGATCGCCGTTCACTTCGGTCCACCAGAAGCGCCAACCGTTGTGGTAGCTGAGGGTTTGCGCGTTGGCACCCGTCACGTTGATGGCGACGGATGCGGTGTCGGGAATGTTTTCGAAAGCGTAGCTGTAGCTGGTGTCCGCGTCGAGTTCGTTGGAGTCCAGGTTGAACACTTGCAGTGCGGAAGTACCGTCACCTCTGAACCTGATGATGGTTTCGGTGGTGTTGGAAATATGGTAGGTGTAGTTGGGAGTGTCACCTGTTTTCGATATGAATTTGTTCCGGTCGAACGCATCGGTTGACTTGTACGTGTCGTTATCGCTAGACAGGAATTCGCCCTGCCCCACGTACACGCCGTCCACGCTGCCCTGTTCACCCAAGGACTTCAGGTTCTGCGACATGTTCACGATCTTGTCGCCGAAGGAGTCCGTCGTGCTGGTGGTGACGAACACTTCGTCCGTATTACCGATATTGGTGTCGCTCGCACTCTTGTTCCAGTTCACCGTGCTTGTCGCGTCGCTCGGCACATACACGGATTGACGGGTGTCCCAACGGTTCTTGTCCGTATTCTGCGAGAGCCCCGGATAACCGAGGAAGTCGTTGGCGGTGCCCTCGTACAGGGTGGTGGGCGTGCCATTGTTCGCGATATTGGCGGTGTACTTTAGGGAGCTTTCGCTGGAAAGCTTGCCGATCCAACCGGCATTGCCCCATGCTTGGGCGCCACCCACCCAGTTCAGGGATTCGTTATTGCTCTGCCCGTACACGTCGAGCACGGATTCATTTTCGGCGGGGCGGAACTGGGCGCCGAAGCCCACCGTTCCGAAACGGAAACCGCGAGCATCGCTCAAGCCCTGGTCGTTGTCTTTCCACACGGTCCAGGAGGTTTTCAGCGGATGCATGAGCAGCTTGCCTTTGACGGCGGTCAGGCCTTCGGCCTCCACCGCGTAGGAGCCTTCCGGTCCGTTCGCGTCGTTCATGGTGCCGCCGGTGTTTTTGCCGACGTACATGTCGCCGCCCACATACGTGGCGATACCATCATCGACTGTGCTGGAACCGATATCCGCACCACCCCACTGGATGGTTTTGCCGCTGCACACGCCCGGTGTGACGGCGGCATTGCTGTTGCCGGCGCTGTTGCTGGCGCCGTCGTCGGCGGCGCTGGCGGTACTGGTGAGGCTTGGGGTGATGGCGAGTGAGGCGGTCATACCGAGGGCGATGAAGGCAGCAAGAAGCGAGCGAACACGTCTGCCCACCGGCACGACTGCGTTCGCTCGCATGGCAAAGCCCGTAGGCCAAGCTGCGTGCTTCATGGTCCTCTTCCTTGCGCGTCGCTTGCGTCTTGTTCTGCCTAACAACCACATCATTGTCAACATCGAAATAGCGATGCCACATCATCGCATCTCGAAAAGGCACTGTCTAGGTTAGACTCTTTCCACACTTTTTGCAACACGGTTTCATTGCCGACGGGGGGATATGGACAGAGGCTTGAACTGGTGTGACATGGGGTGGCGAAACGTCAATAATTGCAAGGTGTTTGAGATTGTTTTCATGGCACTATTCAAGGGATTTGCAAGGCCTGCGTGGTGAGGTATGACAACGTAACAGGGGGCATGATAATCGGTCATGATTGCCACCGATTGCAATCGATTGACGTCGCTGCGAAAACACCGGAATTTTGTCAACAGCTGAATCGTTCCATACCGCTGAAAATGGCATGGTATAAGCGATGTGATCACATTGAGACGGCAACGCTCGCGATGGAAATGACATTGTTGGTCATTTCGGTCAAAGATTTCGCCGTCAAACGATTTACGAACGGGGCGCCCACAACCACAACCACACTCACAGCCGCATTCACGGCCACACGCTAGCGTTTGCTGCGATGCTTGGGCTTCGGCTTGCGGTAGGCGCGTCCGGAGTTGTGTGCACCGGTCGATTCGCGGGCGGTGCGTACGCGCACGAGGCAGGTCACCAATGCCACCAGTATGGCGATGATCAGCAGTGCCACGATGATCGTGGTGAACACCATGGTGGTCGGATCGTCGTATTGCGTGTTGTCCGGCGTGGTCGGGTTCGGGATGCGATGCCCGCGCACCAGTAGACGATGCGAGTTCACGCCGTATGGCGTGCAGGTGATGAGCGTGGCGAAGTCCAGCGAAGTGCTGATGTTCAATGCGCTTAAGTCGTCCGGCAGCACTACTTTGATCTGGTCGACTTGGTACGTGTAGGTGTCGTCGAGCACGTGGAAGGCGAAGGTGTCGCCTTTTTTCAGCTCGTCCAAGCCGGTGAACAGTCGCGCGGAGGGCAGGCCTGTGTGGCCGGAGATCACCGCGTGCGTGGTTGGCCCGCCGACTGGCAGTGAGGTGCCTTCAAGGTGGCCGGTGGCGACCTGTAGCACGCCTTCACTCGTACCGTGGTAGATCGGCAGTTTCACTTTGATGCGGGGAATGGTCACGTAGCCCATGATGCCGGTACCGGTGATGTCGAGCGTGTTCTTGTACTGCTCTTTTTGCGTGGCGTTCATATGCCAGCGGTCACTGTTGGCGGCGAGTTTGAGGTTGTAGGCGTGCGCGGCGTCGAGGAGTTTCTTCTTCTCCGCTTTGGACATGTCTTTGGTTTTGGCCACGTACCCGGCGACGGCGTATGACTGGTGCATTCGGTTCCACCAGTCGGCCACGGACGGGTAGGCGATGAGGCCGAGGCCGCCGATCAGCACCACGACCAGGAACCCGATGAGGATGTTCAGGCCGAGGTTGTCTTTCTTGCGTTTTTTGCGACGGTCGACGCGGCTCATCGTTTCCGATGACGGGGATGCGGTTTCCGAAGCTTTAGAGGCCTCGGTTTCGGAGGTCGCTGTGTCGGTTCCGGGGGTTGCCTCCTCGGTTTCGGACGTTGCTGCGTCGGTTTCGGGGGTCGCGGCGCTTTCGGATGCGACGCTTTCGGCGTCGCTATCCGTTATTTGGCGTTCTTTCCGGCGTCTGCCGGTATGTTTCCCGTTCGAACCGAACATCACTCGCTATCGTCCGAGGAAGGCTGTTCCGTGGAGGCCTGTTCCGAAACCTGTTCCAGGGGCTGTTCCGTGGAGTTCTGCTCCGCGTCGTCTTCCGAAGCGTTCTTCTTGCGCACCACGACGGCGATCACGATGCCGGCGATGGCCAACACGACGACGATTACGGCGATGATGGCAACGCTCGCACCGGTTTTCGCCGATTCGGGCTTGGCGGTGTTGGTTACCGTGTAATCGTTGTTTTCACGGTCGACGAGCGCGGTGTAGTTGCCTGGCACGTTCGCTTCGACCACGGTGTACTCGTGCTTGGCTTGCAAGCCTGTCCACGTGTATTTCCAGTTGTTGGCGCTGTTGAGCATGATGGAATCGTAGAGCTTGCCGTCTTGCAGCAGGTTCATTTTCACGCTTTCGGGACGCTTGGAGGAGTTCTTGTCTTTCCACACCTTGTTTACGCTGATGGTGGTGGTGGGCGGTACGGCGCAGTCGGCTTTCGGCTCGATGCTGAGGGTGCGCTGTTCGTCGGCGTTCTTGTGCACGTTTGGCAGGGCGACGAGCATGGCTGCGGTCTGGCAGGTGAGCACGTTGCCTTCGTAGGGGGCGACGACCGTGAGGTAGAGGCCGTCTTTCAGCTGGTTGAAGGTGGCGATGCCGTCGCTATCGGTTTTGAGGGTGCTGGCCGCGGCGGGCTTGTTTACTGCGATGTACCCGGCCATGGTGTTGGCGAAGTCGCGCAGGGTTTGCTGGTCGGCGTTGAGGATATCCCAGTCGACCGGGTATTGGCTGTGATCGGCGAAGTCGCCTGCGGGAGTGTAGCCGCCTTTGGCGGACCAGTCAGCCAGGTAGTAGAGGTTGACGGTGGCGAGGTTGAGTGCGGCGTCCTGATACTGGTAGGTTACGGTGATGCTGCCGTTTGCGCTGGCTGCGGCGCTGGCGCCCGTTGTGGAGTCGGCTGCCGTGGCTGTTGGCGTGCCCAAGCCGATGGTGGCGAGCACGAGTGCGAACATGCAGCACAGCGCCGCGATGATGCGGTGCGTTGCCGTTCTGTTTTTCATCTCAGCCCTCTCATTCTGGCTTGTCATGTGTGTCACCTTCGTTGGAAGTTGGTGTTTTTTATGGTTCCTTAATCGGGTTCCCCCTCGGGCCCCTATCAAGGGTTCCTTAGGATGCGGACAGCCGTCAAACACGATGCGCGTGGCTGATGCGCGTGGCTCGTGGTTGCCGATCATTCGTAACGTAAGGACAGCGTTTTGGATGTGTGGTCGGATGACCGATCGGTTGCTTGGGCAATGGCGGCCGGATCCGGCGATGAGGTCGAATCCGGGCCAGTTGCGTATTGAGTTGTGTGAGTTGTGCTGTTTCGCCCGGCCGGGGTGATGCCGCGAATCTGGGAGACGCGGCATCATGCCCGACTATGGCCGGCACCGGAACCCGGTGCCATCACATCAGCGCCATCATCTCGTATGGGCTGGTGCGATGTTGCCGTTACGCTCAGCGAGCGTTGCGACGACGGACCGCGAAGGCGATGCCGAAGGCAGCCACCAGGACGATGGCAGCGCCAGCAGCATACAGCACGGTGGTGCCCATGCCACCGGTGGACGGCAGCGAGGAGCCCTTAGTGTTTGCAATCTTGATCGCAACGGTACCCGTGCTGGTTTCGCCAGAAGTTTCAGTACCGCCATTCACGGAAACAGCAATATCGGTCAGAGCGGAAGACGGAATCTTATCCCACTGCTGATCGTTCTTAGTGGTTGCAGTGATCTTGACAGTGAAACCATCTTCCGGCAGATTGTAGCCCGCAGGAGCCTTGGTTTCCTTCAGCGTGTAAGTGCCATCGTCAAGACCGATGACGGAGAAATTGCCCTGATCGTCAGACTTGATTACGGTGCCGTCGTTTTCATTTGCGGCCCAGCCGGTGACCTTGTGGTTGACGTCAATCTGAGCCCAAGAACCAGCAGCATTCTGCAGCTTGAACTCGGCATCCTTCAGAGTCGTGTTGTTGTCGGTGGCGTCAACCTTGGTACCGTTCAGCTTGTAAGTGAAGACGATGACCTTGTCATCCGGGGTCTTGTCGGTCGGAGTATCTTCACCCTCACCAGAATTGTTCGGGTTGTTGGAATATTCCAAGTTAACGGTGTTCGTATTGCCATCCAGACCAATTACGGCATTGCTGTTCAGCGTGGCGCTGTATTCGACGATGATGAACTTGACCTGTTCGACGCCACCAACCGTCTTCAGATCCTTGAAGGAGACAGTCAGATTCTGACCAGAAACAGCAACCGTAGCAGAGGCAGTGATGTCAGCCTTGCTGGTGCCAGCCTTGTCATCAGCAACATAGACCTTAACACCTTCCTTAGCGGGCAAAGTCAAACCCTCGGAAGCAGTATCGTGGAAGACGTACTTGTAGGTGGTGTAACGGCTCATGTCCGGAACGGTACCGATCAGCTTGAACGGAACCTGATCACCGATGTTGTAGTCAGCAACGTCATTGTAACCTGCGCCGTAACCGCCATCAGTGCTGAACTTGCTGGAGTTCTCCTTGACCTTCTTTTCGACGGTCGGATAATCAACCTTCAGAGCTGCTTCCACATTGCCCACAACCTTCAGAACGTAGGCGGTGAAGGCTTCACCCTTGTTGGAGGCAGTGTAGGAATCCTTGATCAGGTAGTAGCCGGCCTTCAGACCAGAGATGGTCACATCAGAGCCGGTTCCCTGCGCAGTACCGGTTGCTCGACTCGCCAGATAGCTCTTCGAACCATCCTTACCAGCAACATTATTCGCGAAGGTCTTAGCTTCGGCGGAATCATTCTGCTTGCCGCTGAGGCTCTCAGCCACCTGGGCTGCAGTTTGACCCGCATACGGAGCCCCCGTTGCAGTCAGAGCAGCGCTGTCAACGCCGTCGCCCCACTCGATATCAACAAGAGCGGAATCGCTGATACGGCCCTTGAACACCTGATAGGCATCATAGGTGTGGCCAGCGGCAGAGTTCTTGATGGTCAGCTTGTAGTCGGTTGTGGTGTCCGGAGCCGCAGTGGCGCTGGCTGCGCCGGCGAAACCGGCGATGGCCATGGCCGCGGTGGAGACCACGGCGACAAGGCCCTTGAGTACCTTATTCATTCTTTTTCCTTTACTTTATTGGTTATATCTTCTCTGATATTAAGTTTTCAGCCCTTTAGGAGAGGGCATCATAGAACAGCTACGGGCCGCCCTCTCCTCTCACAGAGTCGATAATCATGATTGCCGCCTCCTGAGGCTCAAGGCCAGACCGGCCACGGCAATCGCCACTGCGAGGAATCCCGCAGTGTACATCTTGTTCAACCCTTCGCCGCCCGTGCTAGGCAGGACGACACCAGGGGTGTTGGTAATGGATCCACCGTCAACGGTGAACGCCGTATTCGCGTTGTATGCGGCAGTAGTATCCGTCTTGAAACCGTTGGACGTGTACCATTCACCGGTCACATCGGAGCCTTCGGCGGGACCAATGCGGAACGTGTGCGGCGTGCTGTCCAGATCGTACCCGTCAGGAGCCTTGGTCTCGACGAGCTGATACTCGCCCCATGCCAAGCCCATGATCCTGAACTGGCCGGCCGCGCCGTCGATATCCGCGTAGGTTTCAGTGGAAGCGGCGCACTGCGCAGTGGAAGAGTCCACGCAATCCTTGATGGTTGCGAGCACCGTACTCGTCTCCGTGTACTTGGCCTTACCATTCTCCCAGGAGAAGCTCTTCGTCTGGGTCAGCTTCCATTCGGAACCGCCCAGCAGCTTGGTGCCATCGGTCTTATCGACCTTGTTCCACGTGACCATGCCGGTCTTGCGGGTGTTCGGCAGCTTGTTGCCGGTCTTGGCGGGATCCCACGTGACCTGGCCGTTCTGGATGGTGATCTTGTACGTGACACCGACATCGAAGCCGTTTGGCTCGCCGGTTTCTTCCAGAACGTAGTAGCCGTCCGCGAGATCACTGATACGGAACGCACCCGGATTGGTGTCTTCATCGGTCAACTCACCCAGAGCGGCATTGGCAGCACGACTGGTTCCACTCGCCTGCGTTGCAGCCTTCGCGGCCTTGCGCACCGCCTTGGCGGACTTGGCCGACTGCGTGCTGGTCACGGCGCAGCCGCTCGGAGCGGAGGCACTGTAGTTCGGGCCTGTGGAAATGGTCACATTCTCGGGGAGCGTGGTGTCACGGGCGAACTTGAAGTTACCATCGCTCTTCGGCACATCAGCGTTGCCCGGACCATACCAGTCTTGGCCATTCTTGGGGAGGAAACCGAACTGGCTGCTCGCGCTGATATCATCCATCGGAATCTGCGCATATGCGTACTGACTGCAGGAACCGCTCATCTGGGTCATGTCCTGATCGATCCAAGTGACGTTGTCCTTCAAACGGTAATGCACCTTCACGTTGTTGGCACTCCACTGCCCCTGATTATTCGAGTCGAAGTACAGGGTGAGGTACTTCTGCGCCGATGTCACGGTAATTTCGGCGGAAGCAAACGCGCCTTCCGCGGTGCTCGCCGTAATGGTGGCAGTACCGACGCCCACGCCCTTCACAAGACCATTCTGATCAACCTTGGCGACCAGCTCATTGTTGGACGACCAGGTTATCTTATGACCCTCAGGATTGACCGTTGCATGCAATTGCACGGTTTTGCCTTCTACAATCTTTTCGTTCTCAGGCGTAACCGTAACCTTAAGACCACTGTCACCGGTCACCTTGAACTTCACGGACGAGCAGACATCAGCATTCGATGTCGAGCATGCCGTGATGGTGACATACTCATCACCACTGTTGGACTTCGGCGTCACAATACCGCTACCGGCGTCGACAGTGGCGTAGAAGTCGTTCGAGGAAGACCACACTACACCGGACGGGGCTTCGCTCGGAGTGACGGTGGCAGACAGTCTGAATACGTTGTTGACCGCCTTCTCGCCCAAATCCTGATCGTCGCTATACTCAGCTCCAGTCATCAGGTCCTTGATGGTGACACCCGTCACATTAACCGTGTTGTCCTCGATGCTCTTCGGCCAGCCTTCTTCGACATCCGTACGAGCTTCGCTCGTGTACTTAGTCAGGTTCCACGTGGATCCGGCAAGCTTGGTATCAGTGTCGTCAGCATCGACCTTGGACCATGCCAAGGAGCTGCCCCTCTTCTTGTTGACGATTTTGCCGTTCCACAGGGTCTTCGCCAACTCATCGGCGATTTCATTGCCGTTCTTATCGTAGACGGCGGTGATACTCGGAGAAGAAGCACCTTCGTCACCAGTATCGATTCGATACACGTTTTCGTTCAGCTGATAGTCAGCGCTGCCTGTGGACGTTTCCTTGATGTAATACGTGGCGTTGGCGGTAAGTCCGGTAAGCGAGAACTCGCCATCCGCATCATTGCCATCATTCCAACCGTTGTCGGTGATGGTGGTAAGCGGAGTAGCCGATGCGGCAACAGCATCGTTCTTCGTGCCATACACCGACCACGTGGTGCCACCCAATGCATTGCCATCAGCATCAACCTTGGACCACTGGATCGTGGAGCATGAGGTGGTCAGCTGGCCGTTCCACGGCAGGTTATGGCGTTCCTGATCCATATCGATCACGGAGGAGGTCGCGTCTTCGGCCATATCCACACCGATGTTGCTCGGGTTATACATGGAGAAGTCGCCGTAGACATACACACGACCATTGGTGGTGACATGGCTTTCGAAGCTGCCGTTCGGCACCATAATGCTGCCGAGCATGGCTGCGGCAGGGTCATCGTAGGACTTCAGAACCTGAGGGTTCGACGTTCCATATGTACCGTACTTGACATAACCGCTGTCTGCCACGCCGCCCTTGATGGTGAGCTTGGAAGTTTCGGCGAAGTTCCACATGATCTTCTGCGCGGCATTGCTGTATGACTTCCGCATCGCATCGGTCACATGGCCATCGCCGGCATTGGCCGTCACATAGCCATTAGAGATTTCCGTACCATTCCACCAGAAACGCCAACCGTTATTGAACGTAATCGCGTTCGAACCCGTGACATTGATAACCACCGATGCCGTATCAGAGATGTTCGTAAAGGCGAAGGAGATACCGCTGTAGCCTTCGGAATTCAACATTGAGGCATCAACGTCGAACACTTCAAGGGACGGATCGTTCGTACCAGCGAAGGTGATCAGCTTTTCCTTCTGCTGGTTCGTGCCGGGATTACCTTCAACGAAGTTGAAATCGTACTTCGTGTTCTTGTTTATGCCCGTCTCGGTGGGATCCTTGTAGCGGTAGTGGTAACGCGAATACGTGCCAGCAGGCGCAGTGCCGGAAGTAACCGTTCCGGTCGTCTTGGCCTTCAGGAGCTTGCTGGACGTGCCCTGAACGCTTTCTTTAAGGAAGTTCGAGTAGTCCTTCGTTTCGCCGTTGACACTGACGTTGCTCAGCGAAACATCGTTGCTGTAAGTAACGTCGGTGCTGGTGGCTTCCTTGTCTTTGCCTGCATCGTAAACGGAACGCGAATAGTTCGATCCAGTGGGAGCATAAGCGGCATCCTCACCTGTTTTAGGACCGTTGTTGTAAGGAACGCTGGTGTTGCCCTGAATCTTGGCCTTGTACTGGTCGCCCGTGTTGGTGTTCACAAAACCACGCGCGGTATTACCATCCGTCCAGCCGCCGAGGGCAGACACAACCTGTGAGTTGTTGTAGAGGTTGTCTTTCATCGTCAGGCTGTTGTTGCCAGCCACGACCAACACATCGCTATCGGCTTTCGGGCGATACTGACCACCAAAGCCGACCACGCCGAAACGGAAACCTCTGCGGTTCCAGCTCTTCTTCGCGGAGTTGATGGCGAGCTTGCCGTTGACAAGCGTCAGACCCTCGGCTTCCACTGCGTATGACTTGTCAGGACCCTGACTTCCGTTCAGTTCGGAGTAGTTATTCAAATTGGCGCCAACGTACATATTGCCGCCAACATAAGTGGCCACGCCGGAATCGACTTTGGCGTTGCTCGTGTCGTCGCCCAAGCCAATGGTCGTCGGCGTGCAGAGACTGCCATTGGCTTTGACTGAATCTGCGTTGGCGCTGGAGGAACCGATGGAGACGGCGGCGGTTGTCATCATGCCGACGGCGACGATAGCTGCGGTGAGTGCACGAGCCGGTTTTATCCCCCGTTTCAGCGCTACGTGCTTCAGCCGTTCCACCTGATGCCTCATCGTAATATGCTCCTCAAATAGCTCTATGTTTCTGAATGCCATCGTTCCCATTCTTACCCCTTCGGCGGCGAACTTTCCGCGTCATCGGGGAACGCTGTATTCAGTTATCCACAAACCTAAATACGAGATTATAGCGTTCGTTTGCATTACGCAAATCGGCGCTCGTAAAATTCTCATCGCCTAGTTTTACCTGGCGCCGATTACGTCTCATCACACATCGCACACCTTGTGTGGCGATCTTCATTTCGTTGTAATTCCGCCATTTTCCAGCCCTTACAGCATGTGCCGTTTTACCGTATGCAACATCTGTTGACGCGTAAAATTATTAGACTCCGCAATTTTTATTGCCTAATTTCTAACGGTATTTCTTGACACTTTACCTATGAATGACTATTTTCTAGCGCTTGTTGTCATCATCGTGAAAACGTTTTCAGATTTGCTGACCAAACCCTCTTCGCAACCCCCGTTGGCGCATTTTCCCGAACGTCAAACGATGCGCTCCCCACCCCGCAAACCGCCTG
This sequence comes from Bifidobacterium pongonis, assembly GCF_019331805.1. GTDB lineage: Bacteria > Actinomycetota > Actinomycetes > Actinomycetales > Bifidobacteriaceae > Bifidobacterium > Bifidobacterium pongonis. The sequence goes on from NZ_JAHBBE010000006.1 coordinate 25,726, forward strand.
TATCGGCCCACATACGCAAAATAAGCCCGATCCTGTCCGATTCCGGTACGAGACATACGAAGCCTCCCCATCCCCCTCAACCGAAATCAGACAAATCCGGCCCGATTCTG
>NZ_JAHBBE010000006.1:25934-76126 GCF_019331805.1 Bifidobacterium pongonis
GTCCGATTCCGGTACGAGGATTCCGGGATGAGACAGCCCGGGTAATACCGGAAACAGACAAAATAAACCCATTTCTGTCCGATTCCGGTACGAGACATACGAAGCCTCCCCATCCCCCTCAACCGAAATCAGACAAATCCGGCCCGTTTTTGTCCGATTCCGGTACGAGGATTCCGGGATGAGACAGCCCGGGTAATACCGGAAACAGACAAAATAAACCCATTTCTGTCCGATTCCGGTACGAGACATACGAAGCCTCCCCATCCCCCTCAACCGAAACCAGACAAATCCGGCCCGTTTTTGTCCGATTCCGGTATGAGAGTTCCGGGGTGAGACAGCCCGGGTAATACCGGAAACAGACAAAACCGCGCTGGCAACAACGCATATGTTGTCACCAGCGCGGTTTGCGCGTCTCTCTAGCGTTACGCAGCTACGGCGTTACGCAATAGCGAACATCACACCTCGGCAGAGCCCTCCTGATCAGGCTCGGGATCAGCGGACGGTTCAGGCTCCGACTCCTCGGCGGGTTCGTCGGCAGGCTCCTCGGCAGGCTCTTCAGCGGCTTCCTCGGCGGGTTCCTCAACGGCTACTTCCACAATCGTCTCAGTGGCTTCCTCGATGAGTTCCAGCTGCTCGGCGCTCGGCACCGGGTCTAGGCTCGCCTCCGGCTCCGGCTCTAGATCGGCTTCCGGTTCGGCGGCTTCGCCAACAGGCTCGTCAACGGATTCGTCAACGGTCACCTCAGCCGACTCGTCAACAGACCCATCAGCGTTCTCGTCAACAGACACCTCAACCGTTTCGTCAACAGACACCTCATCAGTGCTGTCAACAGCCACGGCATCGGTTTCGCCCTCAGACGCACTATCTACAGGCTCGCCCTCAGTCTCACCGTCAACAGGCTCGTCAACACTGTTGTCGTCAACAGTGCCATCGGCCCTGTCATCAACTGCCTCATCAGTGCTGTCATCAGCACCGTCAACGAGGCTGTCATCAGACTCGTCATCGGCTTCGTCATCACCGGCAGCGGCAATGTCAACCACCGCTTCAAGCTCGGCAGTGGCGTCCACGCCGGAAGGCTGGGTCTCGTTCGCCTCATCGTCGCCATCATCCGGCTCGGTGTTGGCCAGAATGTCCTCTTCGGTGGCCTCATCGTTCTGCTCGTCATCGTCAAGCTGTTCGATGGCCTCGACCACGCCACGCTCGTCGCGCGGCTTCTGGGCGATCACGTCGATATGGAAATCGTCGTACGCGGGCTTCGACTGCACCCACAGATGGCTCGGCTCCGGCGGTTCGATCTCGGAATGCTCGCCGCAACCGTGATCGACCGACACCACACGGCCATCATCCGGGCTCCACTTGTTCGCGCACACGCCGAACATGAGATTCAGCTCGCCCTTCAGCGGCACGAAGAAACCACAAGTGGAGCACAGGTTACCGTCCGCGGTCTTGGTGGACAGCGCCTTCGGACCACGCGGCCCCTCATACCAACGCTTCGCCACCTGGGCACGCCCCTGCGGGGACAGCACATGGCGGCGGGACAGCGCGAATTCCTCGACGATTTCGTCGGTTTCGGCTGTTGCATCGGCCTCATTGCTGGCCTCACTGCTGGCCTCGGCAGTTGCGGCTTCCTCAGTGGCCTTGTCAACATTCGTTGACTCGTCGGTGCCCGCAGGCACGTCAACATTTGTTGCGTTCTCGGTGTTCTCGACGTTCTCGGCACTCTCGGCGTTCTCGGCGTTCGCCTCCGCATCGCCATCCGCCGATTCCCCGGCCTGTTCCGGCTTGTCAACGTTCGTTGACACGGCAGCATCGGCGGAACCCGCCTCCGCATCACCGGAAGCCTGCACGGGCTCGGTCCTACGGAACCCATCCTCAAGTCTGGGATCATCCGGATCAGTACCAATGGAATCGGTCGGAGCCAGATCGGTCGGCTCCAGACGATCCTTCCACGGAATCCACGCGGGCGGCATCAACGCATCATCAGTAGGCACCAGCGACGACTCATTCACCGTCCACGTACCCACCTCGGTGTCGTGATACAACGTCACCGACCACTGCCAGCCCTCATATCCGCGCACAGCCGCGGCAAGACGGAAATCCGTCACATTGTCGCCAAGCTCGATGGCGTCGACCACCTCACCCACCTGCTCGGGGGCGTCGGCCGCATCCATAGCCACGGCACGGGCGATATCACGCGGATCCGGCTGCTCGGACGGCGTCTGCGGATCAAGAACTTCATCGGTTCCGGTCATAAATCAGTCCTGTACGTCGAAATTGTCGGCCACCGCACGCAGCAACGTCGCCAGCTTCCGACTCTCGGAAGGAGAGGGGTAGTGGTGACGACGCAGCGTATTGCCTGCGGAATCCAACATCTTAATAAGGTCCTCGCAGATGGCGGCCATGTCATCGGGCTTCGGGCGGGTGGCCTTAACCAGAGACGGACCGGCTGCGATAAGTTTCACATCCATGGCTTGCGGCCCCCTACGGCCAGCAACCACGGCATACTCCACCTTGGCGTTCTTACGCAACGTGGTGGTTCCAGCGGGCAAAGCGGCCGCAGGGAGGAACACGTCCTCGCCTTTCTCACTGGCGATGAAGCCGTATCCCTTAGCGGCATCAAACCAACGAACTCGACCGGTGGGCATTGCGCACTCTCGCTTTCCTAATCCTAAAAAACATTAACCGACTTATTTTAGCGCAAGCTCCGTATGCCCGCCAGAGGCGCAGGTGCACGGTTAGTGAGGGAGTCTGGCGGAGCAAGCTGGAGTGGGCTTGGTGCGAGCCTGGCGCGAAGAGAGAAGCAGAAGTTGCGTGTGAAGCATATGAAGCCTCCCCTCCCACTCATACCCCTCATACCGAAATCAGACAAAATCGCCCCATTTCTGTCCGATTCCGGTATGAAGCAACCCCACATCCCTCATCCCCTCATACCGAAATCAGACAAAATCGGCCCATTTCTGTCCGATTCCGGTACGAGGATTCCGGGGTGAGATAACCCGGGTAATACCGAAATCAGACAAAATTAGCCTGTTTTTGTCCGATTCCGGTACGAGGATTCCGGGATGAGACAGCCCGGGTAATACCGAAATCAGACAAATTTGGCCCATATTTGTCCGATTCCGGTACGAGACATACGAAGCCTCCCCTCCCCCTCAACCGAAATCAGACAAAATCGCCCCATTTTTGTCCGATTCCGGTACGAAGGTCCCCACATCCCTCATCCCCTCATACCGAAATCAGACAAATTTAGCCTGATTCTGTCCGATTCCGGTATGAGGGTTCCGGGATGAGACAGCCCGGGTAATACCGGAATCAGACAAAATTGGCCTATTTTTGTCCGATTTCGGTATGAGACGCCCCGCTGGTGCCGCCCGCACCGGCATCGGCACCGGCACCGGCAGCACCGGCACCAGCCGCGCCAGCCGCCGCACCGGCCGCACCAGCCACGCCAGCCGCCGCACCAGCCGCACCAGCTGCCACCGGGTCTACCAGATGCGTCAACGGCAGCACGATGGTGAAGGTCAGGCCGCCTCCAGGCGTATCGGTGGCGCAGATGAAGCCCTGATGCGCCCGCACCACGGACTGCGCGATGGCAAGCCCCAGGCCGGTTCCGCCCTTGGCCCTCGCACGCGAAGGGTCCGCGGTGAAGAACCGTTCGAACAGCTGCGAGCGTGTCTCCGTGGGCACGCCCGGCCCGTGGTCTTCGAAGCGCAGCACCGCATACGCGGTTCCGGTGGACATGCTCTGCCCCACTTCCGCCGCGTCCAGGAACTGCCGCAGCGAGTCGTCGTTCGAAGGCAGCGTGGCCAAGTCGCGCTGGTTGATCGAGGCGAGCATGGTGCCCATCGACACGCGCACCGGCGAATCAGCCGGCGTATAACGATGCACGTTGCCCACGATGTTCGTCACCACCTGGCGCAGCCTTGAAGCGTCGCCGATCAGCGTGATCGGCTGCATTTGGCCTTCCACAACCTCCAGCGTGCACGGGTGTTCCCCATCCGCCGGTTTGAGCGTGACCGTGCCGCGTATCACTTCGCGTTCCGGGTCGAGCGCGTGCAGATCGTCGGTCGCGTCGGTTACGAGCGATGTGAGCGACACCTCCTGCGTCATGTCGATGCCACGCCCCTCGTCCAGTCGGGCGAGCGACAGCAGATCCTCCACCAGCACGGTCATGCGCTGGCTGGAACGTTCGATGTGCGCGATCGATTCGTCCGCGCGTTCCAACGCGCCCGGCATGTCACGCTGCATGGTGTACAGCTCCGCATAGCCGTGGATTGCGGCGAGCGGCGTGCGCAGTTCGTGGCTGGCGTCGGAGACGAAACGTTTCATCTTCTCGGTGGTCTGTTCCTGCTCGTGGAAGCTGCGTTCGATGCGTGCAAGCATGATGTTCAGCGACGAGGAAAGCGAACCGACTTCCGTGTTTTCGGGCGCGGGCGGCACACGTTGGCTCAGATCGCCGGCCGCGATCTGGGCGGCGGTTTTCTCGATGCGTTTCAGCGGGCGCAGCGTGCGGCGGATGATGAGTGCGGAAAGCGACCCGCCGAGCAGCACGATGGCGATGCCCACGGTAATGCAGTATTGGGTCAGCGTGTTGATGATGTCGATCTGGTCGGACAGTGACAGGCCGATGAACACCACGCCTTTCACGGTTTCGTTGCCTTTGCTGTCCGGCTCGACCCATTTGAATGCGGCCACGCGCCACGGCGCCCGTGCGGCTTGCAGCACGCCGCTGCCTACCGCAACATGCTTCCCGTTCGTTGTGGCATCCGTGCCGTCGCTTCCGCCTTCCAGGTCACCGTTCGGGTCGGTTCCCGTGCCGCCGTCCACGGAATTGTTCGCGACCGCGCGCAGTACGGCGTTCGTGGTGAACGGCTTGCCGTACATGTCGTCGGTCAGCTGGTCGTTGGTCGGCAGTTTCGGCATGGAAACGATTGACGCGCCGGTCATTCCGGCGATGGACGGCACCAGCGGAGTGCACACTTTGCCGGTGAATTCGCCGTTTTCGACGTAGCGCACTTGCAGGAAGTAGTTGTTGCCCATGCCGCCGGACTGGTTGTTCGCCCCGCGCAGCATGGTGGTGTTGCTCAGGATCAGCGAGCGCTGCGAGATGAGCTGGTTGTCGGTTTTCTGCAGCAGGTAACTGCTGACGAGTTGGCGGATCGCAGTGGAGATGCCGACCGTGCCGACGATGAGCACGACGAGCGTGCAGGCGACGAGTTTGGTGCTCAGCGAGAACCGGTCGAACCGGTTGAAGAAGATCTTGCTGATGGTTTGATGCTTGGCTTTGAACGCTGCGGTTTTCGCTGCGGTGCGCGCGGCGGCTTCGGCTTTCGCCTTGGCTTTGTTCGCGGCTTTTGCGGCCTTTGCGGCTTTTGCGGCGGCCTTGGCTGCGGCTTTTGCGGCTTTGTCGGTGGGCTTGCCGGGTTTGCCGGGTTGCGTGACGGGCTGCGTGACGGGCTGCGCAGACTGGGCATCTTGAGGCCGAGCACCCTGCGCATGGGCCTCAGATGCCGCATTGGCGGCGGTACCGGTCAGGGCACCACCGCCAATGGAAGTATCCGAAGTCACCGTCTCGCTTGGAGAGTCCGGAGCGTTCGGCACGCCCGGCATGTTCGGTTCCTGCTGAGGTGCTGTCATGAGCGTGGCTCTCGAATCATGTAGCCGATGCCACGCTTCGTTTCGATCAGCGGGGCGACCTTATGCTTTTCGCCGTTCTCGTCAGTCACCTCGATTCCGTCGACCTTCTTACGCAGGTACGAAATGTAGCTTTCCACGATCGCCGCGTCGCCGCCCCAGTCGTACTGCCACACGTGATCGAGGATCTGCGCCTTGCTCAGCACGCGGCCGGAATTATCCATCAGGTAGCGCAGCAGCTTGTATTCCGTGGGGCTCAGGTCGATGGTCTGACCGGCACGGGTGACGTCGTGCGAATCCTCGTTGATTTCAAGATCGCCTACGCGAATGATCGGATCCTCTTCGGTCTGTTCGCGCGTGCGGCGCAGAATGGCGCGGATGCGGGCTACGACCTCTTCGAGGCTGAAAGGCTTGGTGACGTAATCGTCGCCGCCGACCGTCAGGCCCATCACCTTGTCCTGCGTATCGTCGCGGGCGGTGAGGAACAGGACCGGGGCGTTGATGCCTTCCTGGCGGATACGGCGGGTCACGGTGAATCCGTCGATATCAGGGAGCATGACGTCGAGCACGATGAGATCGGGCTGGACCTTTTCGATAACTTCGATGGCTTCCGAACCGGAGGCTGCGGTAGAGACTTCGAAGTTCGCGAAATGCAAGGATGCCACCAGCAGTTCGCGGATGGACGGCTCGTCGTCAACAACAACAATCGATGCTTCAGTAGGCTTGCTCATAGCCTCCAGCATGACCCGCAACCCTGTAGGTTTCCTGAATGTCATCTGAATTTTCATGCATCCTTCGGAAAAACCAGAAGCTATCTCATACCGAAATCAGACAAAAACAGGCAAATTTTGTCCGATTCCGGATGAGAGGGATGAGGAAGATGAGAGGGATGAGGCTATCTCATACCGGAATCAGACAAAAACAGGCCAATTCTGTCCGATTCCGGTATGGGGTGGGTTGCGTTGCCGTGCGGTACGCGTTACTGCCGGGTGAGCCCGAGGCCGGACCTCATACCGGAATCGGACAAAAACAGGCCGATTTTGTCTGATTTCGGTATGAGGGGGGGGCGGGAGCGGTGGAGAAGCGGACGCAAGTTCTGGGGATTCCTTTACCGGAATCAGACAAAAATGGGGCGATTCTGTCTGATTTCGGTAATGGGGAGAGTTGATGACGGGGAGTGGTGGAGAAGCGGGCGCAGGTTCTGGGGATTCCTTTACCGGAATCAGACAAAAGCAGGCAAATTTTGTCTGATTTCGGATGAGGAGAACGGGAAAGCCCTATACACCTCATACCGAAATCAGACAGAAATGGGGCGATTTTGTCCGATTCCGGGAAACCGGGGGTTGTTTCGTACCGGAATCGGACAGAAATGGGGCGATTTTGTCTGATTTTGCGTTTCGCTGCCTTAACGGCACGGCTCACGCGCCCCACAACCCATCCACCCTATTTTCGGGGGATTGCCCCGTTATGCCACTACCCCTACATTAAAGGGCTTCGACGCAAACGCGATTTCATGACAAGCAGGAAGGAAAAGCATGAACGACATGCGCGAACGTCTTTCCGCGACTCGAACAATCTTTGCCAAACGACATTTGGCCGCATGTCTCGCTGTAATGGTCTTCCTTTCGGCGGGGAGCTTGGGCGCGGCCGCCGCCGCGGCATCCGAGTCTTCCAAGGAGACGAAGGATTACCGGCGAACCGACGCCTCCCTCTCGCTGGAACTCGCGCGGCATCACCGCATCCGCAGCAACGCCGACGGCACCTCCACGTTGAACCTCGACGTCATGGCACCCGCATACGGCAAGCAGGTGATGGATCTCACCATGGTGCTCGACGTATCCAGCGGCATGGCGGAGAACGGCAAACTCGACTATGTGAAGAAGGCGGCCAAGCTCGCCCTTGAACGCATGGATCGATACAACAAGCAGGTCGACTATGATCAACGACATCGTGCTGCGCTGGTCAAATACTCTGGCAACTACACCAAAGCCATAGGCAATACCACCTACAAGGAAGGCGGCCTTACCACCAATCACACGCAGCTCATCAGCAAACTAACCGACAAAGTCGGCCAACTGAAGCGGCTTGTCGATACGGTTCGGGCAGACGAATCTCGCCCGAACGACGGCCCCCGACAATCCCATGCAGGCATAGATTTCACTCGTCTGACGGCGCTCGATAGTCGCCGTCATGCAGTCCGCGGCCTGATTTTCGTTTCCAACGGCAACCCAGTGGATGCAAACGCAAATGGCGTTGATTTCAATGTGCATCACGCGAACAGGGCCAGCGAAATCGCACGACGGATCAAGGACTACCGGTTCCCCATCTATACCATCGGCTTGTTCCCCGGCGCCAGCGAAGACGGCGACGACAATACAAACATGTTCATGCAGTCGCTATCCAGCAATTACCCTATGGCTATGGAACCTTTCGAGGGATCATGGGAAACCGTTGACGGCAAGCGCGTCTGGAAGGTTACCCTGATTCCCGAAGCCCTGGGCGCCGGCGGCAACAGGCACGGCGGCTACTATCGCGCCGTTTCGGACAGCTCCCAGCTGCCGCAGATCTTCTCGGAGATCTGTTCGGAACTCTCCCGACCCATATACAAGGGTGCAACAATCGTTGACGAGCTTTCCGAATATGTGCGCCCGACCGGCATCACCTACGACAAGAACGTGGAATCCGACGGCTACTACAAAGTGACGTCGGGCGTGACGCTCAGCTACAGCGGCGATTCCGCCGAAGCACCCGTGCAAGGGCGCGACTACGACCTGTGGTTCAACCCGAACGGCCACGGCACGGTACGCGCGAAATTCGCGGGCGACTACAACCTCAAGGCACTGCAGACCTACACGATCTCCTTCAACATCGAACCGACGCAGCACGGGTACGACACGTATGCGGCGAACGCCCGCAAGAGGATGACCGGCCGCGACCTGTACGACGGCACCGTCGGCAGCGATGATTCCGACATGCCCGGCAACACCACCTCCGCAGGCAAGCCCGGCTTCCGCTGCAGCGACCAGGCCTACATGGATTACCGCGGGTACAGCGCCAACGAACGCGCAACGTTTGACAGCCGACCCGTCGTGCAGGTGGCGGCGTCCACGCTGACCATCGTGCAGAAGTGGAAAGACGGTCTCGTCCGCCCGGAATACCTGAAACTGGAAATCGTGCACGGCGACACGGTCATACCGGTGACGATGACCGAAGACGAACAAGGCGAATGGAAAACCAGCGTGGTCGTTGCGGCGGGCGAACAGCGCAGCTACCAGGTCCGCGCAGCGCAGGCAAGCCACGATTGGGACACCATCTACCGCCACCAGCTGGGTACGCAGTCCGAAGAGGACGGCGACACCGTGACCTTCCCCGCGTCAACAACGCATCAGGAAGCCACAGTGACCGCAACGAACCAGCCCATGGCCGTGTTGCCGAAAAGCGCCATTCCCGTCACCAGCGCGGTGCGCGGCAAGCACACCCCGCACGACTTCAGCTACACGATGACCGCCATCGGCCCCAACGCCGACAAGGTGTATTGGCCCGGCGGCAAGCGGTCAAGCAAGCTGACCCTCAGGAACGTCTCCGAGAACAATCCAGTGACTGAATCGTTCTGCGATGACATCAAGCTTCCCACCCCGAACAGCATCACCGAGCGCGAGACGTACACCTTCGCCATCAGCGAGGACGGGGCGGATCGCGCACCGCACGGCTGGATCTACGACGACACGACCCACAAGGTGACCGTGACGGTCGCATACGACAAGGAACAGGGGAAGTGGACCGCGACGCCCGACACCCAAGGCGTCAGATTCGACAACCACTACTTCGCGGTGGCCGCACTGCCGCTGACCGGCGGCAACGCCTACACCAAAATGCACCTCATCGGCATGACCGCGCTGGCGATCACAACGGTGGCCATGACCACGGTCTGCCTCATCTACAGATCGCGTATGCGCGCGTCGCGTGCACGTCATGCGTAGGCGCCGCACGCAGCACGGCTGCACGCTGCGCAACGCATAGGTGGCATCACGTAGATGCAACGCCGCGTGACGCGGCACCGCATATTCCGGCGCGTACACGCACCGCGCCGAACAACACAAGATTTGCCGGGCGTACCGGAACCGCTCATACCAACGCCCGGCGGAACAATAACCAACCAACCGACCAACAGGAAGAGAGATTCCTTTGAAGACGAAGAAACTGTTCGCCGGCTTCTCCGCCGCAGCGGCGTTGATGGGAAGCCTGGCCCTGGGTGCCGCAAGCGCCCAGGCGGACGAAACCGTCGTGACCGACAAGGCCACGTTCACGTTCACCGCCGACGACCCGAGCCAGCTGCGCAACCGCAAGCTCTCGGTCTACAAGATCGGCGACTACATCAAGTATGGCAAGGGCGACGGCGCCAGGTACGGCGTGCGTTCCACACCCGCGAACAAGCAGGCCGTGGACGCCGCGCTGGGCGAAACGCTCGGCTCCGAATACGGCAAGGACGGCGTCGACAACCTTGCGAACGCGCTGGTGGACGGCAGGCTCGACCAGACCACGGACCGCCCGTGGGCGGTCGGCACCACCCGTAAGCTCGCCAACGCGTTGAAGGGCCAGGCAGCGCAGATGACCGCGGCGGAAGCCCCCGACATGCAGCTTTCGGGCACCAGCGCCACCGGCACAATCGAACTGCCGGCCGGCATCTACCTGATCGTGGACAACACCGAAGCCACCGCAGCCGTCACCCAGTCCCTTGCGATGATCGCAGCCTCCGGCAAGATCTCCAACGGTGTGCTGACCGAACCTGAAGCAGGCCCGACGGTGAACTTCAAGAACACCAAGAACCTCCCCCACACCAAGACCGTCGACCAGAAGACCGCCTCCCTAGGCGACGTGCTCGACTACCACCTGATCGGCAAGGTCAGCAACCCGAAGCCGGAATCCTTCATGTTCACCGACCAGCCCGGGCGCGGCCTGACCGTCAAAACCGACAGCCTCACCGCCACCGTCGACGACAAGAAGGTCGACTTCGCCGACTACTTCACCGCGAACTTCAGCTCGCTGAAGAACGGCAACCTCGGCAACGACAAGGCGACCTTCACCGTCACCGCCAACCCGGACAAGCTGGACGAGCTCGCCGGCAAGAACGTCGTCGTCTCCTACAAGGCTCTGGTGAACCAGTACGCCAAGGGCAAGAGCAAGGTCGTCAACCGCGTGCTCAAGAACGACGGCGACACCAACGATCCGTTCTACGAGGTGACCACCCGTCTGCTCGGCTTCGAATTCAGGAAGGTCGACGCCGATGGACGTGGCATCGAAGGTGCGGAGTTCGAGATCTCCGTGGAAGGCGGCTACACCGGCCACCTGCCCACGCAGGAAGGCCCGAACACCACCGTCACCTCCGTCAAGGACGGCGTGGTGTCGTTCTCCGGCTTGGCGGCCGGCACCTACAAGGTCACCGAAACCAAGGTCGCCAGCAAGCAGTACTTGGACATCAAGCCCTCCTTCGTGGTCCACGTTGCGGAAGACGGCACCACGTTCACGACCGATGGCATGGATCCGTTCAACCTGGTGAACGAGAACAAGCGCACCGTGCTGAACGTGAAAAGCGTCGTCTCGCTGCCGTTGACCGGTGCCGCGGGAACCGCCCTGTTCACCGCGATCGCGCTGCTGCTGGGCGCCGCGGGCCTCGTGCTGGTGCTCAAGTCCCGTTCCGTCAAGAACACGATGACGGACTGACGGACTGACGCCGCCATGCGTCACTCGGCAAGTCCCCATACCGGATGCGGTACCGCGCATTCCCCGGTGTGGGGACTTGCCCATACTTTTGGGGCGCTGCGCTCGACTTTGACTTCGGCGCGATGCCGCCCTTGTCTTTCAGCGCATTCCCCGTTTCCAATACATCACCCATCACCGTTCCCGCAGGACGACCGGTTCGAAAGGAGTCACCTTATCTTGCGACGGATCATTATCCCCAGCCATCAGGCACCCTCACGGCAGGCGACCTCGCGGCACGCGACCTCGCAGCACGGCAAGCGGCTCCCGCAACCCGGCGGTCGGCTTCCGCAGCTGAGAGCGTCGTTCCGTAGCCCCAAGCTCGTCGGCATTCTTATCGCCCTGCTCATCGTCCCGCTTACCGGGCTCGTGATGGGTACTCCGGAAGCGCAGGCGACCGAGCTTATGGTCAAGAAAATCACCCGGCTCGCATTCCAGCTCGACCACGTCAGGCAGGGCCATGGCCGCTCGTTCAGGGTGTACAAAATCGGCGATTACATGATGAACAACGAAACCGGAAAACTGAAATACCGCATCCGCAGCACGCCGAAGAACAGGAAGCCCCTGGCCGAGGCGTTCGGCAAGGCCCTCGGCGACAAGTACAACCAGTACGGCGTCGACAATATGACCCAGGTTCTGGCCGACGGCGTGCTCGACCAATCCACGGACCGCCCTTGGGAGAACGGCACCTCCCGCAAGCTCGCCAACGAGCTGGACAAGGTCGCCGACCGGATGACGCCGTCTTTTTTCGTGATGCAGCCGGCGTCAGGCCGGTCGGACAAACAGTCGGACAAACAAACCTTCATTGAGCGTCGGCAAATCCAAGCTGGTCTGTATTTCATCCGCGATATCAGCGAATCCACCCCCGGAGCCACCCGAGCCATCTCGATGATCGTCGGAACCGGCACCGTCAAGAACGGCGAACTGGTCGACCCGCTCACCGAAGCGACGGTGTGCCTCAAAAACACCAAGAACGTTGTGAACACCGTGGAGGCCAAGCAGAAAAGCGCGGCGGTCGGCGACGACATCGATTACACGATGAAGGGCGCCATCGCCAATCCGAAACCCGATTTCTTCGATTTCACCGTCCAGCCCGGCAAGGGTCTGACGCTCAAACCCGACAGTTTCGACGCCAAAGTGGGCGGTAACGATGTCACGTTCGAGGATTATTTCACCGCCGATCTGAGCGCACTGAAGCATGGTACCGATGGCAACGATTCCGCCCGGTTCACCATTTCCGCACGCCCCGAAAAGCTGGACGAGATCAAAGGCAAGACCGTTGAGGTCGACTACCAGGCCACGGTGAACGAGGACGCCGACGGCCGGAACAAGGTGGTCAACAGGCTGCTGAAGAACGACGACACCGAAACCGAAGAGTTCCAGGACGTGGTGACCAAGCTGCTGGATATCAGCTTCTGGAAGGTCAACGCGCTGGGCGAGGGCATTCCGGGAGCGGTGTTCAAGCTCACCGGGAACGGTGAGGAGCAAGAGGCGACTGCCAAGGCGAACGGCAAGGTCACCTTCACCGGACTGAAGGCCGGAACCTACGAATGCACCGAAACGCGGGTCGGTGACGGCGGGTATCTCGACATCAAGGCGACGTTCCGCATCGAACTCGGCGAAGACGGCGCGGTTCGCTTGCGGTCGAATGTTCAGGGCGACCCCTTCGCGCTGGTGAACTGCGACAAGAACACCGTGATGAACGTCAAACGATTGACCCAGTTGCCGTTGAGCGGGGCGTTCGGCGCGGCGCTGTTCGTGCTCGCGGGGATTGCCCTGGGTGCGGGCGGCTTGGTGTTCGCGCGGAAATCGCAAGGGCTGCGGCGCGAAGTGAAGGTGCGGTGACGCGGGTGCGGGCGTGCGCGGTGCGGGCGTGCAGGGTGACTGCGTGCGCGGTGCGCGTTACTGCCGGGTGAGCCCGAGGCTGGACCTCATACCGGAATCGGACAAAAATGCCCCAATTTTGTCTGATTCCGGTATGAGGGGGCGGGAGCGATGGAGAAGCGGACGCAGGTTCCGGGGACCCCTTTACCGGAATCGGACAAAAATGGGCCGATTCTGTCTGATTTCGGTATGAGGGGGCGGGAGCGGTGGAAAAGCGGACGCAGGTTCCGGGGATCCCTTTACCGGAATCGGACAAAAATGCCCCAATTTTGTCTGATTTCGGTAAAAGGGATGGGAAAGCCCCGCACGCCTCATACCGGAATCGGACAAAAACAGGCCGATTCTGTCTGATTCCGGTATGAGGGGGATGAGAGGGATGGGGCTGTCTCATACCGGAATCGGACAAAAATGGGCTGATTTTGTCTGATTTCGGTATGAGGGGGCGGGAGCGGTGGAAAAGCGGACGCAGGTTCCGGAGATTCCTTTACCGAAATCAGACAAAAGCAGGCAAATTTTGTCTGATTTCGGTAAAACCGGGGGCAGCCTCATACCGGAATCGGACAGGAATGGGCTGATCTTGTCTGATTTTGCGTTTCGCTGCGATGCAAGGCGCGGGTCAATGCGATGGCACGGCGAATCAGGCGCTCTGCGAATCGTTCCGGGAATCGCCGTCGCTGCCGTCGCTGCCGTTATTGCCGTTGCTGCCGTCGAAACGACGGGTGCCGGGGATGAACGGCTTCGCGAACATCGCCTCGATGTCGTCGGAAACGGACTGGTCGACGGAACCGTCACCCGGCATGAACGAATCGCCCGCATGGAACCGCGGTTCGGATTCGTCAGTCTCCGCAGACTGCGCAGACTGTGCGTCCACGGACTCGTCGTCCTCATCCTCATCGCCCCGGCGCTTGCGCTTCTTGCGACCCTTCGCGGCGGTGTCGCCGTCGCCTTCGCCGCGTATGCCCGACTTCTTCTTGAACAAGCCGAACTTGGATCGCTTGTGCTTGGCTTCGGGTTCAGATTCCGGTTCAGGTTCAGGTGTGGTTTCCGGCTCAGACTCGGGTTCAGGCGTGGCCGCCGGTCTAGGTTCCGGTTCCTCAACAACCGCATTCGCAGGCTCCTGATCGGCCTCCGGGAACGTCATCTCAGGCTGCGTTTCGGACGGTTCCGCAAGCTCCTCAGCCGCTGCGGGGAACGCGATCTGTTCCTCACCCTGCGCCGCGTTGGAATCCGGCGACTCGCCTTCCGCGGTTTCGACGGAATCAGCGGAATCGTTGGAGTCAACGGAGTCAACGGGGTCAACGGAATCGGACGGCTCGGCGGAATCGGCGGACTGTTCGCCTTCGGGCATGAACCGACTCGGATCGTCGACCACCGTTTCGGTATCGGCCTTCGCGGCGGTTTCCGCAGCAAGCTCCGTGGCGGTTTCGACGGTATCCCCCGCGAACTCCGCAGCTCCGGCAACCGTCTCAGCAGCACCCGCAGCACCCGCAGCACCCGCGGCACCAGCGGCAGCACCGGCAGCGGCGTCGTTCCGCGCTTCGTCGGCCAAACCACCGGTTTCGGCAATCGTTCCGGTCAAGGTTTCAGCCGTATTCTCAACCGTATTCTCAGCCGTGTTCTCAACCGCCTGCTCAACCGCCTTCTTGTCTCTTCGGACCTTGCGCCCGTGACGATTGCCGTGCGCGGCACCGCCCTTGCGCTTCTCGCCGCGCTTACGATCCTTCCCCGCAGGCCTGCTGGCGGGCTCCCCGGCGTGACGCCTACGGTTCGCGCGGGTGCGCTTGCCGGCAGCCGCCCTCTCCTCATCCAGCTTGGCTTCCCTGCGCTTCTTGCGGTTGCGCAGCACGATCAGCACCGCGCCCACAATCAGCAGCAGCACCGCACAGACAAGGCCGATGATGCCGACGATGGTCAGTGAGGAAGACGTCGATGTCTTTTTCAGCAGAATGATTTCGTCCATCATGGCTATGGCCGCGCCGGACCAATCCTGGGCGCCGCTTTTCGCCAGTTTGTCGGTGGCGGCTTCGCTCAACGCCTCCACGCTTTTCTTGTTGCGCAGCCATTCGTCGGAATTCGAGGATGCGACCACCACCAGCTTGCCGTCGCCGGACGCCACGGCCAGCAGCACCGTGTTCGGCTTCGGGCTCAACGATTCGAGCACGCCGCTCGCCCACTCCACGGGCTTCACCTCGGTGCCGAAACTCTCCACATAGAGCAGGCGGACCGTGGCGCCGGTCTGCTCCTTCGTCTCCTTGATTTTGTCGGAAACCGAGGAAGCGTTCGAACCGAGCAGATTCTGCGGATCGGTGATGTTCTCCGTAAGGGTTCCCTCGCCTTCGGCGAACGCGCACGGAGTTATCCACAACGCGCACATCATCGCCAAAACCAAGCAAACAAGCCATTTCACCGCTTGCGACACACCGGTACGGGGGGTACGGGGGGTTCCGACCACAGCACCCGTTTTTTCGCCGTTCAACGCTTCGAATGTCATACACTCCACCTTACCGACCCGTTTGGCTACCGCCAAACAGCTGGCTCCGTTTTATGGGCGGGCGGCTGGCGGCTTGGCTACCGGGCCGGCGGTAATTGGCAGACCTTGCACGGTAGGGAACGGCAAGGCACTAGCAAAGGAGACAATGATGCCTCAGTATCAAGTGGATTCCGAACAGATCCAGTCGTCGAGCGCGGCGGTGCAAAGTTCGGTGAGTCAGATTCGGCAGGCGGTCGCGGGCATGTATGCGAACCTCAATACGTTGCAGGGCGTGTGGCGCGGATCGGCGGCGACGCAGTTCGGAGCGGTCGCGGCGCAATGGCGGAGCGCACAGCAGCAGATGGAGCTTTCGCTTGAAGCGATCCAGCGCGCGCTGACCCAGGCTTCGACGGTGTACGCCGAGGCGGAGACCGCGGCCTCGCGCCTGTTCGCGCAGTGATTCCGCGGGGTTTATGCCCACGGCAATCCTGATTTCAGCAACCTCTCCCCAGCCGAAAAGCCCCCTCACAGCGAAAAAGGTCTCTCCTGTGCAACACAGGAGAGACCTTGATCGAATTATGAGTCACGCACGGCTGGAACCGGCATCACAAGCCGCTCACGGCCAGCGCACTCACGCGCATTCACGCGCGAACCAAGTCAGCGCTTGGATCAGTAGCCCATGTCAGCGCCCTGAGCCGGAGCAGCTGCCGGCGGTTCCGGCTTGTTGGCCACAACGGCTTCGGTGGTGAGGAACAGGCCGGCGATGGAGGCGGCGTTCTGCAGAGCGGAACGAGTCACCTTGACCGGGTCGGTCACGCCAGCGGCCAGCAGGTCTTCGTACTCGTCGGTAGCGGCGTTGAAGCCCTGGCCGTCGGGCAGCTCGCGAACCTTGCTGAACACGACGTCACCGGACACACCGGAGTTCTCGGCGATCTGCTTGATCGGAGCTTCGATGGCGCGGAACACGATGGCGGCACCGGTTGCCTCTTCGCCGGTCAGGGAGGTCACAGCCTCATCCTTCTCGGCCTTGGCGGCAGCCTGAACCAGAGCCACACCACCACCGGGCAGCAGGCCTTCTTCGATGGCAGCCTTGGCGTTACGCACGGCATCCTCGATGCGGTGCTTGCGTTCCTTGGCCTCGACCTCGGTGGCAGCGCCAACCTTGATCACGGCAACGCCACCGGCCAGCTTGGCCAGGCGTTCCTGCAGCTTCTCGCGGTCATAATCGGAATCGGTGTTCTCGATTTCGGCGCGGATCTGGGCCACGCGGGCGGCGACATCCTCGGAGGAGCCGGCGCCGGACACGATGGTGGTCTCGTCCTTGGAGACGATGACCTTCTTGGCGGAACCGAGCACGGACATGTCGACGGAGTCGAGCTTCAGGCCCAGCTCTTCGGACACAACCTGAGCGCCGGTCAGGATGGCCATATCCTGCAGCATGGCCTTGCGGCGGTCGCCGAAGCCCGGAGCCTTGACGGCGCAGGACTTGAAGGTGCCACGGATGTTGTTCAGGATCAGGGTCGGCAGGGCTTCGCCGTCGACGTCTTCAGCGATGATCAGCAGCGGCTTGCCGGTCTTCATCACCATTTCGGCGATGTGGACGACGTCCTGCTGGGAGGACAGCTTGCTGGAGGTCAGCAGGATGTACGGATCTTCGAGCACGGCGGTCTGATCTTCGGCGTTGGTGACGAAGTACGGAGCGATGTAGCCCTTGTCGAAACGCATGCCTTCGGTGAAGTCCAGATCCAGGCCGAAGCGGTTGTTGTCTTCGACGGTCACGACGCCATCCTGGCCAACCTTGTCCAGAGCTTCGGCGATCTTCTCACCGACTTCCGGATCGGCGGCGGAGATCGTAGCGGTGGCAGCGATCTGATCCTTGGTCTCGACGTCCTTGGCGGCGGCGACCAGTTCCTTGACGATGACTTCGGTGGCCTTCTCGATGCCGCGACGCAGAGCGATCGGGTTGGAGCCGGCGACCACGTTCTTCAGGCCTTCGTGCACGAGGGACTGGGCCAGAACGGTTGCGGTGGTGGTGCCGTCGCCTGCGACGTCGTCGGTCTTCTTGGCGACTTCCTTGACCAGTTCGGCGCCGATGCGCTCGTACGGATCATCCAGGTCGATTTCCTTGGCGATGGAAACACCATCGTTGGTGATGGTCGGAGCGCCGTAGGTCTTGTCGAGCACGACGTTACGGCCCTTCGGGCCCAGCGTCACCTTGACGGTGTTGGCGAGCTTGTCGAGGCCCTGCAGCATTCCCTGACGAGCTTCCTCGTCATACGCAATGATCTTTGCCATGGTGTGTTTGTCCTCCAAATGGCTAAATATTCCAGTTTTCCACTGCATGGCACGATTCATGATGCCGGCCGTCAGCTGCCTGTTATCACTCTCGCACCTTGAGTGCTAACTGTGAGATTAGCACTCAAGGGGCGAGAGTGCCAACACGAAACCGCGATTGCGCTCTAGGCGAGACGGAGGTTGGGCATGGTTGTTCGTGGCAGTTGCCGCCACATGGCTACGCTGCGGAGGTGCTGGGCGTAGCAATCCGGCGATGATTCCGCCGTTTGGCTACGCCGAGGGAGATGCAAGCGTAGTAATTCGGCGACGGCGCCGCCCGAATCTCAGTTCAGCAATACGACTACGATCGCCGCGCCAAGACCGGTGGTCTGCTGCACATTGGAGATGCCCAGCGTGTTCGCCACATCTTGGGCGGTGGCTTGATCGGAATCGTTCTGATACCAGACGACCGTCGACGCGGGCAATGTGCCGTTCGGGTTCGCGGCGGCCACATTCGCGTAGCCGGCCTGGTTCAGTACGCCCTGCTTGGTGGCGGCGTATCCGCTGATGCCGGTGCCGTTGACCACACGCACGGACAGGGATCGGTTCACTTGAGCGGCCTGCTGTTCCTGTTCCTGCTGCTGCTTCTCCTGAGCGGCCTTCTCCTCGGCCGCCTTCTCTTCCGCAGCTTTCTCCTCGGCGGCCTTCTTCTCTTCCGCCGCCTTCTTTTCGGCGGCTTTCTTCTCCGCTGCCTTCTTCTTGGCGGTGGTGGTCGACGTCTTATTGGAGGTCTGGGAGGTGGAGCTGGCGGGCGACCACGGCCACTGCACCTTGCCGAATTCGCCGGAAAGCACGCCCCACGCGAGGAAACCGCACAGCGCGGCGACCACCACGACGATTACGAACGGCGTGTACCGGGCTACGGCCGAACGCCTGCCGCGATGCACTCCGGCGGGACCCTTCGGCGGGTTGTCGAACTCGTCCGCCGCGTAGGATTCAACGCCGTTTCCACCGGTATTCGTCATAGCCGTCTTTCCTTCCATTCACAACTAGAACCGAGTGTAACGGCACCGCCACCCACGCATCCATACCGCCCGGCACCGTGCACCGTATGTGCACGAAATCCGGCATTTCCCAAGAGACCGCAAAACAAACCGCAAAACAAACCGCAAAACAAAAGCCACAACCGCCCGCCGAATCCCACCGAACCGCGTATCAAACGCCACACAGACACCCTGCAGGTACAGTGAACACTATGACCGAAATCAAACCGTTGAGCGAATTAGTGGAAGCCGGATGGGCCAACGCCCTGGCCGACGTGGAACCGCAGGTGCACCGCATGGGGCAGTTCCTGCGTGAGGAGACCCGGGCCGGGCGGCCCTGGCTGCCGGCGAGCCGCAATATTCTGCGCGCGTTCACCATTCCGTTCGATTCGATCCGCGTACTGATCGTGGGCCAGGACCCCTACCCCACTCCCGGCCACCCGGTGGGCCTGAGCTTCTGCGTGGCGCCCGACGTGACCCCGCTGCCGCGCAGCTTGGTCAATATTTATAAGGAACTGACCGACGACCTGCACGTGCCGATGCCGAGCAACGGCGACTTGACGCCGTGGACCGACCGTGGCGTGCTGCTGCTGAACAGATGCCTGACCGTGGGCGTGGGTAGGCCGAACAGCCATCAGGGCAAGGGCTGGGAGGAAGTGACCGAGGCCGCGATCCGCGCGTTGAACGCCCGCACGGATGGCAACGGGAACCCCAAGCCGCTGGTCGCGATTCTGTGGGGGCGCAATGCGCAGAGCCTGGAACCGTTGCTGACGAACGCGTTCATCATCAAATCCCCGCACCCTTCGCCGCTGTCCGCTTCGCGCGGTTTCTTCGGATCGAAGCCGTTCTCGCGTGCGAATGAGGCGTTGCTGCACATGGGCGCCGAGCCGATCGACTGGCAGCTGCCGTGACGGTTGCGGGGCGGGCTGCGTGGCAGACTGCGTGACTGACTGGGATCGGTCGGCGGTTGTTCCGTCGGCTGAACGGTGATGGCAAGGCACGTGCCCGCCATCACCCACCGCACACCGTCACCCGCCGTCACCCACCACACCGTCACATCATCCTCACAACATCCCCATGCAATCGCCACCGCCTCGCCGCCCCTAGCGTCACCGCGCTTGGCTACCATGGGGCGCATGGCTATTTTCCCTCCGAATCCACAGATGCCCTCCCAGCCCGCTTCGAGGCCCGTTCCGCAACCCGCTTCGAGGCCCGCGTCTGCCGCAGCAAACACATTGGCCGCAGACGACGTCGCACGGGCGAAGGCTCTGGCGGATCGCATCCGCACCCGCTTCTCGCAAACCCTGATCGGCCAGGAGCATCTGCGCGAATCCCTTATTCTTACGCTGGTGGCCGGCGGTCACATCCTCATCGAATCCGTGCCCGGCCTGGCGAAAACCACCGCGGCGCAAACCCTCGCCACCTCGGTGTCCGGCACGTTCAAGCGCATCCAGTGCACGCCCGATCTCATGCCGTCCGACATCGTCGGCACGCAGGTCTTCAACTTCGCCACGCAGAAGTTCACCACGCAGGTCGGCCCGATCCACGCCAATTTCGTGCTGTTGGACGAAATCAACCGTTCCAACGCCAAAACCCAGTCGGCCATGCTTGAGGCCATGGCGGAAGGCGCCAGCACCATCGGCGGCGAGCGCATCGCCTTGCCGCAGCCGTTCATGGTGATCGCCACGCAGAACCCCATCGAGGAGGAGGGCACGTTCGCACTGCCGGAAGCTCAGATGGATCGTTTCATGATGAAGGCGATCATGAGCTATCCGACCGCCGACGAGGAGAAGCGTATGCTGGCGCTGCTCACCCGCCGTGGTTCCGACATGCTTGACCCGTTGCAGTTGCAGGGCGATCGTCTGTCCATTCGTGACGTGGAGTTCCTGCGTGCGGCTGCGAAGCGCGTGTACGTGTCCGACGCGATCATGCAGTATGCGGTCGATATCGCCGCGACGTCGCGTGGTGCCGGTTCCCAACCGGTGCAGGGTTTGGGCACGCTGGTGCGTTTGGGTGCGTCGCCGCGTGCGTCGATTGCGCTGGTGCGCATCGGTCAGGCGAACGCGCTGCTTAACGGCCGCGCCTATGTGATTCCGGAGGATGTGAAGTCCGTGGTCGCCGACGTGCTGCGTCACCGTCTGGTGTTGACGTTCGAGGCGCTGGCTGATGGCGTGACGGCCGATCAGGTGGTCGACCGTATCGTGCAGGCGGTTCCTGTTCCGTGATCGACGTGTTCGATTCGATGTTTACCGATCAGGACGAGCCCGGTTCGACCGCCGCGCCCGCATCCACAGCCGCTTTCGCAGCCACATCCGCAACATCCGCAGCATCCGGCATCGCAGCGTCCGCCGACCCGATTCGCGCCAAGATCGAGGCCATGGGCAACCGTTTGAGTCTGCCGACCGTGGCCAAGGCGCTGGGCGTGATCGAGGGCGAGCATTCGTCCCGTCGTTCCGGCGGTTCGGATGAGCTGATGGATGTTCGCGCGTATGAGTCCGGCGATGAGGCTCGCCTGATCGAGTGGAAGACCAGCGCCCGCCAGGGCCGCCCGATGGTGGTTCGGCGTGAGCGTCTGGTGACGTCGCGCGTCTGGCTGTTGCTTGATGTGGGCCGGGAGATGACGGCGTCGTGCGAGTCCGGCGAGTTGGCGTATCAGGTTGCGGCGAACGCGCTGCGCATGTTCGCGGCGTTGTCGTTGCGGCGTTCCGACGAGATTTCGCTGGTGTTCGGCGATGCGGCGAGTATTACGCGCGTGCCGTTCAACGGTGATTTCTGCCAGTTCGAACGCACGTTGGATAACGCGTTGAAGCGCAAGTGGGAACATACCCGCAATATCGACGCACTGCTCACGTACGCGCGCCGCATCAAGGATCGCAATGCGCTGATCGTGCTGGCGACCGACGAACATGCGTTGAACAAGGATCATCTCAAGGAGATCCATCGCATTACGCGCACGCATCCGTTGACGTTGATCGACGTGGCCACCGCGAATCCGTTCGCCGTCGGCAGGGATCAGCGGGTTACGGACGCGCTTACGCAGCGCAGATTGCCGGCGTTCCTGCGCGATAGGCGTGCCGCCGCCGAAGTGGATACGCATCGTGAGTATATGGCCGCCGCGTTGGAGCGCGAGCTGTCGCATATGGGAGGGCATATGATCCACGCTGGTTCCAGCGCGGCGATGTTCGATGATTTCGTTCGTCTGGTGTCTCGCGCGTTGGCGCGGGATACGCGCAATCTGGTGACGCCCGTGGCGGGTGATGCGCAATGAGCGCGGAAAACACCGTGAATCTGGCAGTGAACACGGCGGTGAACCAAGCCGCGAACCAGACCGCGAATCTGGCGGTGAATGTCGATAATCTGCAGCCGGTCGGCCAGATCGATCTCACCACGCCGCTCATCATCGCCGGCGTGCTCGGTATTCTGATCGCCATCGCGCTCATCGCGGGCGCGGTGATCCTCTCACGCCCGCGCCGCAACCGCGACAAGCCCCAGCCGCGCGGCGCGCACCTGAGCGACACCGCAAAAACCGCATGGCATGCGCGTATCGACAGCGTGATCGCCCGCTACCATGCCGGCGACATCGACCGCGAAACCGCGTTCATCGAACTGGCCGCGATCTGCCGCGACATCGCCTCCGCACACACCGGACGCGACCTGCACGCGCACACGCTCACCGACATCCGACGCGAACCGCGTAATCCCGCGACCCGAACCGGACTGGACACCCTGCGCATGACCATCGCGGCGCTCTACCCGCCCGAATTCGCCGACGCCGCAGTGGACATGAACGCCCGTAACGTGAGCGTCGACGACGCCGCAGGCTGGGCATCTACCCTGGTGGAAAGGTGGGGACGCTGATGCAGCTTTCCTGGCAAAGCCCCTGGGCCACGCTGGTCGGAGCATTGGTCGCTTTGGCGATCATCGTGCTGACCATAGCGTTCGCCCGCAAACACGACGCCGAAAACACCATGCGCGTGTTCTCCATGAGCGACGATCTGCGCACTGAACACGCCGCCAAACTCCTACGCCAATGGCGTGCACTGAACCGCGCGGCCGCCGCATTGATGGCCATCGCGCTCCTGCTCACCTTCGCGCTCCTCGCACGCCCGGCAACCGTCGACCAAGGCGAGGAACGTTCCGGCAACCGCGACATCGTACTCTGCCTCGACGTTTCCGGTTCGACCCTGCCCTACGACCGCGAAGTCATCAACACCTACCGCGACCTCGTCTCGCACTTCCAAGGCGAACGCATCGGCATGAGCATCTTCAACTCCACGTCACGCACCGTCTTCCCCCTCACCGACGATTACGATCTCGTCAGCCACCAGCTCGACCTGGCCAGCAAAGCGTTGAGCGGCGTGCAATCGCAGGACGACATCGACAAGATGAGCGAAGAGGACTACCAGCGCATCTCCGACTGGCTCGAAGGCACGCAGAACCGTAAGGACACCACGTCGCTGATCGGCGACGGCGTAGTCTCCTGCGCGGCAATGCTGCCCGGATTCACCTACGGTTCCGCGAACACCACGGGAAGCGCCGAACGCACCCGAGCCGCCTCCATCGTGCTCGCCACCGACAACGTCGTTTCCGGCAAGCCCGTATACACGCTCAAGCAGGCGCTCGACCTGACCAGCCAGGCGCACATCACCGTGGACGGCCTATTCTCCGGCCCCGTGGAAAGCGAAAAGGAAGACACCACAACGAATATGCGCGAACTGATCGAAGCGCATCACGGCACGTTCCTCACCCAATCCAGCGGCACCAGCGTGAACGAACTCGTGCGCGACATCAACACGCGCCGCACCAAAGACAGCGAAACCGCGTCCAAAGCCTCCATGGTGGACGACCCCGCATGGTGGGTGCTGGCATTGGCCGTGATCATAACCGCATGGCTGCTGATCGTCTGGAGGTTGAAGCGATGAGTTCTTTCACCTTCTCACCCCTGCTCGGATGGGCCGTCGGCGGCGTGATCGCACTGGTGATGCTGGCGCTCGCGATCGCGGAGGTCGTGCGCCACACCTTCGGCGCCCCGGGCGACGAAACCATGCTTTCCTGCGTGCGACGCATGCTGATCTGCCTGACTGTGGGCGCGATGGCGCTCGGCCCGAGCATGACGGTCACGACCACGAGCCGCGCGGTGAACAACACCGATGTGGTGATGGCCGTGGATGTGACCGGTTCGATGGCGGTCAAGGATGCGCGGTACGGCTCCGACGAGACGATGACGCGCTTGCAGGCGGCCAAGAAAGCCGTGGACGATCTGACGAAAACGTATGCGGATTCCAGTTTCGCCGCAGTGCGTTTCGGCGCTTCCGGAACGCTTGACGTGCCGCTCACGCCCGACGCGGCGGCGATCCGCAACTGGGCGGCGACGCTCGCGCCCGAAGCGACGAGTGTGTCTTCCGGCTCGTCGCTGGACGCGCCGCTCGACCAGCTCATCACCACGTTGAAGGACATTCGTTCCGCGCATCCCGACGATGCGATCGTGCTGTATTTGATCACGGACGGCGAGCAGACGTCGGCGCAGTCGCGGCGCACGTTCTCCACGCTGCGCCACTACCTGAACGACGCGTTCGTGGTGGGCGCGGGCTCCACCGAAGGCGGCAAGATTCCGCTGATCGAGGATGGGGTGTCGTCGGATGCGTCGTCCGATTCTTCTGCCGGTTCGTCTGCTGATTCGTCCGATTCCGCCGGTTCGTCTACCGGTTCGTCTGATTCGTCCAAATCCGCCGCGCAACAGTGGGTCACCGACCCCGATACCGGCCAGCCGGGCATTTCGAAAATGGACGAAACCACGTTGAAGAACCTGGCCGACGAGATGGGCGGTAGTGTGGTCGAACTGTCCGCGCAAACCACGATGACGAACGGGCGTTCCGCCGAAGCGTCGAAGAAGTGGAGCGTGGGCGTGAGCGCGAAGCAACGCACCCGCGCGAATCCGGTGGTGTGGCCGCTGGCCGCGGTTGCCGCCGTGCTGATCGCATGGGAGACGGGCGCGACCATCGCGATGTCGAGGAGGCTGCTATGAGCAACAACGGGCAACGGAACACGGGCGCCGCCCCGGCACCGACCGTGCGTGCGCGTGCATCGCTCGCCGTGCGCATCGTGATGATCGTGATCGCCGTAGCCGCGCTGGCGATCGCAGTGCTGGCCGGATTGAACGTGGCATCCTCCGCACGGTTCAATCAGGCGACATCCACGCTGAACGCGAACCTGAAACTGGCGTCGAAGGACGATGCCGATCTGGATGCGCTGCGGGCGAGTCAACAGCAGGCCGACGCGCAATTCGAGGATGCGGCGAAACTCGACGCCGTACTGCTTCCGCAGCTGCGCGAGGCGATCGAATCGAACGCGAAGGTCTCCGCCGAACTGACGAAACGCATCGAGCAGGAACTGGTCAGGCAGCGCGGCGGCAGCGGCGATGCCAACGATACGAACAACAACGGCACTTCCGGCGAACTGGAAGCGGGCGTTACCGATTCGAAGGACAACCGGAAGAACGAAGGCGGGCTGACGGACGAGCAGAAGAAGCAGGTGGAGGATCTGCTGAAAGCGAACCAGCAGTCCACCGACACGAATCCTTCGACCAATACGCAGACCGATAAGGGCAGCAGGAAACCGCAGACTTCCAAGCCTTGGTGATGCGTGAGCCGTGCGTGATTGGTGCGTGGTTCGTGCGTGGTTCGTGCGTGATTCGTGAGGCTTGCGCATGACTCGTGACCCCTGACCCGTGACCGATGACCGTGGCCCGGATGACGTATTTTTCGCCATCCGGGCCACGGTCGTTGTTAGGGGATCTGTTGTTATGGGACCGGAACCAAACCGCCAGCATTTGTGACCGCATTGGCACCCGAATTGGCACCCGCATTTGTGACCAAACCGTGATGAACGGCGAGGGTTCCGACCACATACCCCTGTTCGGCTGGACGCGGCACGCACACCGCCTGTTCAATGGGCTCATGGGTATCACATCACTTTCAGGAAACGGCACACAGCCGCTCTTCGCCGCAACGCAAGCGGCTTCCACGGGCACCGGTTGCCCGTGTCTCACGGTTACTGCGAACGGCCGCGAGCGCATCACCGCGCTCGCCGCCAACAGCGCTTCCGTGCATTCCGCCGTGCGGGAGGCTGTGGCTTCGGCGCATGGCATCGATTGGAGTGGCAGGGCGGCCGACCATTACCGGGATCGTCTGTTGACCGTGCGCACGTCGTTGGACGCGCATGACGGCGAGGCCAGATCGACCGCGCAGGTGGCGCAGGTTTCCCGAATCCCATGGGCGCAAGGAGGCACATGATGGGTTGGCAGGTTACGTCGTATGTGTATGGCGGGCATCAGTTGGCACCCGCTAGGCAGGAGGATTATCGCCGTGTGGCCACGGCGTTGGATGATGCCGGAGGGAAGCTGATCGCGCATGGCGTCGCGTGGCGTCAGGCGGCGATGGATCTTGCACGGGATCGTGCCAGCGTGCCGTTATGCCCGGTGTTATCGGGTTCGGGTTCGGGAGCGGGAACGGGAACGGGAGCCGGGCTGGGAGGCGGGGCTGGTTCGGGGACCGTGGCGACGGCGTTCCCCACGTCCACCACCATCACCGGCTGTGTCGCCGCGCCGTATGGCACGGGTGCGGCGGCAGGTGCGGGCACAACCCCCGCAACCGTTGTGCACAGCACGCTCCCCTATGAGCGGCTTATCGCGTTGTGTGGCGAGAACGCCCGGAATTGCGATGCCGATGGCGTCCAGTTGCGGCGTATGGCCGAACTGCTGGTTCGCGCGCACAGCCTGTACAGTGAGGCGGAGTGGAAAACCCGCGAGGCGTTCAACGAGGTGGGGCAGGCCATTACGAAGTCCG
Organism: Bifidobacterium pongonis; assembly: GCF_019331805.1. Classification (GTDB taxonomy): domain Bacteria; phylum Actinomycetota; class Actinomycetes; order Actinomycetales; family Bifidobacteriaceae; genus Bifidobacterium; species Bifidobacterium pongonis. The sequence goes on from NZ_JAHBBE010000006.1 coordinate 52,841, forward strand.
CGCCCCGTTATGCTTCGCTCGGTATGCTCGGTCTGATTCTTGGCGGGCTGGGCGCGAGCTGGATTGCCGAAGGCAAGCCGAAACCGTCCGCGGCCTCGCAGGTGACGGCACCATTGCAGGAAGCGTATCTTTCGGGTATCGGGGCGCTGATTTCGGGCACGACGTATTTCCAGGGCCTGTTCGCGAAGGATGAGGTGAATCAGGCGGCGGGTTCGATCAGCAAGTATTCCGGGCCGGTGAAGGATCTTGCGCAGGGCAATACGTTGACGGTTCGCAAGGTGCGTTCGACCGTGGATATGGTGGGGCCGAGCACGTCGGTGGCGGAATCGTTGGAGAATCTGCGCCGGCTTGGCGAGGACAAATACAAGCTGGGTTCCGGGTTGCGCTATGCCACGATCGCTGTACAGCGTTATGAGCGGGAGGATGGCACGAACGCCTGGCTGGTTACGATTCCGGGTACGGATGGTCATGCCGATTCGCCGTTCGGTTGGGAGCAGAACGTCGAGTTGATGAGCGATGACGCCGAACAGCGTAAGCGGGCGGATAGCGCACGCATGGTGGTTGAGGCGATGCGCAAGGCGGGTATCCGTTCCGATGAGCCGGTCGCGCTGATCGGCCATTCGCAGGGCGGTATTGTGGCCGCGCAGATCGCCGCTGACCAGTCGGACTCGTACAACATCTGCCATGTGGTGACGGCGGGCTCGCCTGTGGCGAATCATCCGATTCCGGAGAAAACGTGGGTGACCAGCATTGAGATCGAGGACGAGCTGGTGGCGGCTTTGGACGGTGCGCAGAACCCGGAGTCGGAGCATTGGCTGACCATTCGCGGCACGGTGACGCCGACCGCACCGCAGACTGTGGAGGATGGCGTCATCATTCCGCAGTCGAATCCGTATGCCGCGGCACCGGTCACGAACGCTTCGGAAGGGCAGGAGCTCAGCCATTGGCTGAAATACCATCAGGCCGCGTATCAGAACGCCAGCGATTTGGGGTCGCAGGCGGTCGAAAAGCATGAACGGCATTTCGCCGGCGTGATTTCGGGTAATCTGCGCGAAACCCTCTACTATGAGGGGCGCATGTCACGGTGAGTGCGCGGGGCTTGGCTTGGCGTGGGTATTCGGAAGAGGGTTCGGGAGCGGGTTCGGACGCGAGTCCGGATACAAGTTCGGGCACGAGTCCGAACGTGAAATCCGAGTGCGATCGCGGACGCCTCGGCCAGAATGCCCGGCATGGCACGCATTCGTGTGCAACGGTTTGTATACTGGCGGGCATGTCGCATATTCTTCTGGGAGTCACTGGATCGATCGCAGCGTTCAAGGCATGTCATCTGGCATCCGACTGGACCAAAGCCGGCCACGAGGTGCGCGTGATCGAGACTACTGCGGCGGAACAGTTCGTCACGCCGCTCACCTTCACGTCGTTGACGCACACGCAGACCCGCACCGCCATGTTCCCGCACGTCACGGCATCGGCCATTCAGGGTGATGTCGTCAGCAATCCCGCCAATCCGGCGTCCATCAACCACATCGCCGACGCGGCGTGGGCGGACGCGCTGGTCGTCGCACCGGCGAGCGCCGACATCATCGCCCGCATCGCCGCGGGCCTGGCCGACGACACCCTCACGTCCACGATTCTCGCCTACAGCGGCACCGTCAAAGTGCTGTGCCCCGCGATGAACGTGCACATGTTCGAGAATCCCGCCACGCAGCGTAATCTCGACACCTGCCGTGCGCTCGGTTGGACGATCGTGGAACCGGGTTCGGGCAATCTTGCTTGCGGCGATACCGGTAAGGGACGTATGGAGGAACCGGCTGCGATCGAACAGGCCGTGGCACGTCTGCTGGACGAAGCGCTGCCGCAGTCGACTGCACCCGCAGATACCGCCGCCAACGCCAGTGCCGCCACCGCCGCCGACGCAGCCGCAACCGCGAGCGCAACCCCAGCCGCCACTCCCCTGCCGTTGCAGGGCCTGCATGTGCTCATCACCGCCGGTCCGACGCAGGAACCGTTGGATCCGGTGCGCTTCCTCACCAATCATTCCACCGGCAAGATGGGCTATGGTTTCGCGCATGAGGCTGCGGCGCTCGGCGCGACCGTCACGTTGGTCAGCGGCCCGGTCAACCTGCCCGAACCGTCGGAACCGGGTATCGAAACCGTGCACGTCACCACCGCGCAGCAGATGTTCGAAGCCGTGCAGCAGTCGTATGAGGCGGCGGACATCGTGGTGATGACGGCGGCCGTGGCCGATTTCCGCGTCAGCGAGGTCGCGGGCGAGAAGATCAAGAAGGCCGGGCGAACCAGCATTCAGATCGAGCTCGTCTCCAACCCGGATATTCTCGCCTGGGTCGGCGCCCACAAGCGCACCGACGGTTCGCAAGTGCTGTGCGGGTTCGCCATGGAAACGCAGAATCTCATCGAGAATGCGGCGAAGAAGCTGGCGAGCAAGAACTGCGACATGCTGGTCGCCAACAATCTGCGCGAGGCCGGAGCCGGATTCGGCACGGATACGAACGTCGTGACCGTACTCACGCCGGGCGCGAGTGGCGGCGACAGCGCGGGCACGCCGAACACAGACGCGCCGAACATCGAAAAGTGGCAGAAAATGGACAAAACCGACCTGGCCCGTCGTCTGCTGCTGCGTCTCGCCGGTATACGCAAGGCCTGACCGGAATCGCAAGCCCAGTCGCAGCACAACAGCACAACTACACAGCCCAACCGCAATACAGCAACACCAACGTCAATACCCAACCACCAACCAACCCGAGGGAGCATCACGCATCATGCTGATGGCAGTAGACATCGGAAACACCAACATCGTCATCGGCTTTCTGGAGGGCGAGCGCATCGTCGGCTCCTACCGCATCACCACGAAAGCCCTGCACACGTCGGACGAATACACGGTGATGATCTCGCAGTTCCTGCAGATCAGCGGCTACACGCGGCATGATGTGGAGGATGTGATCGTGTGCTCGGTGGTGCCGAAGGTCATGCATTCCTTCCGCGCTTCGATTATCAAATTCCTTGGTTTCGAACCGATGGTCGTGGGTCCGGGCATCAAAACCGGCATCAACATCCATATGGATGATCCCAGGACCATGGGCGCCGACTGCCTGACCGATTGCGTCGGCGCGTACTACACGTATGGAGGCCCGGTGCTGGTGGCCGATTTCGGCACGGCGACCACGTTCAATTACGTCGACGGCAAGGGCACGATCCGCGCCGGGTACATCACGACCGGCATCCGCACCGGCGCCGAAGCCCTGTGGGGCCAGACCGCGCAGCTGCCCGAAGTGGAGATCGTGCGCCCGAAGTCGATTCTCGCCACGAACACGCGCACCGCCATGCAGGCCGGCCTGTACTACACCTTCCTCGGCGGCATCGAACGCACGATCCGGCAGTTCCGCGAGGAGATCGACGAGCCGTTCAAAGTGGTCACGACCGGCGGTCTGGGGCGTATTTTCAAGGATGATACGGATGAGATCGACGTGTACGATCCGGATCTGATCTTCAAAGGCATGGCCCTGATCTACAAGCGCAACGCGCGCTAAGCAACACCCCCATACCAAAATCAGACAAAATCGGCCCATTTCTGTCCGATTCCGGTACGAGGACCGCCCACGCCTGCCCCAGCAGTACCCCGGCAACGCAACCCACCACATACCAAAATCAGACAAAATCGGCCCATTTCTGTCCGATTCCGGTACGAGGTCCGGCCTCGGGCTCACCCGGCAGTAGCGCACGGCAACGCAGCAACACACCGCACGACAATGCGCAACACACCCCCATACCAAAATCAGACAAAATCGGCCCATTTCTGTCCGATTCCGGTACGAGGTCCGCCCACGCCTGCCCCAGCAATAACGGCAACGCAACCCACCCCATACCAAAATCAGACAAAATCAGCCCATTTCTGTCCGATTCCGGTACGAGGACCGCCCACGGTTACCCCAGCAGTACCCCGGCAACGCAACCCGCCCCATACCGAAATCAGACAAAATCGGCCTGTTTTTGTCCGATTCCGGTATGAGGGTTGCCTACGGTTGCCCCAGCAGTACCCCGGCAGCAGCAACCAGCAGTACCCCGGCAGCGGCAACCCGGCAGCGGCAACCCGGCAGCGGCAACTCAGCGCAACCCACCGCAACCCAGCGCAACTCACTGCACGGTGAAGCCCTGGTTCGTGCCGTACTCCTTGATGTCCTTCTCCCACAAGGCGATGCCCTGCTTCAGCGTCACCTTGTCTTCGGGCTTGTCGAACGGCTTCAAAGGCTTGCCATTATCATCCAGCAGGCCTTCCTTCACCGCCTCCTGCCGCTTCTTGTACGACTGCCACGAGTTCGCCCAACGGTACGCCGTGCCCACGGTCGAGCTGAAATCGCTGCGCGCATACACTTCGAACGGCAGATACTGGTAGCCGGTGGATACGTTCTTCGCCGCTTCGGAAAGCACGCGGTTGAACTGCTGCCCGCCGAAGTACGGGATATCGAGGCCGCGCGAATCCTTGATGGTGGTGCGCGAAAGGAAGCTGGAACTGGTCAGCGTGGGCAGGTCGGCGGGGAATGCGCCGCCGTCCACACGGGTGCTGATGCCTTCGGAATTATGCGCCGCGAATTCGACGAAACGGTACGCGGCGTCCGGTTTGCGCGTGGATTGCAGTACGCACAGCGCCGAACCGCCGTTTTCGGACGTGACCCGTTTGCCGTCCACGGTCGGCATTTGCGCCACGCGCCACAAGCCCGCGCTTCCGGGAATGTCGGATTGCAGCAGCGACGTCATCCACGCTCCGGAGAACACTGACGCGATCGTGCCCCTGCCGAGCCCGCGCTTCCAACCGTCCGACCATGTGGCGTTCCGGGTGTCGATGAGCCCTTCGTTGATCATTTTCTGCCAGAACGCGGTGAAGGTTTTCACGCCTTTGTCACCGCTGAGGTTGACGGTCACGTTCTTGCCGTCCTTGCTGGTGGTGAACGGTTTGCCGCCTGCGAGCCAGATCATGGCGTCGTAGAAGCTGGCGTCGCCCGAATCGGCGGTGATGTACGCGCCGGTGGCTTTGAGTTTCTTGGCGGCTTCGTAATAGTCGTCCCAGGTTTTGATTTTGGTGGCGTCCACGCCCGCGTCGTCGAACACGGTTTTGTTGTAGAAGAACGCCATCGGGCCGGAATCCATGGGCAGGCCGTAGACTTTGTCGGCCAGGTGCACGGACGCCCAGGTGCCCGGCGAGTAGAAGCTGCCGAAGTCGGAGCCGACGCGGTCCGTCAGGTCAAGCAGCTGGCTGGATACCGCGTACTGGCGCAGCGCGTAGTATTCGATCTGCGCCACGTCCGGCATGTTGTAGCCGTCTTGGATGGCGGTGTTCAGGTTGTCGTACCCGGAGATGCTGGTCAGGTCGACCGCGATGTCCGGATTCTCGGCTTCGAAGCGCTGCACGACCGTCGACATGCTGGGTTCCCAGCTCCATACGGAGATGTGCGTGCGCGTATCGGCCGACTGCCCGCATGCGGCGAGGCTCATGACCGTGGCGAGGCTGGCGACGGCGGCGATGGCGCGGGTGGCATACCGGGCACGGTGGGCGCGATAGTTGCGGGCACAGTTGCGGCGGCTGCAGATACGGCTGCAAATACGCGCAAAACGGCTGGAACGACCGGAACGACCAGAATCACCGGAATCACCGGAATCACCGCTCACTGCGCGGCCGCCTACTGCGTGAAACATCTCGTGAAACACCTTGCGGAACGTGTGGGGCTTACGGGACTTGCGGGACATGTGCATGATTATCAGTGTAGCGACAGGCTGCGGCGTGGGGCGGGCGGGTAGACCATGTGGAGATTCGTCAGGATGACACCAGTATCCCGATGAACAATCCCCGTTCGCGCTAATCTAGTGGCAGTTCATCTGTCATCGCCTCGCAAGGACGGGAGTATCACGTTGTCTTTTGAGAAAACAGCGCATCCATCACGTATCAAGATCTTCGTCTCCGCTCACAAGCCAGCGACGTTCCCCGATTGCGCCAGCATCCTGCCCATCCAAGTCGGCGCGGCGAACGTTCAGGCCGCCGGCAAACCACTGTTTGAAGACACTTTGCACGACAATGTCGGCGACAACATCTCCCAGAAGAACCCCATGTACTGCGAGCTCACCGCCCAGTACTGGGCTTGGAAGAACGCCGATGCCGACTATTACGGTTTCTGCCACTACCGTCGTTACTTCGATTTCTCCGACACCCCCCACCAGCAGAACAGCTACGGTGAAATCATGGATGCCGCCATCACTCCGGAAGCCATCGCCGAGTACGGCATCGACGACGACAGCATCGCCAAGGCTGTGGAAGGCTGGGATGTCATCACCACGCCTATGAACAACGTCCGCGAATTCGATGGGTTCACCAGCCTCAAGGACCATTGGAACGCTGACCCGCATCTGCAGCTCAAGGATCTGCGCCACATGTATGACGTACTGTGCGCAATGCACCCCGAATATCAGGTGGATGCAGACGCCGTGCTCAACGGCACACGAGCTGCTTTCTGCAACATGTTCATCATGAGGAAAGCGATTTTCCAGGAGTATTGCGAGTGGCTGTTCCCGATTCTCGACGAGTTCACCGCCCATTGGGATCACTCCGCCGCGGACGTGCAGACGCTGCGCACCCCCGGCCATCTTTCCGAGCGCCTGCTCAACATCTTCCTCGCGCATAAGCAGCGCACCGGCGCAAACTGGAAGATCAAGAGGTTGCAATGCGTGCACTTCACGAATCCTGAGCCGTTCACACCGTTGCAACCGCTGAACACCAACCCGCGTTTCACCGTGCCTGTGCTGTTCGCCGCAGATGACAACTACGTTCCGATGCTCACCACCACCATCTATTCCCTGCTGAAGAACGCTTCATCCGAACGCCACTACGACATCATCGTGCTGGAGCGCAACATCACCAACGAGAACAAGCACAGCATCATCGACTTCCTCTCGCAGTTCGAGAACGCGACGATTCGATTCTTTGACGTCAGTAGGGCCATCAGCGGTTTCAACCTCACGACCAGCAACGCGCATATCAGCATCGAGACCTACTACCGCTTCATCATTCAGGAGGCGCTCCCCTTCTACAAGAAGGTGCTGTATCTGGATTGCGATCTGGTCGTCAACGGTGATATCGCCGAACTGTACGACACGGATTTGGGAAACACCACCATCGGCGCCGTACCCGACATCGACTTCATCGGCAATCTGAACATGAAGAACGGCGAGCGCATGGACTACGTCAACCGCCAGCTGCATATGGACAAGCCCTACGGGTATTTCCAGGCCGGCGTACTGCTGATGAATCTGGAGCGTATGCGTGAAACGCACACCGTTCACGAATGGCTTGAGATCGCGCAAAAGCCCGGATTCATCTACAACGATCAGGACATTCTGAACATGGAATGCGAGGGTTCCGTCACCTATCTGCCGTACGAGTGGAACGTGATGCATGATTGCGGCGGACGCGTGCACGGCGTCTTCGACTTCGCCCCCGCAAACGTATTCCACAAGTACATGGAGTCCCGCAAAGCGCCGAAGATCGTGCACTATGCGGGGTACGACAAACCATGGAAGAATCCCTGGTGTGATTTCGCTCCTCTGTATTGGGATTATGCGAGCGAAACGCCGTTCTCCCTGCAAATGATGGCACTGCTCTCCGGCGTTGAGAAGCCCAAGCCCGCCCAGCATCATGAACGTGCCATCGCCGAGGATAGTCCGATCAGGAAATACGCGGACGTTCTTGCTCCGGTTGGCTCCAAGCAGCGCGAAATCATGAAAGTGGTCGCACGCAAAATTCAGGGCAAACGCTGAATTCTCTCCTTTTTTTGGGGGGGCTGACGCCGCTAACACCAAAGCAAAAGCCCGCATTAGTCTAAAGGTGATGGCTATGTCTGAAGAACTTTTCACTCCCAAGAACATCATCGTGACCGGTGGCTGCGGCTTCATCGGTTCGAACTTCGTGCACTACGTGGTGAACAACCACCCGGACGTGCACGTGACCGTGTTGGATGCGCTGACCTACGCGGGCAACATCGAGAACATCGCGGGTCTGCCGGAGGATCGCGTCGAGTTCGTGCACGGCAACATCTGCGACGCGGAGCTGCTCGACAGGATCGTGCCGGGCCACGACGCGATCGTGCATTACGCGGCCGAGTCGCACAACGACAACAGCATCGCGAACCCCGAGCCGTTCCTGAAGACGAACGTGGAGGGCACGTTCCGCCTGCTGGAGGCCGTGCGCAAGTACGGCATCCGCTACCATCACGTGAGCACCGACGAGGTGTACGGCGACCTGGCGCTGGACGATCCGGCGAAGTTCACCGAGTCCACCCCGTACCATCCGTCCAGCCCGTACTCGTCCACCAAGGCCGCCAGCGACATGCTGGTGCGCGCGTGGACCCGCACCTACGGTTTGAGGACCACGATCTCCAACTGCTCCAACAACTACGGCCCGTACCAGCACGTGGAGAAGTTCATCCCGCGCCAGATCACCAACATCCTCGAGGGCATCCGCCCGAAGCTGTACGGCAAGGGCGAGAACGTGCGCGACTGGATCCACACCGAGGACCACTCCAGCGGCGTGTGGACCATCCTGACCAAGGGCAGGATCGGCGAGACCTACCTGATCGGCGCGAACGGCGAGAGGAACAACATCACCGTGCTGCGCATGATCCTCGAGATGATGGGCCAGGACGAGGACGCGTTCGACTGGGTCAGGGACCGTCCGGGCCACGACCGCCGCTACGCCATCGACTCCACCAAGCTGCGGACCGAGCTCGGCTGGAAGCCGACGCACACCGACTTCGAGTCCGGCCTGAGGCAGACCATCGAGTGGTACACCGAGAACCGCGCCTGGTGGGAGCCGGCCAAGGCCGCCACCGAGGCCAAGTACAAGCAGCAGGGCCAGTGAGCCGGCCGCCCGCGCGCGGGCCGGAACGTCTGTCTATCAAGGAATGGGACACATGGATTTTGAGAAGGAACTGAAGGTCGAGAGGACGAACATCCCCGGCCTGATCGTGTTCGACCTGCCGGTGCACGGCGACAACCGCGGCTGGTTCAAGGAGAACTGGCAGCGCGCGAAGATGACCGCGCTGGGCCTGCCCGACTTCGGCCCGGTGCAGAACAACATCTCGTTCAACGCGAAGAAGGGCGTGACCCGCGGCATCCACGCCGAGCCGTGGGACAAGTACATCAGCATCGCGACCGGCGCCGTGTTCGGCGCGTGGGTCGACCTGCGCCCGGGCGAAAGCTTCGGCCAGGTGTACACCACCCGCCTCGACCCGTCCAAGGCGATCTACGTGCCGCGCGGCGTGGGCAACAGCTTCCAGGCGCTCGAGGACGGCACCGCCTACACGTACCTCGTCAACGCGCACTGGAGCCTGGAACAGAAGAAGACGTACACGTTCGTGAACCTCGCCGACCCGGAGCTGAACATCGCCGTGGCGAACGCGCCGCACCATTACATCCTGCGTTCCAGCTGGGTGATCGGTGAGGGACACAACTTCGTCAAGACCATGATGGCCCTGTCCGGCCGCGTCGCGGACGCGCAGGACGGCCTGAACGAGGTCACCGTGGTGGACGACCAGTACGGCCGCCTGACCTTCACCCGCGACATGGCCGAGGCGATCTTCCACCTGCTCGCCTCCGGCGCACCGTTCGGCACGTACGACCTGACAGGTTCGGGCGCGGTGAGAAGCTGGGGCGGACATCGCCCGCGAGGTGTTCGAGCAGACCAACGGCAACGGGGACAGGGTGCGCCCGATCTCGACCGCGGAGTACTTCGCGAACGCGAAGGGCCCGGTCAGCCCGCATCCGACGCATTCCGCCCTGTCGCTCGCCAAGATCGAGAACGCCGGGTACCACGCGTCGGACTGGGAGGGAACCCTCAAGGCATACGTCGCCAAGGAACTTGGCAAGTAAAACGTGGAGCCGCTGGAAACCCGCGCGTGGTTTTCCAGCGGCTCCATGAACGATAAGGCGCTTCGAGATTCACCCGGATTAGTTTATATGCGGTCTGTGTGGATACCCGCTAAGAACGGCCGTATGTCCATATGTAGACATTAGTGTTGTTGGTCAGCTAGTTGTCAATCATCCCCCCGAAGGTGGGGAACAGAGCCATAAGGTGAGGGAAACGACCATGTCTGATGATGTTCAAGTGACAAGTGCAGAGGCAGATTCCGAAGTCACGCAAGCATCCTCGGATTCCAAATCCGTCCAAAACGATAACTCGTACGATACGGACAAACAGCGCTCGTTCTCTCAGGATTCTCAAATAGGGGAAGGTCATCGAGGCGAAACCGACGAAACGTCTGAAAGCAGGCTCGATGAGCCCGGTACCGGTGAGCCGGACGATGATGTTGAAAGCACTGAAGAAATCAGCGATACCGACAACAGCAGCGACGAGCAGTCAGTAAAAAGCGCTACGAATGCAAAACCTACCGAAGCCGAAGTCAAGCATCCTGTTCGAACGACCATCAGCGCCGTGCGCGATGTCTGGCGCACTTTCACCAATCTTAAGGCCATTCGGTTCACCATCGACTTCTTCCGCAATCCCAACTCCCCCTGGCATAAGCGCCCACGCTGTCCGTACACGCTGTACGCGCTGGTATTCGTGATTCTCACCGTTTTCGAAGTCATCTTCATCCAATGGGGTATGTACTCCGAAACCACCTATGCCGAGGGACAAGAAGTCGACGAAACCACGAAAATCCTAGGCAGCGTCGCCGGCCAGACCACGCAATTCGTCGCGCAGATGTGGCTTGAACACAAGAACCTATTCTTGCTCAACTGTCTCATTCTGGGTGCCATCTACCTCACACTCATTCTCGTGCTAAACAGGTTCTGGATTGCCACCGCCATTTTCGGCACGGTGATGACCACCTACGCTGTGGCGAACAACATCAAGGTGCAGACGCGAAATGAGCCGCTGCTTCCTTCTGATCTTAACTTCATCACCGGCGGCAATACTGGCGAGTTGACATCATTCATTCCGACATCCAGTCAACCTCTGGTTCATCAGGCAATCGCCGGCGTCATCTGGCTGGTAGTCGTCTGCATCGTTCTGCAAATCCTTGATAGGCGCAACTGCTTCATCTATTGCTCATGGCGGCACCCGTTTGCCAGCGCCAAGAACATCATCGGCACGCTTACCCGCATCGCCGCGGCATGCGCCAGCGTGGCGGTGGTCGTTTCGTTCACGTGGGGATTCGGCAACGCCGGATACTGGTCCACGAATTTCGCGGAGAAACTGGGCGATGAACCACAGATGTGGAACGGTCTCGCAGACTCCACAAATAACGGCCCTGCCGTGAATTTCGTCCGTTTGGCGCACACGAAGATCATGGATAAGCCCGAAGGTTATTCGCGTGAAGCCATGGAGAAAATCGCCACGAAGTATTCCAAGCAGGCGAAGAACATCAATCAGACGCGCAGCGCGAACATGACCGACAATACGGTCATCATGATCCTGTCCGAAACCTTCTCCGATCCGACACGAGTACCGGGCGTGAGCTTCTCGGAAGATCCGATGCCGAACATTCGCCAGTTGAAGACCTGGACCACCTCCGGCCTGATGCTTTCGCCTGGCTATGGTGGCGGTACGGCGAACATCGAATATCAGGCGTTGACGGGGCTTTCCATGGCGAATTACAGTTCCGCGCTGTCCATTGCCTACCAGCAGCTCGTTCCCTCGCTCAAGTGGACTCCGTCGCTGAATCAGGCATGGAACGCGGCCAACGGCGAGGACGCTTCCGTGGCGCTGCACGCCTACAACCGCAACATGTATTTCCGCGACATCAACTACAAGAAGTTCGCCTTCTCGAAGTTCTATGCCACGAATGGCGTCCCCCAGCTGAAGGACCTTCAGCAAATCGATTCCGCATGGTACGCCTCGGACGAATCCTTCTACAAGAATGTCCTCGAACAGGTTTCATCGTCGGACAAGAACAAGTTCTATCAGGTCGTCACCATGCAGAACCATATGCCGTACGAGGATCTCTACACGAACAACCAGTTCAAGGATGCGGACACGTCGCAGAATCTGTCGGACACCGAACACCAGAACATCGAGACCTACACGAAAGGTCTGAATTACACCGATCAGTCCACTCTCGATTTCCTGAACAAGTTGAATGAGATGGACCGGCCCATCACCGTCATCTTCTACGGCGACCATCTGCCCGGCATCTATTCAACCGCGTACTCAGACTCGAACAATGTGCTTGGCCTGCATGAGACTGACTATTTCATCTGGTCGAACAATGCCTCGAAGTCCGCGGGAACCAAGCTCGATGATGCTTCCAGCGCATACACGTCGTCGAACTATTTCTCCGCCCAGCTTGCTTCGCATCTTGATGCAAAGGTCAGCCCGTATCTAGCGTTCCTTACCGAGATGCACCAGGCCATTCCGGCGCTTTCCGTCCCCTCGTCGGCAGGCGGTAATTCCGAAGACCCGGTGTATCTCGATGCCAACGGCAATCGTGTCAGCAAGAAGGATCTTCCCAAGACGGCCAAGGCGATGCTGCATGAGTATCAGCTCATCCAGTACGACATGAGTGCGGGGAAGAATTATCTCAAGAGCACCGGTTTCGTCGACTTCCCGAAGTGAGTGCGTGAAACCGCAGACTGTAGGAAATACCGGGTGCGAAAACCGGACTGCGTGAACGATAATGCGGGACGACGGCGGATTGCCGCTTATCGCCCCGCATTTTCAATAGGGCACCGAGCGCAGCGAATAGCAGATCGGCGAAGGTCATGGCGATTCGGCTGACCAGCACGACGGCGAGGATGCCTCCGGAAGTCAGTGCGCTGGTGAAGAATACGTAGGCCACGGCCAGCACGAAGCTGGATACGGCGATCTGTCAAGGGAGTGCCGTGAACGCCTCGGTCAACGAAGCCCAGTTCTTTACTATTACCCACAACAGTCCCGCGAGCACGATTGCGAGGAAGAACCATCGGAGAATGGGGGGTAAGAATCTTCTTCAGCTTGTTCATAACACCTTGGTGCTGCTTGCGGGACTGCTTGCTGTCAATGATCCATTGGGCGAGATCGCGGGTGATCTCATCGCTGGTGAATCGTTCAGCTGCGGTTCTGGCATCACGCTGCTTTTGCGCCAGATAATCCGGGTCTGATGTCAGCGCTTCTATGGCGGTGGCGAGCGCTTGTGGGTCGCCGGGCTTTACGAATACCACGCCATCGCCCAGCATACGTCGTTGCGGGGCGGTGTCGCTGGTAATGACGGCGCAGCCCTCTATTTATTCCCCTTTGTTGTTTTCCAATACTGCTACGCCATCTCACCCTTTGTCTAGGATTAGAAAGAATGTTGAAGATGAGTCAGCCATACGGCCCATCGAAACGCTGACTAGTAGGATAGGACGTTTGTGAAGAACTTTTTTGACGGTATAAAGAAGCGATACCACTATGCGATGGTGGTATTCAAGGAACTGGTAAAAACCGATTTCCAGCTACGGTATCAGGGATCCTTCCTGGGCATGGTATGGTCCGTACTGAAACCGTTGATGCTATTCGCCGTAATGTACGTGGTGTTCGTGAAGTTCCTGAAGTTCTCCGACGGCACTCCGACATTCCCCATTTCGTTGCTGTGCGGCACCTGCCTGTGGAGCTTCTTCTCCGAGTCCACCAGCATGGGTATGCAGTCCATCGTCGGACGCGGCGACTTGCTTCGTAAAGTTCACTTCCCGAACTACATCATCGTCGCTTCCACCACCATGGGTTCCATGATTTCTCTCGGTATCAATCTGCTGGTGGTTATCTTGTTCGGTTTCTTCGCCCACGCCCATTACACTTGGCGCGTGCTGTTGGTTCCCTTCAGTATTCTGCAGTTGTACTGCCTCGGCTTGGGCGTAGCATTGCTGCTCGCTTCTCTGTTCGTCTATTTTCGTGACGTGGCGCATATCTGGGAAGTCGTGCTGCAAGCAATGTTCTATGCGACACCTATCATCTACCCCATTTCCATGGTCGCCAATAACCCGGAGTTCTCCTGGGCTGCCAAGCTCCTGATGCTGAACCCCTCCACTCAGGCGATTATGGATATCCGCCACAATCTGCTTTCCCCCGAATACGTACCGACCGTGTGGTCCATGGTCGACAACAAGCTGCTCTGCCTGCTGCCATATGTGCTGTCTGCTCTCATTCTGTGGCTGGGCATTCACGTGTTCCGCAAGTACAGTTCCAAGTTCGCGGAGGTGCTCTAATTCATGACTGAGGTTGCAATGACTGAAGAGAAGAACGTCGACGAGCGCCCCGTAGTGCTCAAGGTTGATCATGTAGCCAAGATGTTCCGACTGCCCACCGAGCAGGCCACCGGTCTGAAGATGGCCTTCCTGAACTGGACGAAGGGCATCAAAGGCTATACCGAGCAGCATGTGCTGCGCGACATCAATTTCGAGGTGCGTCAGGGTGACTTCTTCGGCATTGTCGGGCGTAACGGTTCCGGCAAGTCCACACTGTTGAAGATCATCTCGCAGATCTACACCCCGGAGCAGGGGTCCGTGACGGTTAAAGGCAAACTGGTGCCGTTCATTGAGCTCGGCGTCGGTTTCAATCCGGAACTGACTGGCCGTGAGAATGTGTACTTGAATGGCGCTCTGCTTGGATTCACTCGTACGCAGATTGACGCGATGTATGATGACATCGTGGAGTTCGCCGAGCTTGAGGACTTCATGGATCAGAAGCTCAAGAACTACTCGTCTGGCATGCAGGTACGTCTTGCTTTCTCCGTGGCCATCAAAGCGCAGGGAGACATTCTGGTGCTCGATGAGGTGCTTGCCGTCGGAGACGAGGCATTCCAGCGTAAATGCGACAACTTCTTCGCAGAAATCAAGAAAGATCCGACCAAGACCGTCATCCTTGTCACCCATTCCATGGACGCGGTGAAGAAATACTGCAACAAGGCCATTCTCATCAAGGATGGCGAGATCATCGCAAGTGGCGACAAGAACGATGTCGCCGATCGCTATACCTTGGAGAACCTTAAGGTGGAGCGAAGGAACGCGGAAAAGGAAAAAAACGAGGAAGAGGAAGGCGAATACCCGCTTGGTCTCAGCGAGCGCGTTCCCACATTCCGCATTCTGCCGGTTTCCGAACAGATGCTCACTTGCAAGGATACATTCGAATTCGACGTCGAATATGATCTGCGCGACAGCAAGGACATCGAGTTCTACATCCCCATGTCGGTATTGGACGTCAAGCGCGGCGGCGTTCCGTATGATTGTGGCGTCTCATTCAAGGTCAACAAGACAGGCCATAACAAGGTGCATTTCGCTTTGCCTTTGCATCTCTTCAATGACGGTGACTTCAAAATCATCGCCACCATGCGCATTATTCCTGATACCAGCAATCTGAAGAATTTCGAGCAACTCGCGTTCACCAGCGATGAGAATTCATGCTACTTCTCAGTGCGCAATCCAGGAACGGTGAATTTCGCCGGTCTTCTCAATGACTCCGCTATGCGAATCGACAAGCTCAGCGTGAGCTCCTGCGATTGATTATTGCTGAGTAGGCCTTCAATGGGGGAAAGCGATTACTGCTTACCCCCATTTTTTATGTGTGCGGCGATACAATTAAAGCCACTTGCGGGAACATTCCCGCACCAAGATGAGAAGAATTACCGAGGAGAGACGTCTATGTCGTCAAGTCTATTGGCAGCATCAAAGAAGATGTGGGCCGTATTCTGCACATTGTCCATGTGCATCGCAGTGGGCATGACTACGAATCATATCGCCATGGCAGATAGCGCGACGCAAAATAGCAATATTATTGCTTCATTGAAGTATATGAGCGAGCTCAACAAACTACGCCAATCCAGACGTACCGCCTTGACTGCGCAACAAATCATTGAAGCGCAGAATGCCGACAACAGTGCAAACATGCGTTCAGGCCAGGTTGCGGAAGATGCGGCTGACGGCTCTCCTGTTCCCGAACTTAACGTGAACTGGGATTTGATGAGTTGGGCTCAGAAGCGCGCCGATGCCTTGGCCGAACGAGCCTCTGTGAATCACAGTCAACCAATTAGCCATGACGACATGTATGTAGGCGCACCATCATGGACTTCGAAATATAATCTTGGAGAGAGTCCAAACTATCAAAACGGAACATATTGGTTTGGCCCTGAAGCCTTGTTCATCGGATACCCTGAAACGGGACAAAGCAATCATAATCCAATTCAATCTTGGTATAGCGAACTATCCGCTCCTGCCGGCAGCAGCAGGCAAGGGTACGGACATTACCTCACCGAAGTGAGCAATCTGGCGGATACCGCCGGCATGGCGTCGGCGCAGGTGACTAGCGGCCGTTGGGAAGGCGCAACCATCGTCGTTCTGGAAATCGGATACACCGGTAATCACAGCGACAGGGGCACTACACAATCCGTAAGCGATGCCCTCAAGCAATATGTCGGTTCTACATACACAGTGAAATACCATGCAAATGGCGGCAATGGATCCATGGACGATCAGAAATTCGATATGGATTCAACCATCCCATTGTATGGGAATAGGTTCACTCGCACGGGATATCAGTTCAGCGGATGGAACACGAAAAAAGATGGTTCGGGAACGCAGTACTCCGACTACAATCCCATCTATAACATCGCGAACGCCGGTGAAGTGGTTGACCTATATGCGCAATGGACGCCAAATACCTATACCGTGTATTTCTACTCTGGCGGCACTGGCTCAGGTGGAGGTAGCAGTCGGAGCTTCACCTATGATCAGGCGCAAAATCTGCCAAATCCAGCAGATGTGGGAATAAGCAGCATCAATGGAACTTTCACATCTTGGAACACCGAATATGATGGCTCGGGAACTTCATATCAAGCGGGACAATCGGTAAAGAACCTCACCGCAGACGAGTATGGAAGCATATATTTATACGCACAGTGGAAAACCACTCATACCGTGCATTTCCGAGCGTATAACGCAACACCTGAATATTTCGATGATCAGCGGGTCGCTGATGGCGATTCCGCTACCAAGCCAACCGATCCAGTTCGTCCGGGATTCATATTCAGGGGATGGGCCACAGGCAATAGTGATGACTCGCCATTGTACGATTTCAGCGCTCCGGTAACAGAGGATGTCTGGCTATATGCATTATGGGATTCGTATCCTTACACCATTCGTTATGACGCCAATGGCGGCACAGGAACCATGCCTGACCAAAAAGTTGCATCCGACCCAAGCGTCAATACCGCTACGCTGAAATCGAACGAATTCAATTACAACGGCAGGGTGTTCACAGGTTGGAACACCAAACGAGACGGCACTGGTACAGCTTATAAGGAAAACACGTCTTACGCGGAATTGAACATCACTGCCGCGAACCAAATAATCACCTTGTATGCGCAATGGACTACCGCCAAAGTGAAAACCATTGATGCTGTTACGGTGAAATGCAATTATTCCGCATGCTATCCGGTCCTTCCCAACGAGGTAAAAATCCATTTGAGCGACGGCAGCACTGTCGTGGAAAACGTGGATTGGAATAAGGATCAACTCGACGCAATCATCGACAAAGGCCAATCCGGCCTTCATCTAAGCGATGTGTTTTATATCGATAGCACAAGCATCGTTGGCTTCCCGAATCAGAGGATTCGCGCGAAAATAGTGGCTTCTGACACCACTGCCCCGTCTCTTCAGGGGTTGGACACCGTCGCTGCCAGAATAAACGACACATCGTTCGATACCATGTATGGCATAAACGCCATTGACAATAACGATGGCGACGTGACACGAAATATCAAGGTCTCCGGCAACTTCGATATTTCGAAAACAGGTGATTATCAACTCACCTACACGGTGAAGGACGCAGCCGGCAATGAGGCAACGGGAAACCGTACTATCCATGTGACGGATGATAATATCGCAACGATAACGTTCAACCCCAACGGCGGTATCGGATCCATGTCGCCACAGACGGTCACCACGGATGGCTCTTACCAGATTTTCCGGTCTACCAAGTTCACCCGAGTCCATTACAATCTGGAATCGTGGAACACCAAGGCCGATGGTTCCGGCAAGCGGTACAACGCATATGGCGATTGGCTCGAAAATTCCGATGTTCCCTCGAATGGAAAAATCACACTGTATGCGCAGTGGGAACATGCGACCTACACTGTGATGTTTTATCCCAATCTTCCAAATGACTCAGGCATCGGAATCGTCAACTCGCAAAACATCAAATACGACGAGTATGAAAAACTTGCGGGCAACACCTGCATGGATCTTGGATACACGTTCATCGGTTGGAATACCAAGAAAGATGGATCCGGCACCAGCTATTCCGATGAGCAACAGGTGAAAAACATTTACGACAAGTACGGCTACAGCATCACCTTATATGCGCAGTGGAAGGCAAACAAGTACACAGTGCAATTCAACGCCAACGGCGGTACCGGCACCATGCCCTCGCAGACGTTGACATATGACAAGAACGAGAGACTGAACCGCTCGACATTCAAGGCGCCGGCCGGCAAAATGATCACGGGCTGGAACACCAAGGCCGACGGCACCGGCACGGGGTATGATTACTGCGCTCCGGTGAAGAATCTGCTGACAAGCGGTACCATAACTCTATATGCGTGGTATAGCCCAATACGCTACAGCTCCATCTCTGTACAGACCCCACCGAAAAAAGCCTCGTATAAGACAGGCGAAACGCTCGATACGACAGGACTTGTGGTATCTGCGATACAGAACAATGGCGATACTGTGCAACTACCAAGGAGCGAGTACACGCTTTCTCAGCCGAACATGAATTCCAACGGCACCAAGCGCGTTACCTTGACATTGAAGTCCAATACGGCAAAGACAACGTGGTTCGACATCACTGTCGGCTCAGCTGCGCCGACAGTGGAGGAAAGCCATTCGATAGCGGATTCCGATGAAACAGTTACCAATTACGTCGTCAGCCTCAAAGAAGGCACGGCAACCGACGTGCTGGACAAGGCCGTCACCGGAGCCGAAGCGTTGCATGCCTACAAGCTGATGTCATATCCAGAAATCGGTGTGTTCTTTGTACAAGCACATACCAAGACATTCGCTTCCAACTTCGCGCGCTGGGCCGCAGCAAATGGCATTGCTGTGGACACGGTGGCATATACACGCGATAAACTCCGCGAAGAGGAAATTCGCTATGGGAATACCACATCTTCCGACATCGCGACAACCACAAAATGGAAGTCGGGAAACGCGATCCGCAAACCACAGAAAGACTCTTCGGATCCGAACACCAACATTTATGATGCATGGGGCATTACCGCCATTGGTGCAGATAAGGCGCAGCGGACCAATGTCGCGTATAAGCCGACTCTGACCGGCGTAATCGATTCCGGCATCGAGGATGATAATCCCGATCTGCAGGGGCAGGTGAGCAGCACCTATTCCGTTGATTGCACGGTGAATGGAATCCCGCAGCAGGGAACCGACTCCTCGACGGGACGTCCTGTATGGTGGCCTACCGCGGGTGACTACGACGACATGCACGGCACTCACGTTTCAGGCACCATCGCAGCATCCCACAATGGCAGCGGCGTCGATGGCGTAAACCCGAATACGACATTGGCAGCCATACGTGTGCTTAAGCACGACCGCACCTACCTCGAACAGGAGGTCTGCGGATACGTATGGGCGGCCAAGGTGGGAATGGATGTCACCAATGCCAGCATCGGCAGCCTGTCACCCGATTATCCAGGTAAGTATGCAGTTGACAAGGCGCATGACACCGTTTTGCAACGAGCCGTGAACTACGCAGCCAAAAACAACGTAGTCAACGTTGCCTCAGCAATGAATGCAGGTCTCGACCTTGATAATCTGCACGAGGACACATCCTTGGATCGGATGCGCAGGCAAATCGAAAAGCGCCAGCCGCGTGAGGTCATCGGGCAAGCCATCGATGCCAGCAACAACGAAAATACGTTCAACCCGCTGACCGGCTTGGCGAATCAGCAAAGCCAGGGTCTTGGAGGTTCGGGGCTTTCTCTTGCTAGTAACAAGGGATACATCGTTCCGGCTATGCTTGACGGAGTGCTTGCCGTATCCGCAGTGCAAAAACGGGGCACATACTCCGTGGCCCCATTGAGCCGTGCCGATTATTCGAATTACGGCAGCAGCTCTATCGATGTGGCGGCTCCTGGAAGCAATGTCTATTCAACATATGGAACCAACTATGCGTATATGAGCGGCACTTCCATGGCATCTCCCCATGTAGCAGGTGTGGCATCACTGCTCAAGTCGGTGCATCCAAATTATTCCGCTTCGCAGATTACGCAGTTGCTTAAAAAGCATGCCAAGGAACTGTACGGCAACTTGGAAGCGCCAACAGAGGGATTGGAATACCGCGGCGCTGGTCTTGTCAACGCTTATGCGTCAATGACGGAGGATCAAGAGAAACCCGCTGTTTCCGCACAGTATTCAGCCGATGGCGGATCCAGTTGGCATAACCTGGCCAACGCCATCATTTCAGGCAAGGCAACCATCCGTATGACGGCAACCGGTCCTGTATCAAGCGCATCAGTGAACGTCGCAGGGCAAAATCGTTCTGCCCGAGGTAACGACAGCTACAACGGCAATGCATCAATAACCGTTGACGTCGATTTCTCCACGTTAACTGCTGTTGAAGCGCATTCGATGACAATCAAGGCCTATGGCTTGAATTACGACGTATCGAACGACGACGTAAGCAAAACCATTCAGTTCCAGGCAGGACATACCGCATATGCCACGGTGGCGTTCGACTCAAACGGCGGATCCACGGTCACTTCCCAATCGGTGAGGTACGGTTCCAAGGCCACGCAGCCGACGAACCCGACCCGCACCGGCTATACGTTTCAGGGCTGGTACACAGCCAAGAACGGCGGCACGAAGTACGATTTCAGCCAGACAGTGACGAGTGGCATCACCCTGTACGCTCACTGGTCGGTGAACTCGTACATACTCACTTTCGACGGCAACAGCGGTGAGACTTCCGAATCGTCCAGGACAGTGCAGTACGGCAGCCAGTACGGCGGTCTGCCCACAGCCACGCGCACTGGCTACATATTCCAAGGCTGGTACACAGCCAAGGATAACGGAAGCCAGGTCAGCTCGTCCACAACCATGGGGGCAGCGAATACGACTGTGTACGCGCACTGGACCATCAGGACCTACACGGTGACGTTCGATTCGAACGGCGGTTCCTCCGTAGCCGCACAGAAGGTGAAATACGGTTCGCGAGTCACCGAACCCGCGAATCCGGCCCGCATGGGGTACACGTTCCAGGGCTGGTACACGGCCAAGAACAGCGGCACGAAGTATGACTTCAACCAAACCGTAACAAGCGATGTGACCCTCCACGCGCATTGGGCGAAGGAACCCGCCGCATTGAGACGCTTGGCCGGTGCGACCCGCTACGACACCATGGAGGAGATCGTCGGTACCGGTGGATGGAAGTCCGGGGGCACTGTGATCGTCGCTTCGGGCGGCAACTATCCCGATGCCTTGGCAGCTTCCGGCTTGGCCGGCATGTTGGATGCTCCCATCGTGCTGACTGATGGGAAAACGCTGTCCTTCCAGGCATTCACGCGTCTAACCGATCTCGCCCCGTCCAGGATCATCGTCGCTGGCGGCCGTGCGGCCGTGTCGGACGGCGTGATGGACGAGTTGGAAGACATCTGCCCCCATGTGGAACGGGTGGCCGGCGCGACGCGCGTGGACACGTCCCTGAGCCTGTATCGGAAGGGATCTGGCTGGGGCTCCACTGCCATACTGGCTACGGCCAGCAACTTCGCCGACGCGCTGAGTATCAGCTCCTACGCCTACGCGGCGAAGGCTCCCGTGTTCCTAGTCGATTCGAACGCTCTAACCAACAGCCAGCAAATCGCACTCTCGACTGGACAGTTCTCTCGGATCGTCGTAGTCGGCGGCATCAACGCCGTGTCCGAACGAGTGGCGACGAAAGCCCAATCCATAACCGGGGCGCAGCTGACGCGCTTGTCTGGCGCGACCCGTTACGAGACGAGCGAGCGGATCGCCAGGTGGACGACGGGGCACGGCCTGGGTATGAACGGCGTCGTGTACGCGACCGGCGCGAACTTCCCCGACGCCCTGGCGGCCGGCCCTCTCGCCGGCAAGGCCAAGGCGGCGACCCTCCTGGTCGAGGACGCCCACAGCCCCGCGGTCCCGTTCTCCGCGGAGTACAGGGGCAAGGTCGACAACGCGTACGTGGTCGGCGGCGCCAACGCCGTCAGCCAAGCCACAGCAAACGCCATAGCCGACAGCCTCGGACTCAAACACGCACAATGATGGCATAGCCGACATTGTTGGAGAGGGTTGTCTGACAAGGGTTTCTAATCCTTGTCAGACAACCCTCTCCAACAATATGCAACAACGAAAGGAAACAGAAGAAATGAAACGCAGAATCATGACCGCATTGATATCTGCGGCAGTCGTTTTATCCTGTGGTTTAGCAGGCCCCGCCGCACAGGCAGAGGAACAATTGCTGCATGTGCATTAGGTGTTCCCATTCTCTTTACCGCAAAGAAGGGACTTTCTCCGCAAGCTCTGCAACAAGTCAAAAAGATTCAGCCTAGTAAGATCATCATCGTCGGCGGCTCAAATGCTGTATCCGCTAATGCAGAACGCTCTCTAAAGTCCAATTGCGACAATGTACTGCGAGTGTACGGTGCAACTCGTGTAGAAACGGCTCTGGCCCTGTACCGAAGTGACTCCAAATTTGATTTCATGTGGAGCAATACAGCCATCGTTACCACAGCAGACAACTACGCCGACGCCTTGTCCATGTCGGCCTACACGTATCGGAGCAGTTCCCCCATCTTCCTAGTATCCAATAATGCAGATAATGCCAAGCAGATTGCCGCACTCAAGGACAGTATTTCAGCCATATCGTCATTGCAGGCGGAGCTCAAGCTGTCAATAGACAAATCGAACAGCAAATCGCCGACACCACTGGAATTACCCCGATTCGTCTGAGCGGCGAAACACGATACGACACCAGTATTGCCATCGCGAAATGGCTGACCCAATATACTGCGCTTGGTGTCGACGGAGCGGTTTTCGCCACTGGGCAAAACTATCCTGATGTCCTCGTTGCCAGGCCGCTTGCAGGTGCACAAGATAGTCTGTTGATTCTCGTCGGTAGTGCCCGAAAAGTTGCGCACTTTGGATCATGGCCGTCCATGGCGCGATGATCAGTTCGCTTCCACGAGGTTGTCATCGAGCCGGGACATGTCCAGGTAGCGGCGGTTCGACCATTCGTTCGCG
>NZ_JAHBBE010000060.1 GCF_019331805.1 Bifidobacterium pongonis
GTTTTGGGGTCGGGTTCAGGGTGCGGATTGTAACTGCGGGTTGCGGATGATCGCCACCGGTTGCCGCCGACTGACGCCGGTTGCCGCTGACCGTGGCGGAATCGCCGCCGCTCGCCCGCATGTCTGTCAACGATTGTTGACGATGAGACTGGCAGCTGGCCGACCACAAGCTGGTCATCAGCTGGCAATCAGCCTCCCGCGAACCGTGACGCGCGTACCGTCGCGCACCGATCATGACGCACGAATCATCACGCGCCGTGACAACGATACCGGGGAAACGACGCAACACAGATGGCACGCGGCACAGCGCGGGAAGCGCGGCACCGCCGCTTGCAAGAATGGTTCCGTCCAACGATCCGATAGAACGAATCATCAAACGGAACCATCAATACGTCATCAGCAGGCGCCCGGCCGCAATCGAATGCGAACGATCACACCGTCGAGCAACCGAACAACAAACAACCGAACAGCCGAACGACCGCACCGCGCCTCCGCCATCACCGTCACACGGCAACAGCCTCAGCACATCAGCGCATCAGTCGGCGAACAGGCTGCGAGCGGAATCCGGAGCAGTGGTCTCCTCGACCTTGATGTTCACCTGAGCCGGGCTCAGCAGGAACACGCGCGGGGTCACACGCTCCATGGAACCGTGCACGCCGAACACCACGCCGGCGGAGAAGTCGACGATGCGGTACGCCACAGGCTCGGCCACGCCGGTCAGGTTGAGCACCACGGGAACACCGTCGCGGATCGCACGGCCAACCATCTGCGCATCCTCATAGGTCTTCGGATGAATGGTGGTGATGCGGCTCATCTTGCCCGGGAAAGGAGTGGTGCGCGACGACGTCTGAGGCTGTGCCGGTGCCGCGGTGGGCATGGGGGTGACGGAATGGTCGGAGTCGAACGTGCCCTCAGCGGCGGGGGCGCTTTCCTCTTCGACCGCGAAATCGTCGTCGTCCGCCACGTCAGCCATGCCGAGGTAGGACATCGCACTCTTCATAAACCCTGCCATACAAGGTTCCTTTCCTTATTATTTACGAATTCCTCAACGATTTCGCTATCGCCAGCACGCCTCAGCGCAGGAAGTCCGGGATGTCGATGTAGTCGGAATCGTCCGTGGTGTAGGACGGGTTCTGCATCGGCTGGGCCGCGGGATCGCCATTCGCCGGAGCGAAGGTGAACGGGGACTGCTGCGCCTGCTGCGGTGCGGCGGCGGGAGCCTGCTGGCCTTGCACCGGCTGGCCCTGCACGGGGGCCTGGGCGGCGTCGGCGGCCGGCTGAGCGGCCTGCATCGGCTGACCCTGCTGCGCGGGCTGAGCGGCCTGAGCCTGCTGGACGGTGGGCGCGGCCTGAGCCGCAGCCTGAGCCGCACGCTCCTCGGCGGTGGGCTTGTTGGAATCGAAACCAGCGGCGATGACGGTGACACGAACCTCGTCGCCGTAAGCGTCGTCGAGCGCCAGACCCCAAATGATCTGCGCTTCGGGGTGAATGGCCTTGCGCACGAGCTCCACGGCTGCGGAAGCCTCCTGCAGACCGAT
Organism: Bifidobacterium pongonis; assembly: GCF_019331805.1. Taxonomy (GTDB): domain Bacteria; phylum Actinomycetota; class Actinomycetes; order Actinomycetales; family Bifidobacteriaceae; genus Bifidobacterium; species Bifidobacterium pongonis. The sequence continues at coordinate 1,539 of NZ_JAHBBE010000060.1, forward strand.
ATCGGTCGGGCCGGCAACGTTGATCAGCGCACCGTGAGCGCCCTCGATGCTCTCCTCCAGCAGCGGCGAGCTGATGGCCAGCTCGGCGGCCTGGGTGGCGCGATCCTCGCCGCGGGCGGAACCGATACCGAACAGGGCGGTGCCGGCGCCACGCAGAATGGCCGTGACATCGGAGAAATCGACGTGGATGTAAGAGTTGGAGGTGATGAGGTCGGTGATGCCCTGCACGCCGGACAGCAGAGCGCCGTCGGCGGTCTTGAACGCGTCCATGATGGTGATGGAACGGTCGGAAAGCTCAAGCAGACGGTCGTTCGGAATGACGATGAGCGCGTCGACTTCCTGACGCAGGTTGTCGATACCGAACTTGGCGGAATTGGCACGCTGCGGGCCTTCGAAGGAGAACGGGCGGGTGACCACCGCGATGGTGAGCGCACCCTGCTGGTGCGCGGCACGGGCGACGATCGGGCTGGCGCCGGTACCGGTGCCACCGCCCTCACCGCAGGTGACGAACACCATGTCGGCGCCCTTCAGAGCCTCTTCGATATCGGACTGGTGATCCTGAGCCGCCTTCGCGCCCTTCTCCGGGTCTGCGCCCGCGCCCAGGCCACGGCTCGTCTGATCGGACAGGGAGATCTTCACATCGGCGTCGGATCGAAGCAGATCCTTCGCATCGGTGTTAATGGCCACGAATTCAACGTTCTGCAGACCTTCCGCAATCATGCGGTTCACGGCGTTGCCGCCTGCACCACCGACACCAACGACCTTGATGTTGGTCTTGTCGTTCAACTCAGTCTGGGCGATCTCGCTCACGTTTGGCTCCTGTCCTTACACGGTTACGCATAACTCTAGCGCAGGGCACACCCGATTCGGGCGTTTTTTTCAAGTGTACGCATACATTATCAGGTGATTTTCAGGTTTGGGGTCCTTCGCGTCGCCTGCACCGCGCGACACGCGCCCCAACACCGAAAACGGCGCCCCACAGTGACGCCCCGAAACGGCACCTTTAATAGACGTCATCCATCGGATCGTCGCCGAACAACGCCTGTCTCTCCTCATGCGTAGTGGTTCGAGACTCCAGCCAGCCGTACGGCAGATGCACCTTCTTGGCGAAACGGACCCTGCCACGCGGCTTATCGACCACGCGCTCCGGGAAGCGCATATCAGGGTCAAGCTTGCCGATCTCACGGCGCACGTCGTCAAGCGACTCGCACTCCATGAACGCCTTGCGCGTGGAACCCCCAACCGGGAAACCCTTCAGATACCACGCGACATGCTTACGCAGATCATGCACGGCCATACGCTCGTCGCCATCATAGAACTCGGTGAGCAGTTCGGCATGACGCTCAATCACGCCACACACCTCGCCCAACGTCGGGTCGATACGCTCGGCGGACCCGTCGAACGCGTTCCTGATATCGGCGAACAGCCACGGGCGCCCCTGGCATCCACGGCCGATGGCCACGCCGTCGCAGCCCGTCTCCTCGATCATGGCCAGCGCGTCGTCCGCACCCCAGATGTCACCATTGCCGAACACCGGAATGTCAAGCTCCCGCTTCAGTTCGGCGATGCGCGTCCAATCGGAATGCCCACCATAGTATTCGGCGGTGGTGCGCGCGTGAAGCGTCACTGCGGCGCACCCCTCCTCCTGGGCGATATGACCGGCCTGAAGGAACGTCTCATGCTCATGGTCGATACCGACGCGGAATTTCGCCGTGACGGGGATATTCGCCGCGGAGCACACCTTCACCACGCGGGAGATGATCTCCTGCAGCAGATCGGTCTTCCACGGCAGCGCCGAACCGCCACCACGACGGGTGACCTTGGGGACCGGGCAGCCGAAGTTCAAATCCACATGATCGGCCATACCCTCATCGACCACGATCTTCGCGGCCTGTTCAACGATGGCCGGGTTCACGCCGTACAGCTGCAGCGAACGCACGCGTTCGCTCGGAGCGAAGCGGCATAGACGCAGCGCCTTGGGGTTGCGGGCGACCAGGGCGCGCGCGGTGATCATCTCGGCCACGTACAGGCCGCTCGGCCCATACTGTTCGCACAGTACGCGGAACGGCCAGTTCGTCACTCCCGCCATAGGCGAAAGCACCACCGGCGTCGGCACGTCGATATCGCCGAGCTTCACCGGTGCAATGGGATGAGAGGCGACGTGCGCCGAGTGCTGCGGAGAACAGGGATTCTCCCCCACTCTGCAGCCCTCGTGCACGTCATAGGTCTCTTCGGTAGTCGTCACGATTCGGTACGAGTCCCCTCACGATCCGACACGGATCAGTACAGACCGCCGGCTTCGGCGATGTGGACGGAATCCGGCCATGCCTCGCCGCCCATGGATTCGGGCATCTGCGGCACGCTGACGCGCTTCTCGCCGATACGCTCGGCGATGTAGTCGGACACCTTGTCGAGGCTGACGCGCTCCTGCTGCATGGTGTCGCGCTCACGGATGGTGACGGCCTGATCCTCAAGCGTGTCGAAATCGACGGTGACGCACAGCGGGGTGCCGATCTCGTCCTCACGACGGTAGCGGCGACCGATCGCACCGGCCTCGTCATAGTCGATCATCCACTCGTTCTGGCGCAGGTCGGCGGCGAGCTTCTGCGCCACGTTCTGCAGGTCGGGCTTCTTGCTCAGCGGCAGCACGGCGGCCTTGACCGGAGCCAGACGCGGGTCGAGATGCAGCACGGTGCGCTTGTCGACGCCGCCCTTGGTGTTCGGAGCCTCGTCCACGTCGTAGGCGTCGACCAAGAAGCACATGAGGGAACGGGTCAGGCCGGCGGCCGGCTCGATGACGTACGGCACGTACTTTTCGCCGGTGGCCTGGTTGAAGTAGCTCAGATCCTCGCCGGAATGCTTGGCGTGCGCGGACAGATCGAAATCGGTACGGTTGGCGACGCCTTCAAGCTCGCCCCAATCGGAGCCTTGGAAGCCGAACTTGTATTCGATGTCGACGGTGCGCTTCGAATAGTGGGCGAGCTTCTCCTTCGGATGCTCGTAGTGGCGCAGGTTCTCCGGCTTGACGCCCAAATCGAGGTACCACTGGGTACGGGCGTCGATCCAGTACTGATGCCAAGCCTCGTCCTCGCCGGGCTTGACGAAGAATTCCATCTCCATCTGCTCGAATTCGCGGGTGCGGAAGATGAAGTTGCCGGGCGTGATCTCGTTACGGAAGGACTTGCCCATGTTGGCGATGCCGAACGGCGGCTTCTTGCGGGAAGAGGTCATGACGTTCTTGAAGTCCACGAAGATGCCCTGCGCGGTTTCCGGGCGCAGGTAGTGCAGGGAGTTCTCGTCCTCGACCGGGCCGAGGTGGGTGCGCAGCATCATGTTGAAGTCACGCGGTTCCGTCCACTTGCCGCGTTCGCCGCAGTCGGGGCAGGCGATGTCGGCCATGCCGTTCTCGGGCAGCTTGTCGCCGTGCTTCTCGGCGTAGCTTTCCTCAAGCTTGTCGGAGCGGTGGCGCTTGTGGCAGTTGAGGCATTCCACCAGCGGATCGTTGAAGACGGCCACGTGGCCGGAGGCGACCCACACGGGGGTCGGGAGGATGATGGAGGTATCCACGCCGACCACATCGCCGCGGGTGACGACCATGGAGCGCCACCATTCGCGCTTGATGTTGTCTTTCAGCGCGACGCCGAGGGGGCCGTAATCCCAAGCGGAACGGGTTCCGCCGTAGATTTCGCCGGCGGGGAATACGAAGCCGCGACGCTTGGCAAGGGATACTACTTCATCGAGTTTGGACTGAGCCACAATGCACCTTCTGGTTTGAACGGTTTGGGGTCTATACAAGCGGCAAGCCTACCGTTATGCGCTGACTTCTGAGAACGAATGCACCCGGCCGTTCCCCGCGCCCGCGCCGGGCCCGTTCCGGGCGTGTTCCGCGTCCGTTCCATGCCCGTTCGGGACCCATCTCACGCCTGCGCCAGGCACCCCTCATACCGAAATCAGACAAAATCGGGCGATTTTTGTCCGATTCCGGTAACGAACACACTCCCTCCCTTCCTCCCTCTCAAGTCCCCTCATACCGAAATCAGACAAAAACAAGCCAAATTTGTCTGATTCCGGTATGAGTCCCGCCCGCTCCTCGTCCGTC
>NZ_JAHBBE010000061.1 GCF_019331805.1 Bifidobacterium pongonis
CGCGCCGCATCGTACCCCACCGCGCCTGTAAGTACCTGCCCCGAGCTCATGCTGTGCCCGGCCGGCTTGTACGCCTTGATGTCGGCAATCGTGCACGGCTCATACCCCCACGCATGGTCGATGAGCAGTTCGGCGTTCACCCCGAACAGCCGGTATAGCAGTTCCTCGTTGTAATAGTCGGAGGCGCGGCCGAGCGAGCATCGCGCGATATCGCCCATGGTCATGAGTCCGTGCGCCTCGAGCTTGTTCGCATACCCGCGCCCGACCCGCCAAAAATCGGTGAGCGGCCTGTGCCCCCACAGCAGCCGCCGGTATGACTTTTCGTCCAGTTGCGCGATGCGTACGCCGTCCTCGTCGGCGGGGATATGCTTCGCCACCACGTCCATGGCCACTTTCGCCAAGTACAGGTTCGTGCCGATGCCCGCGGTGGCGGTGATGCCCGTCTCATGCAGGATGGTCCGCACGATGTCGCGGGCCAGTTCGTGCGGAGTGCCGCCGTAGGCTCGCAGGTAGCGTGTGGCGTCCATGAACACTTCGTCGATGGAGTACACGTGGATGTCTTCGGCGGCGGCGTAGCGCAGGTAGATGCCGTAGATTTTCCCGCTGACGTCGAGATAGTGCGACATTCTGGGCTTGGCGATGTATACGTCCACCGCCAGGCTCGGGTCGGCGTCGACCTGATCGGCGTAATATGAGGAGCCGCGGAAGCGGTGGCCGGGCGCGTGCGCCAACCGTTCGGCGTTGATGCGCCGCAGTTTCTCTTTGACTTCGAACAGTCTGGCGCGGCCGGGTAGCCCGTAGGCTTTCAATGACGGCGACACCGCCAGGCAGATGGTTTTGTCGGTGCGTGATTCGTCGGCGACGACCAGATGCGTGCGCAGCGGGTCGAACCCCAGTTCCACGCATTCGGAGGAGGCGTAGAAGGATTTCAGGTCGATGGCGATATACGCGCGTTCCTTACCCACGCACACCCCCTTTACGGCACCGTTGTTCACCCCGTCCACTCGCGCGGGAGGGCGCATCAATTCGAACAAGCGTTCGATTTCCCATCATACACGCTTCGCCTCACGCGCAACCCACGCAACAACCCACGCGCAACCCACGTGGCAGCTCGCACAGCAACCCACACAGCAACCCATATATGGAATACTGCGGCGTGAATGTAGCCGCCGCTTGATAGGGTTGACCCGGTAGAAATCCCCTGTCTCCACAGTTTCGGAAGGAGCTTTGGCGTGTCAGCAGAACTCGAAGACATCCACGAGGAATGCGGTATTTTCGGCGTATGGGGGCACCCCGACGCAGCTAGACTCACTTACTTCGGCTTACACGCTTTGCAGCATCGCGGGCAGGAAGGCGCCGGCATCGTCGCGAACGACAACGGCCAGCTGACCGGCCACCGCGGCAAGGGACTGCTCACCCAGGTGTTCAGCGACGAACGCGAAATCCAGCGTCTTAAAGGCAATCACGCCATCGGCCACGTGCGTTACGCCACCGCGGGCTCCGGCGGCAGCGACAACATCCAACCGTTCATCTTCCGCTTCCACGACGGCGATATGGCCCTGTGCCACAACGGCAACCTGACCAACTGCCCGTCCCTACGCCGCAAACTCGAAGACGAGGGCGCGATCTTCCATTCGAATTCCGACACCGAAGTGCTCATGCACCTCATCCGTCGCTCCGACAAACCCACGTTCATGGACAAGCTCAAGGAAGCGCTGAACACCGTTCATGGCGGTTTCGCCTACCTGATCATGACCGAACATGCCATGATCGGCGCGCTTGACCCGAACGGGTTCCGCCCGCTGTCGCTCGGCAGGATGACGAACGGCGCCTACGTGCTCGCCTCCGAAACCTGCGCGCTCGACACGGTCGGCGCCGAACTCGTGCGTGACATCCGTCCGGGCGAGATCGTCGTCATCGATGACGACGGCTACCGCATCGACCGGTACACCGACCAGACCCAGCTGGCCATCTGCTCGATGGAGTTCATCTACTTCGCCCGCCCCGATTCCAATATCTATGGCGTGAACGTGCATTCCGCCCGCAAGCGCATGGGCGCCCGTCTGGCGCAGGAATCCCCGGTCGAAGCCGACATGGTGATCGGCGTGCCGAACTCCTCGCTGTCCGCCGCATCCGGCTACGCGGAAACCGCCGGCCTGCCGAACGAGATGGGCCTGATCAAGAACCAGTATGTGGCGCGAACCTTCATCCAGCCCACGCAGGAACTGCGCGAGCAGGGCGTGCGCATGAAGCTGTCCGCCGTGCGCGGCGTGGTCAAGGGCAAGCGCGTGATCGTGATCGACGATTCCATCGTGCGCGGCACCACGTCGAAGCGCATCGTGCAGCTGCTCAAGGAGGCCGGCGCGGCCGAAGTGCATATGCGCATCAGCTCCCCGCCGCTGAAATACCCCTGCTTCTACGGCATCGACATCTCCACCACCAAGGAGCTCATCGCCGCGGAGAAATCCGTGGAGGAGATCCGCGAATACATCGGCGCGGATTCCCTGGCGTTCCTGTCGCTCGACGGCCTGGTCGATTCGATCGGGCTCGGTGCCGACGCCCCCTACGGCGGCCTATGCGTCGCCTACTTCAACGGCGATTACCCGACCGCCCTGGACGATTACGAGGCTGATTTCCTCAAGTCGCTCACCCCGGAGGACCGCGTGCGCTTGCCTGAATTCGCGCTGTACAAGAGCAAGTACGAAGGCAACGAATATCAGGCGCTCCCCCAATCCTGAGCCGCAGCGAGCCGCACGGCCCAACGTCACCTGTACCATCAACCCCCAATCAAACCTACAAACCATAGGAAAGCAACAGGAAGGCCAACATGCCAGAAGCATACGCAAACGCCGGCGTCAGCGTCGAGGCGGGTTACGAAGTCGTCAAGAGAATCAAGTCCCATGTGGCACGCACCAATCGCCCCGGCGTGGTCGGTGGCATCGGTGGATTCGGCGGCCTGTTCGATCTCGCTTCCCTGGGCTACAAGGAGCCGGTGCTGATCTCCGGCACCGACGGCGTCGGCACCAAGCTCGTCGTCGCCAAGATGGCGAACAAGCATGACACGATCGGCATCGACTGCGTGGCCATGTGCGTCAACGATATCGCCGCTCAGGGCGCGGAACCGCTGTTCTTCCTCGACTACATCGCCTGCGGCAAGAACGATCCGGCGCTGCTCGAACAGGTCGTGTCCGGCGTGGCCGACGGCTGCGTGCAGGCCGATTGTGGTCTGATCGGCGGCGAAACCGCCGAAATGCCCGGCATGTACGACGAGGATGAGTACGATCTGGCCGGTTTCACCGTGGGCGTGGCGGAGAAGTCCGCAATCGTCGACGGCTCCACGATCGCCGAAGGCGACGTGCTGATCGGCCTGCCGTCCACCGGCGTGCACTCCAACGGCTTCTCCCTGGTGCGCAAGGCCCTGTTCGAACAGGCCGGCTACACCGTCGACACCCAGCTGGATGAGCTCGGCGGCGCCAAGCTCGGCGACGTGCTGCTCACCCCGACCAAGATCTACGTCAAGACCCTGTCCCCGCTGTTCAAGGCCGGCGTGGTCAAGGGCGTCGCGCACATCACCGGCGGCGGCTTCATCGAGAACATCCCGCGCATGATCCCCGACGGCCTCGCAGCCCACATCAACCTCGGTTCCTGGCCCGTGCTGCCGATCTTCGACGTGCTGGAGAAGGCCGGCAATATCGACCATATGGAAATGTTCAACATCTTCAACATGGGTATCGGCATGGTGCTGGCCGTCAGCGCCGACCGCGCCGACGAAACCATGGCGATGCTCGAAGCGAACGGCGAAGCCGCATACGTGCTCGGCAACATCGTGAAGAACACCGGCACCGACGTGGAACTCGTCTGATAGATGGTAAGGCCTCCCCCGAAAAGGAGGCCTTACCTTATGCCGTCAGGCTTCATTCATCCAAGCCCGTGCAGCCGCGGTCCGCTTCCGCGTCCAACCAATTTCCATTCCAAGAGCTACAGCGTTCTACAGATTTCTACAGATTTCCAGCAAAGTTGAGGAGACAAGATTATGGGTCAGAAGGTTCTGGTCATCGGTTCCGGCGCGCGTGAGCACGCCATCGCCCACGCGCTCATGCGCGGCGGCAGCGTCGACGAAGTGACCGTCGCCCCGGGCAACCCCGGTATGGAGCTCGACGGCATCCGCACCACGCAGATCAGCCTGTCGAACCACGCCGCGCTCATCGAATTCGTGCGCAGCAACCAGTACGACTGGGTGTTCGTCGGGCCGGAAGTGCCGCTGATCGAAGGCATCGTCGACGATTTCGAAGCAGCCGGCATCAAGGCGTTCGGCCCGAACAAGGCCGCCGCCCAGATCGAAGGGTCCAAGGACTTCGCCAAGCAGCTCATGGCCCGCCACAACATCCCCACCGCCCAGTACCGCACGTTCGAAGAGCTCGAACCGGCCAAGGCCTACGTCGAGGAGCACGGCGCACCGATCGTCATCAAGGCCGACGGTCTTGCCGCAGGCAAGGGCGTCACCGTCGCCATGGATGTCGAAACCGCCATCGACGCGCTGGACGACATCTTCATCGACCATCGTTTCGGCGCCGCCGGCGCGAAGGTCGTCATCGAGGACTTCCTCGAAGGCCAGGAATTCTCCCTCATGAGCTTCGTGCGCGGCACCGAATTCTGGCCCATGCCCATCTCCCAGGACCACAAGCGCGCCTATGACGGCGACAAGGGCCCGAACACCGGCGGCATGGGTGCCTACAGCCCCGTCCCCCAGATCGCGCAGAGCGTCGTCGACGAAGCCATCGAAACCATCGTGCGCCCGACCGTCGAAGCCATGGCCGCCGAAGGCACCCCCTTCACCGGCATCCTCTACGCGGGCCTCATCGCCACCGCCGACGGCCCCAAGGTCATCGAATTCAACGCCCGCTTCGGCGACCCCGAAACCGAAGTCGTCCTCCCCCAGCTCACCAGCAACCTCGCCACCGGCATCAAGGCCATCCTCGACGGCGACACCCCGACCTTCACCTGGGATGAGCACAACACCACCCTCGGCGTCGTCCTCGCCTCCGACGGCTACCCCGTCGACGTCATCAAGGGCGCCCACATCCCCGAAATCCCCGTCCCCGCCGACTCCCACGTCTACTACGCCGGCGTCGCCAACTCCGACAAAGGCCTCGTCGCCTCCTCCGGCCGCGTCCTCCTCGTCGAAACCTCCGCCCCCGACATCAAGGCCGCGCAGGACAAGATCTACGCGATCATCGACAAGCTCGACACGACGGGAATGTTCTACCGCCACGACATCGGCTCCAAAGCGCTGGGCGTGTGACGATGGCGCG
>NZ_JAHBBE010000062.1 GCF_019331805.1 Bifidobacterium pongonis
CGGTCCCTTTCCGAACCCGGAAGCTAAGGCCTTGCACGGCGATGGTACTGCACCTGAGAGGGTGTGGGAGAGTAGCACGTCGCCGCTTTTATTGTTGGATCGGATCCCGGTCGAGCCCCTTGCGGGGTTCCCGGGATCCGATTTTTTATATCCCCGGGTGTTACGGGGTTTCGCTTTTTTTGTTCCGGCCACCGGGGCGCGTCCACGCGTTCCGGTGGCCTTCGTGTATCCAGGCAAGTTTGGATACCGTCCGTCCTTCCCGAACCGTTTTCCGGTAGTCTTCCGCGTATCGCGTCCATCTCCACTTCACCTACCTACTGCACCCTCCCTGAGAGTTTCCCGTGCCATGTGGCAACGCGTGCGTACGACGGTATAACGTGCGGCATGGCGAGTCATTTGCAATGCTATGGCTAACCAAAAAAGGAACGCATAAGACCGAAAAAGTAAAGTCGGATGAAACTGGGATTTTCCCTGATGCAATGGAATAAGCGACATAACGACGTGTCGGCGGGTCCAACGTCGAATGCCGTGCATCCATGAGAATCAAGGAGGAGACGTACCATGCTGCAGATCAACATGGCTGATGTCATGACCGTGCTGCAATCGGTGGCGCCGTATCTGGCGGTCATCGGTGTAGTGCTGGTCCTGGCACTGGTGGTGACATTCGCCATCAACAAGAACACGATGCGCAACGAGGCGAATCGAAAGCTCATTCATTCCGAATCCTGGCTGGTGGTATTGGTCGCCGCCACGGTGTCGCTGGTCATGATGATGTACGGGCCGCTGTCGAATCTGCTGACGATGGCGACCAGCGAGAAGTACACGCTTTCGGAATCCTCGATCGATAGCGCCAACAAGCTTGCCGCGAACATCCAGCGCGAAGCCGTGACCATGCTCAAGAACGACGATTCCAACCTGCCGTTGTCTTCCAAGAAAGTCAACGTGTTCGGCTGGGGATCCACCAATCCGGTTTACGGCGGCACCGGTTCGGGGTCGATGAACGATCAGTATCCGACTACGTCGCTGCTGGACGGTTTGAAGGAAGCCGGCATCACGACCAACGCCGACCTGAGCAAGCTGTACACCGACTACCGTTCCGACCGTCCGGAAGTCGGCATGTGGGAACAGGATTGGACGCTGCCGGAAGTGCCGGCCAATCAGTATTCCGACTCCCTGATCTCCAAAGCCAAGAGCTTCTCCGATGAAGCCGTGGTCGTGCTCACCCGCGTCGGCGGCGAAGGCGCCGATCTGCCGACGAACATGAAAGCGGACGGTATCACGTACACGAATAATTCCAAGAAATACGACGACTTCAAGGACGGCGAAAGCTTCCTGCAGCTTTCCCAGACCGAGCGTGACATGCTCGATCTGGTCACCAAGAACTTCAGCAAGGTGACGCTCGTCTACAACGGCGCGAACACCTTCCAGTTCGACTTCCTGAACGATTATCCGCAGATCAAGTCCGTGCTGTGGTGCCCGCCGGCCGGTCAGACGGGTTTCTCCGCCCTGGGCGAGGTGCTTGCCGGCAAGACCAACCCGTCCGGCAAGACGTCCGACACTTTCGTGCGTGACCTGAGCGCCACCCCGACCGCCAACAATTTCGGTTCCTTCTACTACGACAACATGTCCGAATACAACACGGAGAATCGTGGCGATGTGCGTAAGCCGTCGTTCGTGGACTATGTCGAAGGCATCTACGTGGGGTACAAGTTCTACGAGACCGCCGCCGAGGAAGGCGCCATCGATTACGACGACACCGTCATCTATCCGTTCGGATACGGCCTTTCCTACACCACGTTCAAGCAGAAGATGGGCGACGTGAAGTACGACACCAAGTCCGGCAAGATCACCTTCGACGTGACCGTCACCAACACCGGCGACACCGCAGGCAAGGACGTCGTCGAAACCTACGTCAACCCGCCGTACACCAATGGCGGCATCGAAAAAGCGTCCAGAAACCTGGTCGCCTTCGACAAGACCAAGGAACTGAAGCCGGGCGAATCGCAGACGTTGAGCATTGAATTCGACGACGATGCCATGGCATCCTACGATGCGAAGAACGCCAAAGCGTACGTGCTTGAGCGCGGCGACTACGATGTGTCGATCCAATCCGATTCGCATACGGTGATCGACGATCAGAAGATCACCGTGGCCGACACCATCACCTACGATTCCGATTCCAATACACATAACGGCGATCAGACCGTGGCGACCAACCAGTTCGACAATGCGGCCGGTGATGTGACCTATCTGTCCCGCGCCGATCATTTCGCCAACTATGCCAAGGCGACCGCGGCCCCCGCCAGCCTGAGCATGAGCGATAAGCTGAAGTCGGAATTCACCAACATCTCCAACTACGATCTGAAATCCCGCAATGACGATTCCGATGAGATGCCGACGACGGGTGCTAGGAACGGTGTGCGTTTGGCCGAACTTCGCGGACTCGACTACGACGATGCCAAGTGGGATGATCTGCTTGACGAACTGACCTTCGACGATATGGATAATATGATCGCCCTGGCCGGTTACGGCACGCAGGCCATCAAGTCCATCGGCAAGATCACCATGACCGATTCCGACGGCCCTGCTGCGTTGAACAACAACTTCACTGGCGCCGCCTCCATCGGCTTCCCGGCCTCCACCGCGGTGGCGTGCACGTGGAATCAGGATCTCGCCTCCCAATACGGTGAGATGATCGGTCAGATGGCGCGTGAATTGAACATTCATGGCTGGTATGCGCCGGCGATGAACATTCACCGCAGCGCGTTCGCCGGTCGTAATTTCGAATATTTCTCCGAAGACGGTTATCTCACCGGCGTTCTGGTGTCCAGCGAGATCGCCGGCGCCAAGGAGAAGGGCGTGTACTCGTTCATGAAGCATTTCGCTTTGAACGATCAGGAAACCAATCGTGCGAGCATGCTGTGTACGTGGGCCAACGAACAGTCCATTCGTGAAATCTACCTTAAGCCGTTCGAGATGAGCGTGAAGGATGGCGGCGCGCAGGCCGTGATGAGTTCCTTCAACTACATCGGACCGACTTGGGCGGGCGGCAGCGCCAACCTGCTGCAGAACGTGCTTCGCGACGAGTGGGGATTCCGTGGATTCGTGCTCACCGATTACTTCGAGGGTGCGGGTTACATGTATGGCGATGAAGGCGTTCGCAACGGCAACGATGCGATGCTGGCCACCACCGAAGTGACCAACCATATCACCGACAAGTCGGCGACTTCCGTGAAGGCGATGCGCACCGCGGCCCATAACATCCTGTACACCACCGTGAACAGCTGGGCTTATGAGAACGGAGAGCCGAAGGAAGCCACCCCGGTGTGGAAGATCGCCACGTATGTGGGTATTGCGGTGATCGCCGTGCTGTTCGCCGTGCTTGAGGTGATTGCCGTGCGGCGTTATCTCGAGCGTCGCAAAGGCGATGCGGGTGCCGCGGTGACATCTCGCTGACCCCTTGGCGGCATGGCCGGTTAATGGCCGTGGATTCGAAGGCCCTGGAGCATTGTTCCGGGGCCTTCGTCGTATGTGTGCCACACTTGAAGTGTTCAAACGTGAATGATTTTGCGGTCGATCGGAAGGATTCGGTATGGCACGGTTGCGTAGCATCAAGCAGGTGTCGGAGGAGACCGGTGTGCCGGCTTCGGCGATTCGTTTCTATGATCGCCACCATCTGCTGCTCGATATCCAACGTGATGCGGCGGGCAATCGTTGGTTCGATGAGGATGCCGTCGACGGCGTGTGTGTGGTTGCGTTCCAGCGGTATATCGGCATGCCTATCAAGGAGATACGCGAAATCAGTGATATGGCCGCGCAAGGTGACCATTCCATCGGCAAACGCTATGAACTTATGCTCAAGCAGCGGGAGCGGCTGCAACGGGAGATCGAATCCATGACCGAAGCCTTGCATGTGCTTGATGATTCGTTGGATCGCTACCGGCGGGCGCTGCGCGACGGTGAGGAGGGCGTGGATTTCCGGGGTGAGGATATCGCCGCCATGAGGGCGATGCTGCAGCGTAGGCTTCGGACTGGTGAAAAAGCGTCGGATTGCGGACCGGCGGCAGATTGTGCGCGGAAAACGGCAGAATAGGCGCAGGCCTCTCATATGAATTTGCCTTAAACCTTGTTTAAGGCTGTTTGCTGAAAGGGAGAGAAACCCGATCGAAGATGAGGGGCTGATATGTGCGAAATGATAACCGCGGCCATTGTGGATGATGATGCGGAGGCGCGCGCGGAGGTGCGCGCCGGCCTAGACGCCTATGCGGCGCGGCATTCGGGCGACGTGCTGTTCGAGATTTCCGAATACGATTCGGGGGAGGCGCTTCTTGCGGCGTATCGGAGCGACATCGACATCGTGTTCCTCGACGTGGAGATGGGGGATGTCAATGGGCTTGAAACGGCTCGTGCCATTCGCGGCAGGGACGGCAACGTGTCGCTGCTGTTCATCACCAATATCGCGCAGTACGCCGTTTACGGCTATGAAGTGGATGCGTTGGGCTATCTGCTGAAGCCGGTCAACCGGTTTGCGCTTTCGCGCGAATTGGATCGGTGCATCGCGCGCAAGCGTTCGCTTGACGCGGCGAATTCGCTGGTGTTCTCCACCATGAACGGGATGATGCGCGTGCCGTTGGATACGGTCACGTATCTGGAATGCATCCGGCATAAGATCATCGTGCATACGTTGGAGGGGGTTTACGAATTCACCGGAACCTTGAAGAGTTTTCTGCCCCAGTTGGAGCCGTGCCATTTCGTCATGGCGAATTCGTGCTATTTGGTCAATCTGCGGCATGTAATGGGTGTGGATCAGCATGCGTGCCTGATGCGCGATGGGGCGAGTCTTGCGGTGTCTCGGCGGCGTCGCAGCGGCCTGTTGCAGGCGTTGGGCGATTACTTCGGCAAAGCCGTCTGAATCGCATGGGCTGGGTGCCGTGTGGCTCGTAGGTGCCGTGCGACTCGTGGGCGTTGTGTACGCAGTGCGTGTGCTGTGCGTGTGGCTGTGTGCGGCGCATGAGGGTGCTGTAGGCGGCGTGTCGGATCGACAGGTTATGCGCGCAAAATGACAGGTTGTCCGGCATGTTCGCATGCCTCGGCGGATCGGCGTTTCGCAAGGAGGTTCGGCAAACGCCGAAATAGCAACGTTTCTTGTATATGAATCACAACCATATGGATAACGTCCGAAATCTTGCGCACTTTCGGATTCCGGCCCTGACGCAGGAGGGCATGGCCCGCGTCCTGTGTACGATTTTCATTCGCCAAAACAAAAAACCGCGATTGGAAGCCAGGAGACGGAA
>NZ_JAHBBE010000063.1 GCF_019331805.1 Bifidobacterium pongonis
GGCGGTTCGGGAACCGGACAATGGACGCGATGAATCGTTCCGTGGATCAAACGGATGCTCCCTATCATCGGGAACAAGCCGAAGGACGCAATACGGGCAACACCAAAAAAAACTTGATGTGATTGTATGATTGCCTTTCCCCCGTTAGTACCGGTCAGCTCCACCCCTTACGGGGCTTCCACGTCCGGCCTATCGACCACGTGTTCTGCATGGGGGGTCACACGGCCCGAAGGCCGCGAGGAATCCTAATCTTGGAGCAGGCTTCCCGCTTAGATGCTTTCAGCGGTTATCCCTTCCGAACGTAGCCAACCGGCCGTGCCGCTGGCGCGACAACCGGCATACCAGAGGTTCGTCCACCCAGGTCCTCTCGTACTATGGGCAGGCCTCCTCAGGATTCCAACGAGCGCAGAGGATAGAGACCAAACTGTCTCACGACGTTCTGAACCCAGCTCGCGTGCCGCTTTAATCGGCGAACAGCCGAACCCTTGGGACCTGCTCCAGCCCCAGGATGCGACGAGCCGACATCGAGGTGCCAAACCATCCCGT
Source organism: Bifidobacterium pongonis (assembly GCF_019331805.1). Taxonomy (GTDB): domain Bacteria; phylum Actinomycetota; class Actinomycetes; order Actinomycetales; family Bifidobacteriaceae; genus Bifidobacterium; species Bifidobacterium pongonis. Next base: position 547 of record NZ_JAHBBE010000063.1, read on the forward strand.
CGATATGGACTCTTGGGAATGATCAGCCTGTTATCCCCGGGGTACCTTTTATCCGTTGAGCGATGCCGCGTCCGTACGCCGGCACCGGATCACTAGCTCCGACTTTCGTCCCTGCTCGACCCGTCAGTCTCGCAGTCAAGCTCCCTTGTGCGCTTACACTCGCCACCCGATTGCCAACCGGGCTGAGGGAACCTTTGAGCGCCTCCGTTACTCTTTGGGAGGCAACCGCCCCAGTTAAACTACCCGCCAGGCACTGTCCCTGAGCAGGATAACTGCTCGAGGTTAGACATCCAATGCGAACAGAGCGGTATTTCAACGACGGCTCCGCGCGGGCTGGCGCCCGCGCCTCACGGCCTCCCGCCTATGCTACACAATCCACACCGAATGCCAATACCAAGGTATAGTAAAGGTCCCGGGGTCTTTTCGTCCTTCTGCGCTTAACGAGCATCTTTACTCGTACTGCAATTTCGCCGAGCTCCTGGTCGAGACAGTGGGGAAGTCGTTACGCCATTCGTGCAGGTCGGAACTTACCCGACAAGGAATTTCGCTACCTTAGGATGGTTATAGTTACCACCGCCGTTTACCGGGGCTTGAATTCACCGCTTCGCCCAAAGGGCTGACGGATCCTCTTAACCTTCCGGCACCGGGCAGGCGTCAGTGCATATACAGCGACTTTCGTCTTCGCATGCACCTGTGTTTTTGGTAAACAGTCGCTACCCCCTGGCCTGTGCCACCCCCCTCCGCTCAGGCCGCGAGGACCGTCACGGAAGGGGGTCTCCCTTAAACCGAAGGAACGGGAGCAATTTGCCGAGTTCCTTGACCAGGATTCGCTCGATCGCTTCGGTATTCTCTACCTGACCACCAGTGTCGGTTTGGGGTACGGGCGGCATTGGTCCTCGCGCCGAAGCTTTTCTCGACGGCCAGGATCACCGGATATCGGCCAGAACGGCCCCATCATCGCACCTCGGCCACACGCCGTACGGATTTGCCTGTACGACGGCCTGCGTGCTTGACCACGGAAAACCACCTCCGCGGCCGGCTACCTGTCCGTGTCACTCCTGCGCTGCCCTACTGCCGGGCGGTTCCCAACAGTCCAACACGACCGAACCCCGAAGGGAACGGCCGGGAAGGACCGGAGGTTAGCACCCCGGTCTCGGACCGGGCGGCCCAAAGCCGGTACGGGAATATCGACCCGTTCATCCATTCGACTACGCCTGTCGGCCTCGCCTTAGGACCCGACTAACCCGGGGACGATGAACGTGGCCCCGGAACCCTTGGTCATCCAGCGGCGGGGATCTTCACCCCGCTCTCGCTACTCATGTCTGCATTCTCACTTCCGTCCGGTCCACGACAGGCTCACGCCGCCGCTTCGCCCCTGAACGGAACGCTCTCCTACCCAACGGCAAAAGCCGTTGCCGCGTCTTCGGTGGTGTGCTTGAGCCCCGCTACATTGTCGGCGCGGAACCACTAGACCAGTGAGCTGTTACGCACTCTTTCAAGGATGGCTGCTTCTGAGCCAACCTCCTGGCTGTCTATGCGACTCCACATCCTTTCCCACTTAGCACACGCTTGGGGACCTTAGACGACGATCTGGGCTGTCTCCCTTTCCACGACGGAGCTTATCCCCCGCCGGGTCACTGCCGCGATACGCATCGCAGGTATTCGGAGTTTGGTTGCTGTTGGTACCCGGTATGGGCCCGCAAGCATCCAGTAGCTCTACCCCCTGGATGTAATCACGCGACGCTGCACCTAAATGCATTTCGGAGAGAACCAGCTATCACGGAATTTGATTGGCCTTTCACCCCTAGCCCCAAGTCATCCCCTCAGTTTTCAACCTAAGTGGGTTCGGTCCTCCACGCGGTCTTACCCGCGCTTCAACCTGCTCAGGGCTAGATCATCCCGCTTCGGGTCCAGGACACGCGACTCAAACGCCTTTTAAGACTCGCCTTCGCTACGGTTCCCCCACCCGGGTTAACCTCGCCACATGCCACTGACTCGCAGACTCATTTTTCGATAGGCACGCCGTCACCCCGAAAGGCTCCGACGGTTCGTAGGCGCATGGTTTCAGAGACTGTTTCACTCCCCTCCCGGGGTACTTTTCACCTTTCCCTCACGGTACTCGTTCACTATCGGTCAGACAGGAATATTTAGGCTTATGCAACGGTCTGCACTGATTCGCACGGGATTCCACGGGGCCCGTGCTACTTGGGAGAACCCATCGGGAGACCATGTCCTTACGGCTACGGGGCCATCACCCTCTGCGGCCCGGTATTCAACCCGGTTCGCCTGGGACATGGTTTTGTGACTCCCGCCCGACGCGTCGGCGCCGGGACAAGACTTCCCACGACACCACAAGCGCAACCCCCGACGGGTATCACGCGCCCATGGTTTGGCCTGATCCGCTTTCGCTCGCCACTACTCACGGAATATCCTTTCCTGCAGGTACTGAGATGTTTCACTTCCCTGCGTACCCCCCGCCCGAAGGCGGTGCCGGCCCATGACGGCCGGCGGGTTTCCCCATTCGGAAATCCTCGGATCAAAGCCCGGTTGGCGGCTCCCCGAGGCTTATCGCAGCCTCCAACGTCCTTCATCGGTCCTGTCTGCCAAGGCATCCACCATACGCCCTTGCAGGCAACCCACACACCCGTGCGGGACCCGCAAACGCCCAATCAGCAAATTCCCAGACGACAAATCATCACATCTGAAATGATCACAAAACGATCGACGAACAACACCAAAAATGAAGTTCGATCGAAAAATCACAGCAAAAGAGACAAGAAACGACTTGTCCTTTCGCTCGCGTCCACTATCCAGTTCTCAAACCGCCACGCACCCGACCCGCAAACCCACGACCCCACGAGGGGACGCGCCGCGCGCCGGGACGACGGACGCCACACGGGAACAAACCCCATGGGTGGCGATCCGGGAACCCAAAAGCATGCCGTACCACTCGAACGCCAACGATCTCTTCCACACCAGCGGCCCGGACAAACCCCGCGACCACCGCGGGAACCGGGCAGGAAGGCCACCGAACGATGGCCCAATAAGAATCTCCGTAGAAAGGAGGTGATCCAGCCGCACCTTCCGGTACGGCTACCTTGTTACGACTTAGTCCCAATCACGAGTCTCACCTTAGACGGCTCCCCCCAAGAAGGTTAGGCCACCGGCTTCGGGTGCTACCCACTTTCATGACTTGACGGGCGGTGTGTACAAGGCCCGGGAACGCATTCACCGCGACGTTGCTGATTCGCGATTACTAGCGACTCCGCCTTCATGGAGTCGGGTTGCAGACTCCAATCCGAACTGAGACCGGTTTTCAGGGATCCGCTCCATGTCGCCATGTCGCATCCCGTTGTACCGGCCATTGTAGCATGCGTGAAGCCCTGGACGTAAGGGGCATGATGATCTGACGTCATCCCCACCTTCCTCCGAGTTAACCCCGGCGGTCCCCCGTGAGTTCCCACCATAACGTGCTGGCAACACGGGGCGAGGGTTGCGCTCGTTGCGGGACTTAACCCAACATCTCACGACACGAGCTGACGACGACCATGCACCACCTGTGAACCCGCCCCGAAGGGAAGCGACGTCTCCGCCGCCGTCGGGAACATGTCAAGCCCAGGTAAGGTTCTTCGCGTTGCATCGAATTAATCCGCATGCTCCGCCGCTTGTGCGGGCCCCCGTCAATTTCTTTGAGTTTTAGCCTTGCGGCCGTACTCCCCAGGCGGGATGCTTAACGCGTTAGCTCCGACACGGAACCCGTGGAATGGGCCCCACATCCAGCATCCACCGTTTACGGCGTGGACTACCAGGGTATCTAATCCTGTTCGCTCCCCACGCTTTCGCTCCTCAGCGTCAGTAACGGCCCAGAGACCTGCCTTCGCCATTGGTGTTCTTCCCGATATCTACACATTCCACCGTTACACCGGGAATTCCAGTCTCCCCTACCGCACTCCAGCCCGCCCGTACCCGGCGCAGATCCACCGTTAAGCGATGGACTTTCACACCAGACGCGACGAACCGCCTACGAGCTCTTTACGCCCAATAATTCCGGATAACGCTTGCACCCTACGTATTACCGCGGCTGCTGGCACGTAGTTAGCCGGTGCTTATTCGAAGGGTACACTCACCCGAAGGCTTGCTCCCCGACAAAAGCGGTTTACAACCCGAAGGCCTTCATCCCGCACGCGGCGTCGCTGCATCAGGCTTGCGCCCATTGTGCAATATTCCCCACTGCTGCCTCCCGTAGGAGTCTGGGCCGTATCTCAGTCCCAATGTGGCCGGTCGCCCTCTCAGGCCGGCTACCCGTCGTAGGCTCGGTGGGCCGTTACCCCGCCGACTACCTGATAGGACGCGACCCCATCCCATACCGATACAATCTTTCCCGAACCACCATGCGATGGCCCGGAGCATCCGGCATTACCACCCGTTTCCAGGAGCTATTCCGGTGTATGGGGCAGGTCGGTCACGCATTACTCACCCGTTCGCCACTCTCACCA
>NZ_JAHBBE010000064.1 GCF_019331805.1 Bifidobacterium pongonis
GCGAACGAATGGTCGAACCGCCGCTACCTGGACATGTCCCGGCTCGATGACAACCTCGTGGAAGCGAACTGATCATCGCGCCATGGACGGCCATGATCCAAAGTGCGCAACTTTTCGGGCACTACCAAAACCAGCCCATTTCTGTCCGATTCCGGTAACGAGATAACCCAGCCACCCCTCCCCGTACTCTCCCCCTACCGAAATCAGACAAAATCAGCCCATTTCTGTCCGAAAATGGTATGAGTTAACCCGCGTCCCCTCATTACCGAAATCAGACAAAATCAGCCCCATTCTGTCCGATTCCGGTAACAGATAACCCAACCTGCTCTCCTCCGTGTCCCCTCTTACCGAAATCAGACAAAATCAGGGTATTTTTGTCTGAAAACGGTAGGGGTTAACCCACATACCTTCAATTACCAGAATCAGACAAGAATGGGGCAATTTTGTCTGAAAACGGTAGGGGCAGCCTTGTCGATTACCGAAATCAGACAAAACAAGCCCATTCCTGTCCGATTTTGGATGAGATGCCCCGGCTCTTCCTGAACCACTCTTTGCAACCCCTTGCGCTATGCTGGCGGATGGTATGAAATCGCGCCTAGTACGCGCGAATCAGTCGAAAGACGTATCGAAAACGTAAGGACATATCAATGGCACTGACCAAGAAGCAGACCAAGCAGCTGCGCGCTCTGGCGAACTCGCTGAAGCCGCTGTTCTACGTGGGCAAGAACGATCTGACCGAAGCCGCGATCAAGCAGGCCGACGAAACGATCGAAAAGCACGAGCTCATCAAGTGCGCCGTGCAGGACGGCTCCGGACTGACCGCCAAGGAAGCGGCCGAAGGACTGGCGGAACAGCTGAACGCCGAAGTCGTGCAGACCATCGGCAACCGTTTCGTCATCTACCGTCGTTCCAAGCGCGACGACGTCGAGCACATCAAGCTGGTGCGCGAGTAGTTCCGATTCCGTATCGTACGATTCGCGACGTTCGTGTGGTTCGTACCGCTCGTAACTGTGCGAACCGTGCGAACCGCACAAGCCGTGCAACATACGACGAAGGGCGATCCCGTTCAGATAACGGGGTCGCCCTTCACTGTATGAAATCGGATGATTCCGGTTCAGCGCTTCGAGCCTCATCGCACCGCGCCGCACAGCACAGCGCCTCAGCACACCTCAGCGCATCTCACCGCGCCTCAGCATCTCACCGCGCCGCACGCGCATTTCGCCGCACGCGAATACGCATAGCCGTAGCAAGGCACGTCCAACCGATCACGCAGATCAGAATCATCGTGCCGAAAGTCCACGCGCCGCCAACCGCCGTGGCATGGGCGAACGACGCGGAACCCTCCTGCCCCGCGCCGGCCTGCGCCACCGACAGAATCGTGGCGAACAGCGCGGTACCGGCCGCACCACCGAACTGCAGGCAAGTGTTGAAAATAGCGTTGCCGTCGGGCCTGAACACGCCCGGCACTTCGGACAACGCACTGGTCATCACGTTCGCATTGCCGATGGCGTAGAAGAAGCCGAACACGAAGTAGAAGCCGGCCAGCATCGCCGCCGTCAGATGCATGGAGAACACCAGCATCAGCGTGGGGCCGAGCACGGCAATGCCCATCGGGATGAGGATCGGCTTGACCGCGCCGAACCGGTCGTAGAACCAGCCGCCGAGCGGAGCGCACACCGCGCCGATCAACGCACCCGGCAGCACCAGTGCACCGGCCACGAACGTGGACGTACCGAGCGACAGCTGGGCGACATTGGTGATCACGTAACCGTAACCGATGCCAACGAGCGGCATCAGCGTGTACGCGACGGCATGCAGCAGCACCACGGGGTCACGCAGAATGCCGAGACGCAGCAGCGGCGAGAACGCGCGACGGGACATGAACGCGAACAGTACCAGCGAGCCGAGCCCCACCACCAGGCAAACCGCGGTGATGATGAAGGAGAAGGTCGCGTTCCCGCCGGACACGAGCTTGCCCACGGCCACGCCGCCCTGGTTCAGGGCGAGTACCAGGCCGACCAGCGCGAACACGATGGCGGTCAGCTGCAGCGGGTCAAGGTAGGCGTCCTCGGTGGGCACCTTCTGTTCGATGCACCGGCAGCCGATCACCGCGGCCAGCAGGATCAGCGGAATCGCGATGACGAAAATCGCACGCCACGGCAGAATGCTGGTCACCGCGCCGCCGACGGTCGGGCCAATAGCGGGCGCGACGGTGATCACCAGCGAACCGACGCCCATAAGACGACCGATTTTGGAGCGCGGCGACTGTTCGAGAATGATGTTGATCATGAGCGGCGTGGCGATGCCGGAGCCGATGCCTTGGATGATGCGCGCGATCAGCAACAGCGGGAAGGCGTGCGCGACAATCATGATCAGCGAGCCGACGAGGGCGAGCGCCACCGCAGCAAGGAACAGCGCCTTGATTTTGAACCGGCGCTTCAGGAAGGAGCTGACCGGCATGGTCGCCGCGACGGACAGCAGGTAGATGGTGGTGATCCACTGCACGGTGGACGTGGTGACGTTGAATTCGCGCATCAGCGCGGGGAACAGCACCGTCATCACGGTTTCCGTGAGGATGCCGATGAAGGCGAGCGAACCGACCGCGACGATCGAACCGATGAGTCGGCCGCTGATTTTTTCGTCGGCGGGGGTTGCGGGGGTGGTGTTGGTGGGCGCGGCAGCGGTTTCGCTGACGGCCGTGCTTGCGGTTTCGCTGGTACTCGTGACGTTCCCTGTGTTCTTCGTATTCCCTGTATTCTTCGTATTCTCTGTGTTCTCGCTCATATCTTCGCTTATCTTCGCTCGTGGTTTCGCTGTGACCTGTATCGTATTTCGCTCCGGAAGGGCAAGCCGTGTTGAGGCGCGCCCCTCGTACTGCGGAATGTGAAATCTTGCGGAATATAAGGTGTTGCCAACCGGCGTATGTATCCTCGCGCCGCGCACCCACGCGGCAGACGTTTCGTTTGATAGCCGAGTGTCCAGTGTAGCCGGGTCAGGTGGACAACGGTGGACGGTGTGGATTGCGGTCGGAACGTGGTTGGAATGCGTTCTGGTCTGAACGCGACCCACATACGATCTGAATATGGTCGGACCCGGCTGGAACGTGATCTGTCTGATTGCGGTCGGGATAGTTGGAGTGCGATTCGCCCCGGATGCGGTCTGAAAATGATTTGAATGCGGTCGGGCATGGCTGAGGGCGGTTCAACCTGACACAGCCGGTCCGACCTGACGCGGTCCCGATCAACGGAACCGCACAAATCCGCCGCACCCGCCTCGACGAAATCAGTCGTTCCCACCGTTTCCGGACGATCCGCCGTTCAAGCCGTTCCAGCCGTTCCAGTGCTCCTAGCTGTCCCACCGTTTTCAGTCATTCCGCCGTTTCCGCCGTCCCAGCAGTCCCACCAGCTGTCCCAGCAGTCCCACCATTCCCGGTCATTCCGCCGTTTCCGTCGTCCCCGTGCAAAATGGGACGAATCCGTGCGAGACGCGCCGACACCTCATGCTCGTAGCCGCGATCGTTGGGATGGTAGTATTCCCGGCCCACCAGCTCATCAGGCAGATACTGCTGCGGCGCCACCGCGCCAGGCCAATCATGCGCGTACCGGTAGCCCTCGTGATTGCCCCACTCCTTCATGAGCTTGGTCGGCGCATTACGCAAGTGCAGCGGCACCGCACCGATATGCCCGGCGTCCACGTCGGCCAAAGCCTCGTTGATGGCGTTGTAACTGGCGTTCGATTTCGGCGCCGTGGCCACTGCGAGCGTCGCCTCGGCGAGGATGATTCGCGCCTCCGGCATGCCGACCAGCGCCACCGCCTGCGCCGCAGCCACGGTGACCTGAAGGATTTGCGGCGCGGCCATGCCCACTTCCTCGGCGGCTGCGATCATGATGCGTCGGGCGATGAAACGCGGGTCCTCGCCCGCGCGGATCATGCGCGCCAGGTAGTGGATGGCGGCGTCCGGGTCGGAACCGCGCATGGACTTGATGAACGCGGAGATCACGTCGTAATGGTCGTCGCCGTCCTTGTCGTAACGGACCGTGGCCGTGTCCATGACGGTCGAAACGATGTCCGGCGTGATGATCGGCTTGCGAGCGCCCTTCTTGCGCGCCTTGTCCCCCGTCACCGCGCCCGCCGCGGCCTCCAGGATCGTCAGGCTTTTGCGTGCGTCGCCGCCCGCCATGCGTACGATTTCATCGATGGCCTCATCGTTCGCCTTGACTTCGCCTTTCAGGCCGTGCGGACTTTCCAGCGCGCGCATGATGAGTTCGTGGAGCTGGTCGGGTTCGAGCGATTCGAGTTTGACCACCACGGAACGCGAAAGCAGCGGTTTGATGACGGAAAAACTGGGGTTTTCGGTAGTCGCGCCGATGAACGTGACGTCGCGGTTTTCGACCGCCGGCAGTAGCGCGTCCTGCTGGGATTTGGAGAAACGATGCACTTCGTCGATGAACAGGACGGTTTCCCTGCCTTGCGTCACCAAGCGTTCGTGGGCGCGGTTGAGTACGTCGCGCACATCCTTGACGCCGGATGTTACGGCGGAAAGTTCTTCGAATTCGCGGCCGGACTGTTTGGCCACGATGGTGGCGAGCGTGGTTTTGCCCACACCGGGAGGGCCGAACAGGATGATGGAGCTCGGCGCGGTGAGGGAGCCCTTGGAAGCGGGATTGGCGAGGCGCCGCAGCGGCGACCCCTGACCGAGCACATGCTGCTGCCCCACCACTTCGTCGATGGTTTGCGGCCTCATGCGCACTGCCAACGGTCTGGTCATATCTTCGGGCGCTTCCGTCGCACCGAATAAATCCTGCTCACTCATGGTTCCCACTCTACCGCTCTGGCTCTCCGTGGTTTTGCCGATCTGTTCTCCGTGGTTTTATCACCCCACCCCTCCGGAAGTTCCACCGCGAATTCGAAGAACTTTCCGCCGTAACATCCGGCGTCAAGGATG
>NZ_JAHBBE010000065.1 GCF_019331805.1 Bifidobacterium pongonis
CCTTGGAGTCATAGTCCTTTTCAGACAGCCGCTTATCTACATTTCCAATCTTTCTATACCTATGGCCTTCACTATCCACCTTATTGAGGTACTTATCCTCGAATCCCTTGAGGTCCTTCACGTACTTGTTGAGCCTGGATCTCAGTCTGCCGGGCGTCTGGTAGCTGCGCGCGTCCAGATCGAGGCTTTTCGTGCTCACCAGGACCCTGTTCTCCAGCCTGTCCGCGACCGGGAACGTGCGGCCCAGCCCGCGGCCCGTGGAATGCCCGTTCAGGCATTCGTCGATGATGTCGCCGCGCTTCAGCCACCGCTCGTTCCAGACGTTCTTGCCTGTGTCGATTGTGGCCGCGATGGGCAGGTCCTTGCCGGATGTGACCAGATGCTTGGCGAGACCGGCCTTCTTGACGGCCTTGACGAGATGCTGCTTCTCTTTTTTGGTGAGTCTTGCGTGGCCGGTCTGGGAGAAGCTGGCGGCGGCCTTGACGAATCCGTCGCTGCCGCCGAGCTTGGCGACCACGCTCGGGCAGCTCTCCTCCAGTATGACCAGCAGTCTTGCGGCCTTCGCCGGGTCGTCTATGTTGCGCAGGATGAACCTGCCGGCCTTCGCCGCGCCCTTGGCCGCATCGCCGGCTGCGGGGACGATGCCCGCGGCGCTGATTGCGGCGAAGGCGTAATCGCCGTGCTTCACGTTCGCTATGACGTCGCGAACATCGGATGTGGGGATGACGCCCCCGATGATCTGGCCGGCCAGGGTGACGGGATCGTCGTCATCGGTGATGAAGTCCCCCGCAAGCGCTCCGACCACGAAGCAGGCAAACTGCTCGTACCATGCCTTGTCGTACACGTACGGGCTGGTGTCGTCGGCGAGCTCCCTGTCGTCGCGCCGCCCGTCGCCGTCTGGGTCGGGCGAGGTCGGGTCGAAGTTGCGGCGCACCTCGTCGCCGTCATTCAACCCGTCGCCGTCCGTGTCGGGATTCATCGGATCGGTCATCGAGTCCGACTCGTCCGCGTCGGCGATGCCGTCACCGTCCGAATCGACCAGTATGGGGTTCGTGATGAGCCGTCCGGTGACAATCACCTTGGTGCGGTCGGCGTTGTATCGGTAGTCGAGGCGGTCGATCTCCTCGCCGTCGGGGATGCCGTCGCCGTCCGTGTCGGGATTGTTCTTGTCGAGTTTGAGCGAGACGCCGTTGAACAGCACGAGATGGTCCTCGTACCAGTCGGCGATGCCGTCGCCATCGCTGTCGGTCTCGATGTCGATGAGCTTGCCGATGTTCTCGTAGATGCCGGCCAGCGCATCGGCGTCCTGGGCGAGATAGGATTCGCCGCCGGTCTGGCTGGCCAGCACCTTCATCCATCGCTCGAAATATGATCCGGGGCCGCCTCCGCCCAGTCCGACCGCGTTGATCTTGACCTTGCGCTTGCTGGCTTCGGCGACCACGCTGTCATGCAGCCGCGTATCGGAGGTCTCCCCGTCGGAAAGCACGATGATGTTGCGTAGCGTCGTATCATCGTCGCCCTGGAACATGTTCAGGGCCTGCTGCACGGCCAGGTACATGCTGGTGCCGCCCGAATCGCAGAAGTTCGCATCCGCCAGGGCGTTCTTCGCGGTCTGCGCATCCGTAAGCCCACCGGTCAGGTCCGTGGCTCCGTCCGCGAAGCGCACGACGCCGGTGCGGGTGTTCTCCGGGAAGCGCTCCACAAGGTCGCGGGCCACGGAAAGGCGCTTCTTCCCGCGGTCGTTGCTCCACATGCTGCCCGAATCGTCTATGACGAACACCGTCTGCACCGCGTTGAACTGTTCGTCGCTCCACACGTCCTCCCATGAGAACGAGTCGTGGAACGTGGTTCTGTTCACCAGCACGTATTTCGAGAAATGCGAGACCGTTGCCGTGGCCTCGTTTCCGGTCACGGTGGTATCGAGCTCCTCGAGCCGCTGTTCCTTTTCGTTGAACCAGCAGATGGCCGGGTCGAACGATGAATCCGACAGCAGCGATTCGTCGAAGCGGAAGTGCAGCGTCGCGGACCCCACCTGCCCGTCAACGGTGAACTCGTACGCATCCCCTATGAGCCCCGGCATATCGTCCGGGAAATACGACGGGTTGTCGTATCTGCGCACGTCGAGGGTGGCGGCCTGGCTCGCGGGGAGGTTCACCGACACGGACACGTCCACGTCGCCTTGCCCAACATCCTCGGCGGGTGCCGTCACATCGAATGTCTCCTGAGGTACGAGCGGGTCCGTGCCCCATTGGATCTCACGCCGGTCGTCCACGCCATCGCCGTCCGTGTCCGATTTGAGGGGATCGGTATGAGTGCGCGTCGTTTCCTCGCCGTCGGTCAGCCCGTCGCCATCCGTATCGGCCGCCAGCGGGTCCGTGCCGATCTCCCGCTCGTTCAGGTTCGTCAGCCCGTCGCCATCCGGATCCTCATCGCCATCCGCCACGCCGTCGCCATCGCTATCGGCGCAGGAGTGGTCCGTGCCTGTTCTGATGGTTTCGAACGCATCGGGCAGTCCGTCACCGTCGGTGTCGCTATCGCCGCCGAGCATCATGTCCAGCACATCGGGCACGCCGTCATTGTCGCCGTCGATGGTTGAATCGCCGCAGGACCAGTCGCCGCCGTCCCAACGGCATACCCCGGACGCCTCGTAGCCGGGCGCGCTCCTTGCAGGAACCTGATGCCCGCCGTCGTTGAACAGCACACGCGCCTTGGCGTATTTCGTTATCGTGTAGGAATACCAGTCATCCGCCATGTGCTTCATGGCAGTGCCAGGCCAGGCGGGCCCGGTGTCGGCATCGGACGCGTAATAGTAGATTCGGGGGCTGCCCCATCCCGATGGCTTATGGAACATGACGAGCACGCCGTCGGGTCTCGTGTCGGTCCACACGCCGTTGCGGCACCATGCCTCGGCCGTTACCAGATGACCTTCCTGACCGCTTGCCGGAGTCTGCCTCGAGCCGCCATCGTTGAACAGCACGCGGGCGGGCTGCGTTCCGAAGATGGTCGCGGTATACCATCCGTCACCGTCTGCATGCATGGCCTCGCCCGGCCACGTCGGCCCTCTGGCCGCTTCGGAATAGTAGTACAGGCGGACCTTGCCCCAGTTCGCGTAGTCGTAGAAGTGCACCTTCACGCCTTCCGGCATGGAGTCGTACCGCGTGCTTCCCACGAACCAGGATTCGCCATTGACCTCGTACCCCGGCTGGTTCGCTCCGGGGTGCTGCGATTTTCCGTTGTCGCTGAACAGCGCGCGCAATCCATGCGGCGCATTCACGGTAACGCTGTACCAGCCGTCGCCGTCGTCCGTCATCCGTTCGCCCGGCCAGGACGCGGAGCGCACGCCGTCGCCGTACATGTACGCGAACGGCTTCGCCCAGCCGGCACTGTCGTAATAATGAATCGTCACCTCGCCGGATCCGCCGCTTCCATCGGTGGCCGCAGACGCCACCGAGGCGGGCATCACCATGAACATCGAAAGCAGTGCGCACAGCACGCATGACAAACGGGAACCCCTCATAGGCCCTCTTCCCTTGTTCTCGTCGCATGGGCGCGTGCGACGCCGCGGGCGCCCATGCCTCTTCTTCTCTTCCCTGCGGGCCGACACAACCATGGCCCGCATCCGATTACAGCAGATAAGTACCCCGGAGTGCAAACGATGGCATGACGCAAGATGCCGGCGGAACCGTTGGAGCCATGGCCGTCAAACCATTGACCTGCATGCGAAAAGGCCGTCCGGAATGCGAGACGACATGTCGGCCGGTCGCGGGAGTCGGGCAGGCTGGACGCAAACGGCAATCGATGGCATCCGACGAGGCCCCCGCTCCCGCGGCCACCGCCGATACCGGGGAGCGGAGGACGGGGAAGACGACGCACGGCAATGACTTCGCCAAGA
>NZ_JAHBBE010000066.1 GCF_019331805.1 Bifidobacterium pongonis
GACTTTTTCCGATCACTCATTCAGGCTCATTTTTCTGTCGGCCATAACCCGGTCGAGCCTCAGTACGATATGCCCCATCCCCATTCGACATACACCCCCATTACCGAAATCAGACAAATTCGACCCATTCCTGTCCGATTCCGGTACGAGCCCATCACCGCTCGCGGCGCAAACGGTGCCGATCGACTCGACGCGACACGCCGGGGGGGCCGGCGAATCAAGCAACGAAGCGCCAACGACATCGGCGGAAAATCAACGTTTTTTATAGCACGCATGAAAAATTTAACGAAAGTCGTTAAATCAGCTTGACGGCATCAAGCCGGTCCCATATTATGTCTTTTAACGTTAGTCGTTAAATAATATACGTTTTACATACGGAAGGTACTCCGATGAACAAGAAGACCCTCGCCAAGATCAACCGCTTCGGCACAATCGGCAAAATCGTGACCATGATCCTGTTCGTGGCGGCGATCATCGGCACAGCACTGATCGGCGGAAGCGCCGCCTACGTCGCAACGCTTCCCAAGGACGCGGTCACCGTCACCGTCACCAACCACGCCAAGTTCAATATCAACGACGATAACTTCAGTTCCATGTGGAACATACTGGCCAGCGGCATGGCCCAGTCGACCAGCAAGGATCCGTCCACCGCGATCAACAACGGCACCGCGAGCATCCCCGAGGAAGACACGAAGTTCGACACCAAACTGGACTTCTTCAACCAGTCGTACTCGTCCGCGACGATCCACTCCGATAAAGGCAGAAAGATCATAACCGCGGAGTCCTCCCCTGCGGAATACCGTTCCTCCAACCTTGTCGCAGTCCTCGTCTGCGGCGCACTGTTCCTCGCTTCCGTCGCCGTCGCGCTGCTGATGCTGGAACGACTGTTCAAGGTGCTGTCCGTCTGTGAATCGCCGTTCTGCAACGATTTCGTCCGCAAGCTGCGCGCGTTCGGTTATGCGCTGCTGCCGGTCGCGGTGCTGGCTGGCGCCACCGACACGCTCACCACCAGATTCATGTCCGCCGGTCGAAATGCCGGCATCTCCATCCCGTGGGGCGTGCTGCTCGCCTTCGTCGTGACGATGTGCCTCGTGGTCGTCTTCCGGTACGGCGTCCAGCTTCAGAAGGAATCGGATGAAACGCTCTGACGAATCGAAAGGGAATCTGCAACAACCATCGAAGGAGGAATAGCGATGGGGCATATCGTACTGAGGCTCGACCGGGTTATGGCCGACAGAAAAATGAGCCTGAATGAGTTATCGGAAAAAGTCGGCGTGGCGAACGTCAATCTATCGAAATTGAAGAACGGACACGTCAGCGCCATTCGATTCTCGACGCTTTCGGCGATCTGCGAGACACTGGAATGTCAGCCGGGCGATCTGCTGGAATACAGTCCGGAAGAGGAACAGTAGACTCACGGCAATCGGACCAGGCAGATCAGCAAGCCGATGATTGAAACGACAATCGGCAATCGACCGGATCGACAACCGAATAGTAAAACCGCCGATCGTGCGACAACGCACGGTCGGCGGTTTTACTATTGTCTTTCGGTTTCAGCGCATCCGCCCAGGGTCTGCATCCGTGTTTCACACGGAATGTTTCACATGAAACAACGCAACGGTGTTTCACGGACGCACGGGTTTTCACCCGGCATATGCCGATATCTACCGCAAAATTGCAGACAACGATTCGGCGGAAATCGCGATATATCAAACACATACGGCGCACGGCGGAACCGTATCCGCAAATCATAGTCCGGCAGACAGTACGGCAGACAGTGCGGATAGCGCAGTACGGATTGCGCGGTGCAGATAGCGTGAAACCCGCAGATAAGATTCGGAAAATCAACCGGGGAACCAACCGGAAGGATCAGTCGGAAATCAACCGCGCGTAGTCGCACCAGCAACCAACGAAACGGGAATCAGGTGCTCGGCTTCACCGGCGATGGACGGTTCACGATCATCCGCCATGATTCCGGAATCGTCGCCGGAACGCCCATCATTCGTATCCACAGCAGCACCTTCTCCAGCACCGCCAACCGCGCCCGCGTCAACAGCACCGCCCGTAGCGTCGCCAGCGTCACTGCCTTCGATCACGCCCATCATCCGATCGGCGATCTGCTCGGCGATGGCCGGGAAATCCTGCCTCACCGCGGTCAACGTCATGCCCGCCAAATCAGTCAGATACGTGCCGTCGTATGCCACGATCTGCAGATCGTCGGGAACACGCACGCCCCTGGCCATCGCCTCGCGCACGCACATCGCCGCGCCGATATCCGAACTCACTATCGCGTCCACACGGCTTTTGCCGCTCCTACAGCTCCCGTCACCGCCGTCACCGCCGCCGATGCCACGCTCGAACACGCTCCGCACCGCCCCGGCATACCCGGCGAAATCCATCACTTCCCCGGCTTCGATGTATTCGTATTCCACGCCCGCCTTGGCGAGTTCCGCCTCCAACGCCAGGTGATACCGCACCGTGGGGAACGTGGTGCTTTCATCAGGCGCCGCCTCGCGGAACTGATTACGCGGTCCACCGATTACCACAACATGCCGCGCACCAGTCCGAATCAGCAGGTTGGCGATCAGCCGTCCGCCCTGCACATGATCGGAACCGACTGACGGAATGCCCTCCCCCAGCACGCGGTCGAACGCGATGACCGGACGGTGAATCGACGTCCAATAATCCGGCGCATGCTCGGTGTGCGCACCCATCACGATGCCATCCATAAGCCGCCTGCGCAGCATGTCGACGTACTCCGCCTCGCCGTTCGCCGCGTCGGCGGTGGAGCACAGCAGCGTCTGCAAACCCTTTTCCGCCAGCACATGCTGCAGGTTGGCCGTAAGCGTGGCGAAGAATGGATGACGGATGGTCGGCACGATGATGCCGATGGTGTTGGCGCGATTCTGCGACAGATTGCGGGCGAGATCGTTCGGTACGTAATGCAGCGCCGTCATGGCCCGACGCACACGATCGCGCATATCGTCGGAGACGTAGCCCGTACCGTTCACCACCAGGGAGACGGTGCTCAGCGAAACGCCGGCGCGCTTCGCGACATCACGCATTCCTACCACATTCGCCTCGTTTCTCGTTCCGTACTTTCCGATGATGCGCCGGTCGGCAGCTTTGTACGCCACCGCTCAGGATTCCGGCGACGTGATTCGCCGTCAGCGTTTGCCGGGCCGACGGTTCCGACGATTCCGGTTCCGGTTCCGACGATTCCGCCTTCCGGCATCTCCGGTGCTTTCGGCGGCCGACTGCGTTTTTCTTGCCTTTCGCATTGTACTCTTGGGCACTCTCGTCGCCACCGCCACAGCCGCTTCCCCACCGGCTCCCCATCAGCTTTCGCGCCCTGTTTCACACCGCACCACACCGCCGCCAATCGCAGCCGCCGTCATGGAACAACGCCACAATCATCCGGTGAAACATCGCTGACGCATCGTCAAGTTTCACGTGAAACAAACGGTGAAATATTCCACGAAACACCCGGCTGTTCCACGGATCGCCCTGTGAAACGCTCCGCAACCATCGCGCGGGAAGCACACGGAAAGCACACGGAAAGCGGGAAACGCACGGGACGCCGCGCAAACACGTCATACGCATCATCACACACAAGTCGCCGAACACAAGTCGCCACACGCGACAAACCACGCACGTCATCGCGCAAACACGCCGCACAATCACATCACATAATCCCACTACACAGGCCGCTACACAGACCGCACGTAATCCGCAGGCCGTCGCGCACGCCTAATTCAAGTGCCAAACCACATGCCAAACCGCACACCAAACCACACGTCAGACCGCACACCAAGTCACACACACCAAATCACACACCGCTCCCCCACCAATCCCCTTAGAACC
>NZ_JAHBBE010000067.1 GCF_019331805.1 Bifidobacterium pongonis
GCTGCGCGGGCCCCCAGCTGGAATCCAGATACAGCATGGTGAGCAGCGGCGTGCCCGCCATCATGAGCAGCGTCATGGCCAGCAGCAGGGTGATGGACACCGTGATGAGCTTGTTCAGACGCTCCTGCGCGTCCTCCATCTTCAGCGTGCGGACGATCTGCGGTACCAGCACGGCGTTGAAGATGCCGCCGGAAATGACGGTGAACAACACCTGCGGGATCATCGCACCGGTCTGGTACGCGTTTGCGGCGACACCGGTGGTGCCCAGGCATGCCGCGAGCAGGATGGTGCGGAACTGGCCGGTGACGCGCGAAACCAGCGTTCCGGAAGCCATGATGAGTGAATTACGGCCTACGTTCGAACTCATTCGTCAGGATCCTTCTTCCGGTGGAACTGTCGCCAAAGTCCAAGGAGTCCAAGGACTACTGCCGCGCCGATGATGATGAAACCGGTCATGTCGCTGATCTTCAGGATGCAGGAGATGGCCGTCTGCTGGGGTTGCCCGAAGGCGACGTTGGAACGGTCCTCCAAGGTGATGGTCGCGGTCGCCGAACTGGATGTTGCGGCACGCAGACGGAAGGTCGCCTGCGCTTCGGAATGCGCCGGAACCTTGATCGTGGTGCGTCTCGACGTGGCGATCTCGGACGAATCGGTGATCGATGAGATGTTCACCTCGACGGAGAATGGCGTGGCATTGCTCACGGTCACCGGCATGGTGGCCGTTTCCGACACCATGGTGATGGTTTCGGATGGGGCGAGGGAAATGCTGTTGAGCAGGGCGTCGGAAAGTTGCTGCGAGCCGGAGACCATGGCCGCGGACGATGCCGTATCGGAGCCGTTCGAGGTGAAGGCATGCAATGCCATGGTGCTTTGCGCGGTGAGGATGCGGTTGATCCACGCCTTCCGGCCATCGTCGGAGCCGCCGGTCATGATGCCGTCGCGGAATCGTACGATGGCGGCCCGATTCGCGCTCAATGTGGCGATGGTGGATTCCAGGGACGCGGCCTTGCTTTGGCTGATGCCGCTTTCGGTGGGCGCATTATCGGCCGCCTCGTCGCCGGTGGCCTGCGGGGTCGCCTTGCCCAAGGTTTCCAGATCGGTGGCTTCCAGCCACGTGGAGGATTCGACCGCGCTCATGAAGGAATCCAAAGTGGCGGAGCTGGCATTGAAGCCGAAATTGACGAGCAGATTGCGTTCCGTGTACGGCTGTTCCATCTGGTAGAACGCGCTTTGCGCGACGAAACGGGCAAGTCGGCCGGCTTCGCTGGATTCGGCGCGTGCCTTACGGCTGGTCGCGGTTCCCTGGGCGAGTCGGCTCAGTTCGCGCTGCTCCACCAGAACGGTGACATCACCCGCATCGGTGGAAACCACATTGGTTCCGGTACGTACGGTGTCGTTGTCATCGGATTCGAAATCGGCGGTGGAAATGACGGTGGTGTAGCCCTGCCTGCGTGCTTCGGTAAGCGCCTGCAGCGTCCAATGCCCACGGCCCTGCCATGCGACGGTGGACGCGTTGGCCTTGGCGTCGCCGATGGCGTTGCGATACTGCGATACGGCGGCGCTGGCGCTCCACATGTCGCTCCCCACGCCCGCGTTCTCATAGCTTTGCGCATCGTTGCGCGCCGCGTAGGAGGTGATGTCGAACGCCGCCGGCTGCATGAGCGCGGACACCTTCGGCGGGATGTTCAATGCGTCGAGATACGCGGGGTCGGCGACGGTCTGCAACTTGGGATGCTTGGTCAGCACGTCGTTGAGGGAACGGTCGAAGCGCGTATGATCGCCGGCCAATGTCACCGCTTCGGAACCGCTGCCGCTGCTGTTGCCATTGCCGGAAGTCTTGGTGTTCGTGGTGCCCGCGCTGTTCGCGGTGTTGGCGGTTCCGGTGTTCTTCGCGGCGTCGGAAGCGCTGTTGTCGGTGTCGACGCGGTTCTTCACCATCGAGGTCAGGGTATCGTTCGACACTTGCCAGTGCTCGGACGCCAGCGGCGCAACCATCGTGATGCGCATGGCGGGCGTCTGGATGGTATTAAGCCCGGCCGTGGAGCGCGTCAGGAAGCTGCGCAGGCCCTCATCCTCGTCATCATGCGAGTAGACGGCCAGAAGCGGTTTGGGGCCCCAGGCCATGATGCTTTTGAGTGCCTCGTTATCTGCTTTGGCATTGATGCTGACCGTCGTGCTTTGACCGGGGGAGAGCGGCTGGACCTGCACGGTGCCGATCTCGTTCGGTGTGGGAATCATGTTCTGCGACTGCGCCCACTCCTGCATGTCGGTACGCGACGTGAACGTATACCCGGAATTGACGGTCAACGACAACCGGCCGGCACTCCACTGCTCATCGCTGGTGTTCGTGATCGTGACCTTGAGATGGTACCCGGACGTATCCGTGACGACCGCCGTCGCCTCGGATAAGGAAAGCACCTGCTCTCGTCTGTCGCTTTCCGTCGTCGTGGTCTGCGATTCCGCCGCGACGGCCCGCGGTTGCACGCAAGCCAAACCGCAGGTGACGAACAGAATCGCGCTGAGTATACCGATGATGCTGCGTCGCAGCACACTGGGGGCGCTTTGCCTCACGCTTCCGCCTGCCTATTCATTTTTTTGGCGTAGAGCCACACGATTTTACGTTCATTAGGATAACTGAGCACATCGTCCAGATCCTTGAAATCCACCCAGATGGCATCCTCCGCCTCGTGATCCGGATCGCCTTCCACGGTGAGGGTGCCGCCTATCTGGCGCAGCGCGAAATGATGCACCAGCTTGTGCACGCGCTGCGAGGTCCCGGTGAACCAATAGTCGATGGTGGCGATGGAATCGACCACCTCGCCCAGAATGCCGGTTTCTTCATGCACTTCACGCACGGCGGTCTGCTGAGGGGTCTCGCCCTTCTCGATATGCCCCTTCGGCAGGCACCATTCCAAATGACCGCTGCGCGAATGTCTTGCGATGATCGCCACACGCCCCTTGGCGTCGAACACCAAACCTCCAGCCGAATATTCACGCACAACCGGAAGCTCCTGGGCGTCGAGGGACGCGAAGGTCGTAGGACCGTCCGTGGTGCGTTTCTGCGGCATGATGGCCGGCGTGGGGCTCGACTGCGTGTGTGCCGTGCCGACCGTGGCGCCGACCGCCGAAATCGAGGCGAACTCGAATCGGGTGCCGGATTCGCCGGCAGGCGCGGACTCGGAAGTCCACAACGGACGCTCCTCGCCGGGATAGTTTTGGGCATGGTTGACCGCGGCATCGTCGGCATGCTGAAGCATGCGGGCCAGGTCCGCGGGAGTAATCATGTTTCCTACCTTACTCAAACCCGTGTGGATATAGGGTAACGGTTATGCTTGTTGGCAGTAAAAAAGACATGATGGGAAAGGTTCCACGTGAATTTCGAAGTATGGCCGGAGGCCATGGAACTGGGCAAGATGTTCGCCGCGGAAGGCTACGAACTGGCCTTGGTAGGCGGTCCGGTGCGCGACCTGCTGCTGCATCGACGCAGCCATGATCTTGATTTCTGCACCTCGGCGCGCCCCGAACAGTTCGAGCCGATTCTGCGCAGGTTCGGGCACGACGGTTTCTGGGATATGGGGCGTAAATTCGGCACGCTGGGTGCGATGCGACGCCGCCCCGACGGCACCGAAGTGCAGGTGGAGGTCACCACATACCGTACGGACGCGTACAACCCGGATTCACGCAAACCCGAAGTGGCGTACGGCGACACGCTGGAAGGCGACCTGTCGCGCCGCGATTTCACCGTGAACGCCATGGCGCTGCGCGTGCCCGACCTGGAATTCGTGGACCCGTTCGGCGG
>NZ_JAHBBE010000068.1 GCF_019331805.1 Bifidobacterium pongonis
CCGCAACCCACCGGCTCCGAAACCATATGAATCAGTAGATCGCCACCGGCATCGACCACGAACGGTACGTCAGATCCGCCGAATCCGCCGAATCCGCCGAATCCGTCAGATCCGCCGAATCCGCCAAACGCGCCAGCCGCATCAGCCACACTCGTTCTCCCCGCAAACCGAGCGCCCTCATCGCGCAGTATCCCCGCGATCAAATCCACCGCATACCCCTTGCCACACGCGCCAAAATCCAACGAAACCGGGCCGCGCGTGACCAGCGTGCAGCCATGCCGATCCACATCGTCAGCCCAAGACGCGCGCCCATGAACCGCCCCCACGCGCTCGCGCGCATCGGGCTGCGCGGCGAACGTGTAGGCCGGCCCGTAGCCCAGCCGCGTCAAATCCTCACCCACACAAGGGTCAATCGCGCCGTCGCTCGCCTCGTGCAGCGCGTCATACAGGTCGAACAGGCCGGCCGCCCAATCGGGAAAATCGAAGGAACCGCCACGCTCGGCCCGGCGCATGGCCGCGACCGTGGAATCCTCGCGGAAGCGCGACAACGTCCGCTCATACAGGTCGAGGAAAGACGCGATGCGATTGCGCACGGGCGCATCGACATTGCCGAGGCCGTCACCGAGAGGGGCGCTGATGGTGTCGCTAGGGTCTTTGGCGGGGTGCTCGCCGGGGTGCTCGCCAAGGTTCGGGGAGCCCGATGTACTCCGCGTCCGTGTCCGCGTCCGTGCCGGCATCCGTGCCGGGATCTTCGCTGGCGCCTGCGCCCGCAGCTGCAGCTGCACCACCATGCCGGTTCCCAGCGCCTGCGGAAACGCCATCATCTGCATGTCGTCCATTCTCCGCCTCCTGTCAGCGTCCGTCCGCTCGTCTCGTCCGTCCGCTCGTCCGTCCGTCCGTCTCGTCTTCTCGCTCCGCCCGGCCCACCACCGCATCTCGTCGCTTTGTCCCAGAGCAGATGTTAACCCGTGTGTTTCCAGCCGCCGAGTAGACTGAACCCCATTATGACAGCTCAGAACAGCAACACCAGCCCAACCAGCAGCAGCAACAGCCCAGCCCCCGCAACAACCAGCCCAACCGGCCTGCAATCCCTCGAACACCTCGACGAAGACAACGCGATGGCCCGCGGTCTGAAGAACCGCCACGTACAATTCATCGCCATCGGCGGCACCATCGGCACCGGACTGTTCCTCGGCTCCGGCAAATCCATCGCCCTGACCGGCCCCAGCATCATCTTCGTATACATCGGCGTCGGCCTGATCATGTTCCTGCTGATGCGCGCCATCGGCGAAATGATGTACCGCGACCCCAGCCAGCACACCTTCATCAACTTCATCACCCGCTACCTCGGCCAAGGCTGGGGCAAATTCGCCGGATGGACCTACTGGATCGTGCTGATCCTAACCGGCATGACCGAGATCACCGCGGTCAGCACCTACTTCGTCACCTTCTTCGGCATGTTCGGCATCGAACTGCACGGCTGGAAATGGCTCATCGAACTCTGCTTCCTGGTCGTACTCACCGGCATCAACCTCATCGCCGTGAAAGTGTTCGGCGAAGCGGAATTCTGGTTCTCCATGATCAAAATCACGCTCATCGTCGGCCTGATCGCCACCGCCGTAGTCATGCTGATCGTCGGCTTCCACTACCCGGCCACCACCATCGAAGGCGTGGACGGCACCATTCCGGGCGCATCCGTGTCGCTGACGAACCTGTTCACCGACTTCTCCATCGCGCCGAACGGCTGGATGAACTTCTTCATGAGCTTCCAAATGGTGTTCTTCGCCTACCTGCTCATCGAATTCGTGGGCGTGACGGTTTCCGAAACGCAAAACCCGCGCAAGGTGCTGCCGAAAGCCGTCAACGAGATCATCATGCGCATCCTGATCTTCTACGTGGGCGCGCTGGTCGCCATCATGGCGATCGTGCCATGGCGCAACTTCAAGCCGAACTCCGACGGCTCCTACCCGTCGCCGTTCATCATGGTGTTCAAATACGCGGGCCTCGACTGGGCTGCGGCGCTCGTGTTCTTCGTGGTGATCACTGCGGCCGCGTCGTCGCTGAACTCGCTGCTGTACTCGGCCGGACGCCACCTGTACCAGCTCGCGCAGGATTCGGACGTTCCCGCCATGGCAAGGTTCGCCGAAGTGTCGAACCGCAAGGTGCCGGCGAAGGCGATCATGGCGTCGGGATGCATGATCCTGCTCTCGCCGATCATCAACATGATCCCCGGCGTTTCCAGCGCGTTCGTACTGTTCTCGTCCGCCGCCAGCGCCGTCGTGATCTTCATTTACGTGCTCACCATGCTCGCGCATCGCGGGTATCGCAAGAGCGGCGATTTCATTGCGGACGGCTTCCTGATGCCGGCCTGGAAGGTGACGGATTGGATCGCGATCGCGTTCTTCGTGTTCGTGTACATCACGCTGTTCCTATCGGCGGATACGCGCGGATCGGCGATTGCCGGCGTGGTGTGGCTGCTGGTGTTCGGCGGGTATTGCCTGTTGGGCGAGCGCAAGCGTAGGCGGGCCGAGGCGGCTTAGATCGGCCGAGGCGGCGTAGACCGGCTCAGGCGGGCCGGCGTAGACCGGCCGGGGCGGCTTAGACAAGCCGGCCCGCTTTGTTCCGTTTCCTCCTTTTACCGAAATCAGACAAAAATGGCCTGATTTTGTCTGATTTTGGTAATGGGTGGATTGAGGCGAGTGGCTTTGGACTGGTTCTGGTGATTCGTACCGTTTTCAGACAAAAATGGCCTAATTTTGTCTGATTTCGGTTATGCCACAGAGCCGCCCCATATCGTTTTCAGACAAAATCCCCCTATCTTGTCCGATTCCGGTGATGAGAGGGCAGGAGATGGGGAGGGGCTAGGGAAGCCAGTGGTGTCTTGACCGGAATCGGACAGAAATGGCTTAATTTTGTCTGATTTTGGTAATGGGTGGATTGAGGTGGGTGGTTCTCGGCTGATCCGGGCCGTCTTGAGGGACTATCTCGCTTATTTGTGGCAGATTTGGGGGTCTGCGAGATACTAGGTGGCTTATATATGGCACGTAAAGCGTGATATGCCGAGTATGGCCGTTGGAATTTCGCGGCTTGTACTTGCGATAGCGCGCTTTCGGTGCCATATATAAGCCACCTAGCAAAATTCAAACTCTGAAATCTGCCATATATAAGCCAAGTAGCAAGTTGCGCAGGCTGGATTCGCTTCAGTCCCCTGAGGGGGGTGGCCGGCCTCGTACCGGAATCGGACAAAAATGGGCTGATTTTGTCTGATTTCGGTATGGGGGAGGGGTGGTTTCGGGTGGTCTTGAGTAGGTTCTGGGGGTCTCGTACCGGAATCGGACAGGAATGGGCTGATTTTGTCTGATTTCGGTAGGGGAGGGATGACTTTGGGCGGTTTTGGGTAGGTCTTGGGTGGCCGGCCTCGTACCGGAATCGGACAAAAATGGGGTTATTTTGTCTGATTTCGGTAATGAGGGTTGTTTGGAAAAAGCGCGGGTTGGACTCGGCCGGAATCAGACCAGCCCAATCCAACCCGAATCGCGCCCAAGCCAGCCCGAATCAGG
>NZ_JAHBBE010000069.1 GCF_019331805.1 Bifidobacterium pongonis
AGCGCGAACCGTTCCGGCGGCGAAAGCGCGCAAACCGTCGAAGAGGCCGTGGCCGCATTGGGCGACGATATCGACCTGTATCTTGACGGCGGCGCCACTCCGGGCCATGTCGCCAGCACCGTGGTCGAAGCCGATCCGCACGCACGCGACGGCATCACCATTCTGCGTGAAGGCGTCATCAGTCAAAGCACGGTCCGTCAGGCTCTTCACATCAACGGCGGGGGATTGGGCGCATGAGGATATACCTGTTCATCGCGGCGGTCGCGGGTGGCGCCACCTACCTGCTGACGCCCCTGATCCGCCATCTGGCCATCAGGATCGGTGCCGTGGGCGAAGTGCGCTCCCGAGACGTGCACACCATTCCGACGCCGCGTATGGGCGGCCTGGCCATGATGCTCGGATTCGTCATCGCCATGCTGTTCGCGAGCAGGATCCCCTTCATCGAAGGCTTGTTCCACGAGAACCATCAGGCATGGGTGGTGATGATCGGCGCGGTCCTGATCTGTCTGCTCGGCATGGCCGACGATCTGTGGGATCTCGACTGGATGCTGAAAATGGCCGGTCAGCTGCTGATTTCCGTATTCGTGGCATGGGGTGGTCTGCAGATCATCTCACTGCCGCTGGGCTCGCTGGTCACCGCATCGCCAAGCCTATCCATGGCCATCACGGCGTTCCTGATCGTCGCCTCGATCAACGCCGTCAACTTCGTCGACGGCCTTGACGGCCTATCTTCGGGCATCGTCGCGATCGGCGGCATCGCCTTCGCTATCTACTCATACGTGCTGGCACGCACTTCGCCCTCGTACGCTTCGATGGCCACCCTGATCGACGTCGCGCTGGTCGGCATCTGCGTGGGTTTCATCATGCACAACTGGCATCCGGCGAAACTGTTCATGGGCGATTCCGGATCCATGCTGCTCGGCTATCTCATCACCTGCGCGTCCATCGTGCTCACCGGCCATATCGATCCGGCGTCGGTGCACACCAGCGTCTACCTGCCGGTGTTCATGCCGATCCTGCTGCCGGTATTGGTGCTGTTCCTGCCAGTGCTCGACATGTGCCTGGCCATCGTGCGCCGTTTGAGCAAAGGCCAGTCCCCGATGCACCCCGACCGTATGCATCTGCATCATCGCATGCTGCGCATCGGCCATTCCGTCCAGGGCGCGGTACTGATTCTGTGGGCGTGGGCCGCGTTGATCTCGTTCGGATCGCTGATGATCCTGTTCGTGCCCGCATGGCTGGTACTGGTGGGCATGGCCGTTGCCGCGGTGATTCTCACTGTCATCACCATGTACCCGTATCTTCGTCATCGATTGGTTGAATTACGCGCCGAGGACGCACAATCGGCACGTCAACAGTAACGGTGTCCATTAACGCCCCACAATGCCCCCAATAAGTCAGGCGTCGTTCATATAGTGGGGACATGGCTACAAATTCTGATATCTTCGCAGAGCCTCAGTCTGCGTATGCACCGCTTCCGCCCATCTTCGCCAGCCTCGGCCTCGCCTATGACGATGTGCTGTTGCTCCCCAATGCGACGGATGTCATCCCCTCCGAAGTAGATACCACCACTCATCTGACCCGCAAGATCACGATGAAGGCCCCCGTGCTTTCCGCCGCAATGGATACCGTCACCGAAGCCGAAATGGCCATCGCCATGGCTCGTAACGGCGGCATCGGCGTTCTGCACCGCAATCTTTCCATCGACGACCAGGCCGCCCAGGTCGACGTGGTCAAGCGTTCCGAATCCGGCATGATCACCAACCCGCTGACCGTGAGCCCGGAAGTCACCCTGGCCGATCTCGACAAGCTGTGCGGTAAGTTCCGCATCTCCGGCCTCCCCGTTGTCGACAAGGACAACAAGCTCGTCGGCATCATCACCAACCGTGATATGCGTTTCATCCCCTCCGAGGATTACGACACCCTCAAGGTCAAGGACGTGATGACCCGTGAGAACCTCATCACCGGTCCGACCAACATCTCCAAGGACGACGCCCACCGTCTGCTCGCCCAGCACAAGGTCGAGAAGCTGCCGCTGGTCGACGCCGAAGGCCATCTGACCGGCCTGATCACCGTGAAGGACTTCGTCAAGACCGAGCAGTACCCGGATGCCACCAAGGATGAGCAGGGTCGTCTGCGCGTCGCCGCCGGCGTCGGATTCCTGGGTGACGCCTACAACCGTGCTTCCGCCCTGATGGAGGCCGGCGTCGATGCTCTGGTCGTCGACACCGCCAATGGTGAGGCTCGCCTCGCACTCGACATGATTTCCCGCCTCAAGCATGATTCCGCGTTCGATAACGTGCAGATCATCGGCGGCAACGTCGGCACCCGTTCCGGCGCCCAGGCCATGATCGACGCTGGCGCCGACGCCGTCAAGGTCGGTATCGGACCCGGCTCCATCTGCACCACCCGCGTCGTCGCCGGTGTCGGCGTCCCGCAGCTCACCGCCGTGTACGAGGCAGCTCAGGCCTGCCGCGCCGCTGGCGTGCCCTGCATCGCCGATGGTGGCATCCACTACTCCGGCGATATCGCCAAGGCTCTGGTCGCCGGTGCATCCTCCGTCATGCTGGGCGGCACCCTCGCAGGCTGCGAGGAAGCTCCGGGCGAGAAGGTGCTCCTGCACGGCAAGCAGTACAAGCTGTACCGTGGCATGGGTTCCCTGGGCGCCATGGCTCCGCGCGGCAAGAAGTCCTACTCCAAGGATCGTTACTTCCAGGCCGATGTCACTTCCAACGACAAGGTCGTTCCGGAAGGCGTCGAAGGCGAAGTGCCGTACCGCGGACCGCTGAACGCCGTGCTGTACCAGATGATCGGCGGTCTGCACCAGTCGATGTTCTACATCGGCGCGCACAATATCGCCGAAATGCCGGAACGCGGCAAGTTCATCCGCATCACCGATGCCGGTCTGCGCGAATCCCACCCGCACGACATCATGATGACCACGGAGGCTCCGAACTACTCCGGTTTCCACAACTGATGATTGATATGCGCTGACCGCCGGTCGGTCAGGCATTATGGCGAAGGCCGCTCCTCGATAGGGGAGCGGCCTTTCGTTTTTCGTTTCCGTCGCTTTCCGTCGCTTTGTGTTGCCTGTGTTGCCTGTTGTGTGCTGTCTGCAGTGTTGTGCCGTTGCAAGGGTGATCACTCACCTTGCTCGCCGTTTTAGGAATGCGGGTTCACTGATTCGGCGGAGCGAATTCCCGCGTATGCCGTTTTGGGGAACTTCCGAAGAGCGTTCAGCGGCGTTTACCGCCGCGCGACACGCCGTGTCCGCTTGTTTTTCACCCCATTTCGCGCGCTTGTTCGTGTGTTTCCGCCTGGTTTTCCCTTGTTTCGTCCCGTTTCCGACACGCCGACGAACCCCAGTGTTTCCAATGGTTCGCGGGTGGTTTGCGTGGTCCGGGTTTGCGTGGGTTCGGGTTTTGGTGTAGGTTTTTCTCTTGCTGCTCGGCGCGGCGCGGTTCCCCTCCTGAAGGGCGGATGGTTCCGGG
>NZ_JAHBBE010000007.1 GCF_019331805.1 Bifidobacterium pongonis
AACGGCTCGTGCCTGACGGTCGCGCTGCTCGCGCCCCTGACGGGCGGGCTGGCCGTCATGCTGTGCCTGGACGCGGCCCGGCCCGGCCGGCGCCCCAGGGCCGCGGAACGCTGGGAGGGAGAGCTCCATCGGATCGCGCGAGCCACGGCCATCCAACCCGGCAAACCGGAAACAGACGAGTGATTTTTCTGTTTTGCTGTTGAGTTCGGACTGTGGGATGCTGCATGATTTGCCTGTCTAATGCCTGGCTGGCGCATTACATGATGAATGTTCAAAGCATTGAAAACGCTGGTATGCAACATTTGCCATTGTTTCATTAGAAGACCTGCGTCTTGTTTCCCTCTGGTTTTTCTCGCGGTGCTTTCCGGAAAGAAGATAGGAGGTTCTGTGGATTCGGTATAGATAAATACCCGGTGTCTATTTAGAAGTGCAACGCCCATGTTGGTCCTGCAATTCTAGCAGTTCGTCGGCGAACGCCTCGGCGGGCGTGCGGTAGTCCAGCACGCGCATGGGACGATTGTTGATCTCGTCGACGATCTCCCTGACCTCCTTCGCCATGTCCATCCGGATCTCGCACCGTTTGGGAAGATACCGCCGGATCATGCCGTTGCGGTTCTCGTTGCTTCCCCGCTGCCAGCTGGAGTACGGGTCGGCGAAATAGGTGGCCATGCCCAGCTCGTCGCGCAGACGCGCGTGCCGGACGAACTCGGTGCCGTTGTCGTGCGTGACGCTGACGCGCGCGCCGGCCGGCAGCGGACCGAACATCGCCATCTGCGCCCCGGCGCTCTCCCCGGCCGTCTTGTCGGGCACGATCAGCGCCATGAGGAACCTGGTCTTCCTCTCGACCTCGGTGTGCAGGTTGCATCCCACGCCGATCACGCTGTCGGCCTCCCAATGGCCGAATTCGCCGCGGTCGGCGGCCGACTCCGGCCGTTCGGATATGGGCACCCGGCCGGGAATCGGGAAACGCGACGTTCTCCTGCCGCCACGCCTGCGCCGCCTCCTGTGGCCGCGTGGAAGGCACCGCGCCCAGCGTTCCCGAAGCGGTTTGCTGGAGTAGATCCACCGGTAGATGGTCTCCGGGCACACGCGCATGCGCGGGTCGTCCGGCCACAGGACGCGCAGCCTCCCGCTGATGAGCAGCGGGGACCAGCCCCGGCCCAGCCATTCGGCCACCCGCGCCCACAGGCGGTCGTACGACAGGCGGTACGGCTTGCGTGGCCTGGCGCGCCTGCGGTCGGCCTTGCGCTGCGCCGGGCCCGCTATGTAGTATCTGCCCGTCCACGGGCCGGTCTTCAGCTGTTTCGGCCGGTACGGCCGGTAGGACTCCGTTCTCGTTGGACGGGAACCACGTGTTGCGCCTGACCTCCCGGCTGACCGTCGAGGCGTTGCGGCCGAGCATCAGACCGATCCTGCGGATGCTGGTGCCGTTGCCGATCTCGATCTGGATGATCTGGCGTTCCTCTTCCGACAGGTGCGAATATACTTCTCCCATAGGTGCAACATCCCTTCGGACTGGTTTTCTGGACAATTACCAATCTAACGGGTGTTGCACTTTCATTTAGACAACGGGATATTCCCTGCGAGAATCGCAAAATGCTAACATGTATAACACGTAAACATTTTGGGAGGTGCGTTATGGCCACGGCTACTGCAGCATTAAGGATGCCTGTCGAATTGGCGGCTCGTTACGATCGTTTGGCGAAAGCAACTGGCCGTACGAAGACGTTTTATATGAACGAAGCCCTTACCGAGTCGATCGATAGGCTTGAGTATGAATACGGCATTATGAAAAAGGTTGAGGATTGGCGTGCCGGCAGGCTCGAGACTGTGACGCTCGACGAGCTGGAGGAAAGCCTTGGCCTGGAAGATTGAGATCGACAAGGGCGTCCAGCGTTCGATGAAGAAACTGGATCGCAATGTCGCCAAGAGAATCATCGCAAAGCTTAGGGAAATTTCACAGTTGGAGGATCCGAGAAGCACCGGCAAAGCCCTTGTCGGTAATCTGGCAGGGCTGTGGCGTTACCGTGTCGGGGACTATCGGATCGTGTGCGATATAGAAGATGAGGTTCTACTGATTCTTGTGATTGATGTCGCGCACAGGAGCAAGGTGTACAAGCGCCGTTGATTGCTGTACCAAGGTTTCGTTGGTTCCGTCGATGAAGAAGTCAACGGATAGCATAAATTTGCCATATGAAGAAGAGAAACGGTGAGCATGACGGTCCGGCCTTGCGGACGGACCGTCATGTTTCCTCGCTCGACCCTATCGTGTCTCACTCGGCGGAGCTATGCAGAAGCCCACTGGGCTTCTACGTCACGCTCCGGTCGCAATTGGGGACGAGCCTTGCGGCTCGGCTGTGTTGTTTCCTCGTTCAGGCCTGTCGGCCTTCGCTCGGCGGGGCTACTCGGAAGCGCACTGCGCTTCCTCATCACGCCCCGGGGAGTGAGGATTAGGGGCCGGCCTGCGGCCGGACTGCCACGTTTCCTCGTTCAGGCCTGTCGGCCTTCACTCGGCGGAGCTACTCGGAAGCCCACAGGGCTTCCTCCTCACGCTCCGCCCTTGAATCCCATTTGGCGCCAGGCTTCGTAGATGGCGATGGAGGCGCAGTTGGTGAGATTCAGACTGCGCAGGCTCGGGCGCATCGGCAGACGCACCTGCTCAGCCACATGCGGGCCGGCCATAATGTCCATCGGATCGGGAATATTGCCCGGTTCCGGGCCGAACAGCAGAATGTCGGTCGGCTTGTACTCGATGTCGGTGTACAACTTGGTGGCGTGCGCGGTGAAGGCGATGATGCGCGAATCGGGCATCGATTCCACCAGATCCTCGAAATTCGGGTGCAGCACCACATGAGCCATGTCGTGGTAGTCAAGCCCCGCGCGGCGCAGCTTGGTGTCGCGCAGATTGAAGCCCAACGGTTCCACCAGGTGCAGGATCGTGCCGGTTACGGCGCACAGGCGGATCGCGGAGCCCGTGTTGCCGGGAATGCGCGGAGAGTAGTAGCACAGGTGCGGCGTGGAGGTCTCCGCCTTGGCCGCATCCTTCGCGCTCAGCATGGCGTCCACCACGGAAATCGGGTTGCCGTGCGCGTCGGTCACCAGCTCGTCGGGTCCGTAATTGGACTTGCGGTAACCGTATTCGAACATCTTCTCGACTTGGTCTTCGGGATTTGCTGCATCGTTAGTCATAGATGCTAAGAATATGAATGATGAACGACACCGACACCGATATCGCATTGCGTCTCGCCGCATGGTGGGAGGCCAGCGCCCGCGACCTGCCTTGGCGCTTCGGACGAGCCACCGCCTGGGGCGTGCTCGTTTCCGAAGTGATGAGCCAGCAGACCCAGATGAGCCGCGTCGTGCCGTATTGGACGGCGTGGATGGAACGTTGGCCGGATGCGCGTGCGCTCGCCGACGCTCCGAAAGCCGACGTCATCACCGCTTGGGGCAGGCTCGGCTACCCGCGTCGCGCGTTGCGGTTGCGCGAATGCGCGTACACCGTGGCCGAACGGTACGATAACGAGCTTCCACGCACCTATGAGGAGCTGCTGGAGCTTCCCGGCGTGGGCGATTACACTGCGAGCGCGGTGATGAGTTTCGCGTTCGGCGAGCGTATCGCCGTAATCGATACGAATATCCGCCGTGTGCTTGCGCGGGCGTTCCGTGGCGAGGAGTCGTTGGGCGGTTCGGCGAGCCAGTTGGAGCGTGAGATGGCGCGTCGCTTGCTGCCGGAATCCGACAAGGCCTCCGTGGTGTGGAATCAGGCGGTGATGGAGCTTGGCGCGACGGTGTGCACCGCGAAGGCGCCGTTATGCGACGTCTGCCCGATTTCGGCGCAGTGCGCGTTCCTGCGCAATGGCAGGCCCGGATTGGGGGAGCGGCGTACCAGGCCGCGTCAACGCTTCCAGGGTACGGATCGCCAGGTGCGCGGGCTCGTATTGGAAGCGTTGCGCGGGCTTCCTGCGGGCGGCACGTTGGATCGCGCGCGAATCGAACGGTTGTGGGACGATCGGGTGCAGCTCGACGCGTGCGTGGCGTCGTTGGATGATGACGGTCTTGTCGAGATGTTGCCGGACGGCTCGTTGCGCCTACCCGAATAGGTAGACTGGGGAACGTTATGGCACAGGGGAAGAAGCGCAAGCGCAAACTCAGCAAGCAGCAGCGGGCGATGTACCGCCGCAGGCGCATCGTCGTAGGCGTCGCCTTGGCGTTGGCGATCGTTCTGGTCGTGTTCTGCGTGTACAGCATCGGACGCGGCGTCAGCGCGGTGAGCCAAAGCATGGAAAACCGTGCGGCGAGCCGGGTGGATGTCAGCCGTAAGGTCGTACCGCAGCCGCATCGCACTACGGGCATCCGGAACTGCGATGCGTCGAGCGTACACCTGCAACTGTCTTCGAAAGCGGTTTCGATCCCCGTGGGCGGTTCCCTCGAATGGACGGAGACGGTCACGCATGACGGCGACAAATCCTGCCTGATCGACGTGTCCGACTCTTCGCTGGTGCTCACCATCACGTCGGGCGACGACACGATCTGGCGGTCCGACTCCTGCCCGGCCGACAGCGATCTGCTGCTGATGGCGAAAGGCGACAGGAAGATCCGCACGGTGACGTGGAACGCCAACCGCAGCGGTCAGGAATGCGCCCAGGACGATACACTGCCCAAAATCGATGCGGGCACGTACGTCGGCCAGCTTTCCCTGAAGGGCGATAAGGATGTCACCAGCGACCCGGTCACCGTTGTGGTGAACTGACGAGTCAATCACATCGGCGCCGCCCATGCGTTTCCACGTCCGTACCGTGGACTAATATTTTAATTTTGCGTAAGGTATGTCATATTGCGGGCATACCGCCACAACGATGAGACGCCCGCATAGGCATATGGTGGCCATGCCGGCGTTCCCCCGGGAATTTTAGTATCGATACGAATGAGCGAGCGATAAGGAACGTCCATTGGCTACGAATACAGCTAAGACGAACACCAATACCAATATTGCGCGCGCCGACCAGCATGACATCGACCTGCACAAGGCGTCGGATCGCGTGAACTTCGGTTCCATCAAGGAACCGATCGATGTGCCCTACCTGCTGGGCGTGCAGACCGACAGCTTCGATTGGCTCGTCGGCTCCGACCGCTGGAAGAAGCGCGTGGAAGAGGACGAGAAGAACGGCACCATCACCACGCCGCACATCTCCGGCCTCGACGAGGTCTTCAGCGAAATCTCCCCGATCGAGAACTTCGCCCAGACCATGAGCCTGACCTTCTCCGACCCGTACTTCGAGGAGCCGCGTCACACCGTGCAGGAGTGCAAGGAGAAGGATTACACCTACTCCGCACCGCTGTACGTCAACGCGGAATTCGAGAACGGCGAAACGGGCGAAATCAAGTCCCAGACCGTGTTCATGGGCGATTTCCCGCTGCAGACCCCGCACGGCACCTTCATCATCGGCGGCACCGAGCGTGTGATCGTGTCCCAGCTGGTGCGTTCCCCGGGCGTCTACTTCGACCGTCAGCAGGACCGCAACTCCGATAAGGAAGTCTTCGGCGCGAAGATCATCCCGAGCCGTGGCGCATGGCTCGAGTTCGAGATCGACAAGAAGGACCAGCCGCAGGTGCGCGTGGACCGCAAGCGCAAGCAGTCCGCCATCGTCTTCCTCATGGCCATCGGCATGACCAAGCAGGAGATCCGCGAAGCCTTCCAGGATTACCCGCTGGTGATCGACGCCCTCGAATCCACCAAGCTGCAGTCCCAGGACGAAGCCCTGAAGGACATGTACAGCAAGATTCGCCCGGCCGACACCGCCACCCCGGAAGCCGGCAAGAACCTGCTCGACTCCTTCTACTTCAACACCAAGCGTTACGATCTGGCCCGCGTTGGTCGTTACAAGATCAACCGCAAGCTCGGCCTCGAAACCGACATGAACGATCGTTCCCTGTCGCGCGAGGACATCATCGCCACGATCAAGTACCTCGTCACCCTGCATGACGGCAAGGCGACCTTCCCGGGCAAGCGCAACGGCGAAGACGTCGAACTGCGCGTCGACGTGGACGATATCGACCACTTCGGCAACCGTCGTATCCGCCAGGTCGGCGAGCTGATCCAGAACCAGCTGCGCACCGGTCTGTCCCGTATGGAGCGCGTCGTGCGCGAACGCATGACCACCCAGGACGCCGAGGCCATCACCCCGCAGTCCCTGATCAACATCCGTCCGGTGAACGCCACCATCAAGGAGTTCTTCGGCACCTCCCAGCTGTCCCAGTTCATGGACCAGAACAACCCGCTGTCCGGTGTGACCAACAAGCGTCGTCTGTCCGCACTGGGCCCCGGCGGCCTGTCCCGCGACCGCGCCTCCATGGAAGTGCGAGACGTGCACCCGTCCCACTTCGGACGTATGTGCCCGATCGAATCCCCTGAAGGCCCGAACATCGGTCTTATCGGCTCCCTCGCGACCTTCGGCCGCGTCAACCCGTTCGGCTTCATCGAGACCCCGTACCGCAAGGTCGTCAACGGCCATGTGACCGACGAGGTCGAATACATGACCGCCGACCGCGATCTCGACCACGTGATCGCCCAGGCCAACCAGGAGCTCGACGAGAACAACAACTTCGTCCACAGCGACGCCCTTGCCCGAGTCGGCGAGGAAGAAGCGGTCGATGTGCCCGTCAGCCAGGTCGACTACATGGATGTCTCCCCGCGTCAGATGACCTCGCTGGGCGCCTCCCTGATCCCGTTCCTGGAGCACGATGAGGGCCACCGAGCGCTGATGGGTACCAACATGCAGCGTCAGGCCGTGCCGCTGATCGAATCCGAGCGCCCGCTGGTGGGTACCGGTTCCGAATGGCGCGCCGCCAACGATTCCGGCGACGTGATCAAGGCCGACAAGGACGGCGTGGTCAGCTACGTGTCCGCCGACATGATCCGCGTGATGAACGACGATGGCACCACCAGCTCCTACAAGCTGGCCAAGTTCCAGCGTTCCAACCAGACCACCTGCTACAACCAGCGTCCGCTGATCCACGACGGTGAGCGAGTCGAAGCCGGCTCCGTGCTGGCCGACGGCCCCGCCATCCAGAACGGCGAACTGGCACTGGGTAAGAACCTGCTCATCGCCTTCATGCCGTGGAACGGCTACAACTACGAGGACGCCGTGATCCTGTCGCAGCGCCTCGTGCAGGACGACACCCTGAGCTCCATCCACATCGAGGAGTACGAGATCGACGCCCGCGAAACCAAGCTGGGCGCCGAAGAGATCACCCGCGACCTGCCGAACGTCGGCGAGGACGCGGTGGCCAACCTCGACGAGCGCGGCATCATCCGCATCGGCGCCGAGGTCGAAGCCGGCGACATCCTGGTCGGCAAGGTCACCCCGAAGGGCGAAACCGAGCTCACCCCGGAAGAGCGCCTGCTGCGCGCCATCTTCGGCGAGAAGAGCCGCGAGGTGCGCGACACCTCGCTGCGCGTGCCCCACGGCGAGACCGGTACCGTCATCGGCATCAAGGAAATCACCCGTGAGGATGCCGAGGAGGACGGCGACGAGCTGCCCAATGGCGTGAACCAGATGATCCGCGTCTACATCGCCCAGCACCGTAAGATCACGGTCGGCGATAAGCTCTCCGGCCGCCACGGCAACAAGGGCTGCATCTCCCGCATCCTGCCGGAAGAGGATATGCCGTTCCTGGCCGACGGTACCCCGGTCGACATCATGCTGAACCCGCTGGGCGTGCCTTCCCGAATGAACCTCGGTCAGGTGCTGGAACTGCACCTCGGCTGGATCGCCCACTGCGGTTGGGACATCTCCCTGGATCCGAACATGGAAGCCGAGTGGAAGAAGCTCATCCCGCAGGGCGCCGAAAAGGCCGAACCGGGCACCCCGGTCGCGACCCCGGTGTTCGACGGCGTCAAGCCGGACGTGCTCAAGGGCCTGCTGTCCACCACCCTGCCGAACCGCGACGGCGATCGTCTCGTCGGCCCCGACGGCAAGGCGACCCTGTACGACGGCCGCACCGGCGAACCGTTCTCCCGTCCGATCTCCGTGGGCTACATGTACATGCTGAAGCTGCACCACCTTGTCGACGACAAGATCCATGCACGCTCCACCGGCCCGTACTCCATGATCACGCAGCAGCCTCTGGGCGGTAAGGCCCAGTTCGGCGGCCAGCGCTTCGGCGAAATGGAAGTGTGGGCCCTCGAGGCCTACGGTGCCGCCTACACGCTGCACGAGATGATGACCACCAAGTCCGATGACGTCGACGGCCGCGTGCGCGTCTACGGCGCCATCGTCAAGGGCGAGAACCTGCCGCCCGCGGGCATCCCCGAATCCTTCAAGGTGCTCCTGAAGGAAATGCAGTCCCTGTCCCTGAACGTCGAAGTGCTCAACGCCGACGGCGTTGCCATCGACATGAAGGATGAGGACGACGACCCGGCCGGTGCATCCGACGATCTCGGTTTCAACATCGGCGCCCGCCCCGACGCGGCAGCCAAGGAAGACCAGGCAGCCGCCGAGCCCGAATATCAGTGATAGCGAACGGAAGATAAGGAAACACAGTGCTGGATGTCAACGCATTTGACAAGCTGAAGATCGGCCTGGCCACCGCGGACGATATTCGCGGCTGGAGCCACGGCGAGGTCAAGAAGCCTGAAACCATCAATTACCGTACCCTCAAGCCCGAGAAGGACGGTCTGTTCGGCGAACAGATCTTCGGTCCGACCCGCGACTGGGAGTGCGCCTGCGGCAAGTACAAGCGCGTGCGCTTCAAGGGCATCGTGTGCGAACGATGCGGCGTCGAAGTCACCAAGAGCCGTGTGCGCCGTGAGCGCATGGGCCACATCGAGCTCGCCGCTCCGGTGACCCACATCTGGTTCTTCAAGGGTGTGCCGTCCCGTTTGGGCTACATGCTCAACGTGACCCCGAAGGACCTGGAGAAGGTCATCTACTTCGCCTCCTACATGGTCACCGCCGTCAACGAGGAGCAGCGTCACCAGGACCTGCCCGACCTGCAGGACGAGTTCGACCATGAGGTCGCGAACCTCGAAAAGCGTCGCAACAACGAGATCGAGGAGCGTGCCAAGAAGGTCGAATCCGATCTGGCCGAACTCGAAGCCATCGGCGAAGCCAAGGGCCCGGCAAGGACCAAGCTGCGCAACTCCGCCGAACGCGAAATGGCGGCCATCCGCCAGCGTTACGACGAGCAGATCGCCCGTCTGAACGCCGTGTTCGACAAGTTCAAGAAGCTCAAGCCCGGCGACATCATCGATGACGTGGACCTGTGGCGCGAAATGCAGGACCGTTACGAGGATTACTTCGAAGGTTCCATGGGTGCGGAAGCCGTGAAGAAGCGTCTGCAGTCCCTCGACCTCGAAGCGATCGCCGCGCAGCTCAAGGAGGAGATCAAGGACGCCTCCGAGCAGAAGAAGACCAAGGCGCTCAAGCGTCTCAAGGTCGTCAACGCCTTCCTGACCACCGGCAACAAGCCGGAGGCCATGGTGCTCGACGTGATCCCGGTCATCCCGCCGGATCTGCGCCCGATGGTCCAGCTCGACGGCGGCCGTTTCGCCACCTCCGATCTGAACGATCTGTACCGCCGCGTGATCAACCGTAACAACCGTCTGAAGCGACTCATCGAGCTCGGCGCCCCGGAGATCATGCTCAACAACGAGAAGCGCATGCTGCAGGAAGCCGTCGACTCCCTGTTCGACAACGGCCGTCGCGGCCGTCCGGTCACCGGCGCCTCCAACCGCCCGCTGAAGTCCCTGAGCGACATGCTCAAGGGTAAGCAGGGCCGCTTCCGTCAGAACCTGCTGGGTAAGCGTGTGGATTACTCCGGCCGTTCCGTGATCGTCGTCGGTCCGGAACTGCGCATGCACCAGTGCGGTCTGCCGAAGCCGATGGCTCTGGAGCTGTTCAAGCCGTTCGTCATCAAGCGTCTCGTGGATCAGGGCTTCGCCCAGAACATGAAGAGCGCCAAGCGTCTCGTGGACCGCGGCGATTCCGCGGTGTGGGGCGTGCTCGAGGAAGTCATCTCCGAGCATCCCGTGCTCCTGAACCGTGCACCTACGCTGCACCGTCTGGGCATCCAGGCCTTCGAACCGATCCTGGTCGAAGGCAAGGCCATCCACCTGCCGCCGCTGGCCTGCGCCGCCTTCAACGCCGACTTCGATGGTGATCAGATGG
Organism: Bifidobacterium pongonis; assembly: GCF_019331805.1. Lineage (GTDB taxonomy): Bacteria > Actinomycetota > Actinomycetes > Actinomycetales > Bifidobacteriaceae > Bifidobacterium > Bifidobacterium pongonis. Next base: position 10,170 of record NZ_JAHBBE010000007.1, read on the forward strand.
CAGTCCACCTGCCGCTGAGCGCCGAAGCCCAGGCCGAAGCCCGTTCGCTGATGATGGCATCCGACAACATCCTGAAGCCGGCCGACGGCCACACCGTGACCATGCCGTCCCAGGATATGATCCTCGGTCTGTACTACCTGTCCACCGTGATGGACGGCGCCAAGGGTCAGGGCCGCGTGTTCTCCTCGCTGGCCGAAGCCGAAATGGCGCTCGACCTGCACGAGATCGACATGCAGGCCGAAGTGCTGATCCGTATGCCCGCCGACTTCGTGCTGCCGGAAGGCTGGGAGCCGCGCGAGATCAAGGTCGTCGACAAGGACGGCCATGACGATCTCGAAACCGTCAAGGAAGAGCGCTTCCACGACGGCACCACGCTGTTCGCCACCTCCTATGGCCGCGTGCTGTTCAACGAGACCCTGCCGGTCGACTACCCGTTCGTGAACGTGCCGGTCGGCAAGAAGCAGCTGTCCAAGATCGTCGACGACATCGCGACGCGCTACACCACCGCCCAGGTCGCGGCATCCCTGGATGCCCTGAAGGACATGGGCTTCACCCGCGCACCGTGGTCCGGCGTCTCCTTCGCCTTCTCCGACGTTATCGAACCGCCGGAGCGCGAGGAGTACATCGCCAAGTACGAGGACGAGGCCGCACAGGTCAACGAGAACTTCGAAATGGGTCTGATGACCGAGGAGGAGCGCCGCAACGAGCTCATCAAGCTCTGGACCGAGTGCACCGCCGAAGTTTCGAAGGCCGTCGAGAAGCACTTCGACGCCAAGAACAACCTCGCCATCATCGTGCAGTCCGGTGCACGAGGAAACATGATGCAGATCAACCAGATCGCAGGTATGCGAGGCCTCGTGGCGAACCCGAAGGGCGAGATCATCCCCCGTCCTGTGAAGTCCAACTACCGCGACGGCCTGTCCGTGCTGGAGTACTTCATCTCCCAGCACGGTGCACGTAAGGGTCTGGCCGATACCGCACTGCGTACCGCAGAATCCGGTTACCTCACCCGTCGTCTGGTGGACGTCTCCCAGGATGTCATCGTGCGCGAAGAGGATTGCGGCACCAAGGCCGGCATCGACGTGCAGGTCGCCGAGCGCAACGCGAACGGCGAACTCGTGCTCGTCAAGAACGCCGACGGTGGCCCGTACTCCCGTCTGCTCGCGGCCGACGTCATCGACCCGGCCGACGGCGAGACCGTGCTGTACAAGCGCAACGACGCCCTGTCCATGGACGTGCTCAACGACCTGGTCGCGCACGGCGTGGAATACGTCAAGTGCCGTTCCGTGCTGTCCTGCGAGTCCAAGCGTGGCGTGTGCGCCAAGTGCTACGGCTGGTCCATGGCCACCAACAAGCTCGTCGACGTCGGCGAGACCGTTGGTATCGTGGCCGCCCAGTCCATCGGCGAGCCTGGTACCCAGCTGACGCTGCGTTCCTTCCACTCCGGTGGCGTCGCTTCGGCTTCCGATATCACCCAGGGTCTTCCGCGTGTTACCGAGTTGTTCGAGGCTCGTACCCCGAAGGGCGAATCCCCGATCACCGAGTTCGCCGGCACGATCAAGATCACGGACACCGACCGTGGCCGCCAGATCATCCTCACCCCGGACTCCGATTCCGGCGCTCCGACCGAGGATGGCGCGATCAAGCCGATCGTCTACTCCGTGTCCCGCCGCGTGAAGGCGCTGGTGCAGGACGGCGAGCATGTCGAGACCGGCACCCAGCTGATCGAAGGCTCCGTCGACCCGAAGAAGATCCTGCGCATCATCGGCAAGCGTGCCGCCCAGATGAACATCGTGGAGGAAGTGCACAACGTGTACCGCTCCCAGGGTGTGGATATCCACGACAAGCACATCGAGGTCATCGTGCACCAGATGAGCCGCCGCATCACCGTGGTCGACTCCGGCGAAACCGATCTGCTGCCCGGCGAGCTCGTCGACCAGCAGCGCTTCCGCGAGGTCAACAAGGCCGCCGTGAAGGCTGGCAAGAAGCCGGCTTCCGGTCGTCCGGAGCTCATGGGCATCACCAAGGCTTCGCTGGCCACCGATTCCTGGCTGTCCGCAGCCTCCTTCCAGGAGACCACCCGCGTGCTCACCGATGCCGCCTTGAACGAGAAGGTCGATGACCTTAAGGGCCTCAAGGAGAACGTCATCATCGGTAAGCTCATCCCGGCCGGCACCGGTCTGGCCCGCTACCGCAACGCGGTGGTGGAGCCCGACAAGGCCATCCGCGACACCATCTACCCGAACTTCGGTCTGGGTGGCGACATGGGTGAAGGCGTCGACTTCGGCGAGAGCGACATGTCCGATGTGGACTTCTCCAACATCGACTTCGGCGATCTCAAGCTCGGCGAGGACTTCAACCCGGATGATTTCCTGAACGACGAGGGTGACCTCGGCGACTTCGGCGGGGAAACCGTCTGAGACGTGTGAGTGGCTCGGAGCTCTGATACCGAGCAGTGGTTCCGCGGTTTGCCAGGTTAGGCAGGCCGCGGGGCCTTACATGGGGCGGCCCGGAACCGGCGACGGTTTCGGGCCGCTTCTGTTTTCGGCCTTGGGCAGGTTCGGCTTGGTTTTGCTTGGTTTTGCCTGGTTTTGTCTGAAAGTGGTGACGGGGGTGCTGGTGTCTTGTTACCGTTTTCGGACAAATTTGGCTTGGTTTTGTCTGAAACCGGTAGCGGGGTGCTGGTGTCCTGCTACCGTTTTCGGACAGTTTGGCCTGTTTCTGTCTGAAACCGGTAATGGGGGGCCTGGTACCGTTTTCGGACGAATTTGGCTTGGTTTTGTCTGAAACCGGTAAGGGGGATGCTGGGTGTCTCGTTACCGTTTTCGGACAGTTTTGCCCTGATTCTGTCTGAAAACGGTAGTGGGGATGCTGGAGTCTCGTTGCTGTTTTCGGACAAATTTGCCCTGATTCTGTCTGAAACCGGTAGCGGGGGTTTGGGGTGTCTTGTTACCGTTTTCGGACAGTTTGGCCCTGTTTCTGTCTGAAAACGGTAATGGAGGTGTTGGGTGTTTCGTTACCGTTTTCGGACAGTTTGGCCCTGATTCTGTCTGAAAACGGTAATGGGGTGTTGGGTGTCCTGTTACCGTTTTCGGACAGTTTGGCCCTGTTTCTGTCTGAAAACGGTAGTGGGGGTGTCCTGTTACCGTTTTCGGACAGTTTTGCCCTGATTCTGTCTGAAAACGGTAGTGGGGGGTGGTGTCCTGCTACCGTTTTCGGACAAATTTGCCCTGATTCTGTCTGAAAACGGTAATGGGGGTGTTGGGCGTCTCGTTACCGTTTTCGGACAGATTTGGCTTGATTCTGTCTGAAACCGGTAGCGGGGGTTTGGGGTGTCCTGTTACCGTTTTCGGACAGTTTGGCCCTGTTTCTGTCTGAAAACGGTAGCGGGGGCTTGGGTGTTGCTGTTTTCGGATGATTGGGTTGGCTGTTGCGCGTTATGCGCCGGTACGATGGCGGCGGGCGCCGATCGGTATGAACGGTATGAGCCATCGGATACGGCGTGGCAATGATGCCAGCAGACATGCGCGTACGCGGTCGACGTCACGCCAATACGGTTGCACCGTCTCCATGCTGACCTGTTCGCCGGAGAATGCCGCATGATCGGCCTGTTCGGCCAACGATCGGATGACGTTCGCATGATCGGGGAACCTATCGCATAGTCGCGCCGCTTGCATACGTCTCGTGGCGCACGGGACCGGACTAAGCAGTCCGCCGTACCGTGCGAGATCGGAAAGCGACCGCCATCCGGCAATCAGACGATCCCGCGGCGTACCACGGTTCCTGACCATGCGCAGCCGCAGCCTGGCATGGAGGAACAGCATTGCGGCAACGATGATGAGCAGCCAGATCGGGCTGAGCCAGAGCATTACGATTCCCGCTATTCGCAGAGCCGATCGCCAGGATCGTTCGTCTTCGTCGCTGCGCTCATCAACACCGGACGTTGGAGCGCCGCCTGGTCGAGGCGGTTCCTCCCGCGGCGGTTCGGTGAGCGGTCCCGGAGGCTGCCGTGCGGAACGATCGGCATTGGATGGCGAACCGATGTTCGTATCGTCGGCGGTTTTCGTTTCCGGCGGTGTGGGAAAGAACGCCACCCAACCAAGCTTCTCGAACTCGATTTCCGTCCAAGCTTCGACATCATTACCGGTGAATTCGGTCACCGGTTGGCCGTCCACGTGCGCCGACCGCGCGGCCGATATCGTCCCATCGCCGCCTTTGGGAACGAACCCGAGCACCACACGGCTGTTCAGTCCAAGCTCCTGCGCCATCAACGCCATCGCCGAAGCGTACTGTTCCGAATCGCCCACCATGCCTTCGCCGGACAATAGCGCCGCAATACGATGACTGCCGTGACCGGCGAGGGAAGAATGTTCGCCGGGCGAACCATGCGAGAACCAGCCTTCGGAACTCAGCCATGCGGCCAAAGCCTGCGCGGTTGCGCCGCCCGTTTCCTGACCGCCCGCGATGGCCGCGGCCAGCGTGCCGACCTTGCCGGGAACGTCCGGAGACGCCGCCGATGCCGACGCTGGTGTGACGGCTTTCGCCGAGGCGATTACGGTATCGGAAGGTGCGGCGGTCAGCCGGCCGGTGACGGTATAGGTCAGCCGGTCGGGCATACCTGCCGGGTACACCGCCGAATTCGTGTCGGCATTGTAGAACACGCCGTAATCGGCGTTGGTGTTGGAACCTGTGCTGGTATTGGAATCGATGTTGGAGGCCGTGTTGGTCCCGGCAATGTTGCCATGTACCGTTGCGGAACGCGGAATGCCCGCGATCGGCAGCCAGTTGGAACCGGCAAGCGCCTTATCGACGGTGAACGTGATACTGCGCTCGCCGTCGCGCGGCCTGCCGTCGCCGGCGGCCAAACCGCGATAGGTGACGGGTGCGCCGCCATCCGTGCAACCGGCGATATTCCACACGTTGCCGTCGAAACAGGTCATCACCGCCATACGCACCGGTGTGCCGGTGGGCAACCCCCGGGCCGTGAGCACGGTATCGTCGCGATGGTTCTTGACATACGAGCGCATTGTGGACAACGGGCTGGTATGGTCGCGCAGCATGATGGGCGGCTCGTAATAATCGCGCAAAGCGAAGCGATGCCGTGACGAAACGGTGCACGCGCACCATCCCGCGTTGACGGCCAGGGCGAGCACCAGAACCGCCGACAGGCAACGGCGAGGATTCCATCGAAGGCCACGAATCGAAAACCAAGGGAACAGAACCGTCAACGCCATGGCTCCGACGATCGCGTTATGCCAACCTTCCACGGTTCCCAGCAGTGCGGAGACTGCGAAGGTGAGGAGTACGGGTGGGATGGTGAGCAGGGGAGCGGATGGCGGGAAGTCGGGCGGGGAGGCCGTGCCCTGCGCGGTGACGTTCCGTCTGGCGGTGACGTTCCATCTGGCGGCAGCTGGCTTTTCGGTTGGACTGGTGGCGGCTGGCTCGGTGTGAGATTGTTTGGTGCCTGTTCGTTCATCGCTAGGTGAACGATGTGCGGCTACGGGTAACGTGGCCGGCAGAACCGCTTGGGAAGTGAGGAACGCGCACCACAAGGCAAGAGTCCATACGGCCAGCAGCGCCGTGGAATCCGCGCCGATTGGAACCGCCGCCGAAATCAAATACTTGAACGAGGCGAGGGAACGGTTCCAACCTTGGATGACGGTTCCGACGGATGGTATGACTGCCGATCCGGCGACCATTATGGGACCGGCAGCAAGCTGACCGATCGCCGTCAGCAGGAAGGCGACCATTCTTCTGCGGCGCGGCCATACGATATGGGCGGTCAGGGAAGCCGCGCAACCATACAGGGCTGCGACTGCAGTGGTTTTCGCCCATGCTGGAACATCGCCGTACACGCCGATGAGATTGGCGCAGGCCAGCATGGTCACGACGATCACGCGACTCTGATCGGCGAGTAGCCGGGCATAAGCCGGGGAGATGAGATGGCTGAGACGCTCGAGATGCTTGGAATGTGCAGGGTCTTTCGAATCGGAGCCGCTTGGAACGTGATTGCTTGGAACAGGACTGTTTGAATCGGAAGCGTTTGTGGTGAGGCCGTTCAACCGGATTGTGAGGGGAAACGCGGTGGAGGCTGCCGAACCGAAAGCTGCCGAACCGAGAGCTACCGAACCGGAGTCCGGCGAAACGGTTCGGTCGGGCGTGACACTCCGGTCCATGGGAATGCGGCTCGACCGCCAGCGCGAGAAAGAAAACCAGCGCATACGCATCACGCCACCGCCTTCCAGAGGCTGCGAAGCCCGTCGAGATCGCCGACGGTGAGCAGCATGACCATGCCATGGGTTTCCATCGAAGCCGCAGCGCCCCGTTCCACCCTGACGATAATGCTCATAACGGCATCCGAAGCTTCTGAAGAGGCCGCGCATCGGCGGCGCAACGCCACGGCATCATGGCGCGACCCCACCACATGGCAATGCAGAGAAATATTCCGTGGCAAGCCATGAGGAACGGCATTCCGCCTGTGCTGCGGTATTTGGACGTCAACCGGCGTGATACCACTGCACAAGTCAAGGAATGGGGTAATGGCGCTCGCCGACATGACGTCGGAACGAACGTCGGGACGAATACCAGGACGAATATCGGGACGAATACTGGAACGGTCGTCGGGACAAAGCTCGGGATGGACTTCGGCAAACACCATGCGATGCCGTCGCACGCAGTGCACGCCGATTGATGCGAATACGGATACGGCGAGCTCGAATTCCTCCAAGTCCGAGAAATCGGAAATCGAAGGTACGAAATGCACCATGGGCACGGCCTGAACCGTCGACTCGTAACGACGGACCATCAGATTCCCGCTTCTTGCGGAAGTCAACCAGTGCACGCCGCGCAAATCATCGCCGGGAACATAAGGGCGCAACCCATGGAAATCGAAATCATCATCCACGACGGCACCCGAAACGCAACCGTCCGGATCGCGCACCGAGCCGATAGGGGCGAACGGCAACCGCACGATACGCGGATGGACATGCACGATGGCACTATGCGAAGCCTCGCGCTCATAATAGAGGAAGCCAAACGGGTCGCCGTGGCGTATCGATGCCGGGCCGACGACGAAGCATGACCGGGGTGGCGTGTGCAACGTGATGTCGATTCGGTCGCCCCGCTTCGGCAACGGTACCGGCAGCGGAATCCGTTGCAAGGCGCCGCGGACGGGCAGCGTCATCTCAAGAGAACCCCAGGGCGTGCCGGTCGGTGCACGCAATACCAGCCGGAAATCGACATCCTCACCCATGGTCACGCGAGACGTGTCGATTTCCAGATCGGCATCCACACCGACCCGTTGCAACGCGAACATCGCACACAGGCCCATGATGACCGGACTTGCCACGGCGAACAGCAGGAACTCATGCCAGCCGGTCGCCAAAAACACCGGCAGCGATACCGCTCCGCAGGCGAGCAGCCCCCAGCCTCGCGACGTGACATGCAGACGCTTTGGATACCAATGGAGCAGGGCCCGCAGGGCGGCGGCTGCGTGATCGACCACGCGCTCGCATGATCGGAATCGCGAAGAGCGCAATCGCCGCCAAACCGTTAAGAGCCGTGCCGTTGAGAGCCGTGCCGTTGACGGGAAAGCGGGAAATACGGTACGTACATGATGAACAATGGCGGGCGGCATCATGGCAGATTCCCCTCACGGCCAATGAACGGTACGGGAACATGCTCGACGATCCGTTGAACGACATCCTGCTGCGTCACGCCGACGAACGTCGCATCATCGGTGAGCGCGAGACGATGCGCAAGCACGGGGATCGCGAACTCCATGACATCATCCGGCAGCGCATACCCGCGCCCATCGGCGGCCGCGGCGACGCGCGCGCAACGCAGCAACGCCAACGCGCCACGCATGGACGCGCCGGCCCGCACCTGTTCGTCACGCCGTGTCTCCTCAACCAGCCGGATGATGTATTCGAGCAACCCGTCATCCACATGAATCCCGTTCGCCACGGAACGCATCGCGGCAACCTGCGGCGGTGTCATCACCGCGATGTTCCGCGGCTTTCCGCCGGTATCGCCATGATTTCCGGCCTGTGATGCGGGAGCGGATGATTCGGGCGCATCCGGCCGGTCGGCGCGACGAAGAATCTCCACTGAGGAATCCCTATTCGGATGCCCCAGCGAGACTCGCATCATGAACCGGTCCATCTGCGCCTCCGGCAGTGCGTAAGTGCCAAGGTGGCCGGTCGGATTCTGCGTGGCGATCACCATGAACGGGTTGGGCACATCATGAGTGGTGCCATCGATGGTGACATGGCCTTCCTCCATCACCTCCAACAGGGCCGACTGCGTCTTCGGCGACGCGCGGTTGATTTCGTCGCCCAACACGAGGGAAGCGAATACCGGGCCTTTGCGCAGCGAGAACACACCATGCCGCTGGTCGAACAGGACGGCTCCCACAACATCGGAAGGCAGCAGATCCGGCGTGAATTGGATGCGGCCGAAATCCGCGTCGATGGCCCGCGCCACGGCCCTGGCCAGCCGGGTTTTACCGGTGCCGGGCTCATCCTCCAACAGCACATGCCCGCCGGCGAACAATGCGACAAGCAGGCGGCGGACCGCCTCGGGTTTGCCGATGATCTCGGAGGAGACGCATGCCGAAGCCTCGGCGAATCCATGCCGGAACATGGCGATATCGGCGGACGATGGCGGCTGCGCGGAATCATCGTTGGACGGACGTGCGATGCCGGATACGCGCGTCGCATCGGATACGCGCGTCGCGTCGGAAACATGCGGCATGTTGGAAACGCGTGTGGCATCGGAAACATGCGTCATATCGGGAATTTGCGTCGCATTGGAGATAGACGGCATGTTGGAAACATGCGTCGCGTCGGAAATATGCGTGGCATCCGAAACGCAAGTGGCGTCATCGAGGGAAAACAAGGCTGGCATTGGCATCTCCTGACTTATGGATGGTGGTTGATTTGGTTGGCGTGAATGGTTCGATCGGTGCGGACACCCTGGAAGGTGTGGCGGTTCGAGTACCCTCCACGGTGTTCCCCGGAGGTTCGGCTCTCGCGTTGAGCCGCGCGTCACCGGCGACGACCCGTATGCTCCACCGGTACGAGTCGGCTGCGGGTAATGCGGAAACGTCGATGCGGCGTGCGGCGGCGGGCATCCAATCGAACGGGATGTCGTTGATGACCAGTTGCACGGTGGCGGACTGGCCATACGTATCGACGTTTCCGGACCGTACGATCACATGATCGGGCCCATCCCACCGGACGGACGCGGGCGTGGTGATGTGGGCGGGCGGCCTGTTCATGCTGGCATCGGTCGGGCTGATCATCGTGGCTCCGGACTCGCCGTTCAACGTGGGTGTGACGGTTCCCGTCTCGCACGGGGTCCAAGGCTCTGGCGTGTACTCCAATACGCCGCTTCTTCGCGACGAGCTCACCCCATGTAGGTTCGCTTTCACGCCATCGGCTTTGCCGTTGATTCGCCAGCGCATCGTGCACACACCGTCCGAACCGTCGACATCGAGGAACTCCGCCCGGCCTATGGCGGTGACGGGCGTAATCGAAACGGGAAGCGAGCGGATACTCTCCCCATGGTCCGTACGTATGGTCGCCGTGACGGTGATCGTGGAGAAGAACTCCCCATCATCGATCATGAACGAGAACGAGGATTCCGCGCAGGAAGGCCCTGCGCCCGTATCACGGTCGATCGATATGGCGGCGCAACGGTTGCCGCGCATATCACCGGAAACGATCGAACCTCTGATGAGATTCGGCTCCGAAGCATCCTGGCGCAGGGCGAGAACCGGGCGTTCCGGTTCGCCATACACCTCGCCCCGCGCGACATTCACCGTTTCACGCTCTCCGACCCCGGCCCCGTTCACGGCTCTGACCTCCACGCCGAACGATGATGACGCGGATAGTCGGGCATCCGTGATGCCGAACGCGACCTGCATGCCGGTGGTTTCCGTCTGCTCATAGGTGACGCCGTCGGAACCGGTCAGCGAGACGAGATACGAAGTGGGTGCGCTGAAGGCACTCCCGCTGCCGGAAGGAGCCCGCCAACTGACCGTCAACGTGTTGCGTCCGCCGACGGCGTGCAGTTGCGTTGGTTTCCCGGGCGGCGCGTCCGGTGTACCGAAAACGGTATTGGAATAGGATGACCAGCCGACGTCGTTCCTGGCCCTCACCCTGAACTCGTACCGGTTGCCGTTGGACAATCCGCCGATCGTGCAGGTCGTGGCGATTCCGCATGAACGACTTCCGGTACCGCCGACTCCGGCAGCGGCGCGTACTTCCGCTTCATATTCGAGCACGCCGCCGCTTCGGCTCGCCTCCCAGAACAAGGTGACGGCTCCGTTCTCCGCCGCTGTCCGTGTGGGGAGCAGCGCCGGTGCGGCGGGCGCATCGGCTATCCGAACATGCAATATGCCGCTGACCGTGCGTTCCGAAGAGCCGGTCGCATCCTCGACTGTGACGGTGATATCCTGCGATGCCGTGGCGATGCCGCGTGCGGCCGTGATCTCGATGGTTCCCGACTTGCCGCAGGTCACGGTGACACCGTCTCCAGCACCGGAACAGGCGGTTACCGTAAGCGGGGTATCGGGGAAGGGATTGTAGGCGTCGGCCAACATGTCGACGTGTTGCGAATCGCCCGCATGAAGGCGCAGATTCCGTTCCGGAATGCGGGCCAGCGGGCGAGACGAGGTCACGATGCGCACGTTCAATCCGGCGTCCACCGTCGTATCGCCGGCATGAATGCGCAACGGCACGCTGACGGTCGTACCGGTTCTGGCGGTCATGGCAACCTGCAACTTCAACCGACCATTTTTGGAGACGGTGGCCTGCAGATCCGACGAGTCCAATCCGCCCGAATACGTTAGGGCATCAGCCGATTCCGTGGCGTAGGGAATCGTCGTCAAAGCGTTCAGGTCGATGGTACGCGTCGGGTCGCCGGGCGCCATATCGATGGTCGTCGAGGGGAATGCCGGTGGTGACTGGCTTCGCCCTGTCACCATGACGGTCAGCATGATAACCGCCGCGTCACCTGTGGAGCTGCTGCCGGAGGTGCCATCGGAGTTGTTGCCGGAACCGTTACTGGGCTTGGCGTCCACGGCGGTGAACGCCATGGAGGCCAAACCGGCATACCCGGATGGGGCGGTGAACCGTAACGTTTCGCCGTCATCGAGAATCACGGCGGAGGCGCCCTTGGTCGCCACAACGGATTCGCGGCGATCGGCATACGCCTTCTTGCCGGCCCCCACGCGCACATGATCGGCGACGGTGATGGTGATGCTTTGCCCGGCCGCCACGCTGAGTTCGGGAGCGTCCGGTCGCGCCGTCGGCGGGAAGGAACCATAGGCGGGCACGTGGATGAATGCGGTGGACGATACGCCATGCGTGGTGTTCGTCACCGTGTACGGTACGGCGTACGGTTCGTCGGCGAGTTCCACGGCAACGGTCCGAGGTGCGGTAAGCCGTGCCATGCCTTTTGCTGGCGAGGCCACTTTCATGGCAAGTTCATCAGGTGTTCCCGAAGGATTGGATATCCAGTCGCTGAGATCCACCTCCACGACACGTCTATCGACAGTGGCTTGCGCGGGCACGCGATAATCATGGGTTCGAGGTGCCAGGATCCGCGCGTCACGATCCACGCGCACGGTCAGCGTGGCCTTGCCCTCCATACCTGCCTCATCGCGCACGGTGTACACGGCGTACCCGGTTCCCTCCTCGGTGGGAGCGGTGAAAGCGATATGATTATCGACCACTCGCGCGCCGGGCAGACCACTGATCTCCAGTTCGGATGACAACGTCAGATCACCGCCGCCGCAGGCGACATCATTGGCCAGAACAGGCACCATCGCATCGGCTCCCGGGCGCAAGGCGATCGCATCATCACGGGCCGTAACCCCGGCGTTCGGAGACGCGGAAGCCACACCGACCCGTACCTTCGCCTGGGATCGCCGGCCGGACCAATCCTCCACCGCATAGGTGAAGGAATCGGTGCCGTTCGCATCGGCGAACGCCTCATACACCAGATAATCCGCCCCGGTTTCCGTGATCCTGCCCGATTGCGGCACCTCATTGCCCAATCCGAGCAGCAGCACGTCATCGCCATCCTCATCGATGCCCGTGAGCGGAATGGGAATGCGGACCTTGCCGCCCGGCGTGGTCCGAGCCTCCACCGTGCGTGGGTTCGGTGGCCTCTTCCCCTCCGCATCACGGCGATGCACCGAAAACGTGACGGTTGCGGAAACCGATTCGCCGGCATCGTTCACCACCGTATAAACGGCCGAATATTCGCCGGGGCGCTCTGGTGCCCGGTAACGCAACGAATCGTCGGACGCGAATATCTCACCCCGGAAATCCCCATCGGTGTTCGGCGTGCCTTGCAACATCGCGCCATCATCCGCGTCATACAGAACATGATCGAGCACGGCAACCGTACGGGTGCCACCGCATCGCACTCCGACCGTGAAATCGTCGGCCCGAATCAGCGAGGAACCGGAAACGGCTCGCGCAGGATGCACGATGATGCTTCCGATTGATGATCCGCTCGTGTTGGCCGCGGTATAGGTGATGCCGACAGGCGCCGACAGGGCTTGCCTGGCCGTCACCCGGACGCGCCCTCGATCCACCACCACCGCGGAAACACCGCTATTCGCCGGTACGGAAACGGAGGTGACCGACAGCACGCCGCCGGTCGGATCCGTATCGTTGGCCAACGGTTCCACCAAGGCGGTGCCTTCGGCGACCAACATGGCCACGTCATCCGAAGTGACGGGCGCCGACGCCTCACGCGAGGCGGGCTCCACGTCGACACGAACCATGCCGGTCGATGCCGCCCGCCCCTGCCGTACCGTGTACGGCACATGATAGGTACCGGGAATCGCCGCGGTGAACGACAACGTCGTACCGGAAGCGCTGAACGATACGCTCGTGTTCTCCGGCTGTTCGACATCGACCAATTCCGGCCGCTGCGCGCCGGTGGCATGGATATACGGTGCGAGATCGATGTCTACCGTCTCCCCGGGCACGGTGCCATGGGCTGCGGAATCGAGATCCGCGGGCAGGGAACCGGCCGGGCGTATGGAGAACGACACCAATCCCGTTCCCGTTGCCTTCCCATCGGAAACGGTTATTTCGACGACCACCCTTCCGGAAGGCGACGAACCGGGGCTGAACGTCAGCCGTCCGTCGGCGCGGGCGTGGACACGCGCATCGGCATCATCGCGCGGCTCGGCACGGACCAAGGTCAACGGATCGCCATCCGGGTCGGTGAACGAATCCAGAACATTCGTCGTATATGCGCCACCTTGTTCGACGCTGTACTCCGGTTGACCCAAAACCTGCAACGGCGCATGATTGACATCCGGGTTGACGGCATCCAACCGCACCTGCGCCGTCGACGTCCGCCCATGCCCATCGGAGACCTCATAGGAGAACCGTACCGAACCACCTTGCAGTTCCGAGGCGTCAAGCTGCAGATACCTGCCATGCTGGATCGGCGTCACGCGAACCGAACCTCCGGAAGGAGCGCCGACACGGTCGATGCGAAGCGCCGAACAGCCGGAACGCTCATCATTGCGCAGCACGTCGAGGATCATACGGCTCGATGGGCGGACGCCGAACTCGTCATCCACAGCCATCAACCGCTCCGATTGCGTGGCATCGGCCTCGCAATCGTTCCCAGTGGGGGCGTGATTGTCGGCGTCGGCGTCCGTATCGTCATCCTCCTCACGTTGCGCCACCTGCACGGTATCCCAACTGACATCGATCGCATCCGTCGAACGTTGCGGATTCCAAACGGTACCGTCGCGCACATCGTTCAACACGACATGACGGTGGTTCGTGCGGAACGTCAATTCGGAAGCCGAAGTTACGGCATCAAGCGAGGAGAACGCCGCCCCATCGGCGGAAGACGAACATACGCGGATATAGTTGTCCGCGCTCTGACTGAACGCCGCATGGACACAACCGCCGGACGACACCGGTTGCGCAGGCAACCCATCGCCCAGGGATGTGACCGCCACCGGTTTCGGGTTGGAACCATGCAATTTCACCATCGTGATACCGCCAGGCATAGCGACGGCCACCCATCCTGACTGGCGATCGTCGGTGGGCGGCGCCTGCAAACGGGCGTGTGTACCATCATCAAGCCGGGCTTCGCCTCCGGGGAATATAAGACGTTCATCGGCCAAGACGACCGGAATGCCATCGACCACGGTGAACGAGGAAACCTGCAGGCGCTCGCCGTCGCTCAACGACCCCACCTCCCGCACCGACCCGCGGGACGTGACGGCAAACACCATGCCGTCACGTGGACGGTACGCCCAGACGGTACCGTTCCGGTCCACAACCGCCTTGCCGCCGGTCCACAAGCGCAGCACAGGTGAGCTGTTCGCGGAAAACGTCTCCCCCATGCGCTCGGCGTTCCCGACCCGCAGATTGCCGCCACGGGTGTCGAGAGCCGCGACGGTGCCGCCACCCAGCATGACGTCGCCATGCGCGGCGTCGAGTTTCGATATCTCCAAAGTCGAAGCCGTGATGGAAGCCAATCCGCCGTTTTCGACAAGCAGCGTGTGGTCGCCGGATTGCGCGACGTCGAAGCGCGTGCCCTGCGCGGCGGCCACGGCGGTCGGCTCGTCGATATCCGCGTTGAACCGCAAGGCCTTGCCGCGGTCAAGCGAGATGATCCATACCGTACCGTCATCGCAATGCACCTGTTGACGGACAACGGAGTTCACCGCAATCACGCAGACGACGAACGCCAGCAGGGCGACCACCGCGAGCGGCGATACCGGAAGCCGCCAACCGGGCGGTCTGCGGGAATTCGGTTTGCGGGAGTTTGGTTTGCGGGAGTTCGGCCCGTGAAGTTCCAAGCGGCGATGAAGCCACGCCGCCCGACCTCCGGCACGCCTTGGAACGTGGCGGAATGGGAAAGGAAACGGGGGGATAGGTGTGGAAGCGGTCATGATCGTAATCCGATTCTGCCGGGCTTAAGGCAACGGCCTCGAAGCGATGCTGCTATTACGGGTATGCGGGTATGTGTGTGGACGCGTGTGGTACGCGTGTGGATATGCGGATATTCGGATGCGGGTATGCGGACGTAGGGTACTGGCGTACACCATGCCGTCCGGAGAAGCGCGCGGAACATACGGACGGGGCATAGGCGCCTTGGGAAAGGCACACGGGTATGCGATGGACCGCAATGCTCGATGGATCAACGGTTCAATGGATTCAACGGTTCAACGATCCGATGATGCGACCGCTCGACGTGCGCCGAATATCGGGAACGTCGTAAGCAGGAAACGTCGTGAGCAGGAAACGTCGTGAGCCTGAAACGCCAGCCCGTCAGGATCGCCGCGCCGAGCCGGCCTCGGCGCCGGAGCGCGAACCCGTGCCGGGAACATGGGAATCCCCGGAAACGTTGAAATCGAACGCGCTTCCGCCATCGGGAACACGTATCCGCTCACTGGGAACCCAAGCATCCGCATGTTGAACGGCGAACATCAGCACGGGCAGAATCGCCAACAGAACCGCCGCCACAATCGGGATCGCCGTCGCGCATCGGCGCGGGAACCGTACACGTGCCATGCGCACAGGTGCAGACGCAGTCATAGGCGCAGGCGCGGACGCCGAATCACCGGTGGACGGCGAATCCACCGAAACGCTGGCCGCTTGCGCATCATCGCGCAACATGCGAATACTTTCGGCGAAATCGGCTACGGAAGGGAACCGCTTATCGGGATCCCTCGCCATCGCGCGGCCCAGCAAGCGTTCGAAATCCTCCGGCACATCATCCCGGCCAATCGGAGGCAGAGGCAAATGCAGCATCGCGTGCCGCAATTCGGCATGGGACTGCGGATGATACCCGTGTTCGAACGGCGATGAGCCAGCCAATGCGGCATACAACAGCGAGGCGAGGGAATACAAGTCGGCGCATTCCCGCCCGCGCCCGCCGGAAAGCGTTTCGGGCGCGGCCCAAGGAATCGAATAGCCTACGCGCCCATCCCCATAGACGCTGCAGGCAATACCGAAATCAGCCAGCGCAGGCTCGCCGTCGGCGCGGATCAGCACGTTCGACGGTTTGATATCACGGTGCAGCACGCCGGCCCGATGCGCCGCGCACAATGCACCCGCCAGTTTGATGCCAAGATCAAGTGCCTCCCCGTAGGAAAGCGCTCGCTTTCGCAGCAGCTCACGGTAGTTGCCGCCCGAAGCGTATTCGAAAACAAGATAATCCGATCCGTCGCTCGCGGTCCCCAATGCGAGCAGGGGAAGAATGTTCGGATGCTCCGGCAGCCGGGCCATCATGTCGGCTTCGCGGAGAATACACGCCGGGGCATGAGCGCGGGCATCATCGCCCACTTTGACGGCCAACAGACGGTCGGGATCCGATTCCCGATACAGGTGCACGTTCGCGGTCGAACCGGAACCGACATGACGGACGAACGTGAGACCGTCGATGCTCGGAGGCCGGCACGCCAATGGGGGAGAGGTGTTCTTGATCATGATTCGCTCCTTCCACGTTGAGGGTGTAAGCATTCTGCGTGACGGCGTGGACGGGGTTCGTGAAGGGGGTACGGCGAGTCGTGCCTCACCCTTTGGAACACGCGACGGGACAGGAGGGGGGAATGTGGGACCGGCATGCCGACGTGCTCGAAGAGCGGCTAGTCTGGAATGCATGACTGGTTTGGGGAATGCATCAAAGGCGATAGAACGGCTGATCAAGGGCGAAGCAGCGGAACCGCTGCTGATCGTAGGTATGCCGGGCAGCGGGAAAACCGGGCTCGCATACCGGTCCCTCGTGTCGGCGTTGCGCGCGCACGGCGACAACGGCGCGATCATGTGCGTGCCCAACCGAAACCTCGGCAGCATGCTTTCCGACAACGCCATACGCGAACTCGGGGCGCTCGCACAGGCAAGACCCGTCACCACGCTGTCGGCGCTCGCATTCCGCGTCATAGCCGCCAGCAGATCCTTCCTCAAACTCCCCATGCCGAAACTGCTCAACGGCGCCGAACAGGACTCGCTGCTCCGGCAAGTGCTCGCCGTGCATCTGAACCATGCGGTGGGCGGCGACCTGTGCGACACCTGCAAGCTGCTGCGCCTGTATTTCGCGCAGGATGATTGGGCGGGCGCGGTGATCCCCTCGCTGGATGCAGACGGCGGCGACGCGGCAACCACCACCGCGGCAATGCTGGAGAACGGTATATCCGCCTCGTTCGTAAGCCAGTTGCGAGACATGCTGGCACGTATGGACGAGCTTGGCGCGACGCCCGGCAGGGAGCAGGAGCTCATCGGCACGCTACGGCGTGCGGAACACGATGATTGGCGTGACGCCGAACGTCTGACCGTGCAATGGCGGCTCGTCTTCGCGTTGCGTGGCGAATACGAGCAGGCGCTCGCCGCCGCATACCCGGGTGAATACCGTCTGGACGCGTCCAGACTGCTGGTCGAAGGCGCCGCAGTATTGGGCGAGGGCGGCAATGACGCGGATGATGCACGATTCGCTGGTGTGCTGCCGCGCATGCTGCTCGTCGACGATTACCAGGACACCACGCTCGCCGGATTGCGCTTCATCGAAGCGTTGCATGGGCATGGCGTCGCCGTCGTGCTCGACGGCAATCCCGATGAATCCGTGCAGACCTTCCGCGGATCCTACCCCGAATACCTGTTCGACCGGGCGATTCAGGGCGCACTGCAAGCCCGTCTGATCGACATCGGTTCCGGCGTGGACGAGACGGAAGACCCGCAGCCCGCCGAATCCGCAGCGTCCACGGCATCCTCCGGAACCTTGGAATCCGCAACATCCGCGAGAAAACACGACTATCTCGATCTCGTCGCCTCACGCGTATCGTTGTCCATCACCTCCACCGAACCCTCGCCGTTGCCGGTGCAACTGCGACCAGGTAAAATGCCCGTCCGGCCGGGAGCATGGCCAATCGCCAAAACCAAGCTCACCGACGATTCGCTGGCCTGCGCCATCTACCGCAGCCCGCGTGAGGAGCTCGACGACGTGGTGTGGCGTATCAAACGAGCCCACCTCGACCATGGAACCGAATGGAACGACATGGCCGTCATCGCGCATGACAACGCCACGGTTCGTCGGTTCGGCGAACGGCTCAGACGCGACGGCGTGCCGGTACGATACTCGTCGGTTACGCGACCGTTGAAAAGCGAGCCTTTCGTGCGGGGATTGTTCGCACTCATCGAACTGGCGAACCTGCGCGTGCGCGGACTCGAACAGACGGACATGACCTTGGAACAGATCGGGGCGTTCTCCAGGGCGCGGGTCGTGGCGCTGATGGAAAGCCCGCTGGTCACCGTCGGCGCGAAACCCGGTGAAGGGGCGCCAGCCCGCATCGAGCCCATCGAATCGGCCATGTCGGCGCTGGAATCGTTGGCCGGGCTCGATGACATCGCGGGAGACGCCGCGGATACCTCGGATGCTTCACATGCGAGGATTGCCGCGGATACCGAGAACGCCAAGGATGCCACGAACATCACCGACGCTTCGTCGGAATCCGACGAAGGCGGTAACGGCAGCGACCTTGCCCGGATCGTGCGCGCATGGAAGATGCTGGTCGAAACCGAACGACGGCGCAAGGAATCAGCCCACGCGCAGGTGGACGAGGCGACCGTCGGCGTCGCAGGAACCCCCGAAGCCTTCGGCGTGCTGTCGCAATACGCCATGCTGGCGCTTGATGAAGCCGACGCCCCGGCCGCCGACGTGCTGGCCGTGATCGGAAGCGTGGTCGGCGGCGGACGTCAGCTCAACGCGTTCCAGCGCGTGTTCCGTCTGATCGACGGCGTGGCGCAAGGGTTGCGCGCCTTGCCGTCGAAGGAGCCGCAGTTCGTGCTGGCGCTCGCCTGGGATACCGTCGATGTGGCCGAAACCTGGCAGCGCATGGCCTTGGCGAACACTCCGGAAGGGCGTGCCGCCAACGATCGGCTCGATACGGCCATGCGACTGTTCCAATACGCGCAGGGCGGTGCCGGGGGAGCGGACATCGTGGACTTCATCGAACAGGTGCGGTCCATGGAGATCGAAGCGGATTCCCTGGCGAAGGTCGGACCGGTGGAACAGGCCGTGGAGCTGACCACGCCGGCCGGTGCCGCGGGTCGGCATTGGAGGCATGTGTGGATACCGCAGATGCAGCAGGATGTGTGGCCGAATCTCGCGGAACGCGCGACATTGTTCGGCGGCGAGGATCTGGCCGACGTGGTCCTGCACGGGGACGGACATACGAAGCATGGCGATTCCACGCATGACGAACGTCTCGAAGCGGTGCTGTCGAGCGAGAAGAAAAGCTTCCTCGTGGCGCTCACCCGAGCCACGGAAACCGCGATGGTCAGTGCGGTACTCAGCGACGACGCCACACCATCCGATTTCATGTACGGCTACATGCCCGAACACTGCCCGCGTGATATCGAGGCGATGGAATTCACCGCGGTCGGTTCTGCCGGGGAAAGCGACGAATTCGCAGGCCTTGACGCCGACCCGCGCGGATTGGTGGCCCAAGCCCGCGTGATGCTCGCACGCCACCCTGAAGGCTCGCCGCAGGCGCGGGACGCCGCGGCGACCCTGGCTCTGCTGGCACGCAACGGCGTCGACATCGCCGATCCGGATGATTGGCCGTTCCTCGAAATCGACGCGGCCTCGGAAGGCGTGGAATCCACGGAGAACGCGGAGTGTCCGGAAAAGGAAGACCGAGACGGCGAGCCCGGATCGGAGCGCGACAACGCGACCGTGACCCGTACCGTCGCGGATCCGAAGGAACTGAGCCGTCGCGGCATCGAATTCGACGAGGACGCCGAAGGCGCGCCCATCGTCACCCTGTCGCCTTCCGCAGTGGACAACCTGTGGGCCTGCCCGGTGTGCTGGCTGATGGAGAACCGGTTCGCCGGACCGCGCCTTGGTTCGGCATCCACGCGATTCGGCACGCTCATCCACGCCGTCGCGCAACGCGGCAGTGAGGAAGGCCTCGACATGCCGGGCGCGGTGGCCGGAACGTCGGCGCAAACGCGCACCGACACGGTCGCCAAACGACTCATCGACATCTATGACGAACTCAAGCCCGACATTGCGGACATCACCAAAGCCCAGGAACGGTACGCCGCCATGTGCAAGGACGAGAAGGCCGAGACGTTGTTGCGCAATCTGGCGTCATATTTCGCGACCAGCAACGAAAGCGATTATCTCGGCAAGAACGCCGGAAAATTCAGCATCGGCACGTTGCGGTCCGCCGAATGCGAAACGGAATTCTCCGCACGTTTCACCCTCGACGACATTCTCGCCGCATACAATGCGTTGCCCGGCATGAAACCCATCGGCAGGGCGACGCTCATGCAGCTCATGGGCGCACTGGTCGGCGGATGGCCGGAAGGCATGCGTGAGGATATGACGGTCCGGCTGACCGGCAGAATCGACCGCAAGGAGACGCGCGTGCTACCGGACGGCAGCACGACCATCCGTCTCATCGATTACAAGACGGGTGCGAAACGTCATCTCGGCGAGATTTTCAGCGACCTGCAGCTGGTCTGCTACCAGCTGGGACTCGTGTTCCCCGAACGTGGCAGGCGCCGCAAGCCGGTGCATATCGCGCAAAGCGGACTGTTCTACGTGCAGGATGATGCCGCGCCGGCACTCAGTTTTTCACCGGAAGGCGCTTTCCAGCCGCCGCTGTTCGTCGACGGGGTGCTCAATCCCGAAGGGTTCGAGCCTCGCGACCATTACCCGAAACTCGCCAGATTCATCGACATTCCGGCATTCCCACAGGACAGGCCGCACGCGCTGGACCAGGTCGACGACGAGGCATGGCAGGACTTCCTGCACTGGAACGGCACGCAAGCCATGTGGTCGCTGGTCATGATCGCGCGCGTGTTCTACGCGGCCGCCGCAAGCCGGTCGCGTGTACTCGTCGCGCATCCCAACAGTCAGCATAAGGACAAATGCCGCATGAAGGACGTATGCCCGGCATGCGCGGGGCAGATTGTCACCGTATACGAAACGAGGCAGGCATGAGCACCATGAGCACATTCACGGACAGCCCGGAACAGGCCAAGGTCATCAACGCGCCGGTCGGCGATAACGTGCTCGTCGTAGCGGGCGCAGGTTCCGGCAAAACCTACACCATGACCCGCCGCATCGTATCGCTGATCGAACACGGCGTGGCGCCCGAGCGCATCCTCGGCCTCACCTTCACGCGCAAGGCCGCCGGCGAACTGCTTTCCAGGGTCTCCGCGGCGGTGATCGGCGAAGGGAAAGGGGACGCGGATCGCATGTTCCTCAAACCCGCGGTCTTCACCTACGATGCGTTCTTCCAATCCATCGTGCGCCAATACGGTCTGCTGGTCGGCTTCGATCAGAACACGCAGCCGTTGAGCGAGGCCGGCGCACGGCAACTGGCGGCCAACACGGTCGAACAGCATATGGATTCGCTGCGAGGCCAAGGATTCGAATCGTTCTCGAACGCCACGACAAGCGTGCTCGAACTCAGCGACGCCATCGCCAGTTCCATGATCGGCGGCGACGTCACCGACATGCATACGGCCATCGCGAGAGTGCGCGAATGGGATGATGCCTTCATCGAACGAACCCGTCGCCTCATCGAAGGGGAGAACATTCCCGAAAACGCGATAAAACTCAAGCCTCCGAAACGCACCAAAAAGGACACGGACGACATCTGGGAGCGGAAACTGGAGGAATTCCAGCAAGCCGCGCACGACGCCTGCGTATACACGTGCGCGTCGCTCGCCGACACGGCCGAACGCCGTAACCTCCTGCTCGACCTGGTCGAAGCATACGACGCGGAGAAACGACGGCTCAACATGGCGGAATTCAGCGATTTCACCATCGCGGCCTACCAGCTCGTCACACGCTTCCCCTCCATCGGAGCCCGGTATCGCAATCGGTTCAGCCATGTGCTGCTCGACGAATATCAGGACACCTCCACCACGCAGGCGGCGCTCATCGCCACCCTGTTCAACGGCGATGGCACCGTGGTGAGCGCCGTGGGTGATCCGTTCCAGTCGATCTACGCATGGCGAGGCGCCAGTCCGGGCGCGTTCCGTATGTTCCAGCAGGACTTCCACATGCCCGCCGAATACAAGCCGTATTCGTTGAGCGTCACCCGACGCAACTCGAAGCTGGTGCTCGAAGCCGCGAACAATCTCACCATGCTGCTGCGCAACGCCCCCAGCCGCCCAGGCAGTTCGCCAATGCGCGAAGTGGACGTGAACGAACTGGAACCGTTGGAAACCGCGCCCGCCGGCACCGTGGGCGTGCTCGGATACGACACGCTCGGGCAGGAAATCGACGGCGTCGCACGATTCTGCCGCGAAGCGATCGAACGCAACACCCGTACGAGCGACGGGCATAAGGGAAGCGTCGCCATCCTATTCCGCGCGAAAAACCTCATGCCGTTATTCCAACAAGCGTTGGAACAATGCGGGCTCTCCTGCGTGACGGTCGGCTACTCCGCCATGCTCGAACGCCCGGAAGTGCGCGACATGTTCGCACTGCTGCGCGTGGCCTGCGACCACAGCGACAGCAAGTCACTCATGCGACTGCTGGCCACCCCGCGATTCGGCCTTGGCAGCAAAACGTTGACGGCGCTCGCCGGCATTGCGAACGGCCTGAACCTGGAAACCCAATATCGTGCGCTGGCCGCAGCCGGTTTGGTGCCGATCGACGAACCGCGCGAAAACTGGGATGCGCTGGTCAGGCAGCATCGCGACAAGGTGGGCAGCTCCGTATTCCTGGCCGACCTGCTGCTGCGTGACGATTTGGACGAACAGCTGGCGCAATGCGACGGCATCGACGACACGGATGCGCGGATCATCCTGCGTGCCGGCGGACTGCTGCACGCGGTGTGCGGGGCGGTCGGCAGGCCATTGCCCGACGTGGTGCGTGCGGCGGTGCAGGCGTTGGAACTGGACGTCGATACCGTGGTCGCGCAGGGGATGCGCGGCAACATGGACGTGAATCCGACCATCGCCCGCATTCCAATGGAAGCGGTCATCGATCTGGTCGACACCTATACGTCGGAGATTTCAGCCGGGCAGACCCCCACGGTGCGCGGTTTCATGGCATGGGTCGACGATCTGCGCAGCATCGAGGACGAAACCTCCACGCTGAACGTCAGCGGCGAAGCCGATGTGGAGCTTATGACGATCCACCAGTCCAAGGGTTTGGAATGGGATGCGGTGGCCGTGGTCGGTTTGGAGGAAGGCAAGTTCCCCAGCAAGCAGGGCGATTTGCTGAAAATCAGCCCCGACGAAAGGCATGAAGGCGGTTGGGAAGACGGCGTGTGGCGTGCCCCGGAATACCAGGAGAACGCCAGATCCTGGCTGTCGAACAGTGGTGCGGTGCCGGCGCCGGTGCGTGCGGACGCGGGCATTCTGCCGAGGTTCCCGCATGACGCCCCGGTCGATGCCGACCCCATCGCATCGCTGGAACTGCTGGACGCGCCGGAAACCGTCGACGATGAGGCATTCGGTACGCTGCGCGCGTTCGACGACGAAACCAACAGCATCGATCCGGACACACTGTATCTCACGCAAAGCGAGGAATACGGCAGGCGCTACCATGCCGACGAACGTCGTCTGGCCTATGTGGCGTTGACGCGGGCCCGCACCGATCTGCTGCTCACCTACAGTCAGACCGGCGTGGAAAGCCGTGACCCGCGCGCAGCGGGCAATGCCCGGAAAAACAAGCCTTCGGTGTTCTGGCAGGAGGTGCGTGAGTCTCTGCGCGTCCACAACGATATCGCGGACACGCCGTCCAATCTTCCCGATGTCGACGAGCTGGATATTCCGCTGCCGGACGGGTATTTCGTGGGCGATCATGCCCGCGAATACGAGGATGCGGTGGTCGGTCAGGCATGGCTCGACGAGCCGGAGGCTAATGATGATGAGGGTGCCGGGTTCGCTTGGCCTGCGCATCTGAGTGATGATATCGCCACCAGACTCAGGCTGGGCGCGGATCAGGTGCGTCGCGCCATCGCAGCTGCGGAACGTGGTGAAACCGACGTGGATGCCGGAACCGGTGTGCTGTACAACAAGGCTCGCATGTTGGTGTCGGATGGCGATCTGATGACCGGTGCGCTCACCGGCGATGCGTTGGATACCGCGGTGAAACGGAAAGCCCAGCGCATTATGGCAGGTTCCCGCCAGAGCGTGACCGGATTGCAGGCGATTGCGGGAGGCTTGAACAAGCGTGACGAGGCCAAGTATTGGCGTGGCGTGATACGCCCGATTCCGTCCGTGGCGTCGCCGGCGGCGTCCACCGGTACGCGATTCCATGCGTGGGCGGAACGGTTCATGAACGCCCTGCACCCGGAAGAAAGCGGCGAATCGCGAGACGGCATGCTCGATGCGTTGCGCGACGGTCTTGCCTCGGGAACGCAGGATGCCGATACGGCGGCTGTTCTCGAATGGGAGCGTCGCCTCGCCGAATCGCCGTGGGCCAAGCGTGCGCCCGCGTGGGCGGAACGCCAGATCGTCGTGTCGGTTCGTGACTTGGGTGGTCAGGTGGTGAACGGCAAATTGGATGCCGTGTTCTTCGGCGGATTCGACCCGCAGGACGAGTCGAAGCGGTTCACCATCGTCGATTGGAAAACCGGGCACAGGCCTTACAAGCGGGAGGAAGTGGCACGCAAGCTCATCCAGCTCGACTTGTACCGGTTGCTGCTCGCCGAAGTCGAAGGCATACCGCTGGAGTCGATCGACGCCGAGCTGTATTACGTGAGCGAAGCCGATGAGACGAGACGCGAGCTGCGAGCCGAAGCGAAAAGCAGGGAGGATATCATCGCCGAACTGAGCGTCGGCATCCCCGATCATTCCGACGACGACTGAGCCGCTTGAGCCGGCGGATTCGACTGATTCGACTGGGGCGCTTGAGTCGCTTGAGTCGCTTGAGTCCCACCTGATTTCGATAAAGCAAAGCAATCCCCATTACCGTTTTCGGACGGAATCCGGCCTGTTTTGTCTGATTTCGGTAAAGCCGAGCGTCCCTCATTACCGTTTTCGGACAGAATCCGGCTTATTCTGTCTGATTTCGGTAAGGCGGGGCGTCTCCCGTTACCGTTTTCAGACAGAATCCGGCCTGTTTTGTCTGATTTCGGTAATGCTGGGCGTCCCTCATTACCGTTTTCGGACAGAATTAGGCGTATTTTGTCTGATTTCGGTAAAGCCGAGCGTCCCTCATTACCGTTTTCGGACAGAATTAGGCGTATTTTGTCTGATTTCGGTAAAGCCGAGCGTCCCTCATTACCGTTTTCGGACGGAATCCGGCCTGTTTTGTCTGATTTCGGTAAAGCCGAGCATTCCCCATTACCGTTTTCAGACAGAATTAGGCGTATTTTGTCTGATTTCGGTAAAGCCGAGCGTCCCTCATTACCGTTTTCGGACAGATTCCGGCCTGTTTTGTCCGATTTCGGAGAAGGGGAGTCGAAAGCGAGGGGCTGGGTGACCGACGGCCCATTAAAGGCAATGAGGGCAAAACATGAGGGCAAAGCAATGAGGGCAAAGCAATGAGGGCAAAGCAATGAGGGCGGCAGTCCGGAATGAGACGAACATTCCGGGCCGCCGCCCTCGGATTCGCGTTTTGGCGGGTGATCGGGCGGTCAGTTGGCCGCTCATCCAACTCATTCGATCCGCTCAACCGATTCCGCCGATCCGGTCAGCGCAACCAACGCGACCAACATAACCGCTGACCGGACGACCATCATTCGAACGGATACCGCAAGCCCCAGCGGGCGCGAATCCCATCCATCAGCTCCATCATGCGCAACGTGTCGGCATGAGGCATCTCCGGGCATTCCGTCCTGCCGTCGAGAATCGCGTTCGCCGCCGCAGCCACCTCATATTCGTACCCGGTCAGCTGATCGGGTACGGCGATGCTGTACCGCAACGAATGATCCAGGTTGAACACGTCGATGCGTTCCGGATTGTTGATATTCGTCACAACCGCATACCCCTTATCGCCGCAGATCACGCTGGAACGCTCCGACGCCACGGCCCTGGAGCTCGTCGCGGTGGCCAACAAGCCATCGTCATACGTCAGCACGATCGCGTTCGTCGCATCCACGCCGGTGCTGTACGGCACCATCGTGGTGACGAAATCCGTGACGGTACGCCCATGATCGGCCCCCACGGCCATATCGATGAAGTTCAACGCATACACGCCCACGTCAAGCAGCGCGCCGCCGGCCAGATCAGGATTCGTGATACGGTCGCGCCCGTGCGGCTCATAACTCAGATCGGCGCGCACCGACCTGATCGTGCCCAGCTCGCCGCCGCTCACCAGCTCGTTGATGAGATCGCGACTCGGCTGGTAGCGTATCCAGATCGCCTCGGTCGCCAACAGTTTCGTCTCCGCGGCGACGTTCAACAGCTGCCACGCCTGTGCGGCATTCGCCGTGAACGACTTCTCCACCAGCACGTTCCTGCCGGCCTTGAGGCACATGATCGCCTGCTCGGCGTGGAAACTGTGCGGCGTGGCGATATACACAAGGTCGACGTTCTCGTCGGCCACCATATCCTCATAGGAACCGTACGCCTTGTCGAAACCGTACTTCGCGGCGAACGCCTCGGCGCGATCGCCGTCACGCGCAGCCACGGCATAAGGATGAATCAGACCGGCATACCGCTCGTCGGCGGCCATAGCCACCAGCGTTCGTGCCATGGTGTTGGCGATGGAACCGGCGCCCAGAATGGCGACGTTCACCTTCTCCCCATTGGCCAGCCCATTGATTTCCCCATTGGATAATGCTTCGGCGCGTCTGCCGTTGAGTCTGCTCATTGCTTCTCCTCCAGCGAATGGATGATTCGTTCGAATGCGATTCGATGTTCGTCTCATTGTAGAGGCGACTTCCGCACGGCGAGTTCCCCCGTGGCGAATCAGCGAAACGGGGGCGAAACGGGGGCGAAACGGGGGTAGCACGTGGTGAAACAGGGAACGGCGCGAGAACGATACGGGGGTGATACGGGGGCGAAACGGGGAAATGCAGAAGCGGCACGGGAAGCCATGAGGCGCGGAAAACCGCGGAACAAGGAGCATGGAACGGAATCGGAAAGGACGCAAAGGGGCAGGCAATGGTGTCTGATGGTGTGGATACAACGAGAGTATGAACGAAGCAACGCAGCCTGTTATGTCCCGTCGTGCCCGCGAGGTGCAACCGTTCCGCGCCATGGTGTTCGGCGAGCAAGCCGACCGGATGATCGCCGAAGGCATCGATGTCGTCAAACTCAGCCTCGGCGAACCCGACTTCGGCGCCCCGCCCGCAGTACGCGACGCCATGCGCGAACAGTGCGACGGCCGCGCCCTGCCCTACACCGCGGCCATGGGTCTGCCCGAGCTGCGCGCCGCCATCGCCGGCTTCTACCGGGAACGCCATCATCTGGACATCGATCCCAAGCGCATCGTCATCACGTCAGGCGGTTCCGCGGCGTTGCTGCTCGCCACCGCGCTCGCCGTCGATCCGGGCGATGAGGTGATCGTCGCCGACCCCTCATACCCGTGCAATCGCGAACTGGTGAAAACCTTCGGCGGAACCGTGGTGGACGTGCCCACAACCGTGGCCACCCGCTTCCACCTCACCCCCGAACTCGTCAGCGAATACTGCACCGACCGCACCAAGGCGGTCATGATCACCTCGCCGTGCAATCCCACTGGCACCACCATCAGCTTCGACGTGCTCAACGGCGTATGCGAGTATGCGCGCGACCATGGCATGTGGCGCATCGTGGACGAAACCTACATCGATCTGGCCGACCGCGAACCGGACGGCAGCGAGGTCCGGTCCGTGCTCGAATGCGATGACGGCGCGATTGTCTGCAACAGCTTCTCCAAATTCTTCGGCATGACCGGCTGGAGACTCGGCTGGGCTGTCATGCCCGACGATGACGACGTGCTCAAGGCGGTGGATAAGCTGGCCACCAACTATTACCTGTGCGCGCACACGCCGACGCAGCATGCCGCGCTCGCCTGCTTCACCCCGGAAAGCCTTGCCGAATGCGAGCGTCGTCGTCAGGAGCTGCTGGCCCGTCGCAATATCGTGCTTGACGGTTTGGCGCGTATCGGCCTGCCGGTGGAAGTGGAGCCGAACGGTGCGTTCTACGCGTATTTCAACATCGAATCCACCGGTTTGGATGCGTGGACGTTCTGCGAGCGCGCGCTGGATGAAGCGCATGTGGCGTTGACGCCGGGGCGTGATTTCGGTGCGGCGACCGCGGATACGCATGTGCGCCTGAGCTATGCGGCGTCCCGGGAGGCGTTGACGGAGGGCCTCGACCGTTTGGGGCGCTGGCTGCGGACCTTGTGAACGTGGCGGTATACGGGTATCGCCGCGCGGGTATCGTTCCGCGGGATGATATGCGTATGGCGAATCGTCCCGTTGACCGATGATGTGTGCTTTGTCGCCTCGGTAATGTTCACATCAGAACGCCGGAAACGGCGGTAACGATGGTAGGGGAGTGCTTCCGGCGCTCCCATGGACGAACTGAGGCATCATGAAGAAGGCTCTTTCCGCGCTGTTGATCGCTTTGACGATTATCCTGGGCGTCACGATCGCCGGGTACCAGTGGGTGAAATACCAGTATGGCGGCGAAACGTATTACGCCGTGGTCGGTGAGGGCAAGGCCGAGGCGGCCGCGCAGCCAGGGAAGCCGGGGAAGCCAGGGAAGCCGGGGAACGCGGCGTCCGATTCCGCTGCCGGCAAGCCCGCGCCCGTGCGCGATCTGGTCGCCTACGATAAGAACGGCCGTAAGGAGGTCTGCACGATTCAGATGAATCTCAGGGCGAACAAGGTGTTGCGGAAGGGCAGCTATATTTCCTTGGTGAAGAGCCGTCACGGGCTGATTCTGAGGAGCGTGCAGAAGAACGCCGTGCCGCAGGAGGCGTTGCGTAGGCTGCGCGTCTGATTGGGGCTGATTGGGGCTGGCTGTGTTTAGTTGTGTCTAGTTGTGTCTAGCTGCACTCGGCTGATATGCCGTTGTTGTGTTTTGCGGGTTTTGTGGGTTGTGAGGGCCGTGCACCTGATATGGGTGCGCGGCCCTCGCTGTTTCGACCTGTGGGTTCGCGATTCTTCGCGCAGCCGGGTGCGATCGGGTGCGATTGGCGTAGTTGGTACGATCGGTTGCTGCCGGTCGACGATGTGATCGACGTGCGGTCGATGATGCGGTCGGCGATGCGGTCGAACGACGACTCCTCGCATCCCGCTCAATCCCCCCATCATCCCCAAGGATGGCAAACGCGCCCTATCATCCATCCCAAATCGTCCCATGGGCCGATGAAAAGCCGAATCGTATTCCCATAGCATGCAAGTATCAGGCCGCGCGGCGTTCGATCCGCGACCATAGGCCGAACAAGACGACAACGAATACACCGATACACACGAATACACGTGAACCGAATTGAGGTTGCTATGCAGAAGAAAACGACGTTCATCCTGATCATCATCTTCGCGATCATCGCCGCGCTGGGCGGCATCGGCTACCTGGTGGTGCAGGACCGTTTCGGCGGTACCGTCTACTACACGCACACCCAGGGCGACGGCAAGAAGAAGGTCGTGAAAACCAATGACGGCAGTCAGATCACGGAATACGAGTACACCTTCCACGGTTATGACAAGGACGGCAACCGGAAGGAATACGACCTGATGAAGGTCGACAGCCCGATGACCAAGGACAGGTACATCGCCGTGACCTACAACAAGAACCGTGGCGTCGTGTCGTGGCAGGAAGTGCAGAAGAGCGACATTCCCGCCACCGCCGTGCAGAAACTGAACGCCGACTCCGGTAAGTAGTCGGTTCCAGTGCGGGCGGACAGCTGTTCGTTCAGTCGTCCGCTTGGCCGTCCGCCCAGCGGATTCGGGTGGCGCCACAGCCTTGGTCCCGCCGCCCACATCAGAGGCTCCCGATGCATCACCTCATCGGGAGCCTTTTCTTGCGTTTTCGCCCACTCGCCGGTACCCTCCCCAACCGTTTTCAGACAAATTCCGGCTTATTTTGTCTGATTCCGGTAAAGCTGGGCGGTCTCTGTTACCGTTTTCAGACAAATTTGGGCCATTTTTGTCTGATTCCGGTAAAGGGGAAGGTATGAAAGGGGAAGGTATGGGTGGGGGTGGCAGGGATTTCCGTCACCCCATTACCGTTTTCGGACAAATCTGGGCCATTTTTGTCTGATTTCGGTAAAAGGGGCGGCAAGGATGGGGACGGCATGGGGTTCCGTTACTCCATTACCGTTTTCAGACAAATTCGGGCCTATTTTGTCTGATTTCGGTGAACAAGAACATGGTCCTGCTTACGCAAAACGCCGCGGGGCGTGTGACGGTTTCCCATCACACGCCCCACGGCGGTTGCGGTTGTGCGGTTGTGGTTGCGATTGCTGTTGCAGTCGTCACGGCTGCAACAGCGGCTAAGTCGCGTCGCCAAGCTGCCAAGCCGTTCAGCCGTTCAGCCGTTCAGCCGTTCAGCGAATCCCGGCCACTCAGCGAATCCCAGCCACTCAGCGAACCCCGGCCTCACGCATCGAACTTCTGCGCTTCGGGCACGGATCCCAGCGAGGATTCGTTGTTCGCCCATTCGGTGGCCCAGCCGTCCACGAACGCGGACTTGACCTTGTCCCACTTGCCGGTGCCCTGCGCGTATTCGATGAGCGCGGAGGAGAGATCGTCCTGCCACTGCTGGTCCGGGATCGTGAAGCTGCGAACCTCGGTCTTGCCGGCCTCGGAGTAGGCGCGGGCCGCGGCGGTCAGCGGGTTGTCCGGCTGGTACTTGTCGGTGAAGGTGGTGAACGGAACGGAGAAGCCCATGTCCTGGGAGAGGAT
Source organism: Bifidobacterium pongonis (assembly GCF_019331805.1). Classification (GTDB taxonomy): domain Bacteria; phylum Actinomycetota; class Actinomycetes; order Actinomycetales; family Bifidobacteriaceae; genus Bifidobacterium; species Bifidobacterium pongonis. Next base: position 40,981 of record NZ_JAHBBE010000007.1, read on the forward strand.
CTTCTTGGCGGAATCGTCGGTCACCATCCACTTGATGAAGTCGAGCGTGGCCTTCTTGTCCTTCTCGGAGGCGTTCTTGTTCACCGCCCAGCTGGCGTCATACACGCCTGCGGGGCCGCTGTTCTCCTCGCCCTTGATGCCCATGTAGTAGGGGAGCATACCGAGATCGTCGTCGGCCACATCATTGCCCTTGATCTGCGAGTACGCCCACACGCCGTTCGGGTAGAAGGCGACCTTGCCGAGCGCGAATTCGGAGGTGACGTCGTCGTAGGTCTTGGAGCTGATCAGGCCGGCGTCGGTCGGGCTGTTGTTCAGTTCAAGGTCGAACAGGTCCTTGTACTGGTCGAGATACTTGCCCTTGATGGTCTTGGAGAACGTGGTGTTCATGTCCTTGTACTCGTAGTACAGCGGAATGCGGCCCATGTGCGCGGTGAAACGGTAGGTGTCGGACGAGTCGAGACCGGGGGTGGCGAAGGCGCCGTCGAGGCCGAGATCGTCCTTATGCTGCTGGATGGACTGGGCGACGGCCTTCAGGGTCTTGTAATCCTTGATGTCGTCGGCGCTCTTGATCACCGCGTAATCCTTGGAGGCGTAATCGTTGATGATCTTCTTGTTGTAGATGATGCCGTACCATTCGGCCGCGTACGGCAGCGTGTAGGAGTTGCCGTCGATGGTGTAGGAGTAGGCCTTGCCTTCATCGTTGAGCATTTTGAATACTTCGGTGTCCTGCAGCGGCTCGACGTACTTCTGATACTTGGCGAACTGGTCGAAGCCGGACACGTTGAACATGGTCGGGGCGTTGGACTTGGCCAGTTCGGAGGTCATGGTCGCGTCGTAGGTGCCCGCCGCGCCGGTCTGGATGTCGACCTTCACGCCGGTCTTCTTGGTGTACATCGAGGCGAGTTCCTTGTACTGGTCCACGACTTCGGCCTTGTTGTTCATGAAGTACACGTGGCCTTTGTCGGAGTCGGCGCTGTTGCTGCCGCATCCGGCGAGCGAGAAGCCCATGGCGAGGGATGCCGCCACGGCGACGATCCTGGTGATGTTGCGGTTCATTGTTGTCTCCTTTTCCTTTCCGGATGGGATGCGGGTGCGTCCCTTTCGGGTGAGATCGGGGTTCGCATCATTGCGATGCCTCGACCTCGGTTCCCTCCTGTGGGGTTGTGTGGCCGCCCCGCGCGGAGGGTTGCGGGGCGGGGATGGTAAGTCAGATGGTGAGTCGGTCGAACGTCAGTCGAACGTCAGTCGAACGTCAGTCGAGCATCAGCCAGACGGTGGCGTCCTGAGGCAGCTTGCCGTCTTCGGTGAGCGGTGCGGACATGAGCAGGATGTCGCCGTTCGGCAGGTCGATGGGCTCCGCGCCGAAGTTGGTGATGGACGCCCAACCGTTGGAACGACGGTAGGCGATCACGCCGCCATGCTGGCCGTCGGCGCCGTCTGGAAGGCCGGAGGGGCGATCCTCGTCAAGCCAGGTCAGCGTCGTGTCGGCGGGCATCAGCTTGTGGCGCAGTTCCAGTGCCTCGCGGTACAGGTTGAGCATGGAGTTCGGGTCGGCGTCCTCCACGTCGGCGGCATAATCGGCGAACCATGCGGGCTGCGGCAGATGCGGCTTTTCGGCGGGGGAGCCGGCGTCGGATTCCGGCACGCCAGCACCGATGCGCTTGGTCGCGGGGGAGAATCCGAAGGATCCGCCATCCTCGGCCTTGTCCGCGGCGACCCACGGCAGCGGGACGCGGCAGCCGTCACGGCCCTTCTCCGTCTGATTGCGGACGCGGTGGAACGCGGTCGGGTCCTCCAGCTGATCCCACGGAATGTCGGCCACTTCGGGGAGTCCGAGTTCCTCGCCCTGATACACGTAGGCGGATCCGGGCAGCGCGAGCTCCATCAGGATCGCGGCGCGCGCACGACGAGAACCCCTCTCCCTGTCCTCGGTGTAGCTCGTGCCGTCGCGCAGCAGCCAGTCCTTGGCAAGCTGGTGGTGCGACGATGCGGGCACCTGCGGCAGGCCGTAACGGGACGCATGGCGGGGAACATCATGGTTGCTCATCACCCACGTCGAGGTGGAGCCGGAACGTTCGGCGGCGGCGAGACCCTCCTCGATGGCGAGGTGCATGTCGTCGCGGATCCAATCCTTCTTCGCGAACTCGAAGTTGAACACCTGACCGAGCTCGTCCGGCGAAGCGTACAGGTACTGGCGGTCCGGATGCACCCAAGCTTCGGCCACGGCGAATGCCGGCGGGTTGTACTCGTTGAAGACCTTGCGCCATTCGCGGTAGATGTCGTGCACCTCGTTGCGGTCGTACAGCGGGTGGGTGCCGTTCGTCACGGACATTTCGTCGCCGATGATTTTGAAATCGTCGAGGTCGTCGCGGTCGAGATCCTTGGCCAGACCGTGCGCCACGTCCACACGGAAGCCGTCCGCGCCGTGGTCGAGCCAGAAGCGCAGGGTCTTGATGAAGTCGGCGCGCACGTCGGGGTTCTTCCAGTTCCAATCCGGCTGCTCGACGGTGAACATGTGCAGGTACCACTGGCCGTCGGGCACGCGGGTCCAGGCGGAACCGCCGAAGCTCGCGATCCAATCGGTCGGCGGCTGGTCGCCGTTCGGGCCCTTGCCGTCGCGGAAGATGTAGCGGTCGCGTTCGGGGGAACCGGGCCCGGCGGCCAGGGCGGCTTTGAACCATTCATGCTGGTTCGAGGAGTGGTTGGGGACGATGTCGACGACGACCTTGATGCCGTGGGCGTGCGCGGTGCGGGCGAGCTTGTCGAAATCATCCATGGTGCCGAGCTTGGGATCCACGTTGCGGTAGTCGTCCACATCGTAGCCGCCGTCGGCGAGCTGGGAGGGGTAGAAGGGGCTCAGCCAGATGGCGTCCACGCCGAGCTTCTTCAGGTAGGGGACCTTCTCGGTCACGCCGGCGATATCGCCGAGACCGGAACCGGTGGTGTCCTTGAAGGAACGCGGGTAGACCTGGTAGACCACGGCCTGCTTCCACCACAGTGACGGATCGGCCGCGCTTTGGACTCTCTGATCGGTGTTTGCCATCGTCGGTTCCTTTCCCATGCTTCGATGCATGTTTATGACAACGCTTACATTCGTGTTGCGAACTTGTTGAATCGGTGCATGCTGGTGGTTAAGTGATGCGCCGTTGCGTTTTTCTTGATGGTATAAATGATAGCGCTTACATTTTTGCATGCAATTCGTTCCTCGCTCGGCGTGTTTTCCAATGAAATCAACGTTTCCGTTATTATGGAAGCGGTAAACAATTTTGCAGGAGGTGACAGTATGGCACGGGCTACGATCGCGGATGTGGCCAAACTGGCGGGAGTGTCCCAGGCGACGGTATCCCGCGCGCTGCGTGGGGTCGACAAGGTGACGCCGGCGACGCGCAGGAAAGTGCTGGACGCGGCGGACCGTCTCAACTTCACGCTGCTCAAAAGCGCTTCGGCTCTGGCCTCCGGCAAAACCATGCGCATCATCCTGCTCAGCTCCGGCAGGCTCAACGAATGGTTCAACGCCAACGTGCTGCAAGGCGCGTACGAGGTGCTGACCCCCGAAGGCTACGACGTTTCCCCGGCGTTCATCATCGGCAAGGAACAGGTGGACCGCTACTTCGCCGAACTGCCCAAGAACCGCAATGCGGACGCGATCATCATTTCGTCCTTCCAGCTCGACGGAGCCATGCGCGAACAACTCAAAGCCATCGACATGCCCACCATCGGCGTGAACATCCCCTCGGAATCCTCCTGCGACGCGTCCGTCGGCATCGACAACTTCGACGGCATGTCCAAAGCCGTGCGACTACTGAAATCACTGGGGCACGAGCGCATCGCGTTCGCCATCGACTACATTCCGCAGGACATGGTCTACAACACGAGCCAGCGTACCGAAGCGTTCCTTGAAGCCGTCGAACAGAACGGGTACGGCGAGGATGAGGTCACCATCGTCTCCGCCGACGAGCATCCGGAATCGATGGCCAGACCGCAGCTCGCCGCCGAACTGGTCGCCAAACTGCTGTCGCTGCCGCAACGTCCGACCGCCGTGTGCGTGGAGACCGATCAGGTGGCAATCGCACTCATCAAGGAATTGAAGCGTCAACATCTGCGCGTGCCGGAGGATATGTCGGTTATCGGCTTTGATGATGCGGAGATCGCCGAAGTCGCCGATCTGACGACCATCCGTCAGAATCCGCTCGAACTCGGTCGGTCCGCCGCGCGCAAAACGTTGCAGCTGCTGAAGGGCGAGCCGCTGGACGATCGGCACGAATCGCAGGAACCGGTGCTCGTACTGCGCGACACCACCGGCAGGGCCCCGCAGATCGAGCCATAGCCCCTGGCCGGTTCCAGAGAAGCGCATCGGACTCTCTTCCCTTGGTCCTCTCTGTCCCCGTTTCCAGACAAATTCCCGCCAATTCTGTCCGATTCCGGTGAAATGTGTCCGTTTCCGGTGGAGCGCAGCGGTCATGGCCGCGCCATCCCCATCTCCGTTTTCAGACAAATTCCCGCCTATTCTGTCCGATTTCGAACATAGATTCCCTCGATCCTCACTACCGAAATCAGACATTTTCCGGCCTATTTTGTCTGAAAACGGTCGAGGGCACCCGACCTCCTATTACCGGAATCGGACAAATTCCGGCCTATTCTGTCCGATTCCGAACATAGATTCCCTCGACCTCCTATTACCGGAATCGGACAAATTCCGGCCTATTCTGTCCGATTTCGAACATAGATTCCCTCGACCTTCATTACCGGAATCGGACAAATTCCGGCCTATTCTGTCCGATTTCGAACATAGATTCCCTTCGATTCCCCGCTACCGGAATCGGACAGAATCCGGCCTATTTTGTCTGATTTCGGTTCGGCCCGGCCGATTGTGAAGAGTGCGAGAGATAAAGAGATACGAATAGGCGAGAACGGGTGCAAATAGATAGGAACAGGGCGCAAACAGGAGATAGGAACAGGGCGCAAACAGGAGATAGGAACAGGGCGCAAACGGGCATAAAAAGTGCCCCAGATAGGAATCGAACCTACGACACCTTCTTTAGGAGAGAAGTGCTCTATCCACTGAGCTACTGGGGCAACAGCGTTTACATTGTACACGCATCGCGGCGGGTTCGGTGCCGTTTCGTGTTTTTCTTCGGGCGGTTCCCAAAACCGTTCCCGCGAAAATCGGTGCGAAATCATTGCGCTCAGGGCGTAATGGGGCGATGGGCGCGCGTGAATCGTTGGTGGGAATGACCGGCGTGGCGCGGTTCCCGACCGTTGGCGCGGGTAAAGTGTCTACGCGGTGCGGGGCGCTACGCGCGTACCGGACGAAGGATGAGCAGCGTCGGAGCGAAAGGGAAGCATGGCCTCCTCTCAGAACAGCAGGAAAAGTGGCGGAAAGCCGACCGGGCGGAAAACCGGTGCCAAAACGGGGAGTGCCGGATCCAGGCCGAAGGGCACAAGCGTCAAAAAGGGGAAGAGCGCAGGCGGCAAAACAAGGAGCGCCGGTGGTGGCGGAGGCAAGGCCGGGAGTGTGAGTGCCAAAACGTTGCGGAAGAAGCGCAGGCTGACCGGCGCGTTGGCTGGATTGCTGACGGTCGCCATGATGGTCGAAATCGTGTTGCGTCTGCTGCCCGCCGACCTGCAGGCGCTGCCGTATATTCCGATTATTCTGCTGTTCGTCCCCTGGTTCATTCTCGTCGGTGCGCTCGCGTTCGGTCTCGCGGTGTTCTCGCGACGGCTTGTGGTGTCGCTGCTTGCGCTCGCCTGCCTGTGCGTGAACTGCTGGTGGCAGTACCCGTTCTTTTCGCCCACGCATCCGCTGCCGGTGGCGGCGACTTCCGCGGTGGCGCATTCCATTGCGGATACGGATGATCAGTATGCGCGCGTGATGACGTTGAACGTGTATAAGGGCGAGGCCGACGCGCAGTCCATCGTCGACCTGGTGCGCGAGGAGCGTGTCGAAGTGTTGGCGTTGCAGGAGACGACGAACGATTTCGTGGAGGAGCTGAAGAACGCGCATATCGAAACGTATTTGCCGTATTCGCAGGTTTCCACGATGGATGGTGCGTATGGGAACGGATTGTGGTCGGCGACCCCGTTGGGCAATCCGGTGGATGATGCGGTGAATTCGAGCGCGTCGTTCATGCCGGGCGGCACGGTGCGGTTCTCCGACGGGCAGCGCGAGGTGCGGTTCGTTTCCGTGCACACCACGTCGCCAAGGCAAGGCGATTGGCGGCAGTGGAAGCGCTCGCTGGATGAGCTGGGGTTGAAGCGGGGCGACGAGGGCACGCGGTACGTGTTTATGGGCGATTTCAATGCGACGATGGATCACGCGTCGATGCGTGAGTTTTTGGGATCAAGGTTCCGTGACGCCGCCTACGGGTCCGGGCATGGGTTCGCGTTCACCAGTCCGACGAACCTGTTCGCAGTACCGGCTGCGGCTGCCGTCGATCATGTGGTGGTCGATTCCGATATGACCGCCGGTCAGGTGCAGATTAAACGCATCAGCGGCTCCGATCACGCCGCCCTTCTCGCCACCATCGACGTAGGTCGCTGACCTTATCCGTCCCTTCGCGCCCGCAGCGCGGTCCCCAAACAGTTTTACGCCGCCCGGCTGCTATCGGGTTTGTGAGTTTCTTTACCGGAATCGGACAGAATTGGGCCGTTTTTGTCTGATTTCGGTAATGGGGGAGACAGGAGTCCGGCATGCTCCGCTGGAACCGGATGCGCTTTACCGGAATCGGACAGAATGGGGCGGATTTTGTCTGAAAACGGTAATGGGGGAGACGGGGTCTGGCACGCTTCGCTGGAACCGGGTGCGCTTTACCGGAATCGGACAGAATTGGCGGGATTTTGTCTGATTTCGGTAATGGGGGATGGGAATGGGGATGGCGATGCCGTCTCTGCCAAGCTGCGCTGGGCCGGGATTGAGAGGACGGCGTGGGGCGTGTGAGACTGTAAGCTTGGCCAAACGGCCTTGAGTGTGTCGAACGCGCTCCATGCCGTCCGGCCACTGTCGGGGATTGGGGAGTCTGTGTCCGGAATCGGACAGAATGGGGCGGATTTTGTCTGAAAACGGTAATGGGGGTCCGGCATGCTCCGCTGGAACCGGACGCGCTTTACCGGAATCGGACAGAATTGGGCCGTTTTTGTCTGAAAACGGTAATGGGGGGAGACGGGGTCTGGCATGCTTCACGGGAACCGGATGCGCTTTACCGGAATCGGACAGAATGGGGCGGATTTTGTCTGATTCCGGTAATGGGGGATTGGGAAGTTGGGGGGGGCTGTCGCCATCTGTCTACGCTGGCGGGCGCTCGGCGTAGACAGATGACGATGTCGTCTCCGTTTGTCCACGCTGGCGGGCGCTTGGCGTAGACAAACGGTAATCCCATCGCCGTTTGCCTACGCCGGGGCGAGCTTCGGTCCTTAGTCCAGGTTGGACTGCGTGCCGGCGGTGTCCGCCGTGGCGGCCTGCGCGTTCTGGGCGGCGTCGAGCTTGGCTCGCACTTCGTTCAGCAGCGTCTGCGCACGCTGGGCCAGCGCTTCGCCGATTTCCCACTGCCTCATGGACTGGTCGAGGTTCAGGCCGCCGGCTTCGAGCGCCTGCACGGCTTCGATGAGCTTGTCGCGCGCCTCCTCATAGGGCATCTGCGCGATGGCCTTGCGCTCGTCGTCGGTGAGGGTGGATGCTGCGGTGTTCTGGTCTGCCATGGTGTGTTCCTTTGCTGTGTTGTCCTGGCTGTGTTTTTGGCTGTTTTGGCTGTTTTGGCTGTGTCCGGCTGTGTCCGGCTGGCTGCGCCCGCTATGCGCTTTCGCCTCCGCCCGGCAGAATTTCATCCGCGGTGGCGGTGACCACGCCCTTCTTCAGGGTGAGGGTGAGCTTGTCTCCGGTGGCGATGCGCGAGGCGTCGTCGAGCACGTGCCCGTCCGCGTCCTGTATGACGGCGTAGCCGCGGTTCAGGGTGGATTGCGGGCTGAGCGCGGTGAGGGAGGCGTGCGCTTTTTCGATGGTGAGGGAGGCGTCGTCGATGATGCGGCGCATGCCGATGTCCATGCGGTTGCGCGCTTCGTCGATCAGTCGCTGGTGCGGTTCGAGCATGGTGTGCGGCTGGGTGAGGCTGGGGCGGTTCGCATAGCCTTCGACGAGGCGGAGTTCGGCGTCGACGCGTCCGGAGATGCGCATGCGCATTTGCCGGATGGCGTTGCTGATGAGCTGCCATTGTTCGCGCACGTCCGGAACGACTTTTTTGGCGGCGTCGGTTGGCGTGGAGGCGCGCAGGTCGGCTGCCAGGTCGATGAGCGTCCAGTCGTCTTCGTGTCCGATGGCGGAGATGAGCGGCGTGCGGCATGCTGCGGCCGCGCGTACTACGCCTTCGTCCGAGAATCCGACGAGGTCTTCGAATGCGCCGCCGCCGCGGGCCACGATGATCACGTCCACTTCGGGGTCGGCGTCGAGTTGGCGGATGGCGGCGATGATGTCGGGTGGGCATTGCGTGCCTTGCACGTGTGCGTGGAGGACTTTGAAGCGCACGGCCGGCCAGCGTAGGTTGACGTTGGTGATGATGTCGCCTTCGGCGCGTGCTTGGGGTGCGCAGATGAGGCCGATGCATGCGGGGAATTCGGGGAGCGGTTTTTTGCGGTCGGCGTCGAAGAGCCCTTCGCCTTTGAGCTTCTTGCGCAGTTCGTCGATTTGTTCTTTGAGTCCGCCGGCGCCGATTTTGCGGATGTCGTCGCCGATGAAGCTGAGTCGTGTCTGTTTGACCCAGATGTCGGCGTGTCCGTGGATGACGACGCGGTCGCCTTGGCGGAATTGCGAGGCTGCGGCTGCGAATGCGCGCCATCCGGAGACAGAGATGGCGATGTCTTCGAAGTCGTCGCGCACGGTGAGGTAGGCGGATCCGGCGCGGCGCGTGTTGATTTCGGTGATTTGGCCGCAGATCCATGCTGCCGGCCATTTTTCCACGGCTGTGTGGAATTTCTGGCTGAGTACGCTTACCGGCCAGGGGTTGTCTGCGGTGGTTTCGCGTGCCAGCCGCGGCAGTTGGTCGAATGGGCGCGGTATTTGCATACCCGTCGTGTTCTGGTCTTCGCTCATGGGCTCCACTATAGGTGCTGGGTCGAATCGGATGGGGCGTGCGGGGTGGCTGTGTTGGGTCGGGAAGGAGTATTATGCCGGGTTGGCTTGCCTGCTGGCGAACCGGATTGGTGTGCCGATTGGCATGTCGGATATGAGTCGGATGTGAGCCGGATATGTGCCGGGTCGCCCAGCCGGGTCGCCCAGCCGGGTCGGCACGTCGCCCGACATGCCGACGACGCTCCGCCGCCGTACCGCGTGTCGCGTTCCGGCGCCTTGCGATTGGGGCTGTCGGAGGGGTTCGACGGCGGATTGTTACGTGAATCACACAATCCTCTTTTTCGGCGGTATTACGCCAAAAAACACTACCCCTAGTGTTTGGTCGGCGTGGCGAAACTATATGTAGGGGTACAGTACATGAGGCAACAAAAACGAAACCCTTGTGAGCAAGGCGTGGAACCGGCGCTTGGGCGCCCAGGAAGAGGCAGAAAGATGACGATGGAAACAGTCGGCACGACAACGCACAAAACCTCCACCAGCACGGTGCAGGTGGAGAAGCGCGACGGTCGTATCGTGGATTTCGATCCGATCAACATCATCGCCGCAGTGAAGTCCGCGTTCGCCGACCTTGACAAGAAGATCGGCCCCGAGGAGGAAGCGCTGATCCGTGACCTCGCCAATCAGGTGGAGGGCGAGATCAAGGAGCGTTACGCGGGCCCGGCCAAGATCGAGGATATTCAGAATCTCGTCGAGCATGCGCTTATCGAGGATCATCTGTACGACGTGGCCCGTAACTACACGAACTACCGTCTCGACAAGGACATCCAGCGCGCCAAGGCCACGGATGTGAACGAGGCGGTGTCCCGTTTCATCAACAACGATCCCACGCTGATCCACGAGAACGCCAACAAGGATTCCAACGTCTACGCCACCCAGCGTGATCTGCTCGCGGGTGCCGTCAGCAAGGCGGCGGCGCTGAACATGCTGCCCCCGGCGGTCGCCAACGCCCATATGAAGGGCGATATCCACTTCCACGACGCCGATTATTCGCCGTTCACCGCGCAGTCGAACTGTTCCCTGCCGAACTTCTGGGACATGCTGGCGAACGGCTTCACCCTGGGCAACGCGCCGATGGCGTCCCCGAAGTCCATCGCCATCGCGGCCACGCAGATCACCCAGATCATGAAGGACGTGGCGTCCAGCCAGTACGGCGGCCAGACCGCGAACCGCGCCGACGAGCATCTCGCCCGTTATGCGCGTAAGGATTACGAGAAGTTCCTTGAGGAGGCGCGCGAGAACATCCCCGACGGCATGCCGGTGGAATTCGCCCGCCGCCAGGTGGAGAACGCCAAGAAGAACGAGCCGAGCAAGCTGCATTTCGGCTCCCGCGAGCCGTTGCCCATGGATACCCCGTTCCATGACGATGTGGATGAGCTGGAGCAGGAGCGTGAGATCCTGGCCAAGATCCGTACGCGTAAGGCCATTTACGACGCCATGCAGACCATGGAATACCAGATCAATTCGAACCGTGTGTCCAACGGCCAGACGCCGTTCGTCACGGTCGGCTTCGGCTTGGGTACCGACTGGTTCGCCCGTGAGGTGCAGCGTGCGATTCTGCTGAATCGTATTCGTGGCCTCGGCAAGGATCATCACACGGCCATCTTCCCGAAGCTCGTGTTCACCATCAAGCATGGCGTGAACTGCGATCCGGAGGATCCGAACTACGATCTCAAGCAGCTTGCGTTGGAATGCGCCACCAAGCGCATGTACCCGGACGTGGTGTTCTACGAGAACATCGTCAAAATCACCGGTTCCTTCAAGGCGCCGATGGGCTGCCGTTCCTTCCTGCAGGGCTGGGTCAACCCGGAGACCGGCAAGGACGAGGAGGACGGCCGTATGAATCTCGGCGTCGTCTCCGTCAACGTTCCGCGTATCGCGCTGGAATCGCATGGCGATAAGAATCGTTTCTGGAAGCTGTTCGACGAGCGTATGGAAGTGGCCCATCAGGCGCTGCAGTTCCGCATCATGCGCTGCAAGCAGGCCACGCCGGTGAACGCCCCCACGCTGTTCCGCTACGGCGCGTTCGGCCGCTTGGGTGCCAACGATAACGTCGACGCGCTGTTCAAGAACGAGCGTGCCACCGTGTCGCTGGGCTACATCGGCCTGGCCGAGGCGACCGCCGTGTTCTACGGCAAGAACTGGATCCGCGACCACGGCTGGGACCCGGAGGGCAAGGAATTCGCCCTGTCCATCGTCAAGCGCATGAACGAGCTGTGCAAGCAGTGGAGCAAGGCCGAAGGCTACCATTATTCGGTGTATTCCACGCCTGCCGAGTCGTTGACGGATCGTTTCAACCGCATGGATCGTGAGAAGTTCGGCAAGGTCGACGGCGTGACCGACCACGACTTCTACACCAACTCCTTCCACTACCCGGTGTGGCTGCAGCCGACGCCGATGGAGAAGCTCACCTTCGAGAAGGACTTCCCGTACTACGCGTCCGGCGGTTTCATCAACTACTGCGAGTACCCGTGCCTGCAGGACAATCCGAAGGCGCTGGAAGCGGTGTGGGATTACGCCTACAACATCGGCATTGGCTATCTCGGTACGAACACGCCGATCGACCACTGCTTCGTGTGCGGTTTCCAGGGCGATTTCGAGCCGACCGACGAGGGCTTCAAGTGCCCGGAGTGCGGTAATTCCGATCCGGATAAGTGTAATGTGACCAAGCGTACCTGCGGCTATCTGGGTAATCCGGTGCAGCGCCCGATGGTGCATGGCCGTCATGAGGAGATCGCGCATCGCGTGAAGCATATGAGCGGCGAGACCGGTCATGTGACGCTGAAGGATGGTTCCGAGCGCGAATGGTTCGAGGAGACCAGGTAGTATGAGCCGCCGTCCGGGCTGTGCCTTGGCGGCCAACCGGGTGCCATGCGGTGCGCGTGAACGTGTGGATGCGCATGGTTGCCTGTGATCGCGGGATGAGGGCGGTCGGTTGTGCATCGCCGACCGCCCTCATGCGTGTGGTGGTTGATATCGGGCGGCGGTAGCTGTGCCGAGGGCCGTAAGTGGCCGGTAGGGAATGTTCGGAGTGGATATGGCAGAGGATATGGGCGGATTTCGCAAGGCGGAGCCTCAGGCGGAAGTCAAAGCGGAGACCAAAGCGGAGACCGCAACCGGTTCCAAGGCGGCAAACGAGCCCAAACGTCATGATTTCGCCGCGGGGGAGACCGGGCGCGGCCCGTCGATCCCTTCGCATGGCTTGGCCAACGATCCGCGTGCCGGCCAGTGGGACGGCAGGCGGATGTCCAAGCGGATGATCGCCGACTATAAGACCTTCATCGTCACCGACGGCGAGGGCGTACGCAATTCCATTTACGTATCCGGCTGCCCGTTCCATTGCGTCGAATGCTTCAACTCCTCCATCTGGGATTTCCAGGCGGGCCACGAGTACACGCAGCGTTTGGAGGACAAGATCATCGATGATCTGCGCGCGCCGTGGGTGCAGGGCATCACGTTTCTGGGCGGCGAACCGATGCTCGCCACGCCGGTGCTGATTCCCCTGGCGCAGCGCATCAGGCGCGAATTCGGGCATAGCAAGGATATTTGGAGCTGGACAGGCTACACGTGGGAGGAGCTTATGCGGCCGGGGGAGACGCCCGACAAGCGTGAGCTGCTGGAACTGATTGATGTGCTTGTGGACGGGCGGTATCTCAAGGATCAGCATGATTCGCTGCTGCAGTTCCGCGGGTCGCGTAACCAGCGCATTCTCGACGTGCCGAAATCGCTTGCCGCGGGCGGGCCGGTGATATGGGCCAGGCTGCACGATCAGGAACGTCAGGTGTCCGAGATCTATCTCAAGGATCGCGGCGCGGGTGAGGGTGCGCAGGCATCCTGATTCGTTGCGCCGGGCGCGTTTCGTTCAGACAAATACGATGAGCGGGCGGTGGTTCCGGGAAACCGGGAGCCACCGCCCGCTCGTCATATGCCGTGTTCGGCGGATGGGGGAGTGTGGCTAGGTGGGCTGTCTAATCGTTGCTAACCATTGCCAACCATTGCCAACCATTGCTAACCGCTGCCGTCCGGCACCGGTCACTGCCCGTTGGACTGTTCGCTGAACCATTGCTGGGCCGTGTCGATCGCCTGCGCCAGCGCGTTCTTGGCGGCTTCAAGGGTCTGCGAATTCTTGATATCGGGGTTGTCGGCGAGCTTCTGTGCGCCGTCGATGGCCTGCTCGAGCGCATTGCCGGCGAGCTGTTTCAACGTGTTGGTCGTTTCGCTGTTCTTGAGCTGGTCGAGCAGTCCGCGTGCGGAATCGATGGTGTTCTGCAGTTCCTGCTTCTGCTGTTCCAACGTGTCGCCGTTCGTGGAATCGCCGCTGTTCTCCGAATCGTTGCCGTTGGTGGAATCATTGCCCGACGAACTGTCGTTCTCCGACGAGCTGCCGTTGCTTGACGAGCTGCCGTCCTGTTCGAGTTTCGCCGCATCCTTCTTGATCTTGGCAACGGATTTGCGCAACGACGCGGTGGCGCTGTTCAGCGTGTCCTTGACCAGATTGAGCTGCGTGATCGTCGCCTTCGCCGAGCATCCTTCGGAACTCACCGTTTTCTCGGCCTCGGATGAGGCGTCGGCCGCGGCGTCCAGAATGCCGTCCACGCCCAGCACTTCGCGCAGCAGTTTCTGGATCTGCGACGAGGAGCTTCCGGTGTCCAGCAGTTCCTTGCGGGCTTCGGAGAATGAGCTGACGGCGTCGCGGCATGCGGTGAGCGCCTGCTCATGGCGGTCGTGGTAGACGTAGATGCCGACCGCGCCGGCGACGATGGCGATCACCGCGATGATCGCGACCACGATGGGCCAGCGCCGGGGGCGTTTCCGGGGATTGCCGGAATCGCCCTGATAAGGCGGGTATTGGTTGGAATCACCGCCGTATTGCGCGTATTGCGGGGTATCGCCATACTGCGGTTGCGGGGTATCGGCGTATTGCGAGGTCCGGTATTGCGCGGCTGCGTACTGTTCGGTCGCGTACTGTTCGGTCGGGTATTGCGCGTCCTGCTGCGTGCCGTTATACCCCGAGGCTCTGCGGGTGTCGCCGTACACGACCCGCTGCGTCGGTGCGGGCTGCGCGGGTTGTGTGGGTTGCGCGGCGGGCATCGCCTGCGTGGTCGGTATCGCCTGGGTATCCGCTATCGTCCGCGCATCATCCTGCGCCTGCATGTCGCCCCATCCGCCGCCTGTGGTTCCCCACGAAGGTTCCGATGCGGGGGCGGGCGTCTCCAACGGCTGCGTCCTCTGATCGTCCTGCTCGTCCATGGGCTGGCTCTCCTTACCTGTATGTGTTCCCGGCTTCCCGTGCCGTACCGTCCATCCTACCTATGCGGCCATATTCCGCGCCTGCGTATCGCCCCATCCGCCGCACGCCCGCTGTTCGCAAGTTCGTTTCGCGCCGCGATGCCGGAACAATCAGGTAGTCTCGAACCATGCATATGAGCGATCAGGAATTCGAAGGCGTCATCGAAGAGGCCTTGGCCGCGATTCCCGCGCGGTTTACCGAAGCGTTGCACAATATCGCCATCGCCTGGGACTACGAGCCCACCGCAGGCGAACTCGGCGGACTGCACTGTTCGGACGGCGAACTGCTCGGCCTGTACACGGGCGTGCCCATCACGCAACGCACCACGTCATACAGCGGCGTTATGCCCGACATCATCACCATTTTCAAAGGACCGCACGAGCGCGTCTGCGCCACGCATCAGGAGATGGTCGACCAGATCGGCAAAACCGTCATCCACGAGATCGGCCACTACTTCGGTTTCGACGACGACTACCTCCACGCGCACGGGTACTGAGCGGGAAAGCGGACCGTGGGGAGAAGCGGGGAGAAGCGGGAGCAGCAGGTACGGCCGCCACGCCACCTTCTTGGATGTAGTACGTATACCCGGAGAATCGCGCCGTGTGTCGCGCCCATGGCGGGCCGTTCGCCTGCCGCGGAATTCGCTATGGGCCAAATGGTGCCGACATTGCCGGGCGGGTATTCCGTGAGCAAAATCACTTGACGCCGAATGTGTTAGGTGAGTGGTCGGACTAAGCTAGTTCTCCAGCAAGTCGGCGCCGCCGTCACCGGCACCCGCGCATTCGGACGGGTGATTGAAGGGAACGAAGGGCGGCATGGAGCCGAAAACCGAGTTGTAGAGGAATACATGGCTGACACCGCACCCATCGTGAGCACACCGCAGTCCGCGAACCCAGATGCGAAACCGTTGCGCGTCGGATTGGATATCGGATCGACCACCGTCAAGGCCGTTGTCCTCGACCAGTCCGACACGCTGTCGGAAACGTTGTTCTCCGACTACCGTCGCCACCACGCCAACGTCCGCGCCACCGTGGCCGGACTGCTCGCCGACATCCACACGATGCTCGAAGAGCAGGGGCGCGGCGACGAGCCGATCCGTCTCGCCATCACCGGTTCCGGCGGCCTTGCGCTCGCCGACAGCCTGCATGTGCCGTTCGTGCAGGAGGTCATCGCCGAAACCGAAGCCATCGACAAGGAATACCCGCAGGCCGACGTGATCATCGAGCTCGGCGGCGAGGACGCCAAGATCACCTATCTGAAGCCCACGCCGGAACAGCGCATGAACGGTTCGTGCGCGGGCGGCACCGGCGCGTTCATCGACCAGATGTCCACGCTGCTCGACACCGACCCCTCCGGTCTGAACGAGCTGGCGAAGGATTACGAGAACCTGTACCCGATCGCGTCGCGATGCGGCGTGTTCGCCAAAACCGATCTGCAGCCGCTGATCAACGACGGCGCGGCGAAACCCGATCTGGCGGCCTCCATCTTCACCGCCGTCGCCACCCAGACCATCGCCGGTCTCGCATCCGGCCGCCCGATCCACGGCACCGTCATCTTCCTCGGCGGTCCGCTGTTCTTCATGTCCGAACTGCGTGCGGCGTTCAAGCGTGCGCTCGACGGCAAGGTCGACGAGTTCATCGTCCCCACCGACGCCCACCTGTACGTGGCGTACGGCGCGGCGTTGCAGGCCGAACAGGACGTTGACGACGAAGGCAACCATTTCGAAGCCAAGCCGGTGAACGTCATCCTCAAGCGTTTGGAGGAGCTGGAGAACCTGCCGTCCAACACGCCCACCATGCCTCCGCTGTTCCCCACCGAGGAGGATCGCAAGGCGTTCAACGAGCGTCACCATCGCGAGCATGTGCACATCGGCACGCTCGAAGGCGCGAAGGGCCCGCACTTCCTCGGCATCGACGCCGGTTCGACCACCATCAAGGCCACGCTGGTGAACGACGACCGCGAAATCGTCTGGTCCAGCTATGCCAACAATGAGGGCAGCCCACTCACCGCGGCCATCAACATCGCCAAACGCATCCAGGCCGACCTGCCCGAAGGAGCGTGGATCGCGCGATCCTGCGCCACCGGTTACGGCGAAGGCCTGATCGCCACCGGCCTGCACCTCGACGAGGGCGTGGTCGAAACCATGGCCCACTACCGTGGCGCCGAAATGGTCAGCCCTGGCGTCACCGCCGTCATCGACATCGGCGGCCAGGACATGAAGTACCTTGCCATCACCGATGGCGTGATCGACTCCATCGCCGTGAACGAGGCATGTTCCTCCGGTTGCGGTTCCTTCCTGCAGACCTTTGCCATGTCGATGGGCCTGAGCATCGAGGAGTTCACGCAGAAGGCGCTTGCCTCCACGCACCCGGTCGACTTGGGCTCCCGCTGCACCGTGTTCATGAACTCGTCCGTCAAGCAGGCGCAGAAGGAAGGCGCCAGTATCGAGGACATCGCGGCCGGCCTGTGCTATTCGGTCGTGCGCAACGCGCTGTACAAGGTCATCAAGCTGCGTGACTCGGGCGAACTCGGCGATACCGTGGTCGTGCAGGGCGGTACGTTCCTCAACGATGCCGTGCTGCGCGCGTTCGAACTGCTGACCGAACGCAAGGTGACCCGTCCGAACATCGCCGGTCTGATGGGCGCGTACGGCGCCGCCCTCACCGCGCGCATGCACTACACGGATATCGCCGACGACGCGGAAGGCGCGGAAAACGCGGAAAACGCCGAAAACGACGGCGAGAACGGGAACACCGTGATCGTCGACGGCGTGAAGCACACCGCCAGCTCCATCCTGACCGGCGAAGCGCTCGACGGCCTCACCATGACCACCGAACGCGACGTGTGCAAGCTGTGCCAGAACCACTGCAAGCTCACCATCACCACCTTCGCCGACGGCGCGCGCTACGTCACCGGCAACCGTTGCGAACGTGGCGGCGACGCCAAGCGCAAGCGTTCCGACAGGCCGAACCTGTACGACTACAAGTACAAGCGTTGCTTCGCCTACCGTCGCCTCACCGACAAGAAGGCCACGCGCGGCGAAATCGGCATTCCGCGTGCGCTCAACATGTACGAGAACTACCCGTTCTGGTTCACCCTGCTCACCTCGCTGGGCTTCAAGGTCGTGATTTCAGGCCGCAGCTCCCACGAACTGTTCGAGACGGGCATCGAATCGATCGCCTCCGAGAACATCTGCTACCCGGCCAAACTGGTGCACGGCCATATCAAGTGGCTGCTGAACAAGGGCATCAAAACCATCTTCTACCCGTGCGTGAGCTACGAGGAGAACCTCGTGCCCAACACCGACAACCACTACAACTGCCCGGTCGTGGCCAACTACCCGGTGGTCATCGGCGCGAACATGCCGGAACTGCGCGAGGAAGGCGTGCGCTACATGCGCCCGTACTTCAACCTCGCCAACCATGAGCTCATGGTCGACCGCATCGTCGAGGAGTTCGCATGGGCCGGCGTGAGCCGTGAGGAAGCCGAAACCGCCGTCAAGGCCGCATACGCCGAAGACAAGGTGTTCAAGCATGACGTGCAGCAGGAGGGCCTGCGCGCGTTGGCCTACATGAAGGAACACAACTGCCGTGGCATCGTGCTCGCCGGGCGCCCGTACCACGTCGACCCCGAAATCAACCACGGCATCCCCGAAACCATCTGTTCGCTGGGCATGGTGGTGCTGTCCGAGGATTCCATCTGCGAACTGCAGCCGGGTGAGAAGCTCAACCTGAGCGAATACCTTTCCGAAGGCGAAGATGATCCGCGCAAGCGGAACGCCGACGGCTTCCGCCACGTGGGCGACCGCAAGGTCACGAAGATGCCGCTGCGCGTCACCAACCAGTGGGCCTACCATTCCCGCCTATACGCAGCGGCCAATTTCGTCGCCTCCTACCCGGGTCTGGAGCTCGTGCAGCTCAACTCCTTCGGCTGCGGTCTCGACGCCATCACCACCGATCAGGTGTCGGAGATCCTGGCGGACAAGGCCGACGTGTACACCATGCTGAAAATCGACGAAGTGTCGAACCTGGGCGCGGCGAAGATCCGCTTGCGCTCGCTCAAGGCCGCGGTGGAGGAACGCGAGCGCAACCATCGTCGCGCTCTGGCCGGTGCCGTGCCCGGCAAGCAGGATCAGCCGGTGCAGTCGGATTCCGTGGCCGAGGCGAAAGCCAAGCTGGAGGAGGCGCAGGCGCAGCTCGCCGAAGCGCAGGCCCAGCTCGAATCCGCCGAAGCGCAGGCGAACGTCAAGCACGGCGAATTCCGCAAGACCGGCTCCCAGGCTCCCACTCCGGGCCGTCAGGTCATGCTCGACACGGTGATGAAAGCCAATCCGAAGCTCACCGAAGCCGCCAAGGAAGCATCCCGTCGCGCCGCGGCCAACGGCAAGGGCTCGGCGTCCGCGCACAATACGGCCACCATGTCCAAGTACGCGAACCGCGTGCCGTTCGGCAAGGATATGAAGGATTACACCATCGTGGCCCCGCAGATGAGCCCGATCCACTTCTCCCTGGTCGAATCCGTGATCCGTTCCGGCGGCTACAAGTTCGACATCCTCGAACACGCCAGCCGCGAGGACGTCGAAACCGGCCTGAAGTATGTGAACAACGACGCCTGCTACCCGGCCATCATGGTCATCGGCCAGCTGGTGGACGCGATTCTGGAAGGCAAGTACGATCCCGACCATACCGCGCTCGCCATCACGCAGACCGGTGGTATGTGCCGTGCCACCAACTATTTCGGTCTGATCCGCAAGGCGCTGGTGGATGCCGGTTACCCGCAGATTCCGGTCATCGCCATCTCCACGCAGGGCATTGAGGATAATCCGGGCTTCAAGGCCACGCCGGCGCTGCTGCACCGTGCGATCAAGGCCCTGATCATCGGCGATCTGCTCATGAAGTGCCTGTACCGCGTGCGCCCGTACGAGGCCGAGCCGGGCAGCGCCAACCGCCTGTACCGGCAGTGGGACACCATCGTCCGCGAGGTGTTGGAGCATCACGGTCATTCCAAGACTGCGAAGAAGGCCATCGGCAAGGGCTACCTGCCGTACCCGAAGCTGGTCAAGGAGATCGTGAAGTCCTTCGACGCGCTGCCGCTCAAGGATATTCCGCGCAAGGTGCGTGTGGGCGTGGTCGGCGAGATTCTGGTGAAGTACCAGCCGGACGCCAACAACCATGTGGTTGATGTGATCGAATCGCAGGATTGCGAGGCCGTGGTGCCGGGCATCATGGAGTTCATGACCACCCGTCCGTACATCACCGACTGGAACGAGCATTACCTCGGCATGGGCGGCAACAAGCTCGGCTATGCCGTGATGCGTAAGGGTTTGGACATGTACTTCGCGCCGGTGCACAAGGCCATCGATCTGGCGCACGGCAAGTTCGCGCAGGATCTGCCGATGCCCGAACTGGTGAAGAAGGCCGGCGAGGTGACTTCGGTGGGCGTGCAGGCCGGTGAAGGCTGGCTGCTGACCGCGGAGATTCTGGAGCTCATCGAATCAGGCTGCCCGAACGTCGTGTGCGCCCAGCCGTTCGCCTGCCTACCCAACCATGTGACCGGGCGTGGCATGTTCGGCAAGATCCGCCGCCTGTACCCGGAGGCGAACATCGTGTCCATCGATTACGATCCAGGCGCGTCCGAGGCGAATCAGCTCAACCGCATCAAGCTTATGATCGCCGCCGCCAAGAAGATGCGCAAGCAGCAGGAGGAGCAGGGCAAGTAGACCTGCGAGCGGGATTGCGGGCAGGACCGCCTGTAATTCCGCCGACGTGTTGATGGCAGGTGCCGTGATCGGTTGTCGTGATGAACGTCATGACGGCCGCTATGGCACCTGCCATTAGTTTTTCATATATCCAATTCGCGGCCTGACGGCACGCTTGGGCGATACGGTCGAATACCATATAGCCCATGGTCACTCCCAGAATCAGTTACGCGCACCTGCTCACCGAGCCGAATCCCAAGCATGTCGACAGTCTGCTGAGATTCTTCGAGAACGGATGCTCCAAGCGCGGCACCGGCGGTTTCGGTGTGGAGATCGAGCATCTTCCCGTCCACAACGCCGACGACACCGCGGTCAGCTACTACGAGCCGAACGGCGTGGAGACGCTGCTCAGACGCATCGCACCGTATTACGACGAAAGCAAGGAATATTGGGAGAACGGCCATTTGGTCGGTCTCGGACGTGAAGGGCTGTCCGTTTCCCTCGAACCCGGCGGTCAGATCGAAACCTCCATCGGCGTGCTGCATGAGCCGAGCGAACTCAACACGTTGTATGGTGAATTCCGCAGCCAGGTCGACCCGATCATCGAGGAACTCGGGTTCAGACTCGTGCACTACGGCTACCAGCCGAAATCCAGTTTCGCCGACATTCCCGTCAATCCGAAGGACCGCTACGACGCCATGACCGATTATCTCGGCAGGGTCGGCGAATTCGGTCCGTGCATGATGCGCTGCTCCGCCTCCACGCAGGTGAGCATCGACTATGTGGACGAGGCCGATTCCATCGCCAAAATGCGCATCGGCACCGCGATCGGCCCGATTCTCGCATGGTTCTTCCGCAACAGCCCGTATTTCGAAGGCAAGCTCAACACGTACCCGCTGTTGCGCCAGCGCATGTGGGATTATCTCGACTTCCAGCGCACCAACGTCATTCCCGGCCTGTTCGACAGGCGGTTCGGTTGGGAGGATTACGCGCGTGACGTGCTGAGCACGCCGCTCATGTTCGCCGATCTGACCCACACGCCCGAAGCCGTGGCCACCGGCGCGACCGGCAAGGAGCTGCATCGCGCGGCCTTCCGTGAGAACGCGGGGGAGGTGTACCCGGACCGCGAGCTCAACGCCTATGAGATCAACCACATCATCTCCACGCATTTCAACGATGTGCGTCTGAAGAACTTCATCGAACTGCGTCACTGGGATTCGCTGCCGGTCGAACGTGCGGAGCGCCTGACGGAGATCATCGCGTCCCTGTTCTACGTGCCGTCCAACCGCATCCGTCTCGAAAGCTACTTCGACGGCCTGCGCGAGGAGGACGTGTTCGAGGCCAAGGCCAATCTGCAGGCGCATGGCCGTGAGGCCACGCCGTACGGCCAGCCGCTCGACTTCTGGCGCGAATTCCTGGGGCTTGAGGGTCTGCTGGAGGATATTCCGGGCGATCCGAAGCATCCGGAGGTGTTCCAGGGCTGAGGCGTGTACGAAGCCGTTGGCGTGCGTGCCGGTGGCGTGTGCGCGTATCGATGGCGCGATCGCGTGACAGCGGAATGATGCCGTGTGTATGCCAGGGTGCCGGGCAACACACGGCATTCCGTTATCGAACGACTGGTCGGTAAACTGGGCTTCTATGACGGAACAGGGGAAAAAGAAGCGCGTTCGCAAAAGCCCGGAGGAGCGCAAAAGGGAGATCATCGGCGCGGCGGCGAAGCTTATCGCCGAGAAAGGGTATTACGGCACGTCGCTCAAGGAGATCGCCGACGAGATCGGCATGAGCCAGCCGGGTATGCTGCATTACATCGGCAACAAGGAGAACCTGCTGTCGATGCTGGTCACCGACAATTACGACGCTGAGGGCACGCCGCGCGATTTCATCAAATCCGGCCTGCCGGGAAGCGACCCGGAGGGCATGCTGTTCCCCGCATACATGAGGTTCCTCGTGCGTTACAACGCGCAGCGCCGCAGCCTGGTGCAGCTGTATATGGTGCTCGAATCGGAATCGTTCAGCCCCGAGCACCCGTTGCACGAGTATTTCGAGAACCGCCCGAATCTGGTGTGGGAGCATTATTCCGAATTCACGTGGAATCTGCCGCCCGAGATCGGGGGATGGGAGAACATGCGCCCCATCGTGCGCCAATGCGTGGAGGCCATGGATGGCATCCAGCTGCGTTGGACCCGTAAGCCGCCGATCGACATGTATGACGAATGGCTGGTGTTCGAACGGATGATCTTCCCCTCGCCGGTGTGGGACAGGTACCGCTGACCCGCTGACGTTCCTGCGTGCGGCGTGCATGCGTGCGCTGTGAGGCGTATATTATGCGATTTCATCTAATGACTGTTCGATAAAAACCGCGACACGCCGATATGCGTGTTCTTCATTGGCGGAGAACGGCTATATTTCAACGTTTTATGCCGATTATTTATCTAATGAGCGCTAGTTAAATTACTTGACAAGCGCTGTGTGGCGATATATCGTACTTATATCTAACGAGCGTTAGATATAAAAACGTCCGGAAACGATTCCGGGGAACGTCAACGAAGACAAGCAGAAAGAGGAGCCATGAACCGCAATTCCGTGGATCATATCCTGTTCGGCGCGGCCTACTATGACGAGTATCTCATGATGAAAGGCATCGACCGCATCGACGAGGATATGCGAATGATGAAGGATGCCGGCCTCAACGTGATCCGTATCGCCGAATCCACCTGGAGCACCTGCGAGCCGCAACCCGGCGTATTCGATTTCTCCCACGTCGACAGGGCGTTGGACGCGGCCCAGCGCCACGGCATCAGCGTCATCGTCGGCACGCCGACCTACGCGGTGCCGTCATGGCTGGTCAAGATGCACCCCGACGTGCTGGCCGTCACCCCGAACGGCGAAGGCAAGTACGGCACGCGCCAGATCATGGACATCGTCAACCCCGCCTACCGTTTCTACGGCGAGCGCGTGATCCGCAAGCTCATCGCCCACGTCGCCGACCATCCGGCGGTCATCGGCTATCAGGTGGACAACGAGACGAAGTACTACGATTCCGTCTCCAACGACATGCAGCGCCTGTTCGTCAAGTACCTGTACCGCAAGTTCGACGGCGATCTTGACGCGTTGAACATGCACTTCGGCTTGGATTACTGGTCCAACCGCGTCGACTCCTGGGAGGATTTCCCCGACGTGACCGGCACCATCAACGAGTCGCTGCGCGGCGAATTCGACAAGTTCCGCCGCGATCAGGTGCGTGCCTTCCTGCAGTGGCAGGCCGACATCGTGCGCGAATACGCCCATGACGACCAGTTCGTCACCCACAATTTCGACTTCGATTGGCGCGGCTACTCCTACGGCGTACAGCCCGCGGTCGACCATTTCAAGGCCGCGACCGCCGTGGACATCACCGGCGTGGACATCTACCATCCCACCGAGGACGATCTGACCGGCAAGGAGATCGCCTTCGGCGGCGACATGACCCGTTCCACCAAGGGCGGCCGCAACTATCTGGTGCTCGAAACCGAGGCGCAAGGCCAGCACGGCTGGGTGCCGTTCCCCGGTCAGCTGCGCCTGCAGGCCTACTCGCATCTCGCATCCGGCGCGGACATGGTGGAATACTGGCACTGGCATTCCATCCACAACTCCTTCGAAACGTATTGGAAGGGACTGCTCAGCCACGATCTCGAACCGAATCCGACCTACCGTGAGGCGGGCGTGTTCGGACGTGAGATCGCAGCGCCCGAAGTGGGGGAGCGGCTGGTGCACCTGCGCAAGCGCAACAAGGTCGCCATCATGGTGAGCAACGAGTCGCTTACCGCGCTCGACTGGTTCCTCATCGAAGCGGGCTTCCCGTACGGCGGCACGCTCAAGTACAACGATGTGGTGCGCAACGTGTACGACGCGCTGTTCGAACTCAACGTCGAATGCGATTTCCTGCCGTCCGACGCGAGCGCCGAACGGCTCGCTGACTACGAGATGATCGTGACGCCGGCGCTGTACTGCGCCCCGCAGGAAACCATCGACCGTTTGCGCGACTTCGTCGCCAATGGCGGCCATCTGGTCTCCACCATGAGGTCCTTCGTATGCGACGACGAGGTGACCGTGTGGTCCGATCGCGCCCCGCACGATCTGACCGACGTGTTCGGCATGACCTACAACCAGTTCACCAGGCCGAACGGCCATGTCGCCATGGAATTCGCCGGGCCTCTCGCGGGCACGCCGTCCACCGACGCGCAGGCGCTGATCGAACTGCTGGCGGCGGGCGAAGGCACCGAGGTGCTCGCCGGTTACGGCCACTACGCGTGGAAGGATTACGCGGCGATCACGCGCCACGGGTTCGGCAAGGGCGACGCCGAATGGATCGGCACGCTGCTCGACGCGGATTCGATCCGTGCGGTGCTGCGCGAAGCCGTCGACCATGCGGGCGTCGTGGGATGCGGAACCGCGCTCGCGGGCAAGGTCACGGTCCGCCAAGGCGTCAATGCCCAGGGCGAGACGGTGACGTATCTGCTCAACTATTCGGCCGATGAGGTCACCATCGCCAGCCCGGTGGCGGGCAGCGTGGTGGTCGCCCCGGTGGCGATCGCGACCGACGGCACCGTCGACGCCGATGCCACTGCCGGTATGTCGCTCAAGGCCGGTGATGAGGTGAAGGTCGGTGACGATCTGACGATCGGCCGCTGGAATCTCGCCGTGATCGCCGGCTGAAGCGTGATGATGGCGGTGCGTCCGGGCGCTTTGCCTGGACCCGGACGCACCGCTGATCCGATCAGGGGATGAGCAGGTCGACGAGCGTTTTCCATTCGCCGACGAAGTCGACGTCGCGGGAGTCGTTGAGCCAGCGTAATTGCAGGCCTTCCATGGCGGAGAGCACTTGCATGGCGGTGCGGTCCGGATCGTCGACCCCGTCGCGGGCCGCCGCCGTCGCATATTCCTTGAGCAGATTGTCTTCGCGCTGTTCGAAGTATTCGTGCACCGGATGGTCCTTACTCAGCGCCTCGCTTTCCAGCAGGATGTAGAGGCGGACCATCTCCGGACGGTCGGCGTTCGTCTCCACGGTTCCCGTGGTGATGGCCTTGAGCCCCAGATCGCAGTGGTATGCGATGCCGTCCTGCAAGACCTCGCCGGTCACGCCCTCCACGCCGAGATGTTCGGCGATGGCGATCTGATTGACGCGATCGGCGTACTTGAGGGTTTCCTCAAGCAGTTGTTCCTTGGTTCTGTAGTAGTAAAGGAGGCCTGCTTCGGTGATGTTCTGAGCCTGTGCCACGTCGCGGATGGTGAATCCCCAGAAGCCGAATTGGGAGATGAACGAAATGGTGGTTTCGAGGATGCCGCGTTTGCGGTCCTCGGCGCTCATTCGTTTCCTGGTTTTGGGTTCGGTGCGACGACGCATGACGTTCTCCTTCTCTTGGTACTTACTAAGTTACAGGGCGGGGGAGAGGTACGGGCTGAAATCCCTTGGGACACGCCGAAAATGACAAGCGAAACGAATCGTAATATGATTTAACTAAGCAGTTACTAAGTAATAAAAACCGAGTGGCTGCACAACGGAATCCGGTAGACCGGTTCCGGGTTTGCGCAAGGCGACGAGGATTGCCGATTTGCGTTTCCCTGGGAGAGGGTCTACGCTATGAAGCACGTTAGTTACCAACCGGTAATTAACTGACCGGGCGGGGAAGCCCACATCGATATATAAAACATCGCTCACTGTTGAAGCATGGATCAAAGGAGAGAGTTTCATGAGTGAAGCAATCGCAAGCAAAGAAGCGCGTTTGGCGGCATATAACGCCAATATCGCCGCGGCCGAGAAGGATCCGACCCTGTCGCCGGAAACCGGCAAGCCGCTGAGCAAAGTCAACACCGTTCGTTTCGGGGCAGGCTTCCTGCTGTTCGGCGTACTGTGGATGTCCGGCCTCGGCATCGTCTCCGCAGTGCTGCTGCCGATGCACTACAAGACCATCCAGGGCGCCGACCCCGATGCCCTCGTCGGCATCGTCAACGCGTTCACCGCCGTCGCGTCGCTGGTCGCCAACCTCATGTTCGGCAACTTCTCCGACCGTTCCCGCTCCCGCTTCGGCCGCCGTACCCCGTGGATCGTCTTCGGCGCCATCCTGGGCGGCGTCACCCTGTTCCTCACCGGCACCACGCATAACGCCGTGCTGCTCACCATCTTCTACTGCGCCTGCATGTTCGGCCTCAACTGCATGATCGCCCCGCTGGTCGCCATCCTGTCCGACCGCGT
Organism: Bifidobacterium pongonis; assembly: GCF_019331805.1. Lineage (GTDB taxonomy): Bacteria > Actinomycetota > Actinomycetes > Actinomycetales > Bifidobacteriaceae > Bifidobacterium > Bifidobacterium pongonis. The sequence goes on from NZ_JAHBBE010000007.1 coordinate 67,316, forward strand.
GCCCTCCGGCATCCGCGGCACCATGTCCGCCTTCTACGGTGCAGGCTCCACCATCGGCGCCCCGATCGGCACCATGATCGGCGCATACTTCATCGAAAACCTCACCACCGGCTTCGCGGTCGCAGGCGTGCTCATGTTCCTCGGCGGCATCGTCGCGGTGCTCATCATCCCGAAGGAACAGTCCGCCGACTTCCTGCCGAAGGACGAAGGCTCCGCCAAGGACATCCTCACCTCCTTCCGCCCGCCGAAGTTCTCCGGCGCCCACGACTTCTACAAGGCGTTCGCAGGCCGCTTCTGCATGCTGATGAGCTACCAGATGATCAACGTCTACCAGCTGTACATCATCCAGAACTACATCGGCCAGTCCGTCAAGCAGTCCGCCGTCACCGTGTCCGTCGTCTCCATGATCATGATGGTCATGTCGCTCGTCGGCTCCTTCATCTCCGGCCCCGTCTCCGACATCATCGGCCGCCGTAAGGTGCCCGTCATCGTGGCCTCCGTGCTGTTCGCCGTCGGCATCGCCATGCCGTGGCTGATCCCATCCACCCTGGGCATGTACCTGTTCGCCGGTATCGCCGGCCTCGGCTACGCGGTCTACTCCGCCGTCGACCAGGCTCTGCTCGTCGACGTGCTGCCGAGCAAGGAAGAAGCCGGCAAGGATCTGGGCATCCTCAACATGGCCACCACCCTCGGCCAGATGTGCGGCCCGGTCATCATGTCCGCCATCGTGGTGAACCTCGGTTACAACTTCGCGTTCCCGACCGCCATCGCCCTGGCCATCATCGGCTGCTTCTTCATCATGATCATCAAGAAGGTCAAGTGATCTTCGTCCCTGAACGGTCGTGATGACCGCGCCCCGGGCCCATTGTTTTTCCCTTCTCTCAATCGGGTCCGGGGCTTTCCACATCGCAATCAATACTTACCGGCGGTCCTGTCGGTAACCGCAAATACAACATCCGAAGAATCAACGACGATACTAAGGAACCACCAATGACCACCTGGATCGCAACAACGCAGAACAGCAAACTCGCCGACCGATCCTCCAACATCGAACACACCAACGCCGTCACGGCATCCGACCTGCAGCTCGACGGCAACGAATACCAGGCCCTGCGCGGCTTCGGCGGCTGCTTCAACGAACTCGGCTGGTTGCCGCTGCAAACCGTCAGCGCCGAGGAACGCGACCAGATCATCAAGGAACTGTTCAGCCCCGACGAGATGAACTTCACCTTCAACCGCGCGCCGGTGGGCGCCAACGATTTCGCCGACCAGTGGTACAGCTACGACGAAACCGACGGCGACTACGAGATGGAGCATTTCTCCGTCGAACACGACGAGAAGACCCTGATCCCGTACATCCACCGTGCGCAGGAATGGCAGCCGAACATGCAGCTGTTCTCCAGCCCGTGGAGCCCGCCCACCTGGATGAAGCGTCCGAAGGCGTACAACTACGGGCGTCTGGTGCAGACCCCGGAGAATCTGCGCGCCTACGCGAAGTATTTCGTCAAGTATGTGCAGGCCTACGCCGAACACGGCATCACCGTCAACCAACTGCACGTTGCAGAACGAGGTGTTCGCCGACCAGAAGTTCCCCAGCGCGCTGTGGGATTCCGAAGCGCTCAAGGTGTTCATCCGCGACTATCTCGGCCCGGCGTTCGACGAGGCGGGGCTCAGCACCGACATTTGGCTCGGCACGCTCAACGGTCCGGAAGACATGGCGTGGACCGGCGGCGGTTACGGCATGAGACTCAACAACTACAACCGTTTCGTCGACAACATCCTGTTCGACGAAGGCGCCCGCAAATACATCAAGGGCATCGCCTACCAGTGGGCCGGTCAGAACTGCATCGCGCGCACGCACGAATCGTGGCCGGAGATCGAACTCATCCAGTCCGAATCCGAATGCGGCATGGGTGACAATTCGTGGGAGTACGCGGAATACATCTTCCATCTGATCAACCATTACTTCCGCAACGGCGCGACCGCCTACACCTATTGGAACATGATTCTCGACGACCGTGACTCCACGTGGGGATGGTGGCAGAACTCCCTGTTCACCATCACCGCCGACACGCATGAGGTGCGCCGCAACCCCGAATATTATGTGATGCGCCACTTCTCGCATTTCGTCAAGCCGGGTGCGCGCGTGCTGGGAACCACGGGGCATTTCAACTCGATGGCCATCGCGTTCCGCAACCCGGATGGCACGGTGGTGGTCGTGGCGCAGAACGCCCTGGAGGAGGAGCGCCCGTTCGAATTCGCCGACCCGCAGTCCGCTGACCGCGGGTTCAAGGTGACGTTGGCGCCGCGCTCGTTCAACACCTTCGTGCTGGACTGAGCGGTTATGCCCGCGTGTGCTTGCGCTTGCTGCGTGTGTGCTTGCGTTTGCTTGTGCTTGTGTGTGCTTGCGTTTGCGCTCGCGGGTGGTGATTATTCGTGATCGACCGACCGGCGTCTGTCTGCTTGCCCGTTCGGCTAATCGGCTTTTGTTTGCCGATCCGGCTGAACAGGTAGCCGATCGATCGATCAACTGGCCGATTGGCCAGCCGGCCTGAACGCATGTTCGGGCCATGTGGATCAACCGCAGGATCTTCCCTTTTTCTTCCTGTTGGTTGTGTGGAAGACCGGAGTCCCACGCCTGTGGCGGCTCCGGTCTTCGTTTATGCCGCGTGCCCGCCATCTCGCTTCCCCATTTTCAGACAAATTTGGCCAAATTCTGTCTGATTCCGGTAATGGAGAGCTGGAAGGCTGTTGTCGGTTGGACCATCCTTCTCCGTTTTCAGACAGATTTGCCCCGATTTTGTCTGATTCCGGTAGCAGGGCGGGGCAAGCTCGGCAGTGAGGCAGAAGAGCCCCGTATCGAGGCGACGAGTCCCGTCTCTGCGGCCAACCTTTCTCCGTTTTCAGACAAATTTGCCCGGATTTTGTCTGATTTCGGTAGCAGAGAGGGGGACTCTCTCTTCTCTCCGCAAGCCACCCTTCTCCGTTTTCAGACAAATTTGGCTGGATTCTGTCTGATTTCGGTAATGGAGAGCTGGAAGGCTGTTGTCGGTTGGACCACCCTTCTCCGTTTTCAGACAAATTTGGGCTAATTTTGTCTGATTTCGGGATGGGTGGGGGAGACGCGGCGTTGGGGGAAGCGTCGGATTATTTGCGCGCAATGAATCGTGCGATGACGGTGATGACCGCACATGCTGCGAGACATGCGCAGAACAAGGCGAAGGCGGGTAGCGGTTGCCCTAGCCCGGCTACCATCGTGAAGCCGTTGGCCGACGGCTTCGTTTCGAAATAGACGGCGCCCCAGAGGGCGTCGGTATGTTGGGGAATGGTTTTTGGCGTGGCGAATATTGCGTAGAGGATTCCTCCCACGAGGATGCCAAGCCAAAGGATGATACTTGTGCAGATGACGGCGAGAATGCGTCGAGCGGTGCTCATATCGTGCGTTCTTTCTGGGAATGGCGGACTCGGTCGGTGATGGCGGGTGGACGAGCGTCTTTGGAATCGTCGCCCTCGGTAAACGTGATATGAGCCATTATCTTTCATAGGGGCGCTCGTCGAAATCCCCCTTCGTGCTTCTCCGTTTTCAGACAAATTTGGCCGGATTTTGTCTGATTTCAGTAGTGGGGGATGGGGAGGTCTGCTGTCGCCGTGAGCTGCGCTTCGCCATTTTCGGACAGATTTGGGCTGATTTTGTCTGATTTCGGTAGTGGTGGGGCGGCTCGCCTCCGCGAGAGTCCCCTTCTCCATTTTCAGACATTTTTGCCCTATTTCTGTCCGATTTCGGTAACGAGAGCTGGAAGGCTGTCGTCGGTTGGGCCGCGCTTCTCCGTTTTCGGACAAATTTGCCCGGATTTTGTCTGATTTCGGTAATGAGAGCTGGAAGGCTGTCGTCGGTTGGACCACGCTTCTCCATTTTCAGACATTTTTGGCCGGATTTTGTCTGATTTCGGTAGTGGGGGATGGGGCGCTCTGCTGTCGCCCGTGGGCTGCACTTCTCCATTTTCGGACAGATTTGGCCGGATTTTGTCTGATTTCGGTAGTGGGGGATGGGAATGGGGATGGCGATGCCGTCTCTGCCAAGCTGCGCTGGGCCGGGATTGAGAGGACGGCGGGGGGCGTGTGAGACTGT
>NZ_JAHBBE010000070.1 GCF_019331805.1 Bifidobacterium pongonis
GTTCCGTCTCCTGGCTTCCAATCGCGGTTTTTTGTTTTGGCGAATGAAAATCGTACACAGGACGCGGGCCATGCCCTCCTGCGTCAGGGCCGGAATCCGAAAGTGCGCAAGATTTCGGACGTTATCGATGCTTCGGCAATACATCTTCGCATCTTTTGGGAGTCAGGTGTGAGCTGATAAAGAGCGGTGTGATTGAGAGAACAAAAAGAAGCAATTTTTGCTGGATTGGAGGTTTGTTCCGCCCGGTAACTGAGTGGAACAAACCTCCAATCCGATATATCGTGCTCTACTTGATTTTTTTTTATAGGCTTTTACAAGTCTTATAGAGAAACACAGCGCTACAAAGAAATCTATTATGCATGTTGTTGTAGGTATTAGCTGTATAAACTCTTGGGAATAAAAGTCGTAGATGTCAGGGTCTAAGAAACTTGAACATGCGCTGAAAAAAAGACTTGAGGTAAGAGTCAATGCGGATTCACCCATGAACAATATCCAGATAATGGATAGTTGTAGCAGGAAAATATTCCTGTTTTCTATGCGAATGCTTTTTGAAAGAAAAAGGTAAATCCAAGATAGAACGCTAAATAAGACTCCGGATAGATATATTAAAACTGGAATTTCGTCACGCATGGTATACCTTGCTCTGGTTACAGGTTACTTGGCTTATTGACGTCCTGGAAGGCTCAAAATATATTGTAGGGAAGCACCGGTGCCTCAGTCAATACTCTTCGTTTCCATCGTGAGACACGGGTTGGGTTCTGACAACCTATTGATTCTCTGCTGTATTTGCTTTATTTTTGAATGCTTGTGAGAGAATTCTGCGAGAAGTGGTGGAAGCGCATCGCCACCAAGGAAATGGTATTTATCGGCATTGTGACGCTGGTTGCGTCCATGGTCGCCTCATGGCTGAAACGATTCCCCGGATTCAGTCTGTTCGGCGCACTGATCATCGCGCTGCTGATCGGCATGATCCTGCAGTTCCCGATCCGCAAATGGTATTCCAGCCGTTCCCCGGAGCGCAAGGCCGGCGTGAAGGACGCGGCCGGACTCATCTCCAACAAACTGCTCCGCCTGGGCATCATCCTGCTCGGCTTCAAACTCAACCTGCAGGTGCTGTTCACGCAAGGCGTCAAATGCCTGCCGATCGCCGCCGTTGTGGTGACGCTCACCATCGTCGTGTGCTACAACATCGCGCGCAAGCTTGGTGTCGACCCGCAGTTGGCCATCCTTGTGGCGGGCGGCACCGGCATCTGCGGCGCCGCGGCCGTAATGGGCCTTTCCGGATCCATCAAAGTTCCTCCGGAACAGGAGGATGAGAAAGCCAACAACGAAGTGATGGCCGTGGCCATCATCGCCATCATGGGTACGATCTTCGCGCTCACGGAAATCGCGCTTGGCCCGCTCACCGGCCTGACCGGCACCCAGCTGGGCATCACCGCCGGCGCGTCCCTGCATGAAATCGCGCACGCCGTGGCGGCGGGTGACGCGTTCGGCGCGGTCGACATCGCCACCATCATGAAGCTGTCGCGAGTGCTCATGCTCGTGTTCGCCGCCATCATCATCGCCATCTGGTGGGATAGGAACCATTCGCAAATGCCATCTGACGGCAAACGCAAAATCTCATTCCCATGGTTCATGCTCGGCTTCATCGGAGCGTCGATCATCGGCACGTTCGTACCGTTCATCGCCACCATCACCCCGCAACTGGTCGACTTCGCCTACATCGTGCTCGGCATGGCCATGGCCGCACTGGGCATCACCGTGAACTTCTCGGCGCTCGCCAAGAAGGGGCAGAAGGCGTTCCTCGCCAGCCTGATCACGTCGATCCTGCTCATGTGCTTCGCCGCAGGTGTGGCCGCCGTTTTCTTCTAACGTATTGCCTCGAACGGCATTGTGCCGTTAATATCATGCCGCGCACCGGTATTCCGGTGCGCGGCACGATGGTAATTCGTAGGTGGTGGTTTGCAGTGTGCATGGAACTGCGCCGTCCCTTAACGGTGCGGTTTCACCATCATCTGCGCAGGGAACATGAAAAACCGGAGGCACGCCCGCGCGAATAGGCTGTTATCTCAAGTCTGCACGGGACCTCCGGTTTTCTATGCGCGGCATACCGCAGGCAAACGGTTCACAGATACTGGGTTCACAGATACTGCCTGATGACGTCGACCAATGTCAGCGGGTTGCTGCGCGTCATGGCGTTGAGCTTCGCCTGCCATCCTTCGGCGCCGATGATGTCGAGCGCTTCGGCGAGCTGTGCGCCGACATAGTACGGGAACTGGCGTCCCATCAGCCAATCCTTGCCGACGACACCGGTTTCCAGCGGTGCTTTGAGATCCGGGAACGTGAAATGCTTGTCCGTGCCGTCGTCGATCTGGTGCACGGTGGCTCCCGCGGCGCGCAATGCATGGTATTTGACGTATTCGGCGGTGCCCTCATCCGTCAGCTTGGTGTTCAGCAGGCGCACGAACTGCGGCGATGTCTTCGCCAGCTCGTCCGTCAACCGGATATACTCGGTCAACGCACGCTTGGCGGTGTCCTTGTTCCTGTTGCCGGTTTCGGTTTCCTCGCGCAGAATATCAAGCTGCTCGAGCTGCTGATAGATGAGATGCATATCCTTGTCGCGCAAACCGTCGGCATGCTGGCCTCCGGACGGCCAGGAGCGCTGCATGTAATAGTGCATCGCCTCGTGCGAGAGCAGGGCCAGCGCGTTATCGCCGGACTGATTGTCTGATGCCGGCGTAAGGGATGTCTTCACATAGAACACGTTGTTGCCGAGAGCATGCTGCACGCTGTTCTCGCTGGTGAAATTCGACGAGAAATGCAGTCGGATGTTCAACAGCGAAGGAGCGGATTCGGAAACCCGGTACACCCTGAGCGGGGAGTCCTTGGGCATGGCGATGCGGGTGGCGACCAGCGGATTCGGCTCATGCTCCGGGTTGATGAGGAATGAGGAGAGCCTGCCGGGATGACCGACGAACAGCACCGGTTTGGAAGCAAGATCGAAACCCTGCCAGACCGGCTTGCCCGTGCCGGTGGTGGCCGCCGCGAATTTGGAGTACTGGTCGAGCAGCGCGCGTTCCTCGGCACGCAGGGCGTCATATGTGGTGTTGAACCGGTTCACGACGCAGGTGCCGGTGATGAAGGCGAGGATGAACGCCACGAGAACCGCGGCGGCGTTACGTATGATGTGATCTTTGGGCGGGCTTTGTTTCGTAAAGTTCGTCATATCGGCATTCTCACAAATAGCCGATGCGATGGCCGTCATTCTCATGGATGAAAAAAGGATGAAAAAC
>NZ_JAHBBE010000071.1 GCF_019331805.1 Bifidobacterium pongonis
CCGCCGAATCCGTCAGATCCGCCGAATCCGCCAAACGCGCCAGCCGCATCAGCCACACTCGTTCTCCCCGCAAACCGAGCGCCCTCATCGCGCAGTATCCCCGCGATCAAATCCACCGCATACCCCTGGCCAACCCATCACCAAAATCAGACAAAATCCGCCCATTTTTGTCCGATTCCGGCCGAACCAACCCGCACTTTCCCCACCCCATTCATCAGCCAACCCCGCAACACGTTCACCGTCCGTCACATCCGCCTCCCCCACCACCGAAATCAGACAAAATCCGCCCAATTCTGTCCGATTCCGGCCGAACCAACCCGCACTTTTCCCGCCCCATTCATCAGCCAACCCCGCAACCCGTTCACCGTCCGTCACATCCGGCTCCCCCATCACCAAAATCAGACAAAATCCGCCCGTTTCTGTCCGATTCCGGTACGAGACCTGCCCCAGCTTCCCCAAGCAAGCCACCCATCCTCCCGAAAGAAACCTCCCCTCACCAAAATCGGACAAATTTGGCCCATTCCTGTCCGATTCCGGCCGAACCAACCCGCACTTTTCCCGCCCCATTCATCAGCCATCCCATCTCCAAAATCGGACAAAATCAGCCCATTTTTGTCCGATTCCGGCTGGACTTACCCCGCTCCCACTGAAGCAAGCCTCCGTTCTCCCGAAATCAGACAAAATCCGCCCAATTTTGTCCGATTCCGGTACGAGGTTCATCTTCCCCACTCGCTCACCCACAAATCCGCCCCAGCTCTCTCCGAAATCAGACAAAATCGCCCCCACTCCTGTCCGATTCCGGCTGAGCCCTCAGCCACCCTCACCCAACCCAGCCACCCACACACCAACCCAGCCGCCCACACATACCAAACCAACCCCCACACACACCAACCCCAACCAACCCCAATCAACCCCACACCGCGCCGTTCGCGCAAACCGCGGAACGGCGGTAGTCTTGGTAACTATGGAATTGCATGTTTTGAATCACCCGCTCGTCGAACACAAACTGACTGTGCTCCGCGACAAGAACACTCCCTCCAGCACGTTCCGCGAGCTCATCACCGAGCTCGTCATGCTTGAGGCCTACGAGGCGACCAGAAATCTCGATGTCGTCGACAAGCCCATCGAAACCCCTGTCGCCCCCATGATCGGCAAGCACATCGCCGACCCCCGCCCGATCATCGTCCCCGTGCTGCGCGCCGGCCTCGGCATGCTCGACGGCATGACCAAGATGATCCCGTCCGCCGAAGTCGGTTTCCTCGGCATGAAGCGCGACGAAGAGCACCCGACCCAGCAGATCACGTACGCGAACCGCCTGCCCGACGACCTGTCCGGCCGCCAGTGCTTCCTGATCGACCCGATGCTCGCCACCGGCGGCACCCTGGTCGCGGCCACGCACTATCTCGCCGAGCGCGGCGCGAAGGATGTCACCGCGGTCAACATCATCGCCGCCCCCGAGGGCATTAAGTTCGTTGAGGAGAACATCGATCCGTCCATCAACTTCAAGGTTGTGGTGTGTGGCGTCGACAAGTGCCTGAACGACAAGTGCTACATTGTGCCGGGCTTGGGCGATGCCGGCGACCGTCTGTACGGCGTCGTCGACTGATTCGCCGTTTCGGCTTTGGGCCGCGCGTTCCGTGGTTTCGGATGCGCGGCCTTTTTGCTGCGGTTCCGCTGTTTGGTGGTCTGCTGTTTGCTTGCCGTTTCTTGGCTTGCCGTTTGGCGGTGCTTACTGTTGGGCGGCTTGCCGTTTCAGGGCTTGGCGCGGCGCCGCAAGCGTTTACGTTTCGTGTCTGATTTCGGTCGGAAGGACGGAGGGCGATTATGCAAATCGACATCATCTGCGTGGGCAAGGTGAAGGAGCAGTACCTTCGCGACGCCATCAGCGAATATTCCAAGCGGTTGAGCCGCTACTGCAAGCTCAACATTCTTGAGGTGGCGGACGAGAAGACGCCCGAGCACGCTTCGGAGGGCGTGGAGCGGCAGATCAAGGCCAAGGAGGGCGAGCGCATTGCCAAGCACATCAAGCCGGGCGCGTATGTGATTGCGCTGGCGATCGACGGGCAGCAGGTGACGTCCGAGGGGTTTGCGCGCAAGATCGATCAGCTGGGGATTCAGGGCGTGAGCCATATTCAGTTTGTGATCGGCGGGTCGATCGGCATGGATGATGACATTCTGCGCAAGGCGAATTATAAGCTTAGTTTTTCGAAGATGACGTTCCCGCATCAGCTGATGCGTGTGATTCTGCTGGAGCAGGTGTATCGCGCGTATAAGATCAACGCGCACGAGCCGTACCACAAGTAGGGCGCGGGTTCGGGGGGCTGGTGGGCTGGCTGGTGGGCTGACAGGCTGATAGCTGATAACCAATAGGCAGTTGGCGGCTGACGGCCCGAACAACTACCCGACGTAAGATTGAGCGGCAGACCAAACAGACCACCCCATCACCGAAATCAAACAAAATCAGCCCATTCCTGTCCGAAAACGATACGAAACCGTCACACCCAAGGCTAACCGAGGCTACCCCTGACCGGAATCAGACAGGATCGGCTTATTTTTGTCTGAAAACGGGAAAGGGACTTGCTCCACATGACCGGAATCGGACAAAATCGGGCCAAATCTGTCCGATTCCGGTACGAGACATCCCGAAGCTACCCGAGCTTGCCCGAGACCGTCTGACCTTGCCCCTCCCCATTACCAAAATCAGACAAAATCAGCCCATTCCCGTCCGAAAACGGTATGAGACTGTCACCCCCACTACCTCTGACCGGAATCGGACAAAATTGGGGCATTCCTGTCTGATTCCGGTACGAGGCTGTCCGAAGCTGCCCGAGCCTGCCCGAGACCGCCTGACCTTGCCTCTCCCCATTACCAAAATCAGACAAAATCAGCCCGTTTCTGTCCGAAAACGGTACGAGACTGTCACCCCCACTACCTCTGACCGAAATCGGACAAAATTGGGGGCATTTCTGTCTGATTCCGGTACGAGCCCGTCCGAAGCTACCCGAGCCTGCCCGAGACCGCCTGACCTTGCCTCTCCCCATTACCAAAATCAGACAAAATCAGCCCGTTTCTGTCCGAAAACGGTACGAGACTGTCACCCCCACTACCTCTGACCGAAATCGGACAA
>NZ_JAHBBE010000072.1 GCF_019331805.1 Bifidobacterium pongonis
CAAGGCCGTGAAGGTGTCGTTCACGAACGGCACGTCCTGGGACGGCAACGGCAAGGCCGCGGACGGTTCGCTGCGCGGTTACTGGGCGTCCGGCTCGAGCATGGCCGTGGCCAGCGGCCAGGTCATCTCCGGCATCATGCCTGGTTGCGCTGTGACCACCAAGCAGTAACCAATGCACTGTGTGGGGGCTCGTATTCCGTTCCCGATGGGATGTCCCAGTGGGAACGGATACGGGCCCTCACCCGTATTCAATGCCTGATTATCAATCACTGATTCAAAGGAGAGCAATGAAGCAAACCAAGAGAGTCGCTTTGGCAAGCAGGAAGGCCTTGGCCTTCGCCGCCGCCGCGACGACGTTGTTTGCCGGATTGACCTTGGGCACGGCGGTCACGCCGGAAGCCGAGGCATCCACGGCGACACGAGACAGCTATGCCGACACCGTCGGCAATCCGACCTTCGAGGCGGCCAGAAAGAAGTACGGCCTGCCCAAGGACATGAAGGATGGTGCCACGCTCCACGCCTTCGAATGGTCCTTCAAAACCATCATGGAGAACATTCCGGATATCGCCAAGGCCGGTTACACCTCCATCCAGACCGAGCCGATCGTCAAAATCAAGGACAACCGCAAGCTCGGCACCGGCAACTGGTATCTCAACTGGTATTACGTGTACCAGCCGACCGACATGGCCATCGGCAACTACGTGGTCGGTTCGGAAGACGAGTTCAAGGAAATGTGCGCCATGGCCCACCAGTATGGCCTGCGCATCATCGTCGACTCCGTGTCCAACCATTTCACCTCCGATTTCGACGTGATCGAAGGCAAGTGGAAGAACAAGAGCTACTTCCACGAAGACAAGCAGATCTCCGATTACAACAACCGTGAGGACTGCACCCAGCACAAGCTGTCCGGCCTGTGGGATCTGAACACCCAGGACGACACCGTGACGCAGGGTATGGCCGATTTGCTCAAGCAGACCGTGGCGGACGGCGCCGACGGTTTCCGTTACGACGCGGCCAAGCATATCGAGCTTTCCGACGAGGTGTTCGGCGGCAAGCAGTCCCACTATTGGGACACCATCCTGAAGAACGGCGCGCAGTACCAGTATGGCGAAGTGCTTGAGGACGCGAACGTGCGTGAAGCCGATTACGCCAACCTGTTCAACGCCAGCTCTGTCGGTGGCGGCGGCATCACCGATTCCAGCTACGGCCATGAGGTGCGCAACGCGGTGCAGTTCAAGAACCTCGGCGCCAGCCATTTCACCTCCCATAGCAAGGTCACCGAAGACAAGTCCGTGAACTGGGTGGAGTCGCACGATAACTTCGCCAACGGTGAGGCCAACATTCCGCAGGAGCTTTCCGACGAATGGATCAAGTACGGCTGGGCCGGTGTGACCGCGCAGAAGAACGGCATGTCGCTGTTCTTCGACCGCCCGTACCATGACGGCGGCACCTACGGCACCACGCAGGGCCCGTTCACCGAAAAGTCCAAGCTGGGCGACGCCGGCTCCGACCTGTGGAAGGATCCGGAAGTCGTGGCGGTGAACCACTTCCGCAACGCCATGGTGGGCGAATCCTCCAACGTGAGCAACTGCGGCGACGACAACTGCCTGATGGTGGAACGTTACGCCGGCTCCGCCGCGCAGGACGGCATGGTCGTGGCCAATGCGAACGGTGCCGAGAAGAACCTTGCGGGCCAGTCGACCAAGCTCGCCAACGGCACCTACACCGATGAGGTCACCGGCTCCACCATCACCGTGTCCGGCGGCACCGTCACCTCGGGTTCCGTGAAGGCGAAGTCCATCGCCGCGTTCTCCAACAAGACGCGTTCCGGCAAGGTTTCCACCGCCGAGGCATATCCGAACAAGGGCACCATCCCCGGCACGTCCAAGAAGATCACGCTGCGCGCCTATCAGGCGACCGGAACCACCTACACCACGTCCGACGGCCAGTCCGGCTCCTATCAGGACGGTGATGTCATCAAGATCGGTGCCAGCGCCAAGAGCGGTGAAGTCGTCACCGTGACGGTGAAGGGTACGGGCGCCGATGGGGAGACCATCAAGCACACGTACTCGTACACCAAGCATGGCGATCCGACCTACGATCCGAACGATGGCACCCAGAGCCCCTGCGACACGTACTGCATGCAGTACATGGAGAAGAACGGCTACGATCCCGACAAGTACATCGACGCCGAGGAAACGAACTACGAGGGCGGCGAGGATATCACGGTCACCGGCGTGAAGATCACCGGCGATACCTCGATGGATCTGTCCACCACGCAGAGCCTGCAGCTCAAGGCCGATGTCACCACCGACCCGGCGGGTGGCCGCGTCACCGTGAACTGGAGTTCCTCCGACGAGTCCGTGGCGACCGTGGACAAGACCGGCACGGTCACCGGACGTAAGGCCGGCACGGTGAAGATCACCGCCAAGGCGGGCGATAAGAGCGCCTCCGTCACACTGACGCTCACCGGTACGCCGCCGGTGGCGAAGAATGTGATCTACGCGTCCAAGCCGTCCGGCTGGAGCAAGATGTACGCGTACGTGTACACGGGCGACGGCGCGTCCGCGACGAGCAACGCGAAGTGGCCCGGCGTGGAGATGACCGCCGCGTCCGGCTGCGACCAGACCGGCTACCAGTACGAGGTCCCCGACAGCCTGGCGTCCGACGCGAGGGTCATCTTCAACGACGGCGGCTCGCAGCAGTACCCGGGCGCCCAGCAGCCCGGCATCTCCTACAAGGGCGGCACGGTCCGCTGGGACGGCTCCTCGTCCTCGCTCGCGTCCGTGACCTGCGCGACCAACGTGCCCGTCACGTCCGTGGCGATCTCCGGCACCGGCGTCTCCGCCGGCAAGCTGTCCGTGAAGCAGGGCGCCTCCGCCCAGCTGACCGCCACCGTGAACCCGTCCAACGCGACCGACAGGACGGTCTCCTGGAAGTCCTCCAACACCGCAGTCGCCACCGTGGCGAACGGCAAGGTCACCGGCGTGAAGGCCGGCACCGCCACGATCACCGCGACCGCGGGCGGCAAGAGCGCGTCCGTGGCGGTCACCGTGAC
>NZ_JAHBBE010000073.1 GCF_019331805.1 Bifidobacterium pongonis
GATGCGCGTCGAATCGTGATTCGGTATTCAGCACGATTCAGCACGAGTCAGCGCGACTCAGTACGGCCCGGCGCAATGCGGCACAAATCAACACAGCGCGGCACGATTCAGCATGTATCGCACACCCACCACCCCACACATCACCCGCCTTGTCGCGCGGGTGCGCGAAGATGAAGGCACAACCGAACGGGAGCCGTAAGGCTGAGAGGGAGTCGCAGGACTTCGACCGAGGACTTGATGCGGGTAATGCCGCCGTAAGGAGACGGGTTGTTCGCGCCGCAGGGCGCATCTCAAACTTCCGTTCGCGATAACCGAATATCGCGTGATCAGGGTCACGGAGGGGCGCACCACCTCATAGGGTACGGCTTCTCTTCGCGACCCTTTTTTCGTACCGTGAGCGCTTCCGATGCTGGCTTCAACCGTTGGTTCCAACTGCTGATTCAGCCGCTGGCTTCAACCGTTGGCTCAACGCCAGAAACGCTTGCGGAACAACTATGAAAGGGTTATTCCAATGATCATCAATGGCAAGGAAGAGAACGTCGAGACGCCGATCAGCGTCGCCGAGCTCATCGAACGTCAGGGGTTCCGCGCCGACCGCGTGGCCGTGGAGCTCAACGGCGAGATCGTGCCCCGCACCAAGCGCGCGCAGACGCAGCTCAAGGGCACCGACACGGTGGAGATCGTCACCTTCGTGCAGGGCGGCTGATTTCGGCGTTGCGGCGGTCTGATGGAAGCGCCCGGCGTTACGTTGGACGCTTCCGTCTGATCTGCTGTGATGCGTGTGCGATACATGCTGAATCGTGCCGCGCTGTGTTGATTTGTGCCGCATTGCGCCGGGCCGTACTGAGTCGCGCTGACTCGTGCTGAATCGTGCTGAATACCGAATCACGATTCGACGCGCATCATCACAGCCCTCCAGCCCATCACCTCGCCACTCCACCACCCACCCCAACCCATCAATCACCAACCACAAACCACCAAACCACCAACCCACCAACCCGCATTCGAAACGAACGGAAACGAACCATGACTTTTGAACCATCCGCAACCCAGTCCCAAATCGACGCACGCCAGCAGGCGTTCGACAGCCTGCCCGATCCCGCCACGCTCGTCAGCCGCGAGGAGATCCGCGCCGCCTTGCTCGACCGCCACACCGCGGCCACGCAGGACAAGCTCGACGCCGCACACGTTGCCATCTGCGGCTGCGGCGGCCTCGGCTCCACCATCGCCGTGGCCCTGACCCGCATCGGCGTCGGCCACCTGCACCTCATCGACTTCGACCGCGTCGACATGACGAACCTGAACCGCCAGCAGTACTTCCTCAAGGACCTCGGCCAGTACAAGACCGAAGCGCTGCGCTCGAACCTGCGCCAAATCAACCCGTTCATCGAAATCACCATCGACACCGTCAAGGTGACCGACGACAACGTTCCCACGCTGTTCGAGAACGAAGACATCATCTGCGAGGCGTTCGACGTGCCGGAAAACAAGACCATGCTGGTCAACGCCGTGCTGGAGAACCTGCCGGACAAGAAGCTCGTGAGCGCTTCGGGCATGGCCGGATTCCGCAGTTCCAACCTGGTGCGCACGCGCCGGGTATCCAAGAACTTCTACTTCTGCGGCGACGGCGAAACCGCGCCCGTGCCGGGAGCCGGGCTGATGGCGCCGCGCGTGGGCGTGGTCGCCTGCCATGAGGCGAATATGATCACGCGTCTGATCCTCGGCGAAGAGGAGGCGTAAGCGGTTCGCGCGCGTTTGCGCGGACGCGCAGACGGATGCGCGCGCGAACGGATGTGAGCGCAAACGCACGAACCAGCAAACAGACGCAATCCCAATCGCAAGCAATCGCAAGCAAGCACAAGCAATCACAAGCAACCGCAAGCAACCACAAGAAAGGCACAACGATGAGCACCGAAAACACCATCACCACCGCAGCCGCCGACGTCGCAGCCGCGCCGAACGCCACGCTCGACGAGCTGGTCGGCACCGCCACGAACACCGCGATCCTGCCCGAACCGGACGCGCACGCCTACGACGACATCGCCACCGGCAGCAACGATCCGCTCATCCTCGGCGGGCACAAGTTCACCAGCCGTTTCATCCTCGGATCCGGTCGTTACGATCTGAACCTCATCAAGGCGACCATTGAGAACGCCGGCACGCAGATCGTCACCATGGCGCTGCGCCGCTGCCGCACCACCGAAAACAACCTGCTCGACTACATTCCGAAGGGCATCACGATGCTGCCGAACACGTCCGGCGCACGCAACGCCGAGGAGGCCGTGCGTATCGCGCGTCTGGCCCGCGAAGTGTGCCAGACGGATTTCGTGAAGGTCGAAATCGAGCATGAAACCAAGTATTTGCTGCCGGACAACGCGGAAACCATCAAGGCCACCGAGATCCTCGCCAAG
Source organism: Bifidobacterium pongonis (assembly GCF_019331805.1). Classification (GTDB taxonomy): domain Bacteria; phylum Actinomycetota; class Actinomycetes; order Actinomycetales; family Bifidobacteriaceae; genus Bifidobacterium; species Bifidobacterium pongonis. Next base: position 2,412 of record NZ_JAHBBE010000073.1, read on the forward strand.
GAGGGCTTCGTGGTCATGCCGTACATGTTCCCGGACCCGCTCGCGGCGAAGCGCCTGGAGGATGCGGGGGCCGCGTGCGTGATGCCGCTCGGCGCGATGATCGGTTCGAACAAGGGGCTGCGTGCGCGCGATTTCATCGAGGTCATTATCCGCAATTCGAACGTGCCGGTGATCATTGACGCCGGTATTGGGCGCCCGAGCCAGGCCGCGGAGGCTATGGAGATGGGTGCGGATGCGGTGATGGCGTACACGGCGATTGCGTCGGCGGGCAATATTCCGCTGATGGCGCGCGCGTTCAAGAACGCGATCGAGGCCGGGCGCGAGGCGTATCTGTCCGGACTGGGTGCGGTGACCGAGGACCATGCGGTGCCGTCCAGCCCGACGAACGCGGCCGATTATCTCGGCTGACTGAGGGAATCTCTCCTCCCTACCGGAATCGGACAAAATCAGCCCATTTTTGTCCGATTCCGGTCAAGACATCCCGGCAGTCCCCTAGGCTCCCCATCCC
>NZ_JAHBBE010000074.1 GCF_019331805.1 Bifidobacterium pongonis
AGGGCACCGACACGGTGGAGATCGTCACCTTCGGGCAGGGCGGCTGATTTCGGCGTTGCGGCGGTCTGATGGAAGCGCCCGGCGTTACGTTGGACGCTTCCGTCTGATCTGCTGTGGTGGGTGTGCGGGGTGATGGGTGGGGTGATACGCGGGAGATGCGCAAGACGTGCGCAAGAGGTGTGTGGGGTGTGCGGAAGGTGTGCGAGAATGGGGGCGTCGAACGGAGATTTGCACGATGGCGGTGAATATGACAGTGGAGAATACGGAAAACACAGCGAATACAGCGAACACGGAAAGCACGGCGATTACGGAAAGCACCGCAAGCGCCGCGAACACGGGCGAACTGGCGGGATTCACGATCCCGCGACTGGGCATGGGCACGATGGCGCTCGCCATCGAAGGCCGTCCGGATCGTGATACGGCGATCGAAACGATCCATGCCGGACTCGACGCCGGCGTGCGCTATCTCGACACCGCGTGGTCGTATTACGTGCCGAGCGTTCCCGGAACCGGCACGCCGGAAGACCTGGGGTACGGCGAGCAGCTGGTCCGCGACGCGCTTGCCACGTGGGATGGGCCGCGCGACGAAGTGCTGGTCGCTACAAAAACCGGGTATCGCCGCACGTGCGAGGCGGTGGCGGCGGAAAACGGTGATCATGCCGTGGCCGACGAGACGCGACCCGCGCATCAGCGCTTGCAAGCCGCCGGCAGTCGGTACGGATGGATGGCCGATTCGCGGCCGGAAACCATGATCCGCGACGCCAAGGAATCCGCGCGGCATTTGGGCGTGGACGCGCTCGACCTGCTGTACTCGCATGGTCCCGACCCGTCGGTGCCGTACGAGGATCAGTGCGGTGCGCTGAAACAGCTGCTCGATGAGGGCGTGATTCGCTATGCGGGCGTTTCGCGCGTGAACGATGAGCAGATCGATATCGCGCGCGGGATTCTGGGCGATGGGCTGATCGCGGTGCAGAACCAGTTTTCACCGTCCCATCCCGATCCGGAACGGACGATGAAGCATTGCGCCGAACTGGGACTCGCCTTCGTGTGCTGGAGTCCGCTCGGCGGGTTCCTCGACGCGTTCGATCAGAGCGCGTATGACCCGTTCCGTGCGGTCGCGGCGAAGCGCGGGTGCTCGTACCAGCGCGTGGTGCTGGCGTGGGAGCTGAGCCGGTACGATCGGCTGTTCACCATTCCCAGCGCCAGGAATCCGCATGAAATCAACGATTCCTTCGCGGCGGTCCGGCTTGAGCTGAGCGAGGAGGAGCTTGCGTCGCTTCCGCGCTGAACGAAAAATTGTTTACGGTGAAAGATATTATTGCCGTGTATTAGCGCGACTTGGCGTGTGATCGGAAAGGCGGGAAGCGGCGTGGGGTTCGAGCAAGAGTCGTTCGACAAGCTGATGAAAGCGATGTGGGGCAAGAAGTCGCGGATGCAGCAGGCGATGTCGCGTGATTCCAAGGGCGAGCCGTTCATCATTCGCGAGCTTGGAGTCAAAGGGTCGCAGACGCCGTCGCAGCTTGCCGCTGCGCTGAAAGCCACGTCCGGCAGGGTGTCCACGCTGCTGTCCGCGCTGGAGAAGAAAGGGCAGATTCAGCGCGAGGTCGATCCCAAGGATCGCCGTATCGTGCATGTGAGCTTGACCGAGGCCGGTCGTGCGCGTGCCGAGCGGCAGCGTGAGGATATGCGCGAAGCCATTTGCTGGATTTTCTCGCAGATGGGGGAGCGGCGCACGCGCGAATTCGTGGATCTGACCGAGGAGTTCGCCACGTACATGACGCTTTGCATTCCCGGCCAGCCTCGCCCCACCGCCGAAGAGGTACGACAGGCCTTCGCCCAATCCGAAGCCGACGACGCCCGGTAACCCGGTAACCCGCGGCCGCCGACGCCAGTAACCCGCGGCAGATCTCGTCCGGTAACCCGCGGCCAGCCCTGCCCAGTATTCCGCGGCCAGCGATGCCGGTAACCCGCGGCCGGTCCCGCCGGTAACCCGCGGCGCTCAGCGTCCCATTCCTCCTACCATTTTCAGACAAAATCCCCCTGTTTCTGTCTGATTTCGGTAATCACTAGGTCCACTCCCTCCTACCATTTTCAGACAAAATCGGCCCTATTCTGTCCGATTTTGGTAATGCGGGGTCATGGGCCCTGGAACTCCCGTTACCGGAATCGGACAAATTTGCCCTTATTTTGTCTGATTTTGGTTATGTGAGGGGCGTGGGACTTGGGGTCCGTTACCGGAATCGGACAGGATTGGCCTGGTTTTGT
>NZ_JAHBBE010000075.1 GCF_019331805.1 Bifidobacterium pongonis
GGCGCGGTACTTCTACGCGCTGTTCGGCATGGTGAGCCTCATGGCCATGTCGTTCGCCATCAACAGCATCACCTCTATGCAGGCCAATCTCTCGACGCTCGGCATCAGGCAGACCGTCAGCCCGCTGCCCAAGTGGAAGCAGATCGCGTCCGTACTGCTCGTCAGCTGGCTCTGCTCGTTCGCCAGCCTGTTCGTGCTCCTGCTGTACATCCGGTACGTATGCCATGTCGGCATGGGCGGGCGCGAAGCGATGGCGGTGCTCGGCATCGCGGTGGCGGCCTTCATGTCCAGCGGGCTCGGCCTGCTTCTCGGCTCGATTCCCAAGCTCGACGCCGCAACCAAAACGGGCATCTCCACCGCGCTGTCGTGCTTCCTGTCGCTGTTCGCCGGCCTGTACGGCGTTTTCGCCATGGATCTTTCCGACCTCATCGACCGGAACATGCCGGTGTTGAGCGTGCTGAACCCCGCCAAGCAGGTGACGAACCTGTTCTACGACCTCATGTATTTCGACAGTTACCGCCCGTTCTTCCAGGCGGCCGGCATCCTCTTCGCGTTCGGCGCCGTATCCCTCGCCATCGCGGCCCTGCTCCTCAGGAGGCAACGCTATGACTACCTTTAAAGCCGGCTGGCGCGTCGTATTCGCGCACAAACTGTACCTGGCCATCTACATCGTCTGGCTGTGCGCGATGATGGTGATGATGAGCGGATCGGTGGTGAACAGCAGCGTGCATCAGAGCGATGACGGCGTTTTCTCCGAAGCCAAGGCCTCGGTGGCCGTGGTGAACCGTGACGGGACCGCGGCAGGGCGCGAACTGGCCTCGTCGTTGCGCAGGTATTTCGCCGTGTCGAACACGGTGATCGCCTTGGAGGACCGCCCCGTCGTCCTGCAGAACGCCGTCGCCACCGATCATGTCGACCTCATCGCGATCGTGCCGGAAGGGTACGCATCCGATTTCGCCAAGGCATGCGAGCGGGGAACCACGGTACCGAAGATCGGTACCGTCACCAGCTACTCGTCCGGTGCCGGTGCCATGGGACGGATGGAGATCGACTCCTTCCTGAGCAATATGCGCATATCCATGACCGCAGCGAAGACCTTCGACGCCGCCGGGATGGCCAAAGCCGCGAAGCGCACCGTCGAAGACAAGCGCGCTGCCGCCACGTCGGGGGAGAACAAGGTCACCGTGGTGAAAGACGGCAAGAAGGACGGCACCGTGCCCGGACTCACCGGTTTCGCATTCACCGTGAAGCTGATCGCCTACCTGGCCTTCATCGCCGTCACCGTGATCATCGCCGTCGTGCTGTCTTCGTTCGGCGGCGCGGAACGCCGCCGCAGGCTGGAGGTCGCCGCGATATCGCCACGGCGCATCGGAGTGCAGCAGATACTGCTGTGCGTGACGTTCTCGATGGCGGTATGGGCGCTGTACATGCTGGTGACCTGCTGCCTGATGGCGGCATGCGGCATGGATCTGCGCGCGATATCGGCGGGCGGTTACGCCATGGTGGCGCTGTCCATGTTCTCGGTGATCCTCGTATCCGCATGTTTCGGGTATCTGCTCTCCGCGTTCGGCGTCAGCGAGATCGCGGTGAACGGCGTGGCCAACGTGGTGGGCCTCGCCATCATGTTCACCTCCGGCATGGCGTTCTCCGTATCGCTTATGCCGCAGGCGATGATCACGGTGGGTAAGCTGCTGCCAGGCTGGTGGTATTGCGTTTCCATCGATAAGGCGCTCGGCGTCGGCACCGTCTCCTCCGTCGATGTGACGGGCTGGGCGTGCGACACCGGATTGGTG
>NZ_JAHBBE010000076.1 GCF_019331805.1 Bifidobacterium pongonis
ACGGCTTCTCCTCGGCCTTCAGGTAGAAGGCGCTCACGGCGCCGCCCTTGGCGGTACCGGAAGTGATCTTGCCGCCCTTGACGGTGATGGAGCCGCCGTTGACCTCATCCGGGTAGGTGCCGTCGTCGAGGTTGGTTTCGGTGCCGGCGAGGTTCTGGTCGCCGCCCATGTTGGCGATGACCACACCGTCGTTGGCGACACCGTCCTTGGTGAAGCGCTCGATCATGAGGCAGGAGTTGTCGCCGCAGTTGTTCAGCGATTCGGACTTGCCGTCCATGGCGTTGCGGAAGTGGTTGACGGCGACGACGGACTTGTCCTTCCACATGTCGTCACCGGCGTCGCCCAGCTGGGAGGCTTCCGCGAACTGCGGGTTCGAGCCACCGGAGCCGACCGGACGGTTGAAGTACAGCGGAGCGCCGGCCTTGCGGGAACCGACGATGGCCCAACCCATCTTGATCTGGTAATCGGTCAGACCGGTGGATTCCTTGTCGCCGTTGGCGTAGTTATCGTGGGATTCGACCCAGGTGACCAGCTGATCCTCGTTCGCGCCACCGGTGTTGATGTTCTTCACCATGTTCACGTTGAGGTTGCTGTTCTTGACTGCGGCGCGAACGGTCTTGCCGTAGTCGGACGCGGTGTTGCCGCCGCCATCGGAGGAATTGTCCTTGAACAGGTTGGCGTAGGCCTTGTAGTCGAGCCCGGAGTCTCCCTGCAGGACTTCACCGTACTGGAACTGCGCACCGTTCTTCAGGATGGTGTTCCAGTAGTTGGAGGTCTTGTTGTCGAAGACTTCGGTCGGCAGCTCAACGTGCTTGGCGGCGTCGAAGCGGAAGCCGTCCACGCCGTCATCCACGGCCGTCGTCAGGAACTGCTGCATCCTGTCGGCGACGGTCTGGTTCTGGGTGTTCAGATCCCACAGACCGAGCAGGTGGCACTGCGTGACATCACGACGGGAGCTGTAGTTGATCTGGTCACCATCGGTACCACCGCAGTTGGAGCGGGAGTGGAAGTAGTCCTTGTTCTGCCAATCGGAATCGATGGCGCTCCAGTCGGAGGTGAAGTGGTTGGCGACCACGTCGACGATGATGCGCACGCCGTACTTGTGGGCGGTGTCGCACAGGCTCTTGAGGTCGGATTCGGTACCCATGACCCAGTTGCCGATGGTGGTGTCGGTCGGCTGGTACACGTAGTACCAGTTCTCGGTGAAGACCTTGCCCTTGCCGCCGCTGTGAATGGCGGAGATCGGTTCGGTCTGCACGGAGGTATAACCGGCAGCGGCGATTTCCGGAATGTGCTGTTCGATGGTCTTGAAGGACCATTCCCACGCATGCAGCGTGGCACCTTCACTCATCTGCTCGGCCAGACCGTACTTCGCGCGTGCCGCCTGGAAGGTGGCGTTCTCCACGGTGTCCGCGTAGCTGTCGCGGTTCGTGGCGGCCTGCGCGGCCGAAGCGGTGACGGTGACGCCGCCGATGGCGGTGGCCACTGCGGCGACGCTTACGGCAAGCTTCTTCCAGAAGCCGCTCTTCTTATGGTATGCATGGGTTCTCTCATGCGATGGGGCGTTCCAGTGCGACGAAGAATACATATCTTCTCCGCCGTCTGGCTGATTACCTCTAGCCTTCATCGGCC
>NZ_JAHBBE010000077.1 GCF_019331805.1 Bifidobacterium pongonis
CGGGTTCCGGCCGCTCCAATCTGGCACGCGCGTTCGCGGCCGCGCTGGAAAGCCCCGATCATGGCCTTGGCGACGAGCCGACCCGCGTCACCTCCCAGGTGCTCGCAGGAACGCACCCCGACGTGAGCATCCTCGCCACCGACAAGGTGACCATCGGCATCGACGAGGTGCGCGAACTCATCACCGTATCCGAGCAGATGCCGAGCACCGCGCCGTGGCGCATCATCATCATCGAGGACGTGGACCGTATGCTGGAGCGCACCACGAACGTGCTGCTCAAGGAGATCGAGGAACCGTCCGAACATTGCATCTGGCTGCTGTGCGCACCCAGCGCCCAGGACGTGCTGCCCACCATCCGCTCCCGCACACGCATCGTGAACCTCGCCGTCCCGCAGCCCGCCGCGGTGGCCCGGTGGCTGGAGCAGAGCAACGGCATCGACCCGAACATCGCCAAACAGGCCGCGCGTCTGGCCGAAGGGCATATCGGCATCGCGAAACTGTACGCCACCAACGAACGTGTACGCACCGAACGCGACGAGCTTGTCTCCGGCGTGCTGAACCTGCATCGCGCCTCCGACGCCGTGCTGCTCGCCGACCGGTTGAACGCCGAAGCCAAGTCGCAGGCCGAGGAGGATGTGGAGCGCGAGGCGGCCCGGGCGCAGGCCGATTTCCGGCGTATCAACGGCTTGGGGGAGTCCGACCGCATTCCGCCCAAGCTGCGCGGCGCCTACAACGCCATCGCCAAGAAGGATGAGATCAAACGCAAGGCCACGCGCCGCAGCCGCGACGTGCTCGACCGGGCGCTGACCTCCGTGGCGAGCATATACCGCGACATCGCGGTGCTGCAGAATGGCGCCGAGGATTCGGTGGGACTGATCAACCTGGAGAACCGCGCGGCCATCACCGAACTTGCCGCCCGTATGCCGCGTTCCGGCGCTGTGGAACGGCTCGATCAGGTCGCGCTGGCCCGCAAACGGCTCAACGGCAACGGCAATCCGCTGCTCGTGTTCGAATCGTTGTTCTGTGCGCTGCTGCCCTGAACGCCGGTTCAGGGCCTGCCGTACCGGGTGGATTCGCGGATCACAAGCTGCGGCGGCAGTGAGACGTGCGAAGGCTGGCCGGTTCCCGCGGCCAGCAGGCGCAGGGATTCCGAGACGATCTGCTCGAACGGCGGGCGCACGGAGGTGAGCGTCGGCATGGAGGTGGCGGCGAGCGGGGAATCGTCGAAGCCGACGATCCGCACATCCTCCGGAACCCGCAGGCCCAGGGTGTGCAGCGCCACCATCGCGCCGAACGCCACCGCATCGTCCGCGCAGATCAGCGCGTCCGGGCGGTTGTCTTTCGAGAACAGGCGCATCGAACAGTCGTACCCGCGCTGCATGGTGCGTTCGCCGAACTGGTTCCAATCCGTGTATGAGGTGAGATGGTAGGCGCGTGCCTGCGTGCGGAACATGGTGAACATCTCGGCCGATTCGAAGTTGACTTCCTTGCTGGCCATGTAGGCCACGGCGTGCGCGCCGCG
>NZ_JAHBBE010000078.1 GCF_019331805.1 Bifidobacterium pongonis
AAAATCAGCCCGTTTCTGTCCGAAAACGGTACGAGACTGTCACCCCCACTACCTCTGACCGAAATCGGACAAAATTGGGGGCATTTCTGTCTGATTCCGGTACGAGCCCGTCCGAAGCTACCCGAGCTTGCCCGAGATCATCTGACCTTGCCTCTCCCCATCACCAAAATCAGACAAAATCAGACCTCTTTTGTCCGATTTCGGTACGGGACCACCCGAACCACTCGAGACCATCTGACCTTGCCCCCCCATTACCAAAATCAGACAAAATTGGGGCAATTCTGTCTGAAAACGAGGCGAACACCGCCCCCGCACGTACGCACGCGCACCAGCACCAGCACCAGCACCAGCGCAAACACAAACACAAACACAAACACAAACACAAACACAAACACCAGCGCAAACACCAGCAAACATAAACAAGCGCCAGCTGACGCCTATAAACGTCAGCTGGCGCTACAAATCACGTCACGCAACCCGCGAAACGAGCAATATCCGCCCGAATCGGAGGCCAACGTAAACCCGCAAATCACGCAACCCGCGGAACGAACAACACCTGCCCGAACCAAGGGCCAACGCGAACCCACAAATCACGCAACCTGCGAACCAAAGGCCAACGTGACCCCACAAGTCACGCGGCCTGCGGAACGAACGCCTCGAAAATGCAGCGATCGAACTGGTCCGAGCACTGCGCGTACTCGTCCTGGCTGCGCACGGTCCACGCGACCGGCATCGCACCCATCGCGCGCGTCAGGCGCACCTGCGGCAGCACGCCACCACGCCAGTCGTACGCCACGAAATCCGGGCGGGACAGCCAGTCGAACACCAGCGAACCGGCGGCATACTTGCGCACCTGATCCATCGGCGTGGACCCCGCGCCCGCGGAACGAGCCGCGGAGCGCTTGCCGGCGTCGGCCACGTCGGCCACGTCAGCCACGCCAGCCTCAGCGTCAGCCACAGCCTCAGCGTCAACCGCGTCACCCGCATCCTCATCCGCTCCCGGCCAGCACGCCAGCTGCCCGCGGCACACCTCCGGATGGTTCTCCTTGTACCAATTCACGGCGCCCGGATGGAACGATTCGACCACAAACGCGCCCGAATACGCCTCAAGCAGCGCATGCCCCTTTTCCATCAGCTCAACGTCGCGATCATCCCACGTGGAGTTGTTTTCGAACTTGTATTCCACGATCAGCGGAACGCGCCCGTCGACCAGCTTCAGCACGTCCGAAAACAGCGGCACATGCTGGTAGTACCCTTCCGGTGCGTTGGACGGCGTGACGACCAGCGGCGGATTCTCCTCGCCGCCCGGCAGCAGCGCGGCCTCGGCGTCGCCCGGCTTCGCGGTGGGGTACAGCGGGATGCGCGTCAGCTCGTCGTAGCTCAAATCCTTGATTTTGCGCGGATCTCCGGCCACTCGGCCCAGATCGGCGTCGTGCACGACCACGACTTCGCCGTCGCGTGTGAGC
>NZ_JAHBBE010000079.1 GCF_019331805.1 Bifidobacterium pongonis
ACTTCGTCATCGACGCGCTGCCCGACGTGGCCGGGTACGTGGCGACCTTGTAGTACACCTTCGCGCTCTTCCACACGGACGACGGCCTGTACCACACGGTCATCGGCTGGGCCGCCGCGCCCGTCACGGTCACGGTCACCGCGTCGGTCTTGGAACCGGCCTTCGCGGTGACGGTCGCGGTGCCGGCCTTCACGCCGGTGACCTTGCCGGTCCTGTCCACGGTCGCGACGGCCGTGTTGGACGACGTCCAGGTCACGGTCTTGTACGTCGCGTCGTCCGGTCCGACGGTCGCGCCCAGCTGGGCCGAGGCGCCCGGCTTCACGGACAGCTTGCCCGAGGTCGCGCCCGTGATCTTCACGGAGGACACCGGAACAACACCGTCAGTCACGGTCACGGTGACCGTGTCGGTCTTGGAACCGGCCTTGGCGGTGATGGTGGCGGTGCCGGCCTTCACGCCGGTGACCTTGCCGGTCCTGTCCACGGTCGCGACGGCCGTGTTGGACGAGGTCCAGGTCACGGTCTTGTACGTCGCGTCGTCCGGGCCGACAGTAGCGCCGAGCTGCTTGGACGCGCCCTTCGTGACGGACAGCTTGCCGTTCGTCGCGCCCGTGATCTTCACGGACTCGACCTTCACGACATCTCCTGCGGTCACGGTCACGGTGACGGAGGCGGACTTGCCGCCCGCGGTCGCGGTGATGGTGGCGGTGCCGGCCTTCACGCCGGTGACCTTGCCGTTCGCCACGGTGGCGACTGCGGTGTTGGAGGACTTCCAGGTCACGGTCTTGCTGGTCGCGTTGGACGGGTTCACGGTCGCGGTCAGCTGGGCGGACGCGCCCTGCTTCACGGACAGCTTGCCCGAGGTCGCGCCGGAGATCGTCACGGACGTGACGGGCACGACGGTCGCGCAGGTCACGGACGCGAGCGAGGACGAGGAGCCGTCCCAGCGCACCGTGCCGCCGTTGTAATCCATACCCGGCTCACGGGCGCCCGGGTACTGCTGGCTGCCGCCGTCGTTGAAGATCACCTTCGCGCCCGAGGCCAGGTTGTCGGGAACCTCGTACTTGTAACCGGTCTGGTCGCAGTTGTCCGCCGCCGTCATTTCGACGCCGGGCCAGGCTGCGTTGTTGACCGCGGTCGCACCGTCACCCGTGTACACGTACGCGTACATCTTGGACCAGCCGGAGGGCTTCGTCGCGTAGATGGTGTTCTTCTGCACCGGGGTGGGCGGAATCTCACCGGTCACCGTGACGGTGATGGTCGAGGACTTGGAACCCGACTTGGCGGTGATCTTCGTGGTGCCGGCCTTCTTCGGGGTCACGGTACCGTTGGAGGAAACCGTGGCGACGGAGGTGTCGGAGGAGCTCCAGCTCACGGAGGCGCCCTTCGGATCGGTCGTCGCGGTCAGCTTCTTCGTGGTC
>NZ_JAHBBE010000008.1 GCF_019331805.1 Bifidobacterium pongonis
TCTCGGCGCGGTATGCCGGTTGGCGATGGCGTCGAAGAAGCGCAGGGTCGCGTAGATCCAGAACGGGAGGATGGCCGTCGCCAAACCGTATGCGAGCAGCGGACCCGTGGCGAGGCTTTGGAAGGGGTAGCAGGAGGATGCGATGGCCAGCAGCGGTACCACGAACGCCATGATGCAGGGGAATATCACGCAACGCAGGGCGTTCATGTCCCGTTCCCCCAGACCGTCGGAGTCGTTGCCGGGCAGGTCGGCACACACCGCGCGACGGCGCGAACGGCAGGTCCAGTAGGAGGCGAGCAGTTGCATGCTGGCAGGCCAGATCAGTCCCGCGCCCGCGATCCACACCACGTTCAGCGCGGTGTATACGTTGACGGTTATGCCGAACAGTGCGGCGAGTTTGATCAGACCCGCCGCGAGCAGGTGGAACATGGGCGGGTAGAACGCGTCGTTCGGCCACAGGTGGGTTGACGCGCCAATGCCTTCGTCGAGAATCTTGCGGATGAAATAGTAGTGCGCCGGCGCATCGATCTCGTGCAGCGGGTAGTTCCATGCGGCGTAGCCTTTGGGGAACCAGGCGATCACAATGGCGAGCGCGGAAAGCACGCCCAGCACCATGCACACCGGAACGACCAGTCGGCCCGGGCGCTTGGGTGCCGGCAGCTGTTTGCTTACCGTACCGAGCGCTTTGAGATCAAGCTCTTCGGGCTGCGATTCGTTGATGTCCGCGTGCGCGTCGGGCGTGGTCTGCTGGGCGCGTGCGTCGGGCGTATCAGGCGTATCGGGTTTCTCCCCCGCGTCCGATTCCATGTCCGCAACGGTTCCCAGTACCGTGCCGAGATCCACGAACGTGTCCTCAAGATCGCGGTCGTCGCGGGGAGCGGCTCGGTCGGCATCCCGGTCGACGGACTGATCGACGGTACGATTGGCCGACCGTTCGGCGGTCAGACCGGCGTTCAGCCCGGTAGCCTGACCGGTAGCCGAACCGGAATCCGAACCGGAATCCGAACCGGTGCCACGTTCCGGATTCCGCACGTCGCCCGTCATCACGGACCTCATGGATGGCGGCATGAAACGGCTGTCATCGTCCTGACGGCCGCGCTGCTGGTCATTGGCGTTCGGCATTGCGCACATGGATTGCAGAAACCTATCTTCTATCGCGTGTGATGTGTGTAACGTTCGCCCGCACGGCATGGTCCCATCGCTTCCGCCAACGCTCCGCGCTCGACGGTGAGCGCGGGCGCGGCATACGGATGGGCATTCCCGTACGGGCGTATCCGGCCGGATCGGCCGATGCTATTCGTGGAACATGGGAACATACGGAACATGCGTCGGGCTCTACAAACTCAACTCATTGCAAGGCCCGCGCACGTTCCCGAATGTTCAGCCGTTCAGTTTTCAGCCGTCCAGTTTTCGGCTGTTCGGCCGTTCAGTCGTCCAGCGGCGCCGGCATCGGGCGCCAATCGGTGTCGTGCAGCAGCTTGCGGGAATCCCACCAGCCCTTGGCGATCTGCACCAGGCCGGTACGCAGATGCTCACGGTCGACGGCGACGAGTCTGATGATCTCCTTGGCCGCAGTGGCGGCGGTGCCGAGCGCGAACAGGAACGGACGGTAATCGCCGTACACCATGAAGTAGCGGGCCATATAGCCGCGATTACGCATGATGTGGTACCGGTTCATGTCGGACGTGGAGTTCAGCTGGCGCACGCCAGCGATATCCCAGTTGCCGATTTCGCGCGTGCGGCGCAGGATGACGTCGGGAACGACGATAGGCTGCGTGACCTTGCTGGCGCGGTAGCCGTAAATGGTATCGTCCCAGTAGATGAAGAAGCGCGGATCGGGCAGGCCGATCTCCTTGACCACGCGACGGCTGAACAGGCCGCCCTCGAAGCACAGCGTGTTCATGACGCGGTAGCCTGCCGGGCCGAACGCGGCGGGGGCGATGGGGTTCGGAATGCCCATGCCAATGCGGAAATCGTACTGCCAGTAGAACGGGCCGCCGTCATAATCGAAACGGCTGCCCTGGATGACCTCGTGGCGCTTCGTCCACGGCGCCAGCTTGGCGATGGCGTCCGGCAGCACCGCCACATCATCGTCCATCACCCAGAACCATTCGGCACCCAGCTCGTAGGCCTTCTTCACGCCTGCGGAGAAACCGCCGGCACCGCCGAGATTCTCGGTCTGCGGCGCGTACACCACGCGGGACTGGCCGCCGTTGCCGTCGACGATGGTCTTGCCCCAACGGCCCGTGACCTTGGCTTCGAACTCGTCGACCATGCCTTTGGTTTCGCTGGAATGCTCGTTGTCGACCACGACGATGCGCCACGGCGCCTGCTCAAGCGCGAGGATCGAGTCGAACAGTGTGGCCAGCAGATTCTGGCGCTTGTAGGTGGTGATGACCATGGCGAGCTTGTCGATCGTCGCCGGCTTCGCATGTCGACCGGATTCGGCCGCAGTCCTCTTCAAAACGTTCCCATTCGTCATAGGGCACATTGTCCCACTACCTCTGGGCAGGGTGCCGCGCTTTGCACGGTTATGCACAGAGGCCTCACGGGAGCGTGCGGGCAGTGCGCGAGTGACGAGCGAGTGGCGAGCGCGGCAGCCCACAGTCGATAAGCCTTGCGCCGCAACGAGACACGCCGAACGTGCACATCAGCGGAATGTGCGGTATTCTATTCGAGTTGCGTTTCATGCTTCGGCAAGAAGTGCATGGAGAATTCGCCTAGTGGTCTATGGCGCACGCTTGGAAAGCGTGTTGGTGTAACAGCCTCACGAGTTCGAATCTCGTATTCTCCGCCCGGATTGGAACCCCGGAAACCGTTGGAATCATTCGGTTTCCGGGGTTTTGCTTTGGTTCCTTCCGATTGTCGGTTCCCTCCAGGTTCCCTCCGTTTCGACGCCTTTGGCCCCGACCTGCCGCGCGTGTCACATATCGGAACCGACGATTCCGAAAACGCCTTCGAGCCTTCGCCTGCCGTGTGTTCGTCATCGAAGTCCGACCGCGCCCCATGTGTCCCGTCAGTGGGCCGATTCGAATCCCTTCATGTTCTCCGCGCAGTTTTTTTCGTTTTGGTTCGCAACAATCCCAGCCTCCGTATCGCAAGCGCATCGCAGCGAATACCGGTCGGCCCAGCGCGAAGGTTCCCCCTGACCCCCTCCGATAAACGCCACACGAACGCATACGGGTGCCATGAAAGTCCATTCGAACCGTCAATCAACTCCTTGATACATAGACAGGAAGTCAAGGAACGTTCGTCGGTCGGATGGGTTCGAGGAGAAACCGGCAAACCCTACCGCCAGCACCCTCCCCCGGGTATTCGCCAGCGAACGGCACCGGCTCCACCATGACCGGCCAAGGAGAAGACATGCGCCCAGAACCCATCCGCCGCAAAGGCAGGAAAACACTCGCCAAGGTATACGATTCCCTATCCGACCCGGAAGAGGCCCCGGACAGGTCGCGCATCATCGGACTGCCCACCAAGAAGGAGGCGCGCGACATCCGGGACGAATTGACGGCGGCGGCGTGGGCTGGCGGCAAATCGGTGTCGCGCATACAGACGGCCAAGGAATACATAAGCATCGTCGAATCATTCTTCCGCAAGCTGCGGGCCATCAAAAACGCGGAGCAGCGAACCCCGCAGGCGGGTATTCCGTCCCTGCGGGGACTGCTGAGGGACACCCGCGTAACCAACCTTGACGAGTATGAAAGAATGCTTGAGATCTTAAGCGCGGATACGGCGATCCTGCTTGTCGGCAGGAAAGACCTCCGAGGCAAGGGAGCCCGGATACTGCTGGCCTTGAACGAGACGCGACTGAAAACGGGAAAGGCGACAATCCTCCTGGCCCACGGAGCGGAAAAAGACCACAAAGCCGTCCTGCCCGCGTACAAGTCCAGGTTCTACCGGCGATAAGCAATAGGCGATAGGCAAAGGCGCGAAGTGGCATTCAGGCGGCCCACCCCTTCGCCCCGGTCGCACACGTCCGGCCGGCCGCCGTCCCCACTTCCGCCCCGCCCTTGAAGCGTTTGTGTCGCCATCACGCACCCACGGGCCGGATCCGGCCCGATAAGCCCGTACCGCACCCCCACCCCGGCCACCCACGGGTATTCGCCCACCGCCGGCATAGGCCGTGGAAGCAACGATGCCGCCCGTGGCAAGAGTGGCAATGGCCGCAAGGAGGGCAATACCCCTCCTCAACCACTTCGGCCTCTCCTCGGGCGGAGTCTTAGAATTATGCTTCTTCAACTGCATAACGCTCCTTAATATTGACTACATAGACAAGGCCGCACGAGCGGCCTGCCTACCCTCAAACAGGCAATCAGGAAACGGGTATTACGCAAGGAGAGTGAGGTGCTGAGGGCAACCACACTATTAACAGAACTGCAATGCATATGAAAACCCCACCTCAATGAAGAGGTGGGGTTTATCAGAGAGAAGAGGAAAGCAAAAAGGATGCTAATGTTCGATAAGACCGCAAGTGCTTCCACACGTGTTTGGTCCTCCGTTGGAGCCTGAATTGGAGAAGTCGAAAGTCCTATGGCTGCCGCCGCCGTTGTTGGAGGGCGTGTAGGACTGCTGCGGGGCGGTGTAGGACTGCTGCGGGGCGGAATACCCACGGTTGGAGGAATACCCGCTGGTGGAGCCGCCGTAACGGTTGTAGGACTGGGAGTAGGAGCGCTGCGACTGCGTGGCTGCTTGCGCGGCCTGCGCTTGGGCTGCTGCCTGCGCTGCCTGTGCTTGGGCTGCTGCCTCGGCGTCGGCCTTGTCCTTCGCGGCCTTCGAATCGGTCACCCGCTTGACGGCGGCGTCCAGCTTCGCCTTCTGGCCGGTGTAGGCCTTCGGGTCGGTCACGCCCTTCTTGGAAAGGGCGCTGTTCGCCTCGGCGATGGCCTTCTTAAGGCTGTCGCGGGTGGCGTTGTCCGCCACCTTCCCGTCCGTGTCCTTGAGGGTCTTGCTCGCGCCGTCAATACCCCGCTTGAGCTGGTCCTTCGCGCCGTCCAGCTCCTTCGCCAGCTTGCTGTCCCTGACGGCCTTGAGCGCGGCATTGAGCGCCTTCGCCTGGGCGTTGGCCTCGTCCGCATCCGTGGCGCTGGCCTTCCTCGCGGAAGCGAGCTGCCACGCCAGCCATTCGCTGGGGGCGTCGTTGGGGACGCCCTTGAGCGCCTTGGCCTTCCTGATGGCGGTGTCGAGCTTGTCCAGCAGCTTCGGCTCCTTGAGCTGATCCGCCTTGTATGTGGTGGCGGTGGCCTCGTCCACGGCCTTCGAGAGCGCCTTGTCGGCGTTCTCGGCTTGGGCTGCCGCCTCATGGTAGGCGTTGCCCTCGTGGTGCGTCCAGTAGGCGTAGCCGCCGCCGATACCCGCCAGCGCCACGACCACCACCGCGACGATGATGGCGGTGAGCTTCTTGACGCCGAGCTTCACTGCGGGCCTGCCAGGCGTCCCGGACTGCTCGGATTCGTTCTCCTCGGCCATTTTCCACTCTTTCTTTCTGAATTTCTATGAGGCCACCCAAATATTGCCATATAAGGGAGGCCATGCGCAATGGGTCGCGGCCATAGCGTGTCGTTATGCCAAAGATTACTCCGGGCGGCAGATGGGCCCCTTACGCGAAAGAGCTGGGCCTGAGCATGCAGCGACTGCGCGAGGCGCGCGGGCTGTCGCAGGAGCGGGTGGCATACGATTCGGGAATGAGCCGGTACACCTACCAGAAGTTCGAGAAGGGCGAGTCCATGCCCGGCACCCCGGCCAACCCGAGTCTGCGCAACGTCATGGCCATCGCCCAAGTGCTCGGCGTCACCCTCGACGAACTCCTGCCGCGGCCATGGCCCGACCTGCACGCCAGGTAGGCTCTCCGCCGTCGCGGCCCTTGGCCCCGTTGGGTAGGCGGTGGCAGGAATCTTGGGTAGCCCGCCTGCCCCGTTTTTCCGCCCTACGCCCTTTTGGAGCCCGATATGCGTTCCGCCGACTGGGTTTTTCCTTTGGGGTCGGATACGACGTCCCGTTTCTTTGGGTAGCTCGGCGCGGGGCGCCTCCGCCTCTGCCGCCGCCTCGACCGCTTTCGCGAATCCGCCATCCCTTGTTCAATATAAGGGAATTTCAACCCGCCTCTTCGCTACACCCACTTTCATTTCAACCGGTCTTCCTATATTTATAAGAACCTGTAATTCCAGTGATTCAGGAAAACGAAGTTTTCTTCAACTGCCCTCTTGGCCACAAGAAGAGGAGGCACAGTGCGGATTGCTCGGTTCCCGCACTGTGCCGCATACTTACTCGCAGCGGATTTCGACACCGCTAGCGTCGACCTTTATCCGCAGAGTGATCTCGACAGGGCCGTTATCGGCATTCAAATCGAGCCGAACGCACCGCTCTCCTTCCTCGGCGCTAATATCATCAGATTCGTTTCCCGCAGTCGATCGAGGGACGGTCTCGTCCTCAGGGGCCGATTCGTTATCCTGCGCCCCCCCCTGTCTGGGGTCGCATCATTGCCCGCTTCGGCGAAACGGTCCCGACGTTCCTTCTTGAGCCCGGTCATGGTTAGCTCGCACCAATTACGTGAGTCGCCCCACAATCGTGCGCCGAGGCCGTAATTCCGTCTGTGTCTTCTGGTGACTTTCGGCTGGATTCGCTCGCATACGCAACGCTCGCTCCACACCACCGCGCCACGTTCCCATGCTTTCCCTTGATGGGCAACGGTTCGCGGCTCCGGCTTGGCGGATTCATCGGCGTTCCCGCCATATGAGGAGTTGGCCAGCATCAGTCTCAGAAGAGCCTGTTGCCTCAGCCGTTCTCCCTTACGCTGCCGTTCTTTTTCGGAAGGCCGGAACACCTTGAAGGGTTCGACAAACCGCACATTGGCGATTGCGCCATGAACCGGGCAGCATTCCGAGGGATTGACCTCGTCGAAGAGCGGAAGCCCGTCAACCGTCCGCTGCACCCACATCCGGTAAAGTCCGGCCTTCTTTCGTTCGCTTTCGGTCAGACCGTCGATGTCCGCGACATCCTGCACCAAGCCATCGCGGATGCTTTTGGTCATGTAGCGCAGCAGCCGTTCGCCATCACCAAGCGGGGCGACCTTGCTGGTCGGCAGGTCGACGATCTGCCTGTTCATATCGTCGCCGACCTGTTGGATATCGATGACCGGGCCCCATTGCACACACGAGCCCTTCAGACGAGTGCCGCCGATGAGCTTGGCAAGATTGTCGGTGTTGACGTAGGTCTTTTCGCCGGGGAATCGCAGCAGCAGATGCACGTGCGCAGCCATACGGGATTGCAATTCGATTGTATAGAAGTACGCCAAGCGCGGGTATTTCTTCCTCAGCTTGGTCATGGTCGCGTTCAGCAGACCCCCCAGTTGCACGTTGAACGTCGCCATCGCGGCGAAGTTCACATCACGGTCGAAGTTCCGGGGCACACCGCTCAGGGGATACCCTTCCCCATGCTCCCTGCCGCACAACGGGCAACCCTTCCCCACCCTATGCACGGGCACACCGGGTCGACTGAACGAGGGTGCCGTCAGGGTCACGAACACGAACGTGCCGGATTTTTCCAGACCCGCCTTGCCTATGCTCAGAACGTCGAGCTGTCTGCGCAATCGGCAGCCGCTGCAATGACCGCAGCGCACCTTCATGCCATTGGAACGGCGGTGGGGATGCAGGCACCGGGTCGGGTATTCCGCATCCGAGGATGCCGCCGCTTTCGTCGTATCAGGCTCAGGATCGCCGAATAGCGGCACATCGACGTACGCGCCCCTCTTCGGCTCGGCGGCCTTGGTTTGATGTTTCGGGAAAACTGCCACCATCGCCGATCACCGCCCCTCGTTCACGACGGCGTCGATGCCAGCGTCAGCCCGGCGCAGGAACCGCCGTGAAGGATTTCGCGGAAAATCGCCAGTGTGATTCCGATGAGGCCAATCCGTCGCCCGCACCGCCCCAGACCCGCGAAGATTGCCTAGAGCACTATCAGTCATCGTCATTCCCGAAGTAGTGGCGTCCGCCGCCGCATACGCGCCCGTTCGCGGCCCACTGGAAGCCGGGTTCTCGAATTTCCGCGAGATTCCCAGACCCGACCGCATCAACAGGTCGCGTCGCGGCCAGCGGCTGGCGATCTCCTCGCGCCGCACCAGTAAAGTTCGCCGGATTCGTATGGAGCTGAGGCCGCCCAGTTCGAAACCGCTCTCAACGGTCTTCTTGCTGAGCGTCCTCGCGCTGACCAGATACGTGCGCCCGGCATCAGCGGCCTTCATCCACGTGGGTTGTCCGGACACGGCCCGCCGCAACTCCTCCGCATCGTCCACGAGATCGGGGGCGAACGCGCGGAAGAACATCCGCACGTCCACGCAACCGCGCCCCGCCGGATGCCGGAGCCGCGCCCGGTATTCGGAGCATTCCCGGTGCCAGTCCGCACCGGCTTCCTGCGCGTTGCAGCGCACAAGATGAAGGAGAAGCTCTTCGTTCTTCATGATGCGGCGGATTCCGTCGGCGGTTAGTCCTAGATAAGCGGCAAGCCGGGTATATGACGTTAACCATGACTCTTGCATGGCAATTCCTCTTTCCTGACCGCTGCACGTCCGCACCGGTTGCGGAACGTCGCGTGTTCAGGGGGTAAGTGCGCAGTTTTGAAAAGCCGAATACAGATGAAAATCGACGATTTTCGTCCTTTTGGCCTCTAGATCCCCCTTTTGAGGCCCTTTTCGATGTCGGTTTGCCTTGCCGTGCAATGTCGCGAATGACCGAGCTATAGATTTTTCCTATAACGGAAAGCAGTTCGACCATACGCATTTATATCCGGAAGCCGTAATTTTCCCCTCAAACACGAAAAGCCCCGTACAGCCCATCACGCCATACGGGGTAAATCGTCCTTTTCCCGCTACTTGTCCTGTGCGCCGTAGCTTTCCGTGAGGAATCGGATCAGCTCGGCGTTCCTCCTGTTGGATTCCTCGAGCTGCCTGCGCAGCGATTCGAGCTCGCCCGCGTCGCCCGCGTCCCCGCCGCCATCGCCGCGGGCGGCGTCCATCTCCTCGGTCAGCCGCCTCAACCGGTCTTGGGAGCTGTGCATGTAGTGGGCGGCCATCGAGGAGGTGGACCAGCCGCCGCGCGCTTGCAGGTCGGCGATGGTGGCATCGGTGTTCTGCGCGAAGTAGGTGTTGCCGCTGTGCCTCAGGCCATGCAGCACCACGTCCTCGCAGCCGGCCTTCCTGCGCGCCTTGATGAACGCCTTCTCGACCTCCGAATGATGGACGAAGTTGCCGGTGGCGGTGTGGAACAGCTTGCCGTCATCGCCGGGATCGGCGTATTCGTCGATGTGCTTCCTGATCTCGGCCACGAGACCGTCCGGAATGGGTATCGAGCGTACGCCGGCCTCGGTTTTGGGATCGCCGTCGACGAAACCGTATTCCTTGGAATAGGTCACGGCGTGCGTGATGCGGACCACCTTGCCGTCAAGGTCTATGTCCCTGCGCCGCAGGGCGAGGATCTCGCCTATACGCAGCGACAGCCAGAATCCCAGAAGCACCACCAGCCGGTATTTGCCCGGCATGTTGTCGGCGATCTCCCGCACCTTCTCCGGCCCTATGACCGCGCGTTCCCTGCCCTTGTGGGCGGAGCCGCCCTTGATCTGGCAGGGATTGAAGTCCAGTATCGCGTTGGGCGCGGTGCAGGCGGACTGCATGATCTGCCTGAGCAGCCCGTAGGCGTTGCCACGGGTGCTCAGACGCGGCCTCTCCTTGGTCGACGGCCTGCCGTCCACCTTGCGCGGTCTGCCCATCTCCTCGTACCAGCGCTCGACGTCCTCCACGGTGATGTCACGCATGGCCTTGTCCCCGAACGCGGGATACAGCACGCTGTCCAACCGCTGCCGGTACGTGCGCACCGTGGAGGGACGGATCTCCCCACGGGCGATCTTGCCGCCGAACCAGCGTTCGGCATAATCACGGAAGGACTCCGAACGCCGCTCCTCGGCCTTCCTCGCGGAAGCCGAATCCTCATACTCATCGCGGGGATCGACCCAGATGCCGCCGTCGATGCGGTTCCTCTGCTGGGCGAGCCACCCCTCGGCGGCCTGCCTGCTGCTGAATGCGAAGGGCGCACGGATGCGCTTGCGCCTCCCGTCATCGCCCTTCCTGTCGGGTCTGGGATCGGGATATTCGGCGTAATAGGAGGTGCCGCCACGCACCTTCTTCACCCTGATCTTGCCCCAGCTCCTGCGCGATCCACTCGTTCCACTCATCGCCTGCGACCTTTCATGAAATTCCGGACGGCCGTCCGTTCTCCGGCTCCTGCCGTTGTTGACGACAGCATATCTCGGTTCCCTCCTAGTACCCTCCGTTGGGTACGTTCCGGCAGGAAAACTACGCAGCATCCGCTTTTGCACAACGCCCGGAACCGTTGTAATCACACTGTTTTCCCCGGCGTGTCGCCGTTTCTCCCGATTTATCGAGAATCCGGTACTATGTAATTCGAATCTCGTATTCTCCGCCAGTAGGGCTTCCGGAAAACCGGAAGCCCTTTTTCATATCGGAAACGGGATTTGCGAGGCTAGGCGAAGGCAAGTTCCTTATTCAAAGCTTCACGCATGAACTGACTGCGGGTCTTGCCGCAGCTTTCAGCTTTTGCGTCGAGCGCGTCGCGCTGGGAACGAGGCACCTTGAATGTGATACTCACCAATTCCTCATCGCTAAGCGCAGGCCTTCCCTGCGGCCGCACGACCCATTCGCCGGGTGCGCCGGGATAATCGCCCTTCGCGGCCTGATCAGACATGCGTTCAAAATCGTCGTCGCCGAGCGTAACCCCGCCCTTGAGCTTGTATTCCATGTCGCGTCTCCTTTCTAGAGATTGAGCTCCCTAGCCATCTTCTTGATAAGCTTCATCGCGTGATAGGCGATGAACGTGCCATTAAAAATTCGAGCTAGTTCGCTTGCGCGGCTTTGCGGTTCGCTTCAGTGAGCCATTCGACGACCTGTGTCTCGCTCACAGGCTTCATATCCCACGCGTCCATACCGATATTGACGCACAGCGGATCGGTGCCATCCGGCGTGGGCTGATGCGTATGCCCGTAAATCAGCCAGCTTTCCGTAGTGGGCGCATCGTCGGCGAACTTGGCCAGATCATCCGGCCAGACACCATGCCCGTCGATCATCGCCGCAAGACGCGGGAAATGGCTCAACCCCACGTTCTGCACGGCGGTAGCGCCATCGGCATTCCCCGGCACAGGCAGTTCCATGTCGATCTCACGGTAGTCGTCGATGGTCTCGAACACGTCCTCGTACAAGGCATCGTTGAATCGCAGACGGAAATTGCGGTCATGGTTGCCGATGATCATGTGCAGATGCTTGCAGTTGATGCGACGCAGGCAGTCAAGCGTGTGCGCGACCGTGCAACGGAACGAAATATCGCCCAGCAGCCACAGTTCGTCATCCCGGCCAACCGTTGCGTTGATTCCCTCGATGGCGGCGTTCTCATGCGCCTCCACGTCGCTGATGGCCTTGAACGAAGTCTGATTCTCCTTCACATACGATTTGATCCACTCATGGGCTTTCTCGTCGCCCTGCTCCGCGCGAACCTGCGCGTATTCGGCGCGAAGCCTACCGTTGTTCAGGTATCCGCGCAGCACGCTGACCAGCGGATGCCCGAAATGAGTGTCGGAAGTGAAGTATCGCATGTCCCAATCGTAATACGCGGCGGATAATGCCCGCCCCTCCCCCGAAGCCCGATGGCGTTACCGTCCAACCGAACCTACAATGAGCACAACTGATATATGACGATTCCACTGAGGGGGACACGGATGAGCCAAACCACGACGCCGAAACGGATCCTATTCTGCGGCGACATTCACGACAAAACGACCATGATCTGCCCGCGAATCGATGTCACAGTCGACAAATACGCCATCGACACGGTTGTGATCCTGGGCGATCTGCTCGACGAGTGGAGGATATCCGCCAAGGACCAGACCGAGGCGTTCCAGCTGTTTCACCATTGGGTCAAAGCCCGTCGCAGCAAGGGACTGAACGTCATCGTTCTGCTCGGCAACCATGATCTGACCTACTGGATGAATCAGGAAAGCAACGAATTCCGGCTCTTCCGCCGCACCTGCCCGGGATTCGGCCCCGCATCCTGGAAGGATGTTCATCCGCTTCTGCATGATTTGGATGCGCGCATCTGCTATGGATTCCGGAACGGCAACGGCGAGCAGGTGCTTGCCACGCATGCCGGCGTCACTCAAGGATGGCATGACTAGTGGGTCAAGCACATGGAGGAACTGGGCGAAAAATCGTCCGGCGATCTGGCGGAAGACCTGCAAAAATTCTTCGAACGGCATCCAGGACCGTTCGGTTGCATGGTTGGCACGGGACGTGGCGGTTTGGACCCGCAAATGCCACCATCACCGGTCTGGGCCGACAGACGCGAACTCGCGCACGACCCCTTGGCAGGCGTCATTCAGATTGTGGGGCATTCACCCGTCCCCAAGGCCATGCAGGACGAGCACGGCAACTGGTACTTGGATACGTTCAGCGTCGACAGCCTATACCGCCCGTTGGGCGATAGCAGCATGATGATCTACGACGTCGACGCCAGTGACGCATCCGAGGTATGGGAATGCGCGTCCCCGGAAGACTTCCGCATCTAAGCAAAGCAGACGCACGGCTCTGCGCCATCAGACGCCCACCAGTACTATTCGTTGAATCTTGACACTTCCCGCTAGTTCCCGCTACTTCCCGCTACTTCCCGCTACTTCCCGCTACTTCCCGCTACTTCCCGCTACTTCCCGCTACTTCCCGCTACTTCCCGCTACTTCCCGCTACTTCCCGCTACTTCCCGCTAACGGGGTGAGGGATGGCGTTCGGGGTGTATCGGGGATTGCCTAGGGTGCGGCGAGATGGCGCGGTTTTCGCTAAGCTGAATGGTGGAACGTTCCAAGCCATGAGAGAGCTCGCCTCGCTCCCGCCAGGCGATCGCGTGAAAGGGGAAACCGATGCCGGAAAAGCACTGCGATCAATGTGGACAGCCACTGCCCCCTAATGCCAGGTTCTGCATCAATTGCGGCGAGCCCGTCGACGTTGAAGCGACGATGCGGATCCCCCAAGGCCAGCTGCGCACGGGCGTGTCCAGCATGGACCAAACGACCGCGCAGATCAACGGTTCCGCATCATCGTACGGGCTCACGCAGCCGGTTCCGGAAAGCGACGGCGTCGATATGCTCAGCCAGTACGGCGGGTACGACACCTACGACCAGTACGGCAGCGAATACGATCCGTACGCGCCCGTCTCCTACGCCCCCGAAACTCCCGAAACCACCGAAACCTCCGGAACACCCGGAACGTACGCCCCTGAAACGAACGACGCAGCAAGCGCCGCCGCGAGCGCGAACACGGATGACGCCGACATCACCGCCAGCGTCATCGTCCGCGGACCGAACGGCAGACCCGCATCCGGGAACATACCACCTTCCAAGCACACAGACGACGCGACGGGCGACGCGACAGCCATGCAGGCAGCCGTAACCGCAACCATGCCCGCAACCGCAGCCGCATCCAACGACGGCAATCCCAACGGCTCCTATATCAACGTTCCCGCCTATACGGACGCCGCCTGGCAGAGCGGCGCCGATCAGAACGGTTCCGGTCTCAACGGTTCCGACTTCAACGGTTCCGGCCAAACGAATCAGCCTTTCGACGGCGCAGGCGCCTCGCAGCCGCCCGCACCCCAACCCGCACCCCGCAAACCCGCTTCCGCCAAGGGCAAGACCGGCAAAGGCACGACGGGCAAAAGCAAGGCTTCATCAGCCGCGTCCCGCCGTCACACAAGCAGGGTCATCGCGGTCGCGGCGGCAATCTGCGTCATCGCGATCCTGATCGGCGTGAGCGTGACGCGCATGTTTTCGTCCGGGCAGAACGGCTCGGCATCCGGCACCGCGAGCGGCACCTCACAATCAAGCGGGAAAACCACCGGCGCGACGAAGGCCGATGGCACCAAGCAAAGCGGGAAGTCCGCACAGTCGGCAACCGGGAGCACCAGCAAGAAGGCCGACGATCAGGCTTCCAAACAGTCCAGCAAACAGTCCGACAAACAGTCCAGCAAGCAATCCGACAAGCAGACCGAAGCGAAACAGACGCAGGGCGGCCCATATCTCAACGCGCGGTTCGGCTACACGGTCACCGTGCCGGATGGTTTCACCTGGCAGCGGGAATCGGATAACGGCGATGGCCGCCAGTTCACCAACGACAGCTTGGGCATGATCATCACCGTCTCCGGCATATCGAACGCGGCGAACGAGACGTTGGACAGCGCGTTCGACTCCGCGACCGCCGGCCACCCGGTCTCCTACCAGCAGAAGCTCAGCACCGAATTCACGGCCACTTGGGAGGAAAACGGCACCATCACCTACATACGCGAACTGTATTCCGCCGACACGCTGCGCACGCTGCGTTTCGACTACCCGGCTTCGCACCGCGATCAGTGCGATCGCATCGTGGAACAGGTGGTTCCGACATTCGGCATCTCCGCGTCGGATCTGCAGTAGTCGGTATGCGCCAAAGCATTCGCGCACCGGGCTTGGAACCGGATGACAGAGGTACTGTGCACAGTGTGCGTACCGGCTTGGATTTCGGGCCGTTCGCGAATACCCTTGGCACGTAGGGCATACACGCAGGCGTGTTTGCATGGCGAACGGTTGTCCGGTTAATACGATGTGTGGGCGTGACGCACGGCCATGACGCACGGCCATGGCCCACACGCCGTGGAAAACCGCGAACCGTGAAACATCTCGTGAAACATAATGATGGAGGGGTGAATATGGGGGCGAATCCCGCGATTCCGGAACAATACGCGAACCAGCAGGTAGGCGCGATCGGCTACCGGGTGCTCAACCTGGATCTGGACGGCGTGTGCGCCGACTATACCGGAGCGATGCGCGACTATCTGGTCCGACATGGGCAGATGGATCCGAATACCGTTCCCGCAAGCACACGATACGCGCTCACCGACAACGACGGCTGGCCGTTCGCCAACACCGCCGATTACATCGCCGCGCACAAAGCCGCCGAAGAGGAACACCTGTACGCGACCATGCGCCCGATTCCGGGCGTCGCGCACGCCCTGCAACGACTGGCCGACGAACACGTATACATTCGCATCGTCACGCATCGGCTGTTCGTATCCGGCCAGCATCGCATCGTCGTTTCCGACACCGCGAAATGGCTCGACGACAACGACATCCCCTACATGTCGCTATGCTTCGCCGGGCTCAAAGACAGCATCCAAGCAACCGTGCACATCGACGATTCGCCATCCAACGTCAACGTGCTGCGCGAAGTCGGCCAACATGTGGTGGTCTTCGATCAGCCGTACAACCGTGAGCTCGACGGACCGCGCATGACGAATTGGAGCGACGAAAACGTCGACCGGCTGCTCGAATGGTTCGAACGGTGGCCCGCCGAACAGTGACATTGAACGGCTGAACACGCTCCCACGTGCGCCTAGTGCGCGAGACTGGCGACACCCCAACCGGCGACCGTACACAGCACGGGAACCACCATCGACAGCAGACAATACAATCCGGCCATACCGAACTGTTTGCCACGCAGCAAAGCCATCGTCTCGTTGATCATCGTGGAGAACGTGGAGAAGCCACCAAGGAAACCGGCCACGAACAGCGTGCGCGTATCGTAATCCACTTCGCCGTTCACATACCCGGCCGCCGCAATACCCGCGCAGAACGCGGCAAGACAGTTGACCATGAACGTGGCGAGCGGGAACAAACGGTTGGTCCACCAGCGGCGTACGGAAATGTTCACGATGAAACGGGTCACCGCACCAAGGCCGCCGAACACGCAAACCACAAGGAATGACGTCAGCATCATCGTTCGACCCCCTCCCCCTGCTGTTCGGCGAGCGCAGCATTCGGCACGATGTTTGATACGGCGTCAGACGTTGCGGCATCAGGCGACGCAGCATCGGTCACGGCTGGTACCGCAGGGAATTCGCCCGTGGAAACGGCACCGATGTTGGCATCACGCTCCGCCTCGGTCACCACCCGCACTTCACCGGTCATCAGATCGCCAACCAGCGGAATCTCATCCGTAATAGGCGCCGGCTCGAACGCCGGAATCCCCGTAGCCGTCTCCTCACTGACGGAAACGACGGCGGTATCACGCGCATCCTGAGCATCAGGATCGCCACTCGGTACGGCAACCGGCTTATCGACCACAATCGGCGCATCCGCGGCGATCAACGCCTCAGCCGCATCCGACCCACCATTCGCGCCGAACGCCCTACCCTCAACCACAGGAACCGAACCATCCTTGCTGAGCGCGGCATTCCGCACCGCCTCACGCAACACCTGCGACTTACGACGAGCCGTCAACAGCAAACCCACTTTGACGCCGATGATCGAACACAGCACGCCGCAGGCAAACGTCACCAACACATACGTCAACGCGCCGCCGATCTCGCCATCATGGAACGACGTCAGCTCCTCGATACCCAACGTGGACAGCGTGGAACACCCGCCACACAAACCCAACCCGGCACCATTCGAAATAACCTGCTTCACACGCCTCGTCAGCCACGACGCCTGGGAAACGCACACGGTTATGACGGCGAGCAGGAAACACGCCAGCATGTTCGCGCCGAACGTAGGCCAGCGGAACGCGCCAAGAAAACCACTCGCATCCTCCGGCGCAGGGAACGCCAACGACAAGCCGTAACGCATCGCCGTGCCGAGAAAACCGCCGACGAACACCACCAAATACAACAAGCCGTCCGCAAGCGGATTGAACTGCGCGCGCACACGCTTCACCGGGGCGAGCGGAATCTGAGGCGGACGCTCGGCCGCCGCCGCGCCCGTGGGATGCGGAATGGACCGGGCGTACGCGCTGGCATGTACCTCGCTCATCTCCTGCGTAGACAGGCCCGGCTCCTTCGGCTCGGCGGTGAACAAGGCCGGCTTCGCCTTCGGCAGGGATTCAGGGTCGGCGGCGGAAGCGGCAGAAGCGGCGGATGCGGCAGGCGTGACGGATGCGGCAGCCCCTAGGCCCGCCTCCTGCTCACCCAGAGTGTCCGATTCGGGAGAATCGGACATCCCTACGCCACCGGCAGCCCCCTGACTGTCCGATTCGGGAGAATCGGACACTCCTGCATCCCAGGCTTCCCCACGGTTGTCCGATTCACCAGAAAAGGACACTCGTGCGCTGTCGGCAGTTCCGTGAGTGACCGATTCGGGAGAAATGGACACATACGCATCCTGAGCACCACCACGAACGTCCGATTCGGGAGAAACGGACACATGTTGTGGGACGGCCGGGGAGGATGCAGCGACTGCGCCGGATGGCGGCACGTCGGTTATCGGCTCGAACGTCGACGTGATTTCACCAAGATTGGGCACGTCCAGGCTGGGCACGTCCAAGTCCGGCATGATCGGCATAGTCGGCATGGCATGTTGCTGCGCGTCTTGTCGGGCAGCGACGTCACCCGCGCCGTCCCGCCCGTTACTCGATTGCGGTTCCATCTGATTGTTTGCTTCCGTCTCTCTGCTCCACGGCGAATTCAACGAAACGGGACAGCGCAAGAATACGCGCCCCGGACCCGGTCGAATGCATCGAACCACGCCGTTCATGCCGTCACGCGCCAACCCGCGCAACCCATGTATTCGCCTTTGTTCCGTTCCGAGTGTACACGGTTCGCCGTCTCGGGCACAGGTTCCGACCATATCCGGTCACATCCGGCAATATCCGGTCGCATCCGACCATATCCCCGGTCACATCCGCCGTCAATGATTCCGCACATGCCCGTCACGCGCGGCGGTTCCGAACGGCACGCGCGCAACTACGATTCCAGATCGCACAGCCGATGCAAGCCCTGCCGCACGATCCGCTCCTCCTCGCCGCTGAACAGTACGAACAGGTAATCCCCGCCACGCAACGTCATATCCCTGCGCGGCACGATCTCCCGGTCGCCGCGACGAAGACCGATCACCATGCAACCAGCCGGCCATTCGACATCGCGGATACGCTTGCCGTCCGCAACCGCACCCATCTCCAACGGCATTTCCATCACACCGTTGCCGATCGCGCCCGGCAATTTCGCATCCAGTTTCTGCGCACGCATATACCGTTCCAGCAGCGCATCGTAGATCGGCCTGGTGTGCAGCACGTCGGAAACCAGCATGGAGACGAACACGACCGCCGCAACCGGCAGCATATGCGTCAACGTGCCGGACATTTCAACAGCCAGCAGAATCGATGTGATCGGCGTTTTCACCGACGCGGCCAGCACGCCGGTCATCATGCACACCGCGAACACCGCCACGGACTCATGACTCAACCCGAACAGCTGTTCCGCGGCCACGCCGCAAATGCCGCCTCCGAGCGAGCCGACCGCCAGGATCGGCATGAAGATGCCACCGGGAGCGCCGGACCCGAAACTCGTACTGGTGAACAGGATCTTCACGGCGAACAGGATGCACAGCATGCCCAATCCCACGCTCGCATGTTCGGCCATGTTGATGAGATTCGAGCCGCCGCCCAGCGCGTCCGGCAACCATATGCCGACCGGCAGCGCGATCGCCAGTGCGATCAGCGGACGACTCCACGCCGGCAGTTTGCCGTACAACGTCTGGAAGCCGAGCAGTGAACGGTTCATCAGCGAGCCGATCAGGCCGGCGATCAGTCCCAGCGGGATCAGCCACACGTATTCGCCGAGCGGCAGCTGGCTGATCGTGCCGAAATCAAGCACCGGACGCAAACCGAAACAGTATTTCGACACGAAATCGGCGGTGAGGGAGGCCGCGGTGGCGCCCATCAGGATCACGGGCGAGAAATTGCGGTGAATGCCTTCCAAAGCGAACATCATGCCGGACAGCGGGGCACTGAACGCCGCGGACAGGCCGGCTGCGGCGCCGGCGGTCACCACATAATGCTCCTGCACATCCTCGCGACGCTTGCCACGCAAACGATGCGACAGGAATTGCGCACCCGACGCGCCGATCTGAATCGACGGCCCCTCACGTCCCAGCGATAAGCCGAACATCGCGCACAACAGGCCGCCGATGAAACGGACCGGCAGAATCGTCTGCCAGCGCATACGCAACCCGTTCAACACCACACCGTCGGTTTGCGGAATGCCACTGCCCGACGCCATCGGCTCCTTGCGAACCATCCAGAACACCAGCAGTCCGACCAGCACCGCGCCAGCCGCCCACGGCGCTATCAGCCACGGGTTCAATCGGATACAGCCGTACATCCAACGCGCGAACCGTGTGCAGTGCTCGATGCCGAGACGGTACAGGACCACCAAGAGGCCGGAGACAAGGCCGACGCCAATGCCGACCGCCGCCATCTTCCACTTCATGCGGTTGAACAGCGGGATCAGCCGTTCGATATTGCGCACGATATCCACGCCGTTTGCTTCGCCGGTGCCGCTGGTTTCACTGGTTTTGCCGGTTTTGCCGGCCCTATCCTTCATTCCCTGTCACCTTCCTCCACTCTCACGTGTCCGATTCGGGAGAAACGGACACTCACTAATATCCAAACCCTCTTCGCATGTCCGATTCTGGAGAATCGGACACTCGTACGTACCCGAACCGCTCACGAACGTCTGATTCGGGAGAAACGGACACACACGCACACCCTAGTCAGCCACACATGACCGATTCTGGAGAAACGGACATTCGCGAACGCCCTGTCTCCTCTTGAATGTCCGATTCGGGAGAAACGGACACTCGCACGTACCCGAGCCACTCACGAACGTCTGATTCGGGAGAATCGGACACTCACGGGCGCCCCAGTCAACCACGCGTGACCGATTCGGGAGAATCGGACACTCTGGGGTGAACGCACGCACCCGCGCAAGCACCCGCACAAACGCCGAAAGGTGCCGGCAAGCCTTGGGGCAAGCCGGCACCTTTCGTATGCACGCATGTCGTGAGAAGCGTTAGAAGCGTGAAGCTCAGTCGATCAGCGAGTTGATCTGGATGATGTGGTCGCGCTGCGGGCCGGTGCCGATCGCGGAGATACGGCAACCGCTCAGCTCTTCCAGGTGCTTCACATATGCCTGGCAGTTGGCCGGCAGCTCGTCGAAGCTGTGGCAGGTGGAGATGTCCTCGGTCCAGCCCGGCATGGTCTCGTAGATTGGCTTGGCGGCGCTGAACGCGGCCTGATCGGTCGGCATTTCGTCGTGGCGCTCGCCGTCGACGTCGTATGCCACGCAGATCGGGATTTCCTTCAGACCGGTGAGCACGTCGAGCTTGGTGAGCACGATGTCGGTCAGACCGTTGACGCGTGCGGCGTAACGGTTCACTACGGCGTCGGCCCAACCGCAGCGACGCGGACGGCCGGTGGTCACACCGTATTCGTGGCCCTGCGCGCGCAGCCATTCGCCGGATTCGTCGAACAGTTCGGTCGGGAACGGACCTTCGCCCACGCGGGTGACGTACGCCTTGGAGACGCCGATCACGCGGTTGATGCGCGTCGGGCCGACGCCAGTGCCCGTGCAGGCGCCGCCGGCGGTCGGATTGGAGGAGGTCACGAACGGGTAGGTGCCGTGATCCACGTCGAGCATGGTGGCCTGGCCGCCTTCGAACAGCACGTTCTTGCCTTCGTCGAGGGCCTTGTTCAGCACCAGGGAGGTGTTGGCCACGTAGGGCTTCAGACGCTCGCCCAGCGCGAGCAGCTCGTCGGTGATCTGGTCCACGTCGACGGCGCGACGGTTGTACAGCTTGACCAGCATGAGGTTCTTCTGGTGCAGGCTCGCTTCGACCTTGTCGTGCAGGTGCTCGGCGTTGAACAGGTCGTGCACGCGGATGCCGACGCGGTTGATCTTGTCCGCGTAGGCCGGGCCGATGCCGCGGCCGGTGGTGCCGATCTTATGCTTGCCGAGGAAGCGTTCGGTCACCTTGTCGAGCGTGCGATGGTATGGCGCGATCACGTGCGCGGCTTCGCTCACCAGCAGTCGGGAGCAGTCCACGCCACGGCTTTCAAGGCCGTCGATCTCCTCGAACAGCACTTCGGGGTCGACGACGACGCCGTTGCCGATCACGGGGGTCACGTTCGGGCTGATGATGCCGGAGGGCAGCAGGTGCAGTGCATACGATTCGTCGCCGACCACCACGGTATGACCCGCGTTGTTGCCGCCGTTGAAACGGGCGACGTAGTCGACTTTCGTGCCGATCAGATCCGTTGCCTTGCCTTTGCCCTCGTCTCCCCACTGGGCACCGATCAAAACAATTCCAGGCATGTTGTTGCACCTCCGTGCGTACGCGATTCTGCCTTAAGCCTTGCGCTTAAGCCTTACAAAGGTTACTCTTCGCCCTCTACCGGGCCTTGGGGATGTCCACGGGATCGAGGCCGACCGTAATCGGACCGTAACCGGGCCGAAAACCGAGACGGAAACCGAGCCGAAAGACCGTCGGCTATTTCAACGCACGCCCGGCGCTGCCGAGCTGCTTGCACGCTTCGACCACGCGCGCGGCCATCGCGGATTCGGCTTCGCGACCCCAGGATCGCGGATCGTACAGCTTCTTGTTGCCCACTTCGCCGTCGATCTTGAGCACCGAATCGTAGTTGGAGAACATGTGGCCGGCCACCGCGCGACTGAACGCGTACTGCGTATCGGTGTCGATGTTCATCTTCACCACGCCGTAGCTCACGGCCTGCGCGATTTCTTCCGGCGCGGAGCCGGAACCGCCGTGGAACACCAGGGAGAACGGCTTGCCGGGGGCGACGTCCAGCGCGTGCGCGGGATCGGGCATTTCGCCGGCTTTGATCGCGAGCGCGACCGTGGTCTGGATTTCGTCGAGCAGTTCGGGGCGCAGTTTCACCACGCCCGGCTTGTATGCGCCGTGCACGTTGCCGAAGGTGAAGGCGGCCATGTAGCGTCCGCGCTCGCCGAGGCCGAGTCGTTGCGCGACCGCGATGCCTTGTGCCGGCGTGGAGTACAGCTTGTCGTTGATTTCGGCGCTGTGGCCGTCTTCTTCGCCGCCGACCGCGCCGATTTCGATTTCCAGTATGGTGTGGGCGGCTTGGGATTTGTCGAGCAGTTCTTCGGCGATGTCGAGGTTTTCGCCCAACGGCACTGTGGATCCGTCCCACATGTGCGACTGGAAGGTCGGTTCCTGACCGTGCTTCACCTGTTCGGCTTCATGGTCGAGCAGGGGGCGCACCCATTCGTCCAGATACTGTTTGGCGCAGTGATCGGTGTGCAGGGCGATGGTGATGTTGGGGTATTTCGCCGCGACTTCGTGCGCGAAGGCTGCGAAGGCGAGCGAGCCGGTGACGCGATCGTTCACGCGTTGCCCGGAGAGGTAGGCGGCGCCGCCTACGGAGACTTGGATGATGCCATCGGATTCCGCCTCGGCGAAACCCTGGAGTGCGGCGTTCAGGGTCTGCGTGCTGGTCACATTGATTGCGGGGTAGGCGTAACCGCCGCTGCGTGCGGCGTCCAGCATTTGCGCATAGCGTTCCGGCGTTGCAATAGTCATGTTTCCATTATCGCCCGACCCTATCCCACCGGCCATGTGATAACACTCATCGACGTTAAACGCCCGGCAACCGTATGGTACGGCTGCCGGGCGTTTGGCTTCATGATGTTCGCGATGACGCGGCGATTAATACCGGTAATCGACCTCGTTGTGTTCTTCACCGCACGGCGTCTGGTCGATGGTCAGTTCGCTGGTCGCCTTGGGGGAGGTGATCACGTCGAATTCGAAGATCACGCTTTTGCCGGGGGCGAGATAGGCGACGTTGGTTGTGAGCTGCTTGCCGTCCATCGTGGCTTCACGCTGGTCGCGCACATCCCCTTTTGAGGAGATCTTGCCGATCGAACCGCTTGCCGGAGCATAGAAGAGCATGCGCTGCACTGAGGTTCCGCTTGCCGCCACCGGCTTGTTCTCGACGCCTTTCTGCACGCCGCCGAGAATGTAATTGTTGACGGATGCCTTCTCTTCGGCGGTCAGGGTGTTGGTCAACGTGTATCGCACGTGGTAGGTCTTCGAGCCGTCCTTGTTCGTTCCGGTTTTGCTCACTTCGGCCTTGCGCTTGATGTACCATCCCATCTTCGACGGGTTCTGCTCATTCAGGTAGATGCCGATCTGCGGAGTGTCTTCCCTGCTGGAGATACCGGCGTCCTGGAAGTATGTGGTCTCATCCGCGTGCGTGGTGTACGCGTAGAAGTGACGTTCCGCGATCATGCTACCGATGCTGTTGGCTATGGCCATCATCTTCGTGGCGTTCAGGTTGCCGAACGCCTGGTTCATCGCCGTTTGCGCGATGTATTCGAAATAGGCGTCCTGCTGGGCTACGGGAACGTCTTTGTAAATGGTGTTCAGCAGATATTCCGCGGTGTTCTTGCCGGTAAGCACCGTACCGTCCTGCAGTGTGACATTGCCGCTGATTTCAACCATTTTCTGGATGAATACGGGGTCGATCGCGATGAAACCGTCGACATCGCTTGCGTAGGGGGAACGTTGCCAGGTTGCCGTCAGCATTTCCGCATTACGGGAAAGATCGGGAATGGCGAAGGTGTCGCGGACGTCGAGCGAGAATCGCAGCGGCCCGTTGAATACCGACAGCTCCTCGTTGTTTCCGTTACTGCCATTCAGGAACTCCTTGTCTGCATGAAAATCGCCGACGCTGATGGTTCCCTGATCGGTGTGCAACGTGCCGAGGGAACCAACCAATCCACCGCCGGACCGTTGTTCGGAGGTGGTCTGTACGGCGATCAGATAGGTTCTTGCACCGTTCTGGCCAAGGATTGCGGGCATCATCTGCATGGCACTATTGAGATGCGACACCGTATCCGTGATCGAGGCGAGACGCTCCCCACCTTGCTGATATGCCTTGCTGATCATGCCGATCTTAGGTTTCGGAAGACTATCGTATTTATTCTGCTGCTGCTTCAACTGCGTGCTCAAAGATGCGAAATCCGATTGGATGTCGCAGATCGGCTTCAGGTTGAGGTTGCCGTTCCCACCTTCCAGTTGTGTGGCATCGAATTTCTGTGCGATGGTGTTGATTTCCGGAAGCGTCTGCTGCGTGAGATCGTCGAGGACTTCCGTCATGCCTTGCAGCGTCTTGACATCATTGCCCACTACGGGTGTCACGCTGAATATATTCCACAGGGAACCATGCGCGATGCGCTTTGCTTCGGCCGTATGCCGCTGCGCCTGCGCGATAGTGTCGGGTGAAATGCCGGTACTCTTGAGCACATCCGAATTGGCCATAGCGGAAATCGCCGAAACGGCTTGATTCTCGTGGTCTTTCACGGATTGCGCCTGCTTGTAGAACGTCAGACCGCAAACGGCCAGAATGCCGGCTGCAACGACAATGACGCCCAAAACAATGAGAACGATTTTGCGCACGGTGTGCGTTGAATGGGATTGCGCGTGTGCACCATGTGAAGCCAATGAATACTCCCCTTCTTGCCGTAGGACCCGGGACGGAACCCAGGATGCGCATGTCCCGCTCATTATAGATAGCGCTCACGGCAGGAATCCACCAGGAACTTACTAAGTAGCGGGCAACGTCCTTCCGACCATTCCCAGCACCCGGGTTACGCCCCGCCCCCATTCTCCAGGCCATATGCCGAGCGTTTTCGTCTCGTATCCCGACACTTGCGGAGCCGACCGCTAAACATGGTAAAAAAAACCATTGCGTTCGTCCCAGTGCAGGTCATAGAATGACCACCGGATCGCGCGACGAAGAGCCCACCCGGGCCATGCCCGCGCGGGTGCGCCGCCGCACGCAGACGTTGCGACCAATACCCGCGAGGAGGCTTGATGCACCAGGTTTTCGCCATCTTCCTTCGAGACGTGAAACGCATTCTGAAGAACCCCGTGGCGCTCGTCGTCACACTGGGTGTGGCCATCATCCCGTCGCTGTACGCGTGGTGCAACATCCTCGCCAACTGGGACCCGTACGCGAACACGGGCAACATCCAGGTCGCCGTGGCGAACGAGGACAAGGGCACGACCTCCACGCTGGTCGGCCATCTCGACGCGGGCCAGCAGACCGTCAACCAGCTGAAGAAGAACGATCAGCTCGGCTGGCGTTTCGTTTCCAAGCAGCAGGCCATCGAAGGCGTGGAATCCGGCAAATACTATGCGGCGATCGTACTGCCGAAGGACTTCAGTTCCAGCCTGATCGGCACCGTCACCGGCAAAGGCGACCGGCCGTCGATCACGTATTACATCAACGAAAAACTCAATGCGATCGCGCCGAAGATCACCGATACGGGCGCGACCACGATCGACGAGCAGATCAACACCACCTTCGTTTCCAGCGTGGCCGACGCCGTGGCGAAGGAAGTGAAGGAAGCGGCGGGAGAAACCACCGGCAGCGTGAAAAGCGCGCAAAGCGACGTCGTCAACGATCTGACCGACACCATCAACCAGCTCGAAACCGTCCAACAGCAGCTGCGCGACACCCGTTCCACGCTCGACAAGGCCCTCACCACCATCGATTCGGCCAAACAGTCCAACGTCGCGCTCGCCTCGGAAATCACCAATTCGCTTGACACCGTCGGCAAAGCATCCAACCTACTGAGCGAGACGCGCACGCAAACCGAACGATTCTCGAACACGCTGATCGGCGCGCTCGACAACGGCAGCACGCAGCTGTCGGGCCTGCAGGTCAACGTAGGCAACGCCACCGGTACCGTGCTCAACGGCCTGAACACCACGCAGGACGCGCTCGACCAAGTGTCTAGCACCATGCATCACGTCAACACCACCACCGGCAATGTGCTCGACGGCGTGGAGAAGGCGTTGCAGGCCAGCCAGCTGGATCCGAACAGCCAAACGTACAAGGATCTTTCCGCGCAGCTCGCCGAAGCCCGCAAACAACTGACGTTCCAACAGCAGCGCATCGACGCCTTCGATCAGGACACCACGGCCGCGATCAACGCGGGGAAGAGCACCGCGAACGGGTTCAACAACGACATCACCACGCTGGCGAAAAACGGCACTGCGTCGATGGCGAGCGCGCGCACGAACATCACCGGCACGGTCATGCCGAATCTCAACACCGGGCTCGATACGCTCGCCCTGGCCAACGGGTCGCTGTCCGGCACGCTCACCACGCTGCAAAGCACGCTGAAACAGGGCGACGGGCTGCTCGACCAGCTGTCGCGCACCGTGAACCAGACGAACACCACCATCGTCGGCACGCAGACGCAGCTCGCCAATCTCGCCAAGCAGCTCGACACCACGCGCACCGATGTGGCCGCGTTGAGCAGTTCGGCGATGTTCCAGCAGCTTTCCGAAGCGCTCGGACTTGACGCAAGCGAGGTCGGCTCGTTCGTGGGCGAACCGGTGCATTTGGACGAACAGGTCCTCTACCCCGTCAAGAACTATGGTTCCGCAGTCACGCCGTTCTACACGAACCTCGCGCTGTGGGTCGGCGGATTCGTGCTCGTCGCGATCTACAAGCTCGAAGTGGACCGTGACAGGAAGATCCGCATGTACACGCCGCGCCAAGGCTATATGGGCCGTTGGCTGCTGTTCGTCACGGTCGGATTCCTGCAGGCGATCATCGCCACGGTCGGCGATCTCGCGCTGGGCATCCAATGCGAGCATCCGTTCCTGTTCATTCTCGCCGGCGTATTCGCCTCGTTCGTCTACGTGAACATCATCTACGCGCTCGCCGTGGCGTTCCGGCATATCGGCAAGGCCGTCGCGGTGATCCTGGTGATCATCCAGATTCCAGGCGCGGCCGGCCTTTACCCCATCGAGATGATGCCGGAATTCTTCCGCCGTCTGAAACCGTTCCTGCCGTTCACTTACGGCATCAACGCGATGCGCGGGCCGATCGGCGGCATGTATGCCAACCATTATTGGGTCGACATGCTGTCGCTGTTCTGGTATCTGCCCGTGGCGCTGTTCATCGGCCTGGTGGTGCGCAAGCTGGCGTTGAACCTCAACCGTCTGTTCGACAACCGTCTGGCGGACACCGATCTGATGATCACCGAACATAACGAGGGCACGGTGGAACCGCTGCGTTTCACCGAGGCCGCGCAGCAGATCGCCGAAGAGTTCCCCGAACTCACCCGCAGACGGGCGATCCACTTCTTCCGCCTGTACCCGCGTCTGGTGCGCTGGGGCTTCCTCGCCCTGGCGGTGCTGCCGTTCGTGTTCCTCCTGCTGCTGTTCATCACGCGCATGAAACTCGCCATGCTGCTCGGTTGGATCATTTCGATCATCGTCATCGACACGTATCTCATCGTGGTGGAGTATCTGCGCGAACGGTATGCGAATTATCTGGGTGAGGAAGCGATGAGCGCGGAGGAGTTCCGCAGCGCGATCCTGCATGAGAATCTGCTGTTCCGGCCTGGCATGCATTACAAGCCGATACGGGCCGTGCGCGCGCGGTTGCATGAGGATGCGCACGGTGATTCGGCCGGGCATACGGCTGAGTATGCGGCTGGCAACACGTCTGGCAATGCTGGCAGGAATCTGCGTGAGGAAGGGAGCGAACAGTGAACATGATCTGGGGCATCTTCAAGCGGGACATGTGCCACGCCACCCGCAACGTGATCGCCGTGATCGTCTCGATGGGCCTGGTGGTGGTGCCGGCACTGTACGCCTGGTTCAACATCGCGGCCAGCTGGGACCCCTACGGCAACACCAAGGCGCTGAAAGTCGCCGTGGCCAATAACGACAAGGGTTACAAGTCGGATCTCATACCGGTGCGCGTCAACGTGGGCGAAACCATCATCAGCACGCTACGCGCCAACGACCAGCTGGACTGGCAGTTCGTGAAAAGCGACAAGGCGATCGACGGCGTGAAATCCGGCGAATACTATGCGGCGATCGTGATCCCGAAGAGCTTCAGCGCCGACATGATGACACTGTTCTCCCCCGACATCAAACACGCGCAGCTCAAGTACTATCTGAACGAGAAAATCAACCCGATCGCCCCGCATATCACCGATCAGGGCGCGACGACCGTGGTCAACACGATCGACAAGACCTTCGCCAAAACGATCGCGCAGGTCGGGCTCGACCTGGCCTCAAGCATCCTACGCTATTCGCAAAGTCCGCAGATGGCCGAATACATGCAGAACCTCAACGGCAATCTCAACACCGTGGCCGATTCGCTGAGCGGCGCCTCGCAGCAGGTGACGGCGTATTCGCAGCTGCTCGGCTCGGCGAACGACATCGTGGATTCCACGGGCAAGCTGCTCGCCTCGGCGACCAAGGCGGGCAAGCAGGCCCGGAACGCGTTGAAGCAAGGCAAATCGGGCGCCACGTCGCTCACTTCGGCGGGCGCGAACGTCACATCCTCGGTGAACACGGCGCTCGACCAGGTGACGAACGCGCTCGACAAGATGGCCACCAAGGTGAACAAGGCGTTCGACGCGCTCGGCAAGGATTCGGATACCGCCGCCAGCCAGCTGAAAACGTTGAGCGATCAGGTTTCCAGCGGCGAATCGCTGTACGACACGTACATCACGAGCCTGCAGCACATGCGCGAATCAGTGGAACAGCTGCCGGACAGCGATTCCGCGAAACAGGCGCTGCTGGACGCCATCGACCGGGAGACCGCACTGCTGGAATCCGCCAAAGGCGATTCGCAGAAGCTCGCGCAACAGCTGAAGGACGCCTCCACGCAGGTCACCCAGGACGCCGCGGCCGCGGAACGCTCCCGCAAGGAGATCCTGAACCGCATCACCTCCGCGAAACAGTCGATCAGCGACGTGCGCGACGATTACGCCACGAACGTCAAGCCGAAGATCGACGCGCTCGCCTCCACGGTCAGCACGCTGATCTCCCAAACCGACAGCATGATCACCCAGCTGAGCGGTACCGCCGGCGACTTGGATGATGTGACGGGCGATGTGGGAACGAACGTAACGTCCATCCGTTCCACGCTCGACGCGATCGCGAAGAAGCTCGACTCGTCGGCCGCCACGGTGAAGGAGCTGATCGTCAAGCTGAATTCCGGCGGGAGCGATAGTGGCAGCGGTGATGGTGATGGCGGCAGCAGCAGCGATGGCAACAGCAACAGCGACGCCAATGTGTCCGATTCGGGTGAATCGGACGAACTGCGTGCACTGACCACCGCCAACGCGTCCACGCTATCCACGCTGATTTCCGCGCCCGTCGCGCTGCATCGCGTCTCGGTGTACCCGATCGCGAACTACGGTTCGGCCATGGCGCCGTTCTATACGATCCTGTCGATCTGGGTGGGTGCGATCATCCTGTGCGCCATGCTGAAGGTGACGATTTCGGACCGTGAGAAGGCGCATGTGCTGGGTTTGGGCGACACGTTGCCGCGTATCGCCGGACCGCCCGGTCCGGGGAACGCCTCGCGTTGGGGTCTGCGACTCGACCACGAGTATTTCGGACGCTATGCGATCTTCGCGCTGCTGGCGCTGTTGCAGGGCACGCTGGTCTGCCTGGGCGACATGTATTTCCTTGGCGTGCAGGCGAATCATGCGCTGCAGTTCCTTGCCGTGGGATGGCTTGCCGCGCTGGTGTTCTCGAATATCGTGTACACGCTGACCGTGTCGTTCGGCGACATCGGCAAGGCCGTGGCCGTGGTGCTGCTGGTGATGCAGGTCGCCGGTTCGGGCGGTACGTTCCCGATCGAGACGCTGCCGAAGTTCTTCCAGATGCTCTACCCGTTCCTGCCGTTCCCGCACGCCATCGACGCCATGCACGCCGCGATGGCCGGATCGTACGGCAACGAGTACCTGCTTGACATGGTGTATCTCGCCTTGTTCCTGATTCCTTCGCTGCTGCTGGGATTGGTGTTGCGCAAGCCGGTGATCCGGTTGAACAACTGGGTGAGCCGCAATCTGGAGTCCACCAAGGTGATGTGACGAGACGGGCCGGTTTCGGCGGTTTGGCGCGAAACGGCCCGATCCCCGCTGCGATGGAAGTCGGCACAGATCCCTCGCAAGAATCCTCAAACGCTTGCATATAATAGACTAATCGCAATTCTTTGCCTATTTAATATGTACAGCGAGGAAGCTCATGGCCGAGAACAGCACCAACCCGACAACCATCAACGGCAAATCCCCCATGCACGTCGACGGCGCACGACACCGACGCCGCACATCCTCCGCCATACGGGTCCTGGTCGCACTGCTATGCACCACCCTCATCATCGGCGGCACGGGCGGCGGATGGTACATGTGGGCGCATCATTGGCGTCGCATCACCATCACCGTCAACGGCGACACGCACCAAATACCGGTCGACACCACCACCGCCAAACTACTGGACGACAACGGCGATTTCGGCACCAAACCCGGCCAACTGCTCGCCGTCGACAACACCATGCTCGAAGCGACCGGAGGCGAGCCGATTCGCGTCACCATCAACGGCACGCCCGTCGACAACGCCAACCTCAACCGCACCACATTCCCCGACGACGCGCTGGTCAACGTGACCTCCGGCAAAAACCTGTTCGAAGACCACACCGTACGCAAGGAAATCATCCCCTACCAGGCCGAAATCAACCTCGAAGGCGGGCCATTGCAGAAAGTCGTGCAGCGCGGGGCGAACGGCGAGCGCGAAATCTGGACCGGAAAACGCTCGAAAAAAGAAGCCGACCGGGGCGTGACACGCGACGTGAAAAACCTGATCATCAAAGCGTTCGCGCCGCAACCCGCCGGACGCAAAGTGATGGCGCTCACCTTCGACGACGGCCCCAGCGCCCACAGCAACGCGATCCTCGACATTCTCAAAGCCAAAGGGGTGAAGGCAACCTTCTTCAACGTGGGGCAGAACGCCATCGACTACGCGAGCGTGGAAAAACGCGCGCTCGCCGAAGGGCACCAGGTGGCAAGCCATTCCAACACGCACGTATACCTGCCGAAACTGTCGATCCAAAATCTGCGCACCGAACTGTGGAAAGGGTTCGAAAACATCAAAGTGGCTTCCGGCGTGGAGACGCGGATCATGCGAGCGCCCTACGGCGCGTTCGGCGTGGAACAGTGGAAAAGCGTGGCCGATTTCGTGGACATGAACGTGCTGTGGGACATCGATACGCTGGATTGGACCAGGCCCGGATCGCGAGCCATCCACAATGCCGTGGTCAGTAATGCGCGCAACGGCGCGGTCGTGCTCATGCATGACGGCGGCGGCGACCGTTCGCAGGACGTGGAGGCGCTGCCCGGCATCATCGACGACCTGAAAGCCCAAGGCTACGAATTCGTCACCATCGACCAACTGGCAAAAACTTGGGATAACGCAGACGCGTAGGGCATTGCCCGCTGCCCCACGTTCCGCTGTCCCATTACTTCCCCCTGTGTACCGCTACCCCCATCACTTCCCCTGTACGCTGCTCCACCACTTCCCCTGCGTACCGCTGCCCCATCACTCCTCTGTACGCTGCCATCCCGGCACTCCTCTGCGCCGCCACTACCCCACATGCCACCTCCCCATGCACCCACGAGTGTCCGATTCCCCCGAATCAGCCACCCACACGTCATCCGGGCACCCCAGGTTGTCCGATTCTCCAGAAACGGACACTCACGCCCACCCCCACACGCCCTGAGCGTCCGATTCACCAGAAAAGGACACGCGAAGTGCAGTCGCGCACACCCGTATGCCCACTTCAGCGGAGAGGGGATACAGAGAGTGGGTAACACACAGTTCGAATGCCCGATTCGGGAGAAACGGACAACCAACGTGGGCACGCTACACCTCAGATGTCAGATTCACCAGAATCGGACACTCGAGGGGCAGGCTTGCCGAGCCACACGTTGACGAGCGTGCCGCCCACCACGAGCGCCACGCCAATCCAGAACGACGCTCCGAGCGCAACGCCCAGCAGCACCGTGCTGGATGCGGTCGACAGTACGGGTGTCGCGTAGGATCCGAGCGACAGCACTTCCATGTCGCCGTGCAGCATGCCGTACCCCCAGCACGCGTATCCTCCCGCAATCGAAATCGCGCAGGCGACCACCGCCACGAATCCCCAGAACGACGGCATTCGGTCGGGCATTCCCTGGCCGGAGGCGAAGTGGATGATCCACAGTGTGACGGCCACGAAACAGATGAAAATCGTCGTCCCATCGTATCCGTCCGACATCGCCGGCGTCACCGTGGCGTACAACGACCAGACGAACGCGCCGAGCAAAGCCAGCAGATACGGCAGCGGGTTCGCGGCGATGTTCGCCAGAGCGCCGTTGATATCCAATCCGTCACCGCCGACTGCCAGGGCGATGCCGATCGTCACGATGATGACACCCGGCAGCGCCCGCCAAACCGCGCCTTTTCTGCGCGAGAATGCGGCTGTCATGAGTACCAGCAATGAAGGCCACAGGTAGTTGATGAGACTCACTTCGATGGATTGGGCGGATGTGGACGCCAGTCCGATGGCCAGGGAGATGGAGGCTTCGTAGAATACGAACATCAGTCCGCCGATGAGCAGGTATCGGCGCGGATACCGGCGGATCGGCGCGGGTTTGCGCACGATGAGCAGCATCGCGCCACCAACGGTGTATATCAGGGCGGAGCCGAGCGTGGCACCGAAATCGTCGGCTACGATGCGCACCAATCCGGCCATGAATCCCCATAGCAGGATTGCGCACAGGCCGATGATGTTGCCTTTGGATGGGATTGTGCGTGCGGTCGAATGGTCGACCGCCTGACTGCCGACCGCGTCATGCGAGTGCGAGTGCGATTGCGATTGCGTTTCCTTCTCCTGATTCACAAGCTCTACGCTACCTGCAGCCGCGCCCGGCCGTCCTTTCGGGATTTCGACCGGCAAGCGGACGCTTCGCCCGAATCCGCAACGG
The DNA here is from genome assembly GCF_019331805.1 of Bifidobacterium pongonis. Taxonomy (GTDB): domain Bacteria; phylum Actinomycetota; class Actinomycetes; order Actinomycetales; family Bifidobacteriaceae; genus Bifidobacterium; species Bifidobacterium pongonis. The sequence goes on from NZ_JAHBBE010000008.1 coordinate 32,736, forward strand.
AACTCAGTAGGCGACGCAACGGAAACCCACGAACGGCGAGCGCCAGGCATCGGGATCATGCGGCACCTGCGCCGCTTCCAGACGCTCCTTCAACGGCTCCTTCGCCCACACATGCTTCATCTGGAAGCGCACGACGCTGATACGCAGCATATTCAGTTCGCTTTCACGATCCTTCTCATCCAAAATCACATCGCACGCATCACCGCCGTCCATCATGGCGGGATCCGTGTATTTCCACCGCCCATCCAATTCGCCCACGACCAGTGTTCCATCGGCACGCTCCCAACAGAAATCGCCGCGAATCTCACCACCGTCCAACGGGCTTATGAACACGACCTGCGCTCGCGGACGCGCGTACCCCAATTCCAGAATCGTCGCCAACGCCACCGCTTCTCCCCCGTTCTCGCATAACGGTTCCGCACGTTCCGCAAGGTATCTTGCGCGGATGATGCCCCACAGTCGCGTCTTGCCGCCGACGTAGTCCTTCAGGGTTTTGACCGTGGATTTGAATCTTCGCAATCCCATCGAGCAGATTTCGAACGCGTTGATGAAATCCAGTGTTCGCGCGCTGTCCATCAGGGTTTGGAACAGGTCGGTGACGATCATGCCGTCGATTTTGCATGTTGCGGGCGGATTCTTGTAGTAGCGCGCGATGATGAAACCGTGACGTCCCGCTTTGGACCGGTCCGAGACCGCGATGTGGACGTATTTCTGGATTTTCCACACGCTGGTCAGACCGTATGCGGCGGCGGCCGACGGACCGCACAGCACCGCGCCGGGGTACAGCTGGCATACGGAACGCAGCGTCCAGATGATGCGTTCGGGGTACGATAGCGCCTCCCATTTTTCCACGTCCAAGTACAGGCCTTTGTGCGGCATGATAACGGTGCCTTTGCGCACACGACGTTGAAGCGCACGCCGGTCCTTCGGATCCGTAGGATGCGCGAGTTGACGCCGTTTATGGCATTCCCTGAACATCGCGTCCAGCCTCCGCTGGGCTTCCGTTCGCGCATTCGCGAATGCGGCTGTCGGCGCGCTTGCTTGCGTGCTTGTCTGCGTATTCGTTTGCTTAGTCATGCGCACAAGATACGGGACGTTCCATCCGATACGCCAGCCGAAACGGGGGTTGTGGACAGAAGGTAGGCAGTTATCCACAGCCCGGCGTGTCATCCACAGGCATATCCACATTGCCCCCCGAGTGTCCGATTCGGGAGAAACGGACATTCCCACTCCCACGCCCCCACTTCGCATGTCCTTTTCTGGAGAAACGGACACTCTGGTACACCTCACCACACTCCGCATGACCGATTCGGGAGAAACGGACACCCTAGCCCCCGCACTCTCACCCTGCACGTCCTTTTCTGGGGAATCGGACACTCTGGTATACCTCGCCGCACTCCGCGTGGCCGATTCGGGGGAATCGGACATCCCAACGTCACACTCACGTCCATCAGCACAACCAGCGTGGCATACGTGTAGCCGAATCAACGTTGGCCAAGACGGCGCTGCTCTGGTACACCGCTGCTCTGAGACAACGCTGCTCTGGTACAGCCAGCACAGCCAACTCACCCATGCGCGCAAACAGCTCAGTCCCTCATCAACGCATCCGGTTGCGTGCGTGAAATCAGCACGCTCATGGGAAGCGCTCCAACAATCGCCCCGAAACCAGTGATGCCAAGTATCTCGGCCGTCAGCATCGGATCGAAAACCACCGGTCCCAAACTTGATAGATTCAGCAGGCCGCCGGAGCCGATGTAGTGGGTCAGAGCCAGATTCGCCAGCGTGCCCACAACGATGCCTACCATTCCGGATGTGATAACCAATTGAAGGACCTGAACAAGGGCGAGGGCGCTCAACTGTCCGGCCGTGTACCCAAGGCACCTCAGCAAAGCCAGCGAACGTTTACGCGGCCGCATCCACATCACACTCAGGAAGAAACCGAACGCGAGAGAACAGAGAAGAACGATTGGAAATACGAACCTGCCTATATTCATCAGCGTGGAAAGAATACCCATGGTTTCCAGCTGTCCCGCGGCGCCGGTCACGCCGAATCCGAGATCCGAGAGCTTCTTCTGGACTCCCTGGGCTTGTTCTCCCGAATCGACCTTCACATATACGAATGTATAGGATTCCGGAGGCTTCCCGTCGAACAGGGTGCTCATCGTATCCTCGGAAACATAGGAAGGCGCACCCCCATCCCGATCAGGCACGGAATTGTCGTATATCCCAACCACCTTGAGTCCGATGACCCTGTAGGACCCCTGATACCGGCCGTCTACGTGCGTGTATCCGAATGACACGGTTTTGCCATACAAACCATCGAGATTGCCCCCGGAAACGGAATGAGGCAGGAGTATCTCATTGGACCGCAAACTTGAAGGCCTGTCGCCCTTGATCATTTTCGGAAGCTTGGGCTCGAAATACGTGGTGGCCCATAAAGCCCCGGGCGCGACGGTTCGTGACGGCCAGTCCGCCTCATCCGCCAAATCCAAATCATGCTGCATCCAAGGAGTCACGGAAACGACATGCTCCAGCTGAGACACTTCGGCAAGCGATTCCCTGTCCAGGATGCGCGAATCCGGTCGAAGTGTGTTCAGCTCAATGGTGGAAATGTTGGAGTGCTTCTCGACATTGCTCGCATGTGCCTGGACCACGCTGACCACAAATCCCTGAAGGCAGTAACAGATGGAGATGACGATTGCCAGCAGAACGACCAACGCGCGCGAGGTTCGGAAAGTATATGCCCGTTCGAACCAGACGAGACGGAAAACCCTTTTCACTGTTCCGTAACCACCTTCCCGGATTCAAGACGCAATGACCGGGTTTCCAGCCCATCCAAGCGGGAATCATGGCTGGCGAGCAGAATCGCCACTCCTTGTTCCTTCATCGCGCGAATGATGGCAGCAACCTCGCTGGTGGCCGCATCATCAAGTGAAGAGGTGGGCTCGTCCAGCAAAAGGAGCCGTGGCTCGTTGATCAAAGCGCGGCATATTCCGGCACGCTGAAGTTCGCCGCCGGATATCCTGCCTGCTTTCACGTTCGCCAAACGTCGAATGCCGAACCGAGCAAGCATTTTCAGACATTTCCTGGCACCTCCACTTCCCCGGTCTGCAACAAGGAGGTTCTGCAGCACCGTGAGGTGATCGAGCAGGTTCGCGTTTTGAAACACGATTCCGATGTATGTGGCGCGGAGCCTGTCACGTGCTCGCTCACTGGATGTCTCCTCACCGCAGACGCGCACGCTGCCATGGTCCGGCACCGTAAGGAGACCTGCGATTCTGAGCAACGTTGTCTTGCCTGATCCGGAGCTTCCCCGGATTCTGAGCATTTCGCCGTTCCTGAGTGTGAAGGAGATTCCATCGAGAGTAAACGGATCATCATCGTTCCGCAGGTAGCGTTTTGACACGTGATCGAAGACGAGAACGCTGTTTTCCGTGTCTTGCGTCATAGGGGCACTGCTCCTGATTTGAAGGCGTAATACGTGAGCGTCAGACTGCAGGTTCCGGTTCGACTGCCATCCACCGCGATCATTCGCGATGCATTCCTGCAGCCGAGAAGCTTCTCAATCCTCGGGCGCGACGTGCAGGTGCTTTGGCTCGTTCCCGTCAGCGCGTCCGCGGCGAGCAGCGTCTGCTGGATGTATGTGGAGTCGCCTCCAGCCCACGCGCAAAGTTTGGGGCGAAGTTCTGAGAAATACCCAGATATCTTGTCTTTGTTACTGAAGAGATGTTTGGAGATTAGCGCCGAAGTCGCAAGTCGTTCGGCTTGTTCGTCGGCAAGCGGATCGAATGGGGTCAGCTCGGTGATTGGAGTGAAGTCGAGGTCCAGGATCATCACCGGTTCCGCAAGCGAAAGATACTCCGCAAGATTGTCTTTTGTAACGACTTCGGGGAAGGACCTTTCGATCTGTCGCACGATCTCGCTGCTGGCTTCCCACCGCTGATCCTTGAAGTTTTTCAAAGCCACATAGGCTTTGAGCCTCATCGCAAGCGGTTTCCGCTCATTTTGGGCGTAATCGTACAAGGAATTCAACGTTCGCCATGTGCCCACTTTAGGATAGTTTTCACCTGCCATCTGTGACACCATGAATGTCGCGTTGACTCGGGATTCCTCGGTATTCCGGGTCCCCATCTCAGGTAGGTCGAAAAGCCCATCCGGCAGTTCGAGTTTCCCGAAATCGTCACGCGCTTGCCGCGATACACCCCGCTGCGCCAAAGCCTGCAAGTCGGCTCGGCAGAACTGCACCGCCATGACTGCCGCACAGCCCAATACAACGAGCAGAACGGCAGTCATGAAAACGGCAAACCCACGTTTGGCCTTTGTGGAGTCCATTGTCAGATCTTCGTGCTCACAACACATGCTGTTCCGCTGTAGAACGCCATGTCAGTCACGTTCATACCAACGTAGGGAGCACCTTATCCGCCGCCAAATTCTTGTTTTGATTCATGAATACTCCTTCGTATTTTCTCCATTGAACATGGCCACACGGCATGGCCTTCACAGCCGTTGATACCAATGAGCCGATCACCATTGACGGCTTAGCGCGGGAACTACATTTCCCATTTGATAGCAGTGAATCACAATGGCGTACCAAAATCAACCATCTTTTTCCCAACCATTTCTCTTCACCCTGCCTCTCTTTCACCCCTTTCTTTGGACTCTCTTCCAGCTCTCTCCTTGGAATGTCATATGCGACCCCTATCCCCCATCCGGGTCCTATAGCATTCACTTCCACCTCTGAAAAACTTCGAGGCACCCGAACATATTGGTCCCCACGCATGTCCTTTTCTGGAGAAACGGACACTCTAGCCCCCACACCCTCACCTCGCATGTCCTTTTCTGGGGAATCGGACACTCTGGTATGCCTCACTGCACTCCGCGTGACCGATTCGGGAGAATCGGACATCCGTTGTGTTGCGCAGCGGGGAGAAAAAGTCGGGAAGAGTACGACATGAGATAGAGATGCGAATAAGCTCCGAACCGTAGGGAGGGGGTGAGAGCTGGCACGTTTCGAGCCTGAACTGGCCGTCCGCCGCGAGGCCGCGGCACAGCGTCTGGCCGCGAAGGAGGCCAAGCTCGCTGCCGAGTACGACCGCACCGCCGGCGTAATGGTGGCCAACAGCTGAAAAGTTGGCGCTAGTTCGTCGAATCGTACCGGAACAGTGACGGATTCGTACCAAGACGGTGACGGATTCGGGCCACCAAATCAGCCGGTTCGAATCCGTCACAGCTTGATGATGCGGTCGGCGTCTGCAGCATCCTTCTCGTTGTGCGTCGTATAGATCACGATTGCCCCGTCGTCGGCGAAATGCCGAAGATGCTGCATGACCACGGCACGGTTGCCCGCATCCAGCGCGGCGGTCGGCTCGTCGGCCAACACGATGCGCGGCGAACGAATGACAATCCGCGCGATGGCGACGCGTTGCTGTTCGCCGCCGCTCAGCGTGTACACCAGCCGCTTGTCATACCCGTCCAGATGGACGACGTGCAGCGCCCACCGTATGAGCCGACGCCGTTCGGATGCCGGCACGCCGACGCAACGTAAGGCCAGTTGCAGATTCCGCGCAACGGTCCATTGCTCGACCAACGCGTAGTTCTGGAACATGAACCCCATGACGTTGCGGTGCATGAGCCGTCGCGTCCGTGAACTCCCGTCGGTCAGGTCGCGCGCGCCATAGGCTACGATGCCGCTGGTCGGCCGTTCCAGCAAGCCGAGCACGTTGAGCAGCGTGGTTTTCCCGCAACCGCTTTGACCGGTGAGGGCTGTCATCTGCCCGGGAAGGAATTCCAGGTTGAGATCGGACCACAGGACGCATTCGCCCATGCGTTTGGTCAGACCGTGTACGGTCAGTGGTTTGTCGGAAATCTGTGATGTTGCTGACATGATGATGTTCCTTCTGAATATCTTCTGAATATGGTGAGGCGAATTGGCTGGACTGCCGCTGGGCAGACGTGTCCGGCCGCTCCGAATCCGACCGACCGGTTCTTCAACGTCACGGGTGTTTGATGCTGTCCGCCCGGAGCTGCGAATCGTAGACCGCGGTGGTGGCCATCGTCGTGATTGCGAAGGCCATCGGGGCCGCCAGACAGATGATGTTGAGCCGCATCAGCGCACATGGCAGCACTACCATCGCACAAAGCGCCAGTACCAGCAGTGCGACGGTACCGAACCGTAGCCGCGATGTGGCTCCGTGAATGAACTCGACGAACATAACCTGACGTCTCAGCGTGCACATGATTAACGCCAACATGACGCCGATGCCAAGGGAGCAGGCGAACGCGATCACCGCGACGATGGTGAAGAAAATCGTTTCCTGTCGACTAACGGCCAACTGGTTGGCGATTTCATCGCAAGGCCTGATCGCCGACGACACCAGCGGAAGCGCACCGGCATCGCGCAACGCCGTGATGACGGCCCGACGGGATTGGTAGGTGAACATCATGCCGCCGGCGCTGGCCATCGCCGTTGTGGTGTCGCCGCTGAGTAATTGAGCATCCAGGATAATGACGGGAGTGTGCAGTCGGCTATTGTCCGTCATCGTGTTGAAGGTCCAAGGCGCTGCTTTCTTGGATATGGTTGTGACGGTCACGTCCTGTGCGGTGATATCCGGCAGAGATTGATGGTTGCTTGCTGCGATATCCTGTTCAAACGCATATGAGGACAGCACATTGGCGATGATGGATGAGGGATCGTAGGTGTCGTCCGCAGGCATGAGCACGGTGACTGCCGTTCTGCTTGACGACGCGAGGAGATGCTGCTGCTCCGCGGTCTTCGGATCCATGATGATACACGTTGAATTCGGCGCTTGTCCTCCATCGACCCATGTGCAATTCTCTTGGGAAAAGAAGAATCGTATCCGTCCAGCATTGGCGGCCCTGTCGACGAATGCGTTCCAATTAGGCATATATTGCGCCCTTGTTCGATCGTTGGAAAACCACAGCAGTAATCGGAACCCTGGCTGTGATGTATGCCGTGTTAAGGATGTTGACATCGCCTCGGTACTGTTGCGCTGCATAATGGCATTGTTCATGCCGACCATGGTCAGGTTCAGTACCACTATGGTGGCCAGACAACTCGCCACCATGAGAAAACGCAATGGTCGTTTTCCTTTGATTTGGGCAATGATGCCGGGCACGGCGAGTCGGATGATAATGATGGCTGCAAGTGCCGCAAGCATCGCGACGATGGCGGTTACCGACATGATGCCTAGGAACACTTGCCCGGCAAAAACGAATGGTGAGGCGTGCGGCCAGCAGATAAGCCCGATAGCAATCCAGATCAGCCATCCGGCACCCATGGTTCCAAGAACGAACAGCATATGCTGCAACCCTTGACGGGCAATGACGCTGACACGTCGCGTGCCGTGGAGTTCTTGGACCGCGCTGATTCTGGAGGAGGCTGATGCCGACACGGCCGCGGCGATGAATGTTATAACAATCCCAGCGGTAATGATAGAGGCGATGCTATTCGAGAAGAAATCGCCGACCAGTCCAGGAACGCTGATGGCGTCAAGACCATTGAGCTCAAAACCCTTGGCTTGTATCGCAGCAGCAGCCTGTTGCGCGTCATCCGCATGACCGTAGATAAGCCAACGACCGAGCGGATTGGTAAGCTCATCCCCTTGACGCACCACGGTGCAGGCGTTGAATCCGTAATCCGGATATGGAGAGGTTTTGACAAATGGGGCATATGCATCGGATGATCCGAACACGGTTATCTGCCGTTCGAAACCATGTTTCGCATTGGATTCCGACGTGACCTTGGCGAGCATGACGTGGTGTTTGTCCGCTATGCCCAGCATGTCGGACAACGTATGCCCATGGGCATCGGAAATTTTAACGTCTTGCTCGGGGCCGGACGGGTAGGTGTCCTCGCAGTTCAGAGCATATAATCCTCCCGCCGCAACGGTGAGAATCATAACCAGCGCTGAGGCGACCTTGTATATCCAATGCATTGGCAACGCACCTTACTTACTTATGCCTGATACGGGGGCGCCCAAACCAAAACGGTTCGGAGTTATTAACCGTAACGACCTGCGATTGCGCGGGAAAGCGGGTGTGACGGGAAACGGCACAGCGGTGTGATGGGAAACGGCACAGTGATATGGTGGGGGGCGGAAGACGAGGCGATAGGGGGGGCTATGGAACAGGACCATGGTTCAGGATTGCGCATCGCCGTGGTGGATAACGACCGCTGCTCGGCCGATATGATGACGCTGCTGATCGGCAGGGAGCTGCACGGCAGCAAACTGCTGTGGTCCACGGACAACCCTGCGCTGGCATTGGAACGGTGCCTGTTCGACACCGTCAAACCGGACATTCTCATCGCCGATCTGATCATGGATGGACTGGACGGGACACGGTTGACTGCACGGCTCCGTCACCACGAGTCGCCGATTGCGGTGCTGATCGTCACCTCATACAATCCATGCACGTATCAGGACGATATTATTGCGTGCGGGGCGCAGGGCATGATCGCGAAACGTGATTTCGCCCGCGATGTGGGGCGTGCGATTCGAGCCGTCGCTTCCGGACGCTCATATCCGGGCGATGGTGGATTTCCGAATGTGCACGAGGCGAATTGTCAGGCCGCGGCTGCGGATACAGACTGCCGGTCGGCGGAGTGCCCGCCGTTCTCGGAACGCGAGCTATCGATACTCCGCTTGTATGACCGCCGGCTATCGACGGCACAGATCGCGGATCGGCTCGATATCGGCATTGAAACCGTGTACAGCCATGTCAAACGTGCCATGCGCAAGGTCAAAGCGGCGAATCGTCACGAACTGCTCGACTATTGCGACCGATACCATGTGCTGTGACGTGAACGATTGGAAGAACCTCCCGGCGGACGGGCGTGGGAGTGAATCTGCAGATGACGGGAATCTGCGCGTCGTCATGCTTGTCTGCACGCTGTTGACGGCCATCGATTCGGCAATCGAGCTGTTCGCCGCACCGGTGCCCGACTGGCATACGCCCGTCATCGAAGCAGTGCTGTTGACCGTGATGGCAGTGAACATCGCCTGTCCGGTAGCAGGCAGCGTGCTGCTAGGCGTTGCATGGTGCGTGGCATTCCCCATGCCGATAAGCCTGTCGATGTCCCTGAGCGTGGTAATTGTGCTGCCGTTAATCGTGCTGTCGTACCGGCGTACGGCATGGGGTGTCACGTTGATGGCCGCCGCTATGGTGTCGCGAATTGTGCAGCTGCGCGTTCAAGGCGCGTTCACTAATCGACCGATGTGGTGGCGGGTGCTGACTGCGACGCCGTGGTTGGTGATGCCGTTCGTCATACCCGTGATGGCGGGAGTGCTGCTCAGATGGTGGCATATCCGGCGGCGGCGTGCCGAAGAGGCCAGCCGTCGCGCCGAGGCCATGGCCATGGCTGCCAGGTTGCACGATTCGACAACCAACGAATTGTCGTATCTCATCATGGATATCGATCATTTTTTGCAGATGCCGGAGCTCGGAGCGCAGACGTCCGATACTCTACGTCGGATGCGCGCTACGGCTGGGCGTGCACTCAAGCAGACCCACGATGTCATCGCGATGCTCCGCGACGGTTCCATCGGCACGGCCGAGATGTGCGATGATTCCCCGCGTGGAAGTCTGCCATATGCCAGTTCCAAGGAAGGTGCCGAGGCAATGCCGACGAGGCATCGGACAGATTCCGTGCGGTATCTGGTCGAGCGATACCAGCGGGATGCGGCGACACTCGGCATGACCGGTGAAACGGTGGTGACTGATTCTCGTGGAATCCTGGACCATGCAGATGCGGCGCTGGGAGGATTGATCCGCGCGGTGATTCAGGAAATGTTCGCGAACATCATGAAACATGCCGAACCCGCTGCCGGCTATGTCCTCGCCGTCGCCGTCAGTATCGATGAGGTATGCATCTCCTGCGCCGACGTTCCCCGACGGGACGGGAACGAAAGAGATGCGGCGCACGATGATTGCGAATGTCTGGGCATGGGCTTCGGCATTGATCATCTCCGTGTCAGCGTGGAGGCGCGTGGAGGCCGGGTCGAGATCCACGGCGATGCGGGGCATTGGAGCTGCATGATGATTCTGCCACTCATGTCTGGATATGCGAAGAGCAAGACACAGCCTGGAGTATAAGAAAAGCTCCGAACCGTGGGGTTCGGAGCTTGCCGGAGCGGATGACGGGAGTCGAACCCGCCTCTACAGCTTGGGAAGCTGTCGTTCTACCGATGAACTACATCCGCAGGTGGCGCTTTTGGCGCACAAGTGGTCAGTCTAGCATCAAAACGGATGCCACGCGACTCATCGCCCGAAAGATGAATCTCATGTCCGAACCGGCTTGAACCGGCTTGAAGCAGCTGGAGCCTTCGCGCGTCGTCAACTGGCGCATCCGACGGCACCAACCGCCAGTCACCACGCCCGTCGCGCCTGTCGCCAATCACCAATCACCAACCGCCGACCAAGCAATCAGTAGTACGCCGGAACCTGCGTCCGCTGCCACCCGTCGCCGCCGATCTGTGCGCCGCGCATCTCCTGCGACATCTGCATCAGCCGCGCGATACGGTCGGCGGTCGGCGGATGCGTGGAGAACAGGCGGGAGAAACCGCCGGATTTGAACGGATTGGCGATCATCATGGCCGCCACCGACTGGTTGCCCGCCGTAGCCTGCATCGGCGTGGATTCCACACCCATGGAGATCTTGTTCAGCGCGGAGGCGAGCGCCTCGGGGTCCCCGGTGAGTCTGCTGCCGTCTTCGTCCGCGTCGTATTCGCGGGTGCGCGAAATGGCCAGCTGCACCAGCGACGCTCCGATGGGTGCAAGGATGGAGGTGAGAATCACGCCGATCATGCCGATCAGCCCGGAGGAGCCTTCGCGATCGCGATCGCCGCCGCCGAAGTACATGAGCGAATACCCCAGGTAGGAGATCACGGATGCCATGGCCGAGGCGATGGCGGAGGTGAGGATGTCGTGATTGTAGACGTGCATCAGTTCGTGCCCGAGCACGCCGCGCAGTTCACGTCCGTTGAGGATGCGCAGGATGCCTTGCGTGCAGCAGACCGCCGCGTGACGTTCGTTGCGTCCGGTGGCGAAGGCGTTGGGGCTTTCGGTGGGCGCGATGTAGATGCGGGGCATCGGCTTGCCGGCTTTGGCGGAAAGTTCGCGCACGATCTGATAGATCTGGGGCGCTTCCTGTTCGCTGACTTCATGCGCGCCCATGGATGCGATGGCGAGTTTGTCGGAGAACCAGTACGATCCGAATGTGGTCGCCAGTCCGATGAAGATGTAGATACCGAGGGTGTTGCGGCTGGCACCGGTGCACAGCCAGATGAGCATGATGATCGCCCACATCAACGCGAAGAGCAGCGTTGTTTTCAGGCCGTTGCAATGGCCGTGTACACGCATTTTGGCATTCATGGCTTCAGCCTAAAATGCCACCCTGAATGATTACTGGATGTATCCGGGAAATGGGCGGAACGGAAAGTCGCGGAATCGGAGCGGAAGCTCGCACAAGCATAACGTCGGAGCGCAAACGAAAGAGGGAGACGAACTTCCGCTCGTCCCCCTCGAATCAGATCACGCAATCAGGCGTCATATGGTCGATCAACCGCACGATCAGGCGTGTGCAAGCTCGCGCATCTGCTCGGGCTCGATGACCTTCTTATGCTCGCGGCCTTCCTTCGCGCCTTCGGCACGCTCGTACGCGTCGACCTTCTTCCAACCGGCGAAGTCGATCGGCTTGACGCCACGCTCGGCCAGCAAACGGTCAATGGATTCGGGGTCGCGATCCTCGGCCACGCGACCGCCTTCGGCGGCCTTGGCGAGATCCTCAAGCATGTTGGTCACGATGGCGAGCGCGTCGGACTTGGTGGAACCGATCAGACCGACCGGTCCGCGCTTGGCCCAACCGGTGGCGTACAGGCGTTCGCGCACTTCGCCGCCGTCCGCTTCGGTGGTGATGCGTCCGTCCTCGTTCGCGTTGGCGAGGTGGGCGTGCTTTTCGTCGTAGGCGATGCCGGGCGCGGTGGCCGGCTTGTAGCCGATGGCGTGGTACACGGCTTCGACCGGGTAGTCGACGAATTCGCCGGTGCGGGTCATCTTGCCGTCGGCGCTGGTTTCGGTCTTTTCGACGCGGATCGCCTTGACTTTGCCGTCTTCGCCCAGCACTTCGGTGGGCGCGGAGTTGAAGTGCACGTAGTACTTGCGGTCGGCGGGGTTGCCTTCGAAGTCGACGTCGCCGTCGTCTTCCATATCTTCGGCCATCTCACGGATCGCGAACAGCTCTTCGACCATCTGGCGGGTCAGCTTGTTTTCGCCGGCGACTTCGATGGTTTCCTCATCCAGGTCGAAATCGTCCTCGTTGATGATGAGCTGCACGCCCGGCAGCTTCTCCATTTCGCGAAGCTCCTGCACGCTGAACTTGGCCTGGGCCACGCCGCGGCGGATGAACAGGTGCAGCGTCTTGGCCTTGTTGGCCTTGATGCCTTCGTACACGTTGTCCGGAATATCGGTTTTGGCTTTGAGGTCGTCGGCGTTGCGCATGAGTTCGCGAGCCACGTCCATGGCCACGTTGCCGCCGCCGATCACGGCCACGTTTTCGGCGTCCAGCGGCCATTCGCGAGCGCCGGTCGGGTAACCGTCATACCATTCGACGAACTTGGCGGCGCCGTACACGCCGTCGAGGTCGGCGCCCGGCAGGCCGAGCGGCTTGTCTTCGACGGCACCGGTGGCGAACAGCACGGCGTCGTAGCGGGCGAGCAGCTCGTCCAGGGTGACGTCCTTGCCGAATTCCACGTCGCAGTACAAGTGGATGTCGGGGTTGTCGAGCGTCTTTTCGAGCGCGTCGGCGATGAACTTGATGGACGGGTGATCGGGGGCCACGCCGTAGCGCACCAGGCCGAACGGAACCGGCAGCTTTTCGAACAGGTCGATGCGGGCCTTGGTGCCCAGGCCGAGTTCCTCGCCCAGCTTCTTCAGCTGGCGCAGGAAGATGTCGGAGGAATAGACGCCTGCGGGGCCGGCGCCGATAACAGCAATACGAAGTTCAGTAGTCTCAGTCACGCGCTCTAGCCTAACGCAAACCGTCGAAACGCAAAAGAGGCAATCCGGCTTGGAATGACCGGGCGGAAGGTGGGCGGAAGGAGGCGGATGGAGGCGGTATCGCCGACTGGCTACGCTGAGAAACCGGTCAGCGTGGGCAAACGGCGACGGTACCGCCAAACGGCTACGCTAACGGCTCGTCAGCGTAGACGGATGGAGATGGCATCGTCGGATGACTACGCTGAGCCAGCCGCATCAAGTCAAACCATCAGACCGGCCGCACGGAACATAACACACGGCATCCGCCGCTACCGCAGCGTGCGGAACACGTCGGAACGCACATACGCCGTGATGTCGGTGGTCGTAATCCAGTTCTTCCAAGGGGTGCGCTTCGTCGCGATCGTAATCTTGCGATAATCGCGCATCCGATACCCGAGCCTGCCGAAATAGTATTCGGGAAAATCGGTCTCACCGGTCACGAACGCCGGCTCGCCCTTGGCCGCGCACGCCGCGATCTCCCGGTTCATCTGCGCTGCGGTCGGCACCTGATTCGGCTCAAAGGATCGACCGCGATATGTGCAGTCCAACAGTCCGCGTTCCGCCGCACGCGCCGACCCGCGTTCCGTCACGCTCCACACTCCGCGACCGAGATACGGGTCCGCGGCGATCGCCGCCCACGCGTACCGATGCGTATCCTCCTGCCTCGGCGTGTGACTCCCGTCCGACCACGTGGTTTCGGGGAAATACCGCCAGACCGACACCCAGCGGTTATGCGTGAAATCGTTGCGTTCGGCGAACGATGCCACGGCACGCGACCCCGAATAGTCGTACCGCAGATCGCACAGGCCGGCGGCGATGTTCCACCACAGGCTCGGCAGCAGCAGGAGGATGATCACACAGTTGCGCACAATCGCGCCGCGGGGATGCGCAGGGTCGGATGCGGTCGCGGCACGGCACGAGTGTCCGATTCGGCCGAATCGGACACTCTGGGTGGGGCGAGCGGCAGGTTGAGCAGCGGGTTGAGCAGCAGGGTAGTCGCCGGAGTGGCCGGACTTCCCGACCCGCTTTCCCGCAACGCGCCCGACGCACGCCCGCACGAATCGACGCAACCATTCCGGCGCATCATCCGCCTCGATCGGCCGATCACGAACAAGAATCCACAGGTCGGCGACGAACAGCGCGAACAGGATGCCGAGATGATGCAGGCTGAAATATTTCGTCGCGCACAGGGCGAACAGCACGTACGGCAGCAGCAGAATGTCAAGGTCGCCGCGGCGGCGCGCCAGCCTGCCGAGTGCATACCAGACCATCGCGGACAGCACGACGCACAGCACAATCGGGAAGACGCCCATGCGCAGACCGTGCAGCGAAACGTCGCCGGCGAACGAGGTGAACAACGCTTCGGACGGCATGATCAGCCAGAACATCAGGAACTGCATGATGGCCGAATTGCCGCCGGAGCCCGGAGTCATGCCGAACGTATCAGGGTATGGCAGGATGCTCACGGTCAGCACAAAACCCACGACCAATAGCAGCAGCCATGCGACGAATCGCTCGGGACGCGCGATCAGCGATCGGACGGACCGCGACTCCCGCAGCACGCGCACAACCCACACCAACGCCATCGCGCACGCCAGGGCAATGCCGTAACTGCTGGTGCAACACAGCAGGATCAAGCTCAATGTCAGACGCCACGGCTTCTCATCCCGGCTGTTCCAACATTCGGCGGTCAGGAACATGGCCGCGCACATCAACGCGTACGGGCGCGACGTGACGCCGTATTGGAAGCACATGAAATACGTGAACGGCAGAAGACCCGCGGCGAGCGGCGGGAACGGCGAACGGAACACCAGCATCCACGCCATGAGCGCGGCGCACACGAACTGCACGCTTTTCAGCCCGATTTCGTACGGCACGCCGAGTTTCGCGGGAATCGACAACATCAGCCACCATAGCGGCGGATGCCCCTCATAATGCGGGCGCACGAGCAGCATGTCGCGGAACGAGGCGTCGCGTGCGATGAGCCAGGATTGCGCTTCGTCGAACCACGGTTCGTGGAACGTCATCAGGAGCGCCGTCACCGCAAGATACAAGGCGAATACGATGAAGCGCCAATGGCGGCGGATCGGGTGCGCCGACACGGTTTTAGCGATGCGGGACGATTCGGTTCGCGTCGGACCGGTTGCGGAGCCTGTTGCGGGCCTGACGGATTCGGTTCCGGTTGCGACCGCGAGGGTTGCGTGGGCCGGCCGATTAAGGTGATTGAGGTGATTGGGCTGATCTGGATGATCAGGCTGACCAGAACGGTCGGACTGTTTGATGCGGCCGGACCGTTCCGACCATCTCAACCCAAACGGCCATACGAACCGACCGTCCCCCGCCACGGCCATGCCGTCGCCCGGTTTCCCTGCTCCCATACCAGCTCCTCTACCAGATCCTCGCTGCCACGAACCTTCTCCGACTTCCATCCCTGACATACCCTGACGCATACCGATACGCCCAACGCATACTCAGGCAACAAGTGACAGTAAGCATGACCCGCACCCGGCTGTCAAGCGAGCGCCACATATGTTGCGCCGCCACCCCAAGTGTCCGATTCTCCCGAAAAGGACACTCACGGCACAACCCACACACCCAGACTGTCCGATTCACCCGAATCGGACACTCATGGTGCAATCCCAGCCCAACCCCAACCCTGCTCCCGCGCTGCCGCGGTTCTCCCCTAAGGCGGAAAATCGGCCCGGTTACACGTCTTCCCTATAATGTGCCTGTCATACCTATGGTGCAAACGTTTGACGCCCTCCCGCATCGTCAACCTGCCGACCTGCAAATCAGCAAATCCGCAGATCAGCAGGTGCGCAGCCATGCGACCGCGCACACCACGCGCACACCGCACACCACGCGCACACCAACCGCGCGGAACGGGGCGCGAACAACCGCACCAGAAATGCACAAAGCGCAAAACACCAGCGCATAGCGCAAAACGCAGAGTATAGAGAAAAGAGAGCATCCCACAGTGAGTGAAACCACACCGCACAACGCGGTCAAACACGACAAGAGCGACTCCGGATACGCCAAGGATCTGAAGCCGCGCCACATTCAGATGATCGCCATCGGCGGATCGATCGGCACGGGCCTGTTCCTGGGCGCGGGCGGCCGACTGTCGTTGGGCGGCGCCGGCCTGGCCTTCGCCTACGCGGTATGCGGCATTTTCGCATTCCTGATGGTCCGCGCCTTGGGTGAATTGGCCATCCGCCGCCCCTCCTCCGGCGCGTTCGTCTCCTACGCACGCGAATTCCTGGGCGAAAAGGGCGCGTATGTCACCGGCTGGCTGTTCTTCCTGGACTGGTCCGTCACCGTGATGGCCGATATCACCGCCGTCGCCGTGTACTTCCACTATTGGAAGGCGTTCCAGAACGTGCCGCAATGGCTGCTCGCGCTGTGCGCGTTGGCGGTCGTGTTCGTGCTCAATATGATGAGCGTGAAAATGTTCGGCGAAGCCGAATTCTGGTTCGCGGCCATTAAGGTCGCCACGATCATCGCGTTCATGGTCATCGCCATCTGGGCCATCGTGACCGGCGCACCGGTCGGCTCCTCCCATGCCGGCATCGCCAACATCACCGAACATGGCGGACTGTTCCCGAAGGGTCTGACCACCGTGTTCGCGCTGACGCTCGGCGTGGTGTTCGCGTTCGGCGGCACCGAAATGGTCGGCGTTGCCGCCGGTGAGGCCAAGGATGCTGCCAAAGTGCTGCCCAAGGCCATCAATTCGATGATCATCCGCATCTTCGTGTTCTATGTCGGATCCGTGGTGCTCATGGCCCTCGTGCTGCCGTACACCGCCTACTCCGCCAACGAATCCCCGTTCGTCACCTTCTTCTCCGGCATCGGTATTCCGCACGCCGGCGACGTGATCCAGGTCGTCGTGCTCACCGCCGCGCTCTCGTCGCTGAACGCCGGCCTGTATTCGACGGGCCGCACGCTGCGCTCGCTCGCCGTGGCCGGTTCCGCCCCGAAGTTCGCTTCGCGCATGAACAAGCATCATGTGCCGTACGGCGGCATCATCATCACGTCCTCGCTTGGTCTGATCGGCGTGGCGCTGAACGCCGTACTACCTGCCGACGCGTTCGAAATCGTCATGAACCTGGCCGGCATCGGCATCGCCGGAACGTGGGCGGCCATTCTGGTGACGCATCTGGCGTTCCTCAAGAAGGTCAAGGCCGGCGAGGAGACCCGTCCGGCGTACCGTATGCCGGGCGCACCGTACACGAACTACATTTCCCTGCTGTTCTTCGCCGTGGTCGTGCTGTCGAATCTCACGAGCGTGTCCGGACGTTGGACGCTGGCCATGTTCGCGGTGATCGCGGTGGCGATGGTGATCGGCTGGTTCTGCGTGCGCGGTCGCATCAACGGCAATCTGATGGACGAAATGCTGGACGATAACGGCAACGACGTGCCCGACGTGCTGGAGACCACGGAAGTTCCCGGCAAGCAGGACTGAGCTGTACAGACGGTCCGGGATAGGCCGGTGTGCCCCACGAGTGTCCGATTCTCCCGAATCGGTCATTCGCGACCCACCCCCATCACCGTGAGTGTCCGATTCTCCCGAATCGGTCACTCCCAGCTCTACCGGCCCATCCAGGTTGTCCGATTCTCCAGAAAAAGACATCCCAGCCCGCTCCAGCCCACTCCAGTCAGCCCGTGTGTCCGATTCTCCAGAAAAGGACACTCACGGTTCTTCCTGACTGGCCAGAGTGTCCGATTCGCCCGAATCGGACACTCGTTTCTGTTTTGAGCCGCGTCTCGGCTTTCCTCTTCCCGGTTCCCCGCACCGCGGCCTCTCAGCGTAGACGGATGAAGAGGGGTCCGCATTCGGCTACGCTGGCGAGCGCTCAGCGTAGCTGGTTGGCGACGGTTCCGCCGTCTGTGCACGCTGGGGGCGCCACAAGCGTAGCGATATGGAGAAGCCATCACCGAACGCCCACGGCAACGCCCCACGGCAACACCCACGCCACGCCACACCGCACGAGTCGAAACATCCGAAAACAGGCGTCGTAAAACACTGGCCGCGGAAAACGGAACGTCCGAATCGGCGGTACAGTGGGCATCGGAAACCGAAACCACCAAACCCGCGAAACCCACGCGAACCCGCGAAACCCACACAAGCACAAACACACCAAACCCAGCACAAACACAATCACAACCCGCAGCCCAGCAACCGCGGAATCAGGACTTCAAGGAGGTAGACCTTTGCGCATTCACATCACGTACACCGGCGGCACCATCGGCATGATCGATTCGCCGAACGGCCTGGTGCCGGGCGCCGACACCAAGGGCTGGCTGTTCCGTCTGCTGGAGGACGCGCATATGGACAGCAGCCTGTTCACGTTCACCGAGCTCGATCCGCTGATCGACTCGTCGAACGCCACGCCCGAAAACTGGCAGACCATGATCGACGATCTTAACGCGCACCGTGACGATGCGGACGCGTTCGTGGTTCTGCATGGCACCGACACGATGAGCTATTCGAGCGCCGCCCTGTCGTATGCGCTCACCGGTTTCGGCAAGCCGGTCATTTTCACGGGCTCCCAGCACCCGTTGGGCAAGATCGAATCGGATGCGACGGCCAATGTGACCGGTGCGTTGAATGCGGCGATGAGCGATCGCATGCATGGCGTCGGACTGTTCTTCGGCCATCATCTGTTTTCCGGCAATCGTGTGAGCAAGTCGTCGTCGTGGGCGTTCGAGGGTTTCTCCGCGCCGTCGACCGGCCCGCTGGCCCGCACCGGCACGCCGTGGCACTGGTATGCACCGGATGGGAATGGTGAGGGTTGGCGCGATCCGAAGCCGTATCAGCGGCATGATGTGGCCGTGATCGACATGGCTCCCGGTATCACCGCCGCGCGTCTTGAGGCGATGTTGACGCCGCGCCCGGAAGCGGTGTTGTTGCGCGCGTATGGCGTGGGCAATGTGCCGAGCGATGAGCCGGGTCTGACGGATGTGATCGCCGATACGCTGCGTGATGGCGTGCCGGTGATCATCGCGTCGCAGTGCCAGCAGGCGGAGGTGCTGCTGGGTCATTATGAGACGGGTGATGCGATTGCGCGTGCGGGTGCGATCGGTTCGGGCGATATGACGTTGGAGGCCACGTATGCGAAGATCATGTTCCTGCTGTCGCAGGGCGTGGAGGGGCGTGATTTCGCGGATTGGATGACCAGGTCCATCGCAGGTGAGATTTCGCCGGCTTCCGCTTTGTGACGGCCCGGCACGGTTCATCAATACCGCTCACCGGCACAACTTACCGGCACAACTCGTAGCAAACGCGCGGGGGCGCGACCGTTCATCGAAACGGCCGCGCCCCCGCGCGTTCATATCAGACGCCTGCGAGCGAGCGTCCGCAGCGCCCGCTGCACCTGCGAGCCGGTACCCGCAACGAACAGGCACCGGCAAACAAACCCCGCCATCAGTCCTTATCGAACAGTGCGGTCAGCGCCCACAGGATGCTGACCACGTCAATCGCCTCCTGCAGGAACGCACCGACCACCACCGGAATCAGGTTGAATGCGGCGCACAGCATGGCGATGATCGACAGCGACAGACCACCGATCACGGACTGCAGCATGATGCGCTTGGTACGGCGGGAGATCGCGATCGCGCGCGGCACGCAGGCGATGTCGTCGTTCATGATGACCACCTGCGCCGATTCGGATGCGGCAGTGGACGTGCCGTCGGTGATCGCCATGCCGATGTCGGCGGAGGCGAGCACGGGGGCGTCGTTCACGCCGTCGCCCACCATCATGGTGATGGAACGGGTGACGGATTCGCCGGTCAGCCGCTGGATCACGCGATCCCACCACGGCTGTGCGGGCGGTTCCTCGGCGGAGGCGTTCTTGACGGCGGCGAGCTTGTCTTCGGGGAACAGTTCGGCGCGCACGTCGTCGATGCCGACTTCCTTGGCGATGATGTTGGCGGATGCGGCCTTGTCGCCCGTCAGCATGGACAGGCGCTTGACGCCGAGGGCGCGCAGGCGTTCGAGCGATTCCTTCGCGTTCTCGCGCGGAATGTCCTTCATCACGATGCGCGCGGCCAGCTTGCCGTTGACGGACACGAACGTGGCCATTTCGTCGGCGGCCAGCGGCGTGGTGAACACGTCGGCGGGGTTGCTCGGCACGCCGTGTTCGCCGTCGGTCACGTACGCGTAGCGTCCCACGCGGATCATACGGCCGTTGACCATGCCGCTCAGGCCCTTGCCGGAGTCTTCGCTGACACCCTTGACCACCGGGTGTTCGATGTCGTGGCCGTCCCAGTCAGAGCCGGGCAGGTGCTTTCCGTTGTCGGCGTAGCGTTCGGACAGGCGCTTGATCGCGCCCTTGCCGGCCTGCACGATGCCTTGGGCGAGAATATGCACCGAATACGTTTCAAGCACGCCTGCGGACAGCAGGATCACGTCCTCGTCAAGGCCGGAATCGCCGGTCACGCCGTCGGTCTGCACGCCGCCGCGCATGTCCACGCGCACGACCTGCGGCTTCTTGACGGTGAGCGTACCGGTCTTGTCGAAGAAGATGTGATTCACGCGGCCCAGCGTTTCCAGCACTTCCTGCGCTTTGATCAGAATGCCGGATTTGGCGAGACGCCCGGTGCCGGCGATGTAGGCGACGGGTGCCGCGATGAGCAGCGGGCAGGGGGTGGCGATGACGAGCACCTGGGCGAAACGCATCGGCACGCCGGAGAAGATCCATGCGAAACCGGCGATCAGGAACGCGACCACGGTGAACGGCACGGCCAGCAGGTCTGCGACGCGCACGACCGTGGCGCGCGAGTTCTGCGCGGAGGAGACGAGTTCCAGGATGCGCTGGTATTGCGAGTCGCGTGCCAGCTGGGTGGCGCGCATGGTGAGCGTGGACGAGCCGTTGATGGCGCCGGACAGCACGCGGGCGCCGGCGAAGACTTCGCGCGGCACCGGTTCGCCGTTGATGTTGCTCAGATCGAGGGTGGCGGAGTCGGACAGCAGTTCGCCGTCCACCGGCACGGTTTCGCCCGGCAGTACGACGAGCACGTCGCCCATGCGTACGTTTTCGACCGGCACGGTTTCGAAATGCGATCCGGACGACTGGATCTTCTGGATTTCGGATTCGCTCACCGCGCGGAATTCGCCGGCCGAATCGCCTTGTTTCGCGCTTCCGCCGACGTGTTCGGCGTTCGAGCCGATGCCGGGGAGGTTGACCACGTGGGCGATGACCGGGGCGGCTTCCATAAGCGCGGTCAGGTTGCCTTTCGCCTTATCCTGCGCGTATTCTTCGATCGCCTCACCGGAATACACCATCAGCACGATCGCCCAACCAGCGAGATATTCGTGCACCGCGATGGTCGACAGGATCGCGACGATCACCAGCACGTCGACGCCGACGTAGCCTTTGCGGATGTCTTCGATCATGCCTTTCAGCGAATCGAACACGGTGTAGACGACCAGCAGGATCACGATCCACTGGCCGAGCGAGGGGTTCGCGCTCCAGAAGAAATGCTTCCACGGGCGCGTGTTCCACAGCAATGCCATGGGAATGGCCGCGATGACGGTGACGGGAAGCATCGGCACGAGTCTGCATGCCTGGAAGAGTCTGGTAAAGAATGACGATATGCGTTTCATCATTGCTCCTTACGCTGCATCGGTTCCGCTGTTCGCTGGGATGCGATCACCCGAAGCCGGTACGAAACGGTACGAATCAGTACGAATCGGACGGCGGGACGATCGGTAAACCGGTACGCGAACGCGAATGTTTTGCGTCACGCCTTGTTAACCCATCGGCTGCATTGCCGGCACATGGCCCGCGCGCTCCCGATACACGGCGTAAAGATTGCCATATTCAGTTGTTCTTCAGTTTTGGTTTTGTTCGTTTCAGCGTACCAACGCAACGCGCCCCGCGCAACTTCCGAGGAAGTCGTGCGGGGCGCGTGCGAGCGGTATTTCCGGCTCTTCCGTGGCTCTTCTACAGCTCTCCTGCAAGCCTTTCGCAGGTTCGGTGGGGCCGGGCGCTACGGGCTTGCGAGGCTAGCGTGTTCACCACAGGTTGAACGGGAATCCGTTGGAACCGCTGGAACCATCGGAGTCGCCGGAGCCATCGGAACCGTCACCGTTCTGGTACTGGTACTGGTTCTGATCGTTCTGATCGTTCTGGCTCTGGTTCCTCTGGCTGTTGGATTCGGTGCGGTTGGAACCGTTGACCTTGTCTTCCTGCTGGTCGAGCGTGACGTCCACGTCCATGGTCTTGCCGTCGCGCACGATGGTGAGCGTCGCCTTGTCGCCGAGGGCGGCGGCGCGGACGAAGCCGAGCAGGGATGCCGTGCTGTTCACCGCATGGCCGTCGAAAGCCACGATGGTGTCGCCCGACTTGAGGCCTGCCTTATCGGCGGGGCCGCCCTTGACCACGGCGTTGCCGGTGGAGCTGGAGGTGATGCGGGCGCCGGCGCGGGTCACGCCGTCCGCTTCGACCGTGTCGGTCTTCACGGTGACGCCGAGCGCCACATGCTTGACGGAACCGTCCTTGACGATCTCATCCGCCACACGCTTCACGAGGTTCGACGGGATGGCGAAGCCGATGCCGATGGATCCGGAGCTGGAGCTGGACGAGTCGGAGGATCCGGCGGTCGCGATGGAGGAATTGATGCCGATCACTTCGCCGGCCGCGTTGAAGGTCGGGCCGCCGGAGTTGCCGGGGTTGATGGCCGCGTCGATCTGCACGGCGTTGGTGACGATGTTGTTGTTATCGTCGTCCATCACGGTGACGGGGCGGTTCAGCGCGG
Source organism: Bifidobacterium pongonis (assembly GCF_019331805.1). Classification (GTDB taxonomy): domain Bacteria; phylum Actinomycetota; class Actinomycetes; order Actinomycetales; family Bifidobacteriaceae; genus Bifidobacterium; species Bifidobacterium pongonis. Next base: position 55,548 of record NZ_JAHBBE010000008.1, read on the forward strand.
AGACGATGCCGGTGGTGGCCGTATCGTCGTAGCCCAGCGGGTTGCCGACCGCCATCACGTTCTCGCCCACGGCGAGCTTGTCGGAGTTGGCGAACTTCACGGCCTTCAGGTCGCTCGGCGGGTTCTCCAGCTTGATGACCGCCAGATCGGTGGTGGTGTCGGTGCCCACGACGTTGGCGGAGTACATCTGGCCGTTGCTCAGCGTGACGAGGATCTTCTGCGCGCCGGAGATCACGTGGTTGTTGGTGACGATGTTGCCTTCGGTGTCGAGGATCGCGCCGGACCCCTTGGCCACACCGTTGCTCAGCGTGGCCTGGATGGCGACCACGGAACCGGAGACTTCCTTGGCGACGGCCTGCCAGTCGGGCGCTTCACCGGTCTTCGCGGTGGCGGAGCCGGAGCCGGATTCACTGGAGTTGATGTTCGCCATGGAGCTGGTCGTCGGCACCTTCACCGCGCCGCTGGTGATCGCCGCATAGCCGAGGCCGAGGCACAATGCCGCGGACAGGGCGGCTGCGATGACCGCGGTGAGCACGGTGGTCGTGGTGGAGTTGTTCTTCTTGCCGTTGGGCTGCTGGCCGGGCATGTTCGGCTGGCCGTTCTGACCGTTCTGGCCGTTCTGCGGGGGAACCGGCGGAACCGGGCCGCCGAAGATGCCGAAACGCTGCGTGGGCTGGCCGTTCGGCATCTGCTGGTTGGGCTGGCCCTGATTGCCCTGCTGCTGGTTGGAACGCGCGGCGAACGGGTTCGGCATACCGAAGGGGTTGCCGTTGTTCGGGTTCTGCTGCACGGGCTGACCCTGCTGGATCGGCTGAGTCTGCTGAGTCGGCTGGGTCGGCGCGTTCTGGGACGGGATCGGCTGGGTCGGTGCGGGACCGTAGGCGCCGTATTCCGGAGCCGGACGGTACTGGCCGTATGCCGGCGCGGCGGGCTGTTCGGTGCTCTGCGCCGGCGCTTCGGCGGATGCGGCGGCCGGTGCGGCGGAGGCCGGTTCCTGCGTGGTTTCGAAAGTCTTCGTCTGTGCGATATCGCCTTCCGGCTCTCTCACCGGCGCGATGGGTTCGGTACGTGCGACGGATGCGTCGTCGTGCGTTGGCTCCGCAGGTTCGATGTGCTGCGTGGCCTGAGGATCATCCTGCATGTTCGGGGAGTTCTGCTCTTCAGCCATGTTCGCTCCTTAGAAGGTTGACGATGCGATTGGCCGCTGCTGACCTTCAGCAGTTTCATCGCCAACGCGTTTGCTACCTAAGAGTAAAGATACCTGTTCTGGATGTTTCCTGAACGTTTGTTGTAAACCACGTTCGAAAACTCGGCCGATATCCTACGACAATCGCAACGGCATTCTCCGAACGCGGAACCGCATCACGAAAACCCTGGAAAATCAACCCGTCACGCACCGTATCGCAGCTCGACGGCAATACCCCCGAACCCACTGCCACGCCAATGTATCGCCCATTCGCCTAAAGTGAAACGCATGACTGATCTCGTGGAACACCCTCTGGGCGCTGAACCCGGCAAGCCCGGCGACCGCAGCGCATTCTCCTTCGAAACCATCACCCGCCTGCCCGACGCGGCCGACGGCAAGGGGCGCGACGGTGCACGCTACGGACGTACCGGCATCATCCACACCCCGCACGGCGATATCCGTACACCCGCCTTCGTGCCGGTCGGTACCCAGGCCGCCATGAAAGCCGTCCTGCCCGAACAGATGCGCGATCTGGGCGCGCAATGCCTGCTCGCCAACGCATTCCACCTGTTCGAACGTCCCGGCGAAGACGTGCTCGACGCGGCCGGTGGACTGGCGAAATTCATGAACTGGGATGGCCCGACCTTCACCGATTCCGGCGGTTTTCAGGTGATGTCGCTGGGCGTGGGCTTCAAGAAAACGCTCGCCATGGATATCTCCGGCATGAAATCGGACGATGTGATCGCCAAAGGCAAGGAGCGCATGGCTTGGGTGGATGAGGACGGCGTAACGTTCAAATCGCCGCTCAACGGTGACCAGCATCGCTTCTCCGCCGAAATCTCCATGGGCATCCAGCACAAGCTCGGCGCGGACATCATGTTCGCCTTCGACGAGCTCACCACGCTGATGAACACGCGCGGCTACCAGGAACAGTCCGTGGAGCGCACGTTCCGTTGGGCGAAGCGCTGCGTGGCCGAGCACCAGCGTCTGACCGCCGAACGCTTGGGCAAGCCGTACCAGGCGCTGTACGGCGTGGTGCAGGGCGCGAATTATGAGGATCTGCGCAGACGCGCCGCCTCGCAGATCGCCTCGCTGGACTTCGACGGCGTGGGCATCGGAGGCGCGATCGAAAAGCGCATCATCGGCGACACGTGCGCCTGGATCTGCGATGAAATGCCTGAAAACAGGCCGCGCCACGTACTCGGCATCGCCGCGGTGGACGATATTTTCGCGTGCGTGGAGAACGGCGGCGACACGTTCGACTGCGTGGCTCCCGCACGATGCGGGCGCAACGGCGCGATCTTTACGCGTCACGGGCGCTACAACATCAAGCGCGCGCAGTTCAAATTCGACTTCGGTCCGCTTGAGGAAGGCTGCGACTGCTACACGTGCACGCATTACACGCGAGCGCACGTGACGCACCTGCTGCGTTCCCGCGAATTCAACGGGTTCACGCTGGCCACGATTCACAACGAACGGTTCTTCGTGAAACTGCTGGACGACATTCGCGCGTCGATTGACGGCGGCTACTTCGAGGAGTTCCGCGACGAGACGCTCGCGCACTTCTACGAGAACGGATCCAAGGGCTGAGGCAAAGCCCAAAGAGTGAGCAGCCTGCAATCGAAGATACGCGCATTTGATGGGAGACGAGCATGCAGCGACAATTCCAATACGAGGGTGGAGATCGGGTGTTGTCGGTTTCCGAACCGCAAGTCGATGAGGATGCCTGGAGTGTGAACGTCCGCTTGGAAGATGCTTCTGGGCAAACCATCTGGGAGCATGTCATTTACGGCATCGACGGGGTGCAGGCCACGCTCCTGGGCTTACATTTTGCGAAAACCCGGTTGCTGGATGACGGCGGCTACCGTTTTCTCGGCGGCACCGATTTGATGCTGCCCTGATTCATACCCGTTCACAGCCGCATATTCGCATGTCCATTTGTCCGATTCTCCAGAATCGGTCACTCGCAGCGCATCCTCCACTCACCCAAGTGTCCGATTCTCCAGAAAAGGACACACATGCATCACCAGGATGCCCCAGACTGTCCGATTCGGGTGAATCGGACACCGCAACCATCGCGACACGCCGTAATTGCAGTATCGGAACGATAGGTGTAAATTAGTCGATTGTCTGCGAGCGTGGCGGAATGGTAGACGCGCTGTCTTCAGGTGGCAGTGAGTGTATGCTCGTGGGGGTTCAACTCCCCCCGCTCGCACGAAAAAGAAAACCGGAACCTACGGGTTCCGGTTTTTTCGTATCTCCACATTTTCCAGTGCGCAGCATCAGCCCTCATCGCAGCCCAAGCAGCACCTGAGTCCGACCAAAACCCATACTCCATCAGCCATCTATTGCCATTTCGCACCACAAGTGTCCGATTCGGGAGAAAAGGACAACCGTACGGCCTGAAACGCACCATGGATGTCCGATTCTCCAGAAAAGGACACTCATGGAGCAAGGACGGGGCGCGCATGGCATTTTCACCAGAATCGAACACGTGTGCCGTCCCCATGCCGCACCCGTGCCGCACACGTCAGGCGAAACGTTCGGCCTTATACCAGTTGCCCCAATCCCTCATCGTTTCAATCACCGGTTTGAGCGTCCTGCCGGTTTCGGTCAGCGAATACTCCACGCGCGGCGGCACCTCCGGGTACACCTCGCGATGCACCAGGCCGTCGCGTTCCATCTGCCTCAGATTCGCCGTCAGCACTTTCTGGGAAATGTTTCCCACCGACCTGCGCAGCTCGCTGAACCGCATGGTGCCGTTCAGCAGATCGCGCAGGATCAGCACCTTCCACTTGTCCGAAATCATCAGCAGCGTCGTCTCCACGGGACACGCCGGAAGCTCACGTTCCACCGTCATAATTCGCCTTCTTTGAACATCAATGATTCCAATAAAAGTTCCCTTTTGGTGACTATGGAACTTTATTGTGCCTTCTTCCATTTTGGTCTGTATGGAAATATCGTACATCGCAACGGCGCACATCGGAAGATGCCGCCCAGGCAGAACACGTATCAGCCCGTCGCCAGCCAAGCGGGAACGGGCGCGAACGAAAGGAACCATCATGAAGATCGCAGTTGTGGCAGCGAACGGACGCGAAGGTCAGCTCGTCGTCAAGGAGGCCGTGAAGCGCGGGCACGACGTGACCGCCGTGGTGCGCGGCGACAACAAGACCGAAGCGCCGAACGTCGTAGTCAAGGATCTGTTCGACCTGACCGCCGCCGACCTCGCCGGATTCGACGTGGTCGTGGACGCCGTCGGCGCGTGGACCGAGGAAACCCTGCCGACGATTCCGAACGCGGCCAAACATCTGGCCGACGTGCTTGCCGGCACCGACGTGCGCCTCATCGTGGTCGGCGGCGCGGGAAGCCTGTTCATGAACGCCGAACACACCATCGCGCTCGAAAACACTCCCGACTTCCCGGACGCCTACAAGCCGGTTTCTGCAGCTCACGGCAAGGCGCTCAAGACGCTGCGCGAATCCAATGGCGTGAAGTGGACCTACATCAGTCCGGCCGCCGACTTCCAGGCCGATGGCGAGCGCGTCGGCTCGTACGGACTCGCCGGTGAGGAGTTCACCGCCAACGCCGCTGGTCAGAGCTACATCAGCTACGCGGATTACGCGATCGCCGTGGTGGATGAGGCCGAACAGGCCGCGCACGTGGGCGAGCGCATCTCCGTGTTCGCCGAGTAGCAGAGGGTCTGGCGGGCGCTACGAGTGTCCGATTCGGGAGAAAAGGACAACCGTACGGCCTGAGACGCACCACGGATGTCCGATTCTCCAGAAAAGGACACTCGTGGCACGCAAACTCTCCCACATGTGTCCGATTCGGGAGAATCGGACACTCGGCGTAACGGCGGCACGGTTCCCTACCTGGCCGCATTCGCCGACCGCACCTGCCTTGAGCAAACAAAAGGCGGGGGCTTCCGCAACCGGAAGTCCCCGCCTTGCCATGGGCCGCGCCCGAACCGTCAACGCGACCGTGGCATTATCAACGGCATCGGCGTTACCGACCGATCAGCCTCCATTCGGCTTCAATCAGCCTTCAATGGCGATGCGATGCTTCGCCTCGACCTGCTGTTGCGCCTGCGGCTTCGGCAGTTCAAGGCACAGCGTGCCGTCCTTGTAGCAGGCGTGGATGTCGGAATCCTTCACATCCTCGCCCACGTAGAAGCTGCGCGAGCAGGAGCCGACGTAACGTTCACGACGCAGCCACTTGCCATCCTCATCCTTGTCGTCATGCGCGCTGTCGCGATGAGCGGAGACTGTCAGATAGCCGTTCTGCAGTTCCAGGGAGATGTCATCCTTCTTGAAACCAGGCATGTCGATGTCGACCGTGTAGCCCTTGTCGGATTCACGCACGTCCGTGCTCATCATGCCCATCGACATGTTCGATTCGCGGGTGCCGGAATTCTCCATGTTGCGCCATCCTTCGAAGAACGGATCGTCGAAGAGGTCGGAGAACATCGTGTCATTCATCAAAGCCGGGAACATTGCCATAATCGGTACTCCTTCGGATTGGAGTCGATGCGGTTGGGCAGCCGGTCCGTGGTATCGTCGCGGCGCGTTATCGGATGCGCCGTTGGCCGGGTTCGTTGCCGTATCCGGAACCTCTTGCGGGCTCCTGATCTTGACCTTTCACTTCACTCAACTGGTTTGGGCGGCGAGCATTCCGCGGTTTTACCCAGAGTGAACATGCGGATGGCACTGGTCGCGCGGGGCACGCATGTGTGTCCGATTCGGGAGAAACGGACACTCAAGATCCCCGGGGCACGCCACGAGTGTCCGATTCGGGAGAAAAGGACAACCGGACTAGGCCAAACGCGCCACGAGTGTCATATTCACCAGAAACGGACACACAGGGCACCCAGCCCACGCCACGAGTGTCCGATTCTCCAGAAAAGGACACTCAGGGGCACACGCACACACCGTGAATGGCATATTCACCAGAAACGGACACACAAGGGTACGCACATGCACTGCGCGTGACCGATTCGGGAAAATCGGACACTCTAAACGTCTGGAACGTCCCACGGATGTCCGATTCACCAGAAACGGACACTCAGGGTGCGTGTTGGTAGGGTGCATGTTGACGCGGGGCGCATCACCAGCCAGCGTGCGTCAGCGCACGAGGAAAACCATGATGATGATTAGCGCGAAGCCCACCAGGTCGGCCGTGCCGAACACTACGCCGGTGAACAGCACTGCGGTCACCGTCGCCATCACCGGCTCGATGGTGCCGAGCATGGTCGCGCGGATCGAACCGATGCGCATCACACCGGCCATGAACAGGGCGTACGCGCCGAACGTGCCAAGCACGATGGTGAACAGCAGCAGCGAAACGCTCATCACGTCGAATTTCGGCAGATGCGCCCACGGTTTCACGAACGGGCACAGCAGCACGCCGGAAATCAGGAACATGATGCCGTTGGTGACGAAATTGCCCCATTTGGCGATCATCGCGGTCGGCATGATCGACAGCGCGGATGTGGCGATGGCGTTCAACGCGCCCCATGCCAAGCCTTCCGGGGGCATGGCGAGCGTGGACAGGTTGCCGCCGGTGGCGATGAGCACGGTGCCGATGAACGCGAGCGTCACGCCGATCGTTTCGCGTTTACGCGGCACGCGATGGCTTCTGAAGCATACCCATGCGAGCACCACCAGCAGGTTCAGGCTTTGCAGGATGGTCGCGGTGCCGGAGTTCGTCCAGCTGATGCACTGCAGGTACGCGACCTGGCCGATGAGCACGCAGCACAGCGCCAGTACGAGATATCTGGGGTAGGCACGCACGTCTTTCACCGCGCCGGCGAGTTTCGCCGGGCTCATGACGCCGCCGGCGATAAGGAACAATATTCCCGCGAAGAATTCGCGCACGCATGCCAACCACATCGGGTCGACGCCGTAATCGTTCATCAGCAGTTTCGATACCGTGGCATTGCAGCCCCACATCGCGCCGCCCACCAGCACCAAGGCCATACCGGCCAGCATGGATCCGGCATCACTGCTGAACGAGATGATGCGCGTTCCGGTCTTCTGTCTCCTACTCACAAAAGCCCAGTATGGCACCGTGCCCCAACAGTGTTCCGGCAGTACCATAACGGCGTTTCAACAGCGCCACAATCGCTGTCATAACAGCATTCCGACAGAACCCCACCAGTGCCGCGCCTACGAAAAACGGGGTGCGCATCGATCTTCTCGATACGCACCCCGAGTTCGTAGGCGAGCTGTGCCGTGAACGGCTTCAACGCTTCAGCGCCAAGCCCCTCGGCCCAGCCATATTCAGCGCCTCATGCACAGCACCTCACGCGCGGCGCTTCAGCACCAGCACGGCACCGGCGGCGAGCGCCATCACGGCCACCGCCACGGCCACGCCCAGCACGGCGGAACCGGTATTGGCGGTCGTGCCGGACTTCGCCGCGTCCTTCTTGGCGTCGGCCGAAGCGGCCGGCTTCGCGGGCTTTGCCGGAGACGGCTCAGTAGGCGTGCTGTCCTTGATCTGCACGGTGAAGCGTGCGCGGGCACCACGGTTGAAGAACACGGTCACGGATCCGGTGCTGCCGGTCTTCTTGCCGTTGAGGAACGCGCTGCTCAGCGTGATGCCGGAGCCGTCCTCGTTCACCGTGTAATCCTTGCCCGCCTGAAGCGACGTGTAATCGTACTGCACGTCTTCCACGGTGTTGCCGTTGAACTTCACGCCGACGTTGAGTCCCTGCTGGTTCTGGCCTTTCGCCTTCGCGTCGTACTTGTCGTACACGTAGGCGTCGCCGTTGGTCAGTTCGGCGTTCACCGCATCGCCCTTGCCGTCGTCCAGCTTCCAGATCTGGGTGCCATGGTACGGGTTGGCGGTGCCGACGTTCAGACCGGTGTTGGTGACAGCGAAGACGCGCAGGCCGTGGTTGTTGTTGTCGCCGAAACCGTTGCGCGTGATGGTCTTGAAGTTCACGCCGTCCGAGGTGACGACGAGATCGCAGCCACGCTTGTCGGTGGTGGCGTAGTGCAGGTATTCGCACACGCCCACGAAGTCGGCGAAGTTGTCGACGTTCTCCTGGGTGAGCCACTTGTCGAGTTCGTTGGTGACGGATGCCGGCAGGTACTGCTTGTTGCGGTTGTACAGGTCGAGCAGCTTGTTCAGCCATGCCAGGAACTGTTCGCGGTCGGCGAGCGTGTAGGCGTTGTTGGACTGGGTTGCGACGCCGTCGGCGGACATGTCGGTCTGCTTGGCTTCGAGGTCCTGCTGCATCTTGTCCATGAGCTGCTGCATTGTTTCGACATCGCTGACGAGCGCGTCGGATGCGGTGAACTTGGCTGCGTCGGCGCTCTGCACGGCGACGCCGTTCTCCTGCGTCTTGGCGTCCTGACCGTTGCCGGCGGTCTGCTTGCCGTTCTGGTCGTCCTTGATCAGCTCAAGGAATTCCTTGATGTACTGGATCTGCTTCTTCCACTGTTCCGGCGTGCGCTTGAGGATGTCGCCGTTGACGAACTGTGTGACCGGGTAGGACAGGTCGCTGATGTCGAAGGTGCCGGCGTACATCTTGCCGTCGTAGGACTGCATGCGCCACACGTACTGGTTGAGGTGACGGCTCATGTCGCTGTCGGAGCCCAGACCGGCTCGCATGGTGGCGCCGTCGATCGTGCCGACCGGATTGCCGAAGTACTGGTTGTTGTCTTCACCGGCGACGAGTTCGAAGTTCTCATCGGTGTCCATACGCCACAGGTTGACCGGGTTGGACAGGTCGTTGTACAGGTTGGCGAACTTGAAGTTGAGCGCGTCGGGCAGGGCGACCATCGGGTCGTTGTAGCCGCCGATGTACAGGTGATTGCCGTACACGACCAGGTTGGCGGCGCCGGAACGGTTCGCGCCGAATCCGAACTCGTAGCGGGAGCCGTCCTTCGGATCGCCGACCAGCGGCGTGTACTTCCAGTTGCCGTCGTTCGTGCGCTCGCCGCGGAACAGCGCGAAGCCCTGCTTGTTGCTGCCCTTGGCGGTGACGACGGTGATGTACAGCTTGCCGTTGAACGCGGCCATATCCCAAATCGCGCCGCCGAAGATGCCGTCGGTGTAATGGTATGCCGGGTAGTCCAGCAGGTCTTCCTGCGTGGCGATGGTGGTGAACGAGTCCGCACCGGCGGACGGGTTCGAGGAGGCGACGATGTAGGCGCCCTTCGGGCCGATCATGCTGGCGATCAGCTGGTTGTTCAGCACGGCCAGGCCGCGGATGCCGACGGAAACGCCAGCTGCGACGCCGCTGCTCTGGTAGACGATCTGGGTCTTGTCGGTGGCGGGGTCGACTTCAAGCAGGTACGGCGTGCCTGTCGCCGCGGCGGCGAAGTACAGCTTGTCGTGGAATTCGATGGCCGAACGGTAGCCGTTCACGTTGGTGTTGGCGCCGGTGGCCTTCTGGATCGGGTCGACGACGATCTTGACTTCGCCGGTCTTCGTGTTGATCTTCAGCAGCAGGCTGTGGTTTTCGCCGCTGTCGAGGAACAGTTCGCCGTTGAATGCGACGTTGAGCGCAGCCTTCAGCTTCGCGTAGGTGGTGCCCATGGTGTTCGCCATGAGTTTGAGCGTGCTTCCCATCGCGGAGTAGCAGGTGCCCACGTACATCCAGTCGCCGTAGCCGACGGACGACCAGGAGTAGTTCTGGCCACGGTCCGCATCCCCTGCCGCGGTAGTCGGATTGCCGTTGGCGTCCGTGTTGACGATGCCGTCGTTCTCGCCGAGGCCCGCGTTCGGGTGCGAGATCTTCGTGGCCGTGTACCCGGCGCCCTGCTTCACGCTGATTCCGGGGGTTTCGGTGGCTGCGGCCATGCCTGCGGGCAGCAGCATCGAGCATGCGGCGACGATGGCGACGGCCGCCGTGCGGATTCTGGCTCGCGATGTCTTGTGAAGAGTTGATTTCATAGGAGTTCCTTCCCTCTCCTCAACCTGCAACTATCTCTGCAAAAAACGGCGAGGGAATGCCCCCACTCGCCTCCCCCAACTGTATCAAGAGGTGAGACTGGAATATCCATCGCCACATAGGGGATGCGGCTTGCCGCAATCTTTACCGAAGACGATTCGGCGCCGGAACGGGGCGTAACCCATACCCCCGTTCCGGCGCCGTAATCATGTGGCGGTCGTACCTGCCGAGCCACGCCCGCAAACCCGCAAGCTCACAGGCTCGCCGTCGGCGTCCCATAGAAGTCGAGGATGCGCGCCACATACGGTTCGAGGATGTCGTTCGGCATGGAGAAGATCTCATGCAGCGAATCGTCGTATCGCACTTTTTCGACCGGGCACCCGCCCGCACGCACCCGATCGACGAACCAATCCTGTGGCTCGTTGAGCACCCATTCGTCACGCCCCGACTGGAACAGGAGGATCGGCGTCTCGACGTCGCCGCACGCTTCCGGATCCAACAGCGCACGATTGAGTTTCAGCGCCTGCCGCACCCACTGGAACGTGGGCTTGGATGTCTGGTAGGCGACGTTGCCGCTGCGCAGCCCGTGATAGTAGCGTTCGCGCGGCTCGCTGGCACCCGGGTAGGCGGCCATGTCCAGCGGCGCGGACGGGTCGAAATCCTTCTGCCCGAACACCGCCGTACGCCCGAGTCCGACACCGCAGACCAGGGCGGTCAACGGGCGGCCGAGCGCCAACGGCATGCCGATCTGCGGCGCGATCATCGGCGAGGAGAGCACCGCCTTGTCGAACAACGCCGGGCACCGTTCCAGCACGGCCGCGCCGATGCCGCCGCCCATCGAATGCGAATACAGGTACAGCGGGTGGCCGTCCGCGTACTGCCGTCCCACGGTTTCGGCGAAACCGGCGAGATCGGCGACGTATCTGCGCCAATCGTCGATCCACACGCCGCACCGGTCGTCCACGTCACGCGCGGAACCGCCATGCCCGCGATGCTCGATCGCACACACCGAATAGCCGGCGAGCAGGAAATACCAGATCATCTCGTCGTATTTTTCGGCGAATTCGGTGAATCCATGGCTCAGCACGATGCAACCGCGGAACGTCGCGGCGGCGTCTTGGTTGCGTTCGGTGTCGAATCGCGCGGCATCGTAGGCGAGATAGCGCAGGGTGCCCTGCAACGGTTTCAATCCCGCGTCGCGTTCCGCCTGCGCGGGGTCGAACCGTCCTTCGGTCAGGCACGCTTTGAGCGCGGGTTTGACGACGTTCGCCATGGTGTCGGCGTAATTGCGCTCGTCGAGCAACGTCACTTCCATACCAGTCTCCGTTGGTTCCGTAGGTTCCGTTGATCCCGTGAATCCTGTTGATTCCGCGGGTTCCGTGTTCTTCGATTATCCGATTCGATTATCCTGCTGTTCCTGCTATTCCGGCCATTCCCGCTATTCCGCGTCCAACGCGAGCGCCTGGCGCAGGAAGTCGCGCTGTTCGAGCAGCAGGTTTTCGGCCACGGTTTCGTCGTTGGTCATGTGGGTGATGCCGGTGAGTGGCAGGAAGGTGTGTTGGCGACCGGCGGCCATCAGCGCCTGGCTCAATCGCAGACTGTGCGCGATGGTGACGTTGCCGTCCGCGAACCCGTGGATGAGCATGAGCGGGCGGGTGAGTTTGGGCGCGTCCGCGACGATGGAGTTGCGCTCGTAGACCTCGGGGTCGAGGCCCAGGTAGCGTTCCGTGTAATGGGTGTCGTACAGCGTCCAGTCGGTGGGCGGGGCGCCCGCGCAGGCGGCGTGGAACACGTCGGGCGCGTCGAGGACGGCGAGCGCGGATAGGAATCCGCCGAAGCTCCAGCCGATCATCGCGACCTTGTCGAGGTCGGGTTGCGGGCCGTCGCCCCAGTCGAGTTCCGGCAGTGCGCGCACGGCTTCGATCTGGTCGGCGAGGGATACGCCTTTCATGTCTTCGAACATTTCGCGATCCCACTTGGGACCGCGGCCGGTGGTGCCGCGGCCGTCCGCCGTGAGCACGATGAAGCCCTGATCGGCCCACCATTGCGCGTCCCAGTAGAAGGATGAGTTGAACACGACCTGTTGGAATCCGGGGCCGCCGTAGGGTTTGACCAGGACGGGCAGGCTGTTGGCGTGCGCGTAGGGGCTTGTTTCGCTCGGCATGGTGATCGCGGCGAGCAGATGGTGGCTGCCGGGCAGGGTCGCGAAGCTGGTGTTGGGCAGGAATCCGGGGTCGGCGGCGTTGTTGGCGATGAGCGCGGCCACGCTGCGCATGTCCGATTCTCCCGAATCGGTCGTTGCGGCCGCCACATGCACCACGTGGATCATGGTGGTCGCGTTCGTGCCCATCATGCCGCCGGACACCACTTCGCCGTAGGTGCCGCGTGATGCCGTCCACACGCCGGGTTCGCCCACCATCGGTCGCACGTCGCCCGTGTAGTCGATGCTCACCACGTCATGGCATCTTGCGTCGTGCAGGTCGGCGGTTTCCTGCCAGGCCTGCGGCACGTCGGGCGCGAGTTCGAGGTCGCGCTGTACCACGCACAGCACGTCGCCGTCCGTCACGTCGAGCACACCGCGCACGTTCCATCCGGCTGGGGTGAAGGGTTTGCCGTCCACGGTCAGTCGGTTCGTGTTCGTGTCCATGTCGTTGAGCGCGCAGATCAGTCGGCCGTCGCTGGTCAGTGCTGGCAGGCCGTCGACGATGTCGATCCACTGGTCGTTGGCGTGTTCCTCAAGCACGTATGTCGCGCCGTTCTCGTCCACGGCGAGCACCTGGTCGCGGGTCTGACGGCGGTTCTGCACCAGCAGCAGCGGGCAGCGGTCCTTCTGCCAGACCACGCGTGCCACGTATTCGTAAGTCTCGCGGTCCCATTCGATTTCGTGGAATGCGACGATGGAATGCCTGCCTTCGCTGTCGAAGTCGAGGCGCAGCAGGTCGAGATGCACGTCGGCGTTCGCGGTCAGCGCGCGCGGGTAGCGGCGTCCTTCCGCGGGTTTGCCGGGGTTGGCGGGGTCGCTGATGTACCACATGGGTTCGGGTGCGGTGTCGAATGATTCGACGATGATCTGCCGGGAGTCGGGCGCCCACCAGAAGCCGTCGTACCGGTCCATTTCCTCGCCTGCCACGAATTCGGCGAGGCCTACTTTCCACGTGTTTTCGGCGGGGTGCGGGTCCTGATGGGCGCCCGGCTCCGTGCCGTCCGTATCGTCGGCTTCGTCCGCACCACCCATCACATCATCAGAATCGTCGGCATCATCCGCTTCATCGTCCGTTTCGACGCTGGCGGTGAGCAGCGTGACGTTGCCGTCCGCTTCGCCGGACTCGTATTCGTCCCACGGCTGGATGCTCACCAATTGCAGGCGCTCGCCCGTGGTGTACAGCACATGTTCGCCGTCGGGGCTGATGCGCGGGTTCAGTACGGGCGCGGTGCCCGCTTCGGCGGTCAGGCGTCCTGCGCACAGTTCGCGTACCGCGGCCTCGCCGCCTTCGGTCACATCGTCCAGTTCGGCCAGGAACAGACGTCCGTTAAGCGTGAACACCACGCGCGAACCGCTTTCGTCCGCCGAATAGCCGACGATGCCGGATCCGCCTTCGCGGGCGCGTTCGCGGCGCGCACGCTCCTCGGCGGGAACGTTTTCACTGTCCGCGTCGTCACCGAGCAGCACGCGCGGGTCGGCGATCAGCGTCTCATGATGTTCGTCTTCGGTGTCGAACCAGCTCATCCACAGGCTGGTCACCGTGTCCTCGGGGCCGTCGGAGCGCAGGAACAGCGCACGGGAGCCGTCGCCGATCACGTTGGCGGAACGCGGCGCGCCGCAGGTGAAACGCAGGGTGCGCGCCTTCAAACGGGGGTATTCATCGATCACATGCTCGTTCATAGTCACCCACCTTACCCACCGGTCTCCGCCAGCCGCGACCGTCACCTTTCGAAACCCGCACAAACGGCTATTTGACAACGTTTTCCGACATCATGCTTTTCAATACCTGATTCGCATCCCCTATGCTGGTCGCACGCGCAGTCCCCCCATGCCCACAGGAATATGGCGGAATAATCACAATTCCTCAACGTATTGATTAGCGCCTGTTGCACCTATTGCGTACACTGGTGAGGGATATAGAAAGGGATGACTATGAGCGTTCTCGACCGTTTTGAGAAAAGCGTGGAAGGCGCAGTGAATGGAGTGTTCTCGAAATTCGGCTCCAAAGACCTGCAACCTGTGGACCTGTCCAGCGCGCTGGAACGTGAGATTGATAACGAGGCCATGCCCGTGGGCCGCGACCGTACCGTCGCCCCGAATGAGTACCGCTTTAAGCTGAGCACGCCGGATTTCGACCATATCGAACAGTGGGGCAGCGAAACGCTCGCCGATGAGCTCGCCGACAACCTCACCAACTACGCACGCAGCCAGCACTACGCATTCGTCGGACCCGTCGTGGTGATCTTCGAGGAGGATCTCGATCTCGCCAAGGGCAGCTTCAAGCTCACCGCCGCATCCGCGCAGGGCAACGCCGTGCCGGTCACGACCGACGAGCAGAGCCAGGATTGCCCGCTGTTGGAGATCAACGGCAGCCAGTACCTGCTCACCAAGGAGAAGACTGTTCTGGGCCGCGGTTCCGGCTGCGATATCGTCATCGACGATCCGGGCATCTCCCGCAAGCATCTTGAAATCGATATCACGCCCAACGGTGTCATCGCCCGCGACCTGGGCTCCACCAACGGTACGTACGTCGAAGGCCATCAGGTTCCCGCCGCCACGCTGCTGGACGGCAATACCATCACCATCGGCCGTACCCGCATCCTTTACTGGGCTTCGTCCCAGGAACAGGAGTGATGCCGTCGGCGTCAAGGCCTTAGTATGACTGAACTTACGTTTGCGCTGCTGAAATACGGTTTCCTGATTCTGTTATGGGTGTTCGCATGGCTTGCCGTGCGATCCCTGCGCAAGGACATCGAATCGTTCAGCCCGCGCCCCTCACGCTCGCGCCAGCGCAGGAAGCGCCGCGCGCATCAGGCGACATCCTCACCCATGCCCAATACCGTGGTGGAACCGCAGAAGCCCGCTTCGGCAGGCCGTGCGCCCGCGCAGAACGCCGGGCCGACCCTGCTCGTGATCATCGACGGGCCGCTGGCCGG
>NZ_JAHBBE010000080.1 GCF_019331805.1 Bifidobacterium pongonis
TCGGCCTGATCGATCTTCACGGACTTGACTTCGACCGGGGACTCGGAACCACCGATGTTGGCCATGGCCACGGTGAAGTTGTCGAGATCGGACTTCTCGAAGGAGTTGTTCTCCTGGGAGGTGGTGTCGGCCAGATCGGCGTTGTCGTTCATGGCCATGTCGTAGGGCAGGGAATCCATGGCGGACAGGCCGAACGTGGCGGCCAGCTGGATGCCGATGCCGTTCGTCGCGATGCGATCGGCGGTGGTGCCCAGCTCGCTCAGCGGGATGGCGATCTCGTAGTGGTCGTCCATACCGGCGGAGTTGTGGCCCTTCTCATTGAAGTTGACCCACTTGGTGGAGCTTTCCTTGTCGGCGCTCATGTCGCCGACCACACGGCCGTTGCTTTCGCCCCAGCCGCCGTCGATGCCGATGACGTCCTTGCTCAGGATGCCGTTGCCATAGCCAAACTTGATGCCGGAGGCCTTGGTGTTGGTGGTGGCGTTGGCGGTCTTGCCGTATTCGGCGTTGGCGTCGAGGCCATCGGCGTCACCCTTGTACACCCACGGGCCGTTGGCGCCGTTGGTGGAGATGGTGATGACCTTGTTGACCTTCTGCTTGCCGCCCCAGGTGATGCCGGAGTTCCACAGCGTGCCGCCGGTCTTCAGGCCGGCGTCGTTGCCGACGCGGGTGCTTTCATCCTTGGTGTCGATGGCGATGTGGAACGGCAGGTTCTGCGTCTGCCACAGGTGGCCCTGGGAGAGCGGGTAATCGTCGCCCGTATCGACCACGTCCTGGACGTTGGTCATTTCCCACATGAGGTACAGGTTGTCGTCATCGTAGGCGCCATACAGCGCGTACAGATCGATCGGCACCTCGTACATGGAGTTCGGACGGTACACGCGGGGATCGTCGTTGGCGGCGCCCTGCGCGATCAGCATGGAGCTGTCCCAATCGGAGATGCTCGCGCCCTTGCCGGCGTTGAAGTTGATGGTCTTCTTCACGCCGTTGCCGACCTTGTTCGTCCCGTATTGCGAGGCGAGGTTCTGTACCGCCACATCGATCTTCTTGGCGGTGGTCTTGCCGGTGAGCTTGGTCCCGTCCTTCGTGCTGGTACCGGTCACGGTCACAGTCACGCTTTCGCCGACGGAGAGGGTGGAACCGACGGTGATCACGTCGCCGTCCTTGAAGGTACCGGAATCGCCTTCGGTGGTGGTGTACTTGAGATCCTTGGCGTCCTTGGCGTGCAGGGTCACCTTCGTGGTGTCGGAGGTGAAGGTGGCGCTGGAGGCTTCGGCGGAAACGTACGGCTTCTCCTCGGCCTTCAGGTAGAAGGCGCTCACGGCGCCGCCCTTGGCGGTACCGGAAGTGATCTTGCCGCCCTTGACGGTGATGGAGCCGCCGTTGACCTCATCCGGGTAGGTGCCGTCGTC
>NZ_JAHBBE010000081.1 GCF_019331805.1 Bifidobacterium pongonis
CCCCGTGAACGACACTACCCTCTTCGTATGTAGCGTCAGGTGAGTAGAATATACAGCCTACGTGGCTCAGCTTTTGTGAATGTTACTCCGACCACCTAGATCTTCACCGGGGTCTTCGTCGGCAGCGTCAGATGTGTATCAGCGTCACCTTCATCGGCTGGGCGCTCACGTCCGGATGGGTGCGACGGTATTCGGCACGCCTAGCTTCAAAGGCCTCATGCCTCAGCTTCCGCAGCCGCTCGTATTCCGGGAACACTTCGGCGCGACAGCCTTCGTCACGCAGCTTGAGATCGAGACGCAATGCGATGGCGAAGACCAGGAATTTATGGTTATGACCGGCATCGCTGATATGACTCCATGTGTTCGCACGGCATCCATCGGGCAATACGACTTCGAAGCCCGCGTTCGACGTGTGCGGATAGCAAGAACATTCGTACACGAAATCCTTCGGCACATGATGATGCTCAGCCTGCCCTTCCGACAATGTCACCGGCACCGTAATCGGATCGGTGAACGATTCCGGAGCGGTTTCCGGGGTGTCGCGATGCTCTTTCGCGGCGGTCCTCGATGCTCCCTGGCTGGCCTTCGCGGCGTCGTCCTGTGCAGTCTGTCCGGCTTCCACAACGCTCGCTTCCATTTCCTTTTCCGCCATGCTTGCCATGATTTCGTTCCTTTTCTTGGATTATTGGCTTCACCCTCATTAACCGGACAAATCGTTCGTTGCGGCGAAAAGGATAAAAATCTAATGCAGAAATTAAGTGGTCTAAGTCCTTGATCTGACAGGCATCTGAAACCGCAGGATGTGCTTCTGGGGACATATCGAGGTGGTCTAAGTCCTTGATCTGACAGGCATCTGAAACCGCAGGATGTGCTTCTGGGGACATATCGAGGTGGTCTAAGTCCTTGATCTGACAGGCATCTGAAACCGCAGGATGTGCTTCTGGGGACATATCGAGGTGGTCTAAGTCCTTGATCTGACAGGCATCTGAAACACATGGTACCCAATTGAGAAGGATTTGTAAGTGGTCGATAACGTCCGAAATCTTGCGCACTTTCGGATTCCGGCCCTGACGCAGGAGGGCATGGCCCGCGTCCTGTGTACGATTTTCATTCGCCAAAACAAAAAACCGCGATTGGAAGCCAGGAGACGGAA
>NZ_JAHBBE010000082.1 GCF_019331805.1 Bifidobacterium pongonis
TGCTGGAGGTCGTGTTCCCGGACACCGCGATCGGCAATGATATCGCCGAGGCGCTGAGGGCGTTCCAGGGGGAGCATGCCGGCACGGGCATACGCATCGTGTACAAGATCGCGAAATAGGAGGAGGGAATAACATGAGCCAGATAAGGATAGTCTCCATAAACAGGGAACGAAGCAGGTTCCTGGTCTGCCCGTTCGTGATGAGCTGGGGCATCAATCGGGTGACGGACCGGTTCTTCAGGAGTCTGAAGGGCCCCGGCGTGACGGCCGGGGATGTGGGCGGGGCGCTGCTGGATGCGTTCGCGTTCATCGAGCGCACGGGCCCGCTCGAGCTGAGTCTCGAGGAAAACGAGAACTTCTGGCGGCACGACACCAAATACAAGACATGGAGAGCATTCGCCCGGAACAACGACCTCGTCGAGGTCACCAACTACAAGGACAAGGAATACTGGGTGTACGCATATCCACCAAGGGGCGACAATGCGGACCTGGATGACGAGGTGTGGCGGGGCACCGTGCCTGCGGGCGCGTCCGCCGAGGAGCTCGGACGGGCGGTGATGGACGCGTACGCGGCCCTGGACGAGTGGAAGAAAACGCACGGCAGGCGGGCCGGAGGGCATGAGCCGGCCGTGCGGAGCGCGGGGCTGTGCGACGGGGGCGAGGTGCTGCTGCCCGGGCCGGGGGAGGGGTTCGCGGAGCGCACGTCGGCCGCGGGCGAGGTGCTGCTCGCCTTCGAACGCGCGGGCCGGGGCGGGGATCCCGTGGCGTCCCTGTACCTGGCCGAGGCCGAATGGGACGAGGGGCCGGACGGCGGGGAGGCGTGGGACGAGTGGCTGGAACGCTGGGAGGAGGAGAACGGGCCCGCGCGCTCGGTCTCGCGCGAGCCGTGCGCGGAGGGCCCGTTCACGCGCCGCTGGACGGCGCGCAACGGCTCGTGCCTGACGGTCGCGCTGCTCGCGCCCCTGACGGGCGGGCTGGCCGTCATGCTGTGCCTGGACGCGGCCCGGCCCGGCCGGCGCCCCAGGGCCGCGGAACGCTGGGAGGGAGAGCTCC
>NZ_JAHBBE010000009.1 GCF_019331805.1 Bifidobacterium pongonis
CACCGCGGCCGCATTCCTGTATTCGCTGGTCGTCACCTTCGCGCCCGGCGTGCTGCCGGAGAATTCGCGCGAACCCTACTACGAAGCCGTGGGCGTGGTGATCACGCTGATGCTGGTGGGCCAGCTGCTCGAAGCGAGGGCGCGCAGGGGCACCGGCGAAGCCATCCGTTCGCTGATGGGATTGCGCCCGAACATCGCATGTGTGGTGCGTGACGGCGAGGAACGCAACATTCCCATCGACGATGTGATCGTGGGCGATATCGTCGCGGTGCGCCCGGGGGAGCGCCTTCCCGTGGACGGTCTGGTGGTCGAAGGATCCTCGTCGGTCGACGAATCGATGATCACCGGCGAACCCATGCCGGTGCCCAAGACGGTGGGCGACGAGGTGACCGGAGCCACGATCAACGGCGCCGGATCGTTGCGCTACCGTGCCACGAAAGTCGGCAAGGACACTGTGCTCGCACGCATCGTGGCGATGGTGAAAACCGCGCAAAGCTCCAAAGCGCCGGTGCAGCGCCTCGCCGATCGCATCAGCTCCGTGTTCGTGCCGTTGGTGGTGCTGATCGCGGTCTGGTCGTGCGCGATGTGGTTCGCGTTCGGGCCGGAACCGCGCGTCGTCCACGCTTTGGTCGCGGCGGTGTCGGTGCTGCTCATTGCCTGCCCGTGCGCGCTCGGCTTGGCCACGCCGCTGTCGGTGACGGTATCCACCGGCAGGGCGGCGCAGATGGGCGTGCTGATCAGGTCCGCCGAAGCGTTGGAGCTTTCCGGGCATGTGAACGCCGTCGTATTGGATAAGACCGGAACCATCACCGCGGGCAAGCCGTCGCTCACCGACATCCTGCCGTTGGGTGTGTGGCGGCAGGACCCCGACCGTCTGCTGGCGCTCGCTGCCGCTGCCGAACATGATTCCGAACATCCGCTCGCCGCGGCGCTCATCGCCGAAACCGAGCGTCGCGGTCTGGCGGTCGACGCGCTGCGGCGTGAGGATTTCCGCGTGCACGCCGGACTCGGCGTCACCTGCGAGGTCGACGGCCATGCCGTGGCCGTGGGCAATACGGATCTCATCGACCGTCTGGATGTGGGTATGCCCCAAACCGGTGACGAGGATCTGGACGCCATTATCGCCGACATGGAACGGCTGTCCGAGCAGGGCAAGACGCCGATGCTCGTCGCCGTCGACAATGAGCTTTCGGGCATCATCGCGGTGGCCGACACCGTCAAACCGGATTCGGCGCAGGCCATTGCGGCGCTGCGCTCCCACGGCATCGCCGTCACCATGCTCACCGGTGACAATAAGACCACGGCCAAAGCCGTCGCGCGGCAGGTGGGCGTGGGCCATGTGGTCGCCGGGGTCCGACCGGAAAACAAGGCCGATGAGATTGCCAAACTGCAGGCGCGCGGGTACACCGTGGCCATGGTCGGCGACGGCATCAACGACGCGCCCGCCCTGGCCCGCGCGGATGTGGGCTTCGCCATCGGCACCGGCACCGATGTGGCCATCCAATCCGCCGACGTCACGCTGATGAGCGGATCGCTGATGGGCCTGGTGCACGAAATCGACCTCGCCCACGCGGCCCTGCGCAATATCGGCCAGAATCTTGGCTTCGCGCTCGGCTACAACAGTGTGGGCATTCTTATCGCGGCCGGCATGCTCTACCCGTTCACGGGCATGATGCTCAACCCGATGATCGCCGGTGCGGCCATGGCGTTCTCGTCGCTGTGCGTGGTGAGCAACGCCAGCAGACTGCGCCTGTTCGACCCGGCGAAACCGCATGACTACCAAGTAAGCAACAACACACAGAAAGGAACCATCATGGGACTGTTCAGCGATCACAAGGCCAAGAAGGACGGCTGCTGCGGAGGCCACACCGCCGCCGGCGAAGGGGCGAAGGACCCGGTGTGCGGTATGACGGTGAACCCGGCAGGGGCCGCCGCCACCCGCGAATACGAGGGGAAGACCTACTTCTTCTGCAATCCCGGTTGTGCCGAAACCTTCGACAAGGATCCGGCGAAGTACGCGGCCTGACCGCGCGGCGGGGCTCGGCGAGGCGCCCATAGGGCGCTCGCCGGGGCTTCCGGCCTGATATCTCGCTTGTTTGTGGCGGATTTGCGGCTTTGTGAAATACCAGGTGGCTTATATATGGCACCAATACCCGGATACCCGGAGTATGAGCGTTGGAATTCCGGCGCTTGTACTCCGGGTATTCGCGTTTCCATGCCATAGATAAGGCACCTAGCAAAATGCAAACCCCGGAATCCGCCACAAATAAGCGAAGTAGCGGGTTCGCGGCGGCTCAACCGTGGCCGAACGGCGGCGGAACGATGGTGGTTGGGCAAACGGCGGACCAACCGTGGCCGAACGGTGGCGGAACGATGGTTGTTGGGCAAACGGTGGCCCAGCTGTGGCCGAGCGGCGAGAATGGCCAAGGGTTGCGGAAACGGCGAGAGGTAATGGAAGACAGCGGACAACCGCGCCACGCGACGCCATAGCCACTGCGTGGCCGCGAACCGACCCGACCGCCGCGCTGTAGTGTGCGGTTGCCATACTGTTGCCATACTGAAAGGCATGAATATGACTTGGATTCCAATGGTAATAATGTTGCTCATCGGCGTCGCGGTGGGGGCCGTGGCCGGGTTGAGCGTGGGCAGGTCGCAGGCGGCAGATGGCTCCTACAAGCCGCATGACAACGACGTGGAATCCCTCAACGAACAGTTGGAAGCCGCTCGCTTGGAAATCTCCCAACTCGAAACCTCCCGCGCGGAAACCCGCGCCCAGCTGGACGGGGCGAACCAGCAGCTCATCTTCGTGAAATCCCAATTGGCCCAAGCCCAGCGCGCCGAACAGATCCGCATCGAACACGAGCGCGAGCGCGCCGCCGCCCAAGCCGAAGCGCAGCGGGCGGAACAGGCGCAGCGACTGCAGGAGCAGAGCCGCGTGATCGAGGCGCTCGCACCCGTGCAGAAGAACCTTGACGCCTTGCAGAACAAGGTGACCGAGATCGAAGAGGGGCGCAAGCGTGAAATGGGTGCCCTCGGCCAGCAGCTGAAGGGTCTGGGCGAGCAACAGACGCGCCTCGACAAGGAGACGAACGCGCTGTCCGCCGCCCTGAGCAACAACAAGATCCGCGGCGCGTGGGGCGAAGCGCAGCTGCGCAACATCGTGGAATCCGCCGGTCTGCTGGAACATGTGGACTTCGATACGCAGGTGGTGGTGAAGGACGCTTCGGGCCACGACCAGCGTCCGGATATGGTGGTGCATCTGCCCGGCGGCAAAACCATTCCCATCGACGCCAAAGTGCCGTATTCCGATTATCAGCGCGCATGCACCATTCCGGACACGGCTTCGCCGGCCGATCTCGCCCGCCGTGCGGAGTTGATGCGGGCGCACGCCAAGGCCATGCGCGAGCATGTGCGCGTGCTGGGCGATAAGGCGTACTGGCAGGCGTTCAGCACGGCCCCCGATTTCGTGGTCGCCTTCATCCCCAACGAAGCCCTGCTTCAGGCCGCGCTCGAAACGGACCCGACCCTGCTGGACGACGCTTTC
Source organism: Bifidobacterium pongonis (assembly GCF_019331805.1). GTDB lineage: Bacteria > Actinomycetota > Actinomycetes > Actinomycetales > Bifidobacteriaceae > Bifidobacterium > Bifidobacterium pongonis. The sequence goes on from NZ_JAHBBE010000009.1 coordinate 3,545, forward strand.
GCCCGCAAGGTCGCGCTGACCTCGCCCGTCACCCTGTGGGCCGTGCTCAAATCCGTCGCCTACGCATGGCAGCAGCAGAGCCTCACCGATGACGCCAAAACCCTCTTCGACCTGTCGCGCGAACTGTACGAACGTTTCGCCAAGCTCGGCGAACATGCCACGAAACTGGGCACGCAGCTCACGCGCACCGTCGCGGCCTACAACGCGTTCGTCTCCAGTTTGGAAAGCCGCGTGCTGCCCACCGCGCGCAAGCTGCAGAACCTCGACCCCAGCACGGTGATCGGCGAAGTGCCCATGCTCGATTCGGACAAAACCAATGTCACCGAGCTTACGGCGCCCGAAGCCGCCGTGCAGGAGGATGAGCGCGGAATAACGGGAACGAAGTAACGGAAACGAAGCAACGGGAAAGAGGGAAAGCGCGGGGTAGTGGGAAGAGGGGTCCGTACACTGGGCGGTATGACTGATTCTGGATTCCGTCCCACCGTTGCGGGCACCTCGAACGCCCCCGCCGAAGCCGCTTCCGGCGACGCCTCCGACGCATTGAACTTCGCATCCCTCGAACCGCGCGACCAGCTGCTCGAACTGCTGCGCGAACGCGCCGCCGGCCGACCGTTCTCCGAACTGGCCGCCGTCACCTTCGATCACCGCGGTGCCACGGTCGTGGGCCATCTGCTGCTGGACGCGTTGGAGGATGCCGGATATTCCGTCGATGATTTCGACGCGGTGGGCGCGTTGACCGCAGCCGCCGTGCCGCTGGTGATGTCGGTGGTGCAGGCCGCCGCCTCCCGTGGCGAAGACGTCGACGGTTTCGTCATGGACTTCGTATACCCGTCGATCAAAGGCCCGTCGATCAAGGACAAGCGCGTGGTGCTGCTCGACGCATGGCTGTCCGAAAAATCCTATGTGCAGACGTCCTCGCTCGTCACGCTGCGTAACGGCAACGAGCTGAGCCTCGATTTCTCCGTGGTGGAACATGAGGGCGCGAGCGTGGTGGCCGTGGCCTCCATGGTCGGCGGTCTGGGCGGCAACGAGCCGAAGCGCATCGAAGTGATCAACTCCGTCACCGACGAACGCCACGAACTGCCCTTCGTCCAGTTGTTCGACGAATCCGAGCTGCACTGATGCACGCGCCGCACCCCATCGACGTGGCCGCGAAAGCCTCCGGCGAGCCCACCTTCCGTGAAATCGGCGTAGGCCCGTGGGAGCAGACGCACCCGTGCGAACCGCGCCCGACCGACCCCAGATACGACAGCCAGCTGCTCGACGAGGGCGACCGGCGCAACGTGCTCGACCGGTACCGTTACTGGACGGTCGCCGCGATCAAAGCCGATCTGGATTCGCACGGACGCCACGATTTCGAAGTCGCCGTGGAGAACTGGACGCACGATTTCAACATCGGGTCCATGGTGCGCACGGCGAATGCGTTCCAAGCCAGGCGCGTGCACATCGTCGGACCGCACAAGTGGAACCGCAAGGGCGCGCTCATGACGGAGCTGTACCAGCACGTCGAAAACCATCCGTCGATCGCCGAACTGGTGGAATGCTGGCACAACCGCATCGCCGGCGAAATCGCGGCCGCCCGCGCCGAAGCCGGTGCAGCCGCATTCCACGCCCATCAGGCGGCCCAGCGCGGCGATACGCAGGCGCTCGCCGCCCACACCGCACAGGTGGATGCCGCCGAGGCGCGCATCCGCGAGCTCGAAGCCGCCCGCGTGATCGCGATGGACATCATCCCCGGCGCAATGCCCATGGAACGCTACACGTTCCCGAAGCGTTGCCTGCTGCTGTTCGGCGCCGAAGGGCCCGGGCTGAGCGACAAGGCCCTCGAATTGGCGGATGACGTGGTGTATATCTCGCAGTTCGGGTCGGTGCGGTCGATCAACGCCGGCGCCGCGGCGGCGGTGGCCATGCACAGTTGGATCGCGCAGCATGCCGCGATCGGCGGCGTGGCGGAATAGCGATCAAGGCGTGTCGCGCCGGGCGGTCCCGCACCCGCGACGATTGCCCGGATATCGCGCCGATATTCGGGCGTTATCCGCCCGATACCGCATAGAGAGCGGCTTGCCATACTGTCACATAACGCACATATAGTTATGGGCATGCCTACATTTACACGCGAAGAAATCGTGCATTTGGGCGACTTGGCCCGAATCGCACTGAGCGACGAAGAAATTACCCGTCTGCAGGGTGAGCTGAATGTCATTGCCGACTCCATCGACATGGTCCAGGAAGTCGCCACCGATGACGTCGAACCGACCGCCAACCCGATCCCGCTGGAAGCCTACCTGCGTCCCGACGTTCCCGAGGAACCGCTGACCCAGGCTGAAGCGCTCGCCGGCGGCCCGAAAACCGAGGCGGGCATGTTCGTTGCCCCGCGCATCCTGGGAAGCGAGGAGTGAGCATGGCGAACGTAGAGGAACTGGTCAAGCTTTCCGCCGCCGAAATGGGCGCGGCCATCAAGAAAGGCGACGTTTCCAGCCGTGAACTGGTCGACGCCCACCTTCAGGTCATCGAAGCCGCCGAACCGAGCGTGCAGGCCTTCCTGAAGGTCTCCGCCGACGAAGCCCGCGAACAGGCCGACGCCTTCGACGCCAAGAGCGCCGACGAGAAGGCCGCCATGCCGGAGCTGGCGGGCGTGCCGATCGCGATCAAGGACATGATCGTCACCAAGGGCATCGAAACCACCGCAGCCTCCAAGATCCTCGAAGGCTGGATCCCCCCGTACGATGCGACCGTCATCGAAAAGCTCAAGGCCGCCGGTATGCCGATTCTCGGCAAGACCAACCTGGATGAGTTCGCTCAGGGCTCCTCCACCGAGCATTCCGCATACAAGACCACCCACAACCCGTGGGATACCGACCGCGTTCCGGGCGGCTCCGGCGGCGGTTCCGCCTCCGCGGTGGCCGCGTTCGAAGCCCCGCTGGCCCTCGGCACCGATACCGGCGGTTCCATCCGCCAGCCGGGCGCACTGACCGGCACCGTCGGCGTCAAGCCCACCTACGGTGGCGTCTCCCGTTTCGGCGCCATCGCCATGGCGTCCTCGCTCGACCAGATCGGCCCGTGCTCCCGCACCGTGCTCGACTCCGCGCTGCTGCAGGAGATCATCGGCGGTCACGACAAGCGTGATTCCACGTCCATTCCGGAAGGCCCGCGTCCGATGGTCGCCGCCGCCCGCGAAGGCATGAAGCGCGATCTGAAGGGCCTCAAGGTCGGCCTGATCAAGGAACTCGGCGGCGACGGCTTCCAGCCGGGCGTCGAGGCTCGCTTCAACGAAGGCGTGAAGAAGCTTGAGGAGATGGGCGCGGAAGTCACCGAAGTGTCCCTGCCGCACCTGCCGTACTCCCTGGGCGCGTACTACATCATCATGCCGTCCGAGGTCAGCTCCAACCTGGCCCGTTACGATGGCATGCGTTACGGCCTGCGCGTGATGCCGCCGGACAACGTGCCGCAGACCGCCGCCAACATGATGGCCTACACCCGTGAGGCCGGTTTCGGCGACGAGGTCAAGCGTCGTATCATCCTCGGCACCTACGCCCTGTCCGCCGGCTACTACGACGCCTGGTACGGCTCCGCGCAGAAGGTGCGTACGCTCATCATCGACGACTTCAAGAAGGCCTTCGAGAAGGTCGACGTGCTCGTCGGCCCGACCAGCCCGGTCACCGCCTTCAAGTTCGGCGAGAAGACCGAGGATCCGATGGCCATGTACGCCATCGATATCACCACCATCCCGGCCAACCTCGCCGGCGTCCCGGCCATGAGCATCCCGGCCGGCCTGAGCGACGACGGTCTGCCCGTCGGCTTCCAGTTCATCGCGCCGCAGCAGCGTGACGAAGTGATGTACAAGCCGGCCGCGGCCCTCGAAGCCGCGCTGGAGGACGAATGGAACGGCCCGATCTGGAAGTCGCTGAACGCCACCTGGCTTGACGGCCAGGCCAAGTGAGATCGACGGATCGGAAAGGATTTAAGGAATCATCATGGCTGAAAAACTGATGAAGTACTCCGAGGCCGTCAAGCAGTTTGACCCGGTGCTCGGTCTGGAAACCCATGTGGAGCTTTCCACCAAGACGAAGCTGTTCTGCCCTGCCGAAGTCTCCTTCGGCGGCGAACCGAACAGCCAGCTGACCCCGGTCTCCCTGGGTCTGCCGGGCTCCCTGCCGGTGGTGAACAAGACCGCCGTCGATTACGCGATCAAGCTGGGCCTCGCCCTGCACTGCGAAATCGCCGAATGGAGCCAGTTCGCCCGTAAGAACTACTTCTACCCGGATATGCCGCGCGATTACCAGATCTCGCAGTACGACAAGCCGACCAACGGCAACGGCTACCTGGACGTCGAACTCGACGACGGCACCATCTTCCGTGTGCCGATCGAGCGCGCGCACATCGAGGACGACGCCGGCAAGAACACCCACGTGGGTGGCGCCGATGGCCGTATCGAAGGCGCCGACCACTCCCTGGTCGACTACAACCGCGCCGGCGTGCCGCTGATCGAGATCGTGACCAAGCCGATCGAGGGTGTGGGCGAGCGTGCCCCGGAGATCGCGGGCGCCTACATGCGCGCCATCCGCGACATCGTGCGTGCGCTGAACATCTCCCACGCCCGCATGGAGCAGGGCAACATGCGCGCCGACGTGAACGTGTCGCTGCGCCGCAACCCGAGCGATCCGTTCGGCACCCGTTCCGAAACCAAGAACGTGAACACGTTCCGTGGTATCGAGAAGACCGTGCAGTACGAGATCCGCCGTCAGGCGCAGATCCTCTCCGAAGGCGGCGAGATCCTGCAGGAGACCCGCCACTGGGATGAGGCTTCGCAGACCACCGCGGGCGGCCGTGTGAAGTCCGACGCCGACGATTACCGCTACTTCCCGGATCCTGATCTGGTGATGCTGCACATCACCAAGGAGCACATCGAAGAGATGAAGGCCCAGATGCCGGAGATGCCGCGCGAGCGCCGCAACCGTCTGAAGGCCGAATGGGGTCTGAGCGATCTGCAGATGCGTGATATCCTCAACGCCGATGCGCTGGATCTGATCGAAGCCACCGTGGCCGAGGGCGCGACCGCCGCCGGTGCACGCAAGTGGTGGCTGGGCGAGCTCTCCCGCGAGGCGAACGCCAAGGGCGTGACCCTGGAGGAGCTGCCGATCACCCCGGCCGACGTCGCCGAGGTCGAGAAGCTCATCGCCGACGGCAAGTTGAACGACAAGCTCGCCAAGCAGACCGTCGCCGGTGTGCTCGCCGGTGAAGGCACGCCGAGCGAGGTCGTCGAGAAGCGCGGCCTGAAGGTCGTGTCCGACGATGGCCTGATCGACAAGGCAGTGGATGAGGCCTTCGCAGCCAACCCGGATGTCGTCGAGAAGCTCAAGAGCGGCAACATGAAGCCGATGGGTGTGATCATCGGCGCCGTGATGAAGGCTACGCGCGGCCAGGCCGACGCCAAGGCCGTCACCAAGGTGGTCATGGGCAAGCTCAAGTGAGTGAGGATTGACGGATTCGCGGCGGGTCGTGAACGGCGAACCGTGAACCGTGAACCGTGATTGCGGGGCGCATACCGATTCGGTGTGCGCCCCGTTTCCGTCGCTCGGGCGTGTTGCCCGCACCCCGCGTGCGATTCGCGCGTGATTCGTGCGTGATTCGGCATGAAACCCGCGTAATTCCGGTGTAAATCCGGCATAATCCCGCCCGGTTCGTGCCGGTTATGCACCTATCGCCGCGTTATGTTCCCAGTAATCCTCCAGTCGGGTAGAATACCGTCGGAATGGATGTGGGGAAATCCACACATGTAATGACACAAGGATGTAACACTCATGCCAGAGAACGCTGCACAGTCGGAATCTCGAGAGTTGCCGGCCCGTATCACCATCCCTCCCGTACGCGGCGAAATGGTGCGCCTGCGTCCGGCGACCGTCGAGGATCTCGACGCGATGGATGCGATCGACGCATATCCGGGCGCTTCCGGAATCACAGGCAAGGATCGCGTGGCGGAACGTGCCGCCGTGCACGCCTGGGTACGTCGTTCCGTGGCCTGGAGTCTCGGCGAGGCGCCGACCGAATCCGGTGTCGGCGACCCGGAGGCCCGCCGTACCATCGCATGGTCGGTCATCACGGAAAGCGATCACGACGGTGACGGGGAAACCGACGAAGCCGGCAACGGCAATGTGATCGGCATGATCTTCCTCATCGACATCGACGGCTGGGCGCGATCCGCCCGCATTCAGGTGATTCTCGGCCAGGATTACCGTGGCCGCGGCTATTCCCGCGACATCATGCCGCGCGTGATGACCTACGGTTTCGCCCCCGAACCGGCCGGTCTCGGCCTGCACCGCATTTGGGTGTCCGTGCCGGAACAGAACACGCGAGCCGTCTCCGTGTACCAGTCGCTCGGTTTCGTGCCGTCCGGTACGTCCCGCGACGCGCTGTGGAACGCCTCGCAGAACCGCTATCAGGATCTCATCGTCATGGATACGCTTGTGGACGAGTACGATCCGATCCGTTCGCTCGACGCGTTCGGCATGCATGTGATCGAAGACAATCCGGGCGTGCAGGAGGCGTTGAGCGCCCGCGAGCATTCCATCGCCATCCAGCAGGGGCTGGGCGCGGTGCAGGATGATGCGGACGGTGAAGCCGAGAAGGCCCAAGACAAGCCGATCCGCGAGTCCAACGATCGCGTGGCCGATGCGAAAGGCGATGCACGCGACGGCGACGAAACGGACGGCAAGGGCGGGGCTTCGCCCGACGCCATGTCCGATGGCGAGGAATCGAACTGGCCTTACGCGCAAGGCAAGGGCAAGGCTGCGAAGGGCGCTTGGTGGCGTACGCTTGGCCGTGGTCGCAAGCGCGGCAACGACAAGTAAACCGGCAGATACCGGCGAGTACCGGCGGGCAGCCGGCGAAGCTCGGCAGACGAACGGGTACAGTGGTAATCCGGCCGGATGGCCGGACGGGTCGAAGGCCCGGCATGGCATGGGCCGGAAGGCCATGGAAGCATGAAGGCAAGGGAATGAGCGCCGAAGATCTCGACAATTACGAAACCGACGCCGAACTGGCGTTGTACAAGGAATACCGTGACGTCATCAAGCTGTTCACCTACGTGGTGGAGACCGAACGTCGCTTCTATCTGGCGAACAAGGTCGATTTCAACGTCCGTTCCGCCGGTCAGGACGTCTATTTCGACGTGCAGCTGACGGATGCGTGGGTGTGGGACGTGTACCGCCCGAGCCGTTTCGTCAAGAACGTGCGCATCCTGACGTTCAAGGATGTGAACGTCGAGGAAGTGCAGAAAACGGATATCGACATACCCGACGACATGGGCTGATTCCTCCCGTCCGCCGGTTTGGCGGGCGTGGCTTCTATAGTTGAAACCCTAGGGAAGAGCACGCGGTTGCAGGCTCATATATGGGGAAAGGATGCCGATTCGGCTACAAACCGGCTTTTCCTCCTGCGGCTCTAGTAAAATGTGCGTGATTTGACGTAAGGAGAATGGACGTGACCGACAAGCAGTCCGTAGTGATTATCGGCGGTGGCCCTGCTGGCCTGACCGCCGCCTGGGAGCTCATCAAGGACGGCGGCGCTGACAAGTACGACGTCACCGTGCTGGAGGAGACCCACGAATTCGGCGGTATCTCGCGTACCGTGAAGCACAATGGCAACCGCATGGATATCGGTGGCCACCGCTTCTTCTCGAAGGACGACCGCATCATGGATTGGTGGAAGAACACCCTTCCGCTGCAGGGCGCTCCCTCGTATGACGATAAGAAGCTCGGCCGCGAGCACGATATGGAGCCGGGCGGCCCGGACCCCGAGGTCGAAGACAAGGTGATGCTCAAGCGCCACCGCGTCTCCCGCATCTACTGGAACAAGCACTTCCTGGATTACCCGATCTCCCTGAGCGCGGGCACCCTGAAGGCCATGGGCTTCAAGCTGACCATGGTCGCAGGCTTCAGCTACCTGAAGTCCATGGTGCACAAGCTGCCGGAAGACAATCTGGAGAACTTCTACATCAACCGTTTCGGCCGCAAGCTGTATTCGATGTTCTTCGAAGGCTACACCGAGAAGCTGTGGGGCCGTCATCCGTCCGAGATTTCGGCGGATTGGGGCGCGCAGCGCGTCAAGGGTCTGAGCATCATGGGCGTGCTGAAGAACGCCTTCCAGAAGCTGCTGCCGAAGAAGCGCGACAACTCCGAGGTCGAAACCTCCCTGATCGAGGAATTCTGGTACCCCAAGTACGGCCCCGGCCAGCTGTGGGAGACCGTGGAATCCAACTGCGCCAACGCCGGTGTGAAGGTCGTCACCGACGCCAAGGTCATCGAAGTGCGTCAGAACGAGGGGCATATCGCCTCCGTGGTGACCGAGGCCGCCGACGGCACCCGCACCGAGTGGAACGCCGACACGTTCATCTCCTCCATGCCGGTCAAGGACCTGGTCGAGGCCATCGACGCCGCGGGTGAGGACGAACAGGCCGTCGTCACCGGTTCCAAGATCGCCCCCGCAGCCGTCACCGAAGTGGCCGAAGGCCTGCCGTACCGCGACTTCGTCACCGTCGGCCTGCTGGTCAACCGTCTGAAGCTCGAGAACACCACCGACATCCCCACGCTCGGCAACCCGCCGATCGTGCCGGATTGCTGGATCTACGTGCAGGATCCGGGCTACAAGGTCGGCCGCATCCAGGTGTTCAACAACTGGAGCCCGTACCTGGTCAAGGACGTCGACAACACCGTGTGGATCGGTTTGGAATACTTCTGCGAGGAGGGTGACACCTTCTGGAACATGAGCGAGGAGGATGCGGTGAAGTTCGCCGTCTCCGAGCTGATGCGCATGGGCGTCATCGAGAACCCCGAGGATGTGATCGACTCCCACCGCGAACGCGTCAAGAAGGCGTACCCCGCCTACTTCGACACCTACGATCGCATCGACGAGGTCATCGATTACCTTGACGGTTTCGGCAACCTGTACTGCGTGGGCCGCAACGGCCAGCACCGTTACAACAACATGGACCACTCCATGGCCACCGCCATCGAGGCCGTCGGCAACATCAAGTCCGGCAAGGAGACCAAGGAGAACGTCTGGTCCGTGAACACCGACAAGTCCTACCACGAGGAGAAGTAGTCGGTCGGATCGATCGGCTGGCGGCAACGTCGGTACGGCATCGGCATGAACGCCGATTCGAACGTCGATATGAACGTCGATATGAACGTCGATATGAACGTCGATATGAACGTCGATATGAACGTCGATATGAACGTCGATATGAAAACGCGCGTCGAGTATTTCGGCGCGCGTTTTCATATGATTCGCGCCGTAGCGATCGTATGGTCATCGCGCCGGTCGCGCACCCGTATACGGCAGGTCGGATGGGCGGCTTGATCGGCTTCATGCAAGGGATTTGCGCGGCCTGAAGCCATGATTCGGGCGCGTGTTGCGTTGTCCGGGGCGGCGTTGTACAGTAAAGCAAGTTCACGTGCATGGGTTGCCGTGGATTCTTACCGCGGCGCGTAGCCGCATTCACTCTTCAGATCGTCAAGGCCCAGTGTTTGGCGAATGCTGTGGAAAGGTATATAACGTGGCCAATAGCCAAGATCTTGAAAGCATGAAATTGCCGGAGCTCAAGGAGCTTGCCAAGCAGATGGGATTGCGCGGCACCTCCACCATGCGCAAGCCGGAGTTGCTTGCCACGCTTCAGGCCGCCCGCTCCGGTGGCGAAGCGCCCGCCGGCGTGACCGTGAAGTCGCCGAAGCCGAAGACCGGTGCCACGAAGGAAGCCGCAGCGAAGACCGCCGAATCGAAGAAGACCGCCGAGGCGAAGGCCGCCAAGCCTGCGGAAACCGCAGCTGAAGCCAAGGGCGAAACCAAGCCCGAGATCAAGGCCGAGCCTAAGGAAAAGACCGAAACGTCCAAGATCGTCAGGCGTGCGCGTACCGCGGGCAAGGTTGCGGACAAGGACGTCAAGGATGCGGCCAAGGAGGCCGTGGATCTGCTGTCCACGCTGGATCTTGACCTCGCGAAGGATGACGATCGCCGTGAGCGTAAGTCCCGCCGCCGCGTCACCGAAGAGTTCGACGACGAAGTGATCATCGGCAACGTGCGCCGTCGCCGTCACCGCAAGGATCAGGATACGCCGAGCGAGGAAACCGCACGCGATCTCGACGACATTCTCGCCTCCCTGCCGTCCAAGCAGGAATCCCGCGGCGAGGACGATTCGCGTCGAACCCGCGAGGATCGTGCCGATCGTGGCGATCGCACCGACCGCCGTGGTCGCCGTCTGCGTGGTCGCAACCGTGATTTCGAGGATCGCGATGACCGCCGTGACCGTGGCAACGACCGTAACGATCGCGATGAGCGTGCGGATCGCGACAACCGCGAATCCGTCCGCAACGATCGTGCCGATCGCAATGATCGCAACGACCGCAACAACGACCGCGCCGAGCGCAATGAGCAGCAGACCGATCTCGTGCCGGTGGCCGGCATCGTCGACGTGCTGGAATCCTACGCGTTCGTGCGCACCTCCGGCTACCTGCCCGGCCCGAACGACGTGTATGTTTCGATGGGTCAGGTCAAGAAGTACGGTCTGCGCAAGGGCGACGCCGTGCATGGCGCGATCCGCGCACCCCGCGAGGGCGAACGTCGCAACCAGCGTCAGAAGTTCGTGCCGCTGCAGTCCATCGATTCCATCAACGGCATGAGCGTCGAGGAATCCATGGGCCGCCCGCAGTTCAACAAGCTCACCCCGCTGTACCCGCAGGAGCGCCTCAAGCAGGAAACCACGCCGAACAAGCTCACCGGCCGCATCATGGACATCGTGTCGCCGATCGGCAAGGGCCAGCGTGGCCTGATCGTGTCCCCGCCGAAGGCCGGCAAGACGATCACCCTGCAGAACATCGCCAACGCCATCACCACCAACAACCCCGAAGTGCACCTCATGGTCGTGCTGGTGGACGAACGCCCCGAGGAAGTCACCGACATGGAGCGTACCGTGCAGGGCGAGGTCATCTCCTCGACCTTCGATCGCCCGGCCTCCGACCACACCATCGTGGCCGAACTGGCCATCGAACGCGCCAAGCGCTTGGTGGAGCTCGGCCAGGACGTGGTCGTGCTGCTCGACTCCATGACCCGTCTCGCCCGCGCCTACAACATCGCGGCCCCGGCTTCCGGGCGCATCCTGTCCGGCGGTGTGGACGCGCAGGCGCTGTACCCGCCGAAGAAGTTCTTCGGCGCGGCCCGCAACATCGAAAACGGCGGCTCCCTGACCATCATCTCCTCCGCGCTGGTGGAGACCGGTTCCAAGATGGACGAGGTGATCTTCGAGGAGTTCAAGGGCACCGGCAACATGGAACTGCGTCTGAGCCGCGAACTGGCCGAAAAGCGCATGTTCCCCGCCATCGACGTGAACGCCTCCGGCACCCGCCGCGAGGAGCTCATCACCGATCCGCAGGAACTGCCGATCATCTACCGTCTGCGTCGCCTCTTCGGCGGCATGGAGGCCGAGCAGGCCTACCAGACCTTGGTGCCGCGTCTGAAGAAGACCGCGTCCAACCGCGATTTCCTGGCGGCCATCGTGCAGCAGGCCAACGCGAGCAACGCCACCAACGGCAACTGATCGCACGGCTGAACTGCTGACCGAACAGCTTGACTGAACGGTGAGACCTTCAGGTTCCACAGGTGGATCGTAACGGCGGGTTCCGGCATATGCCGGGCCCGCCTTTTGCGTATCGGCACCCGTTCCGGCGGTTTCCGCGCGTGCGCCCGGTACATCCGGTGCGATCGGAAACCTTGCGTGGCCATTCGGTGGGGTAGGCTTGCACGTATGAGTGATTCCGAACATAGCGACTGGCAGAAGACCACCATCGATTCGGCACAGGCCGAGCAACACCCGGAAACGGCCCGTGCGGTGGCGAAGATCAAGGAGTTGCGCCAATCCATCGACAATATCGATTCCGCGATCGTCTCGCTGCTTGCGGAACGCTTCAAGGCCACCTCGCAGGTCGGCGTGCTGAAGGCGAACGCCGGATTCGCCCCGGAAGACACCAAGCGTGAGGATTATCAGATCGAACGTCTGCACCGCATCGCCGTCGATGCGGGATTGGATCCGCAGATCGCGGAAATGTACCGCGAGTTCGTGGTCACGGAGGCCAAAAAGCGCCATCAGCGCATCGCCGACGCCGGGGGAGACCCGGGCGTGCTCGACGTGTTCGCGTGACCGTCAGGCCGCCATACAGCGCGTTTTTGAAGCGATATGTTGAGGCCCTTCGTTCCGTCTGGAACGAAGGGCCTCAACATTACGCTTAACCTCTAAGCAGCTGTGCTGCGAAGGCCGCCGGCCACGCAGCGCAGGCTACCTACTTATTCTTAGGCTTTTTGGCCGGCGGCTCGCCGAGTTCGGATTCCTCGACGATGACTTCGGCTGCGGCCTCGGTCTCCGTCTTGGCCTTGTTCAGGGCGTCCTTAGCGGCGTCGGCGGTGGCCTTCGCGGCCTTCACCGCGGCGACGGCACCGGCGAAGCTGATCTTGCCGACCACGCGTCCGGCTTCGGCGATATCGCCCAGCGCGTTCTGGATGGAGTCGCGCACATCGTCGGCCACACCCAGGGTCACGGAGAGGATCGGGGTCTTCATGGAGACCTTCGCCTTGGACTTGATGCCACGCAGCGCGGCCAGAGCCTCACCGGCATGGTTCAGCAGTTCCGGCGCGACCTTGAACGCGGCGGCCTCGTACACGTCCGGGGTCGGCCATGCGGCGCGGTGCACGGAGCCTTCGCCGGCATGCATCCAGCTCCACACCTCTTCGGTGGCGTACGGCAGGAACGGCGCCAGCAGGCGGGCGAAGGCGTCGAGGCCCAGGCCCAGAGCCGTGCGTGCGGACTTGACCGCGGCCTCGCTCGGCACGTTGCCGGTGGAATCGGCGGTGCCGTAGGCGCGGTTCTTCACCAGCTCGATGTAGTCATCGCAGAACTGCCAGAAGTAGTTCTCGATGGCTTCCAGCGCCTTGGAATGCTCGTAGGATTCCAGAGCCGTGGTGGCTTCGCGTACCACCAGAGCCATCTTCGCCATTGCGGCGCGATCCAGCGGCTCGGTCACGTCGGCCGGGTTCCAGGTCGCGGTCGCGGCTTCGGCCACATGATGGTTCTCATCCTCGCGTCCGATCGCCAGCGCGAACTTGGTGGCGTTGAGCAGCTTGATGGCGAGTCGACGGCCGATCTTCATCTGGCCTTCGTCGTAGGTGGCGTCCAGGCCGAGGCGCGCGGCCGCGGCCCAGTAGCGCACGGCGTCGGCGCCGAACTGCTTGATCGGCTTGTCGGGCACCACGACGTTGCCCTTGGACTTCGACATCTTCTTGTGGTCCGGGTCGAGGATCCAGCCGGACAGGGTCGCGTTGGCCCACGGCAGGCACTTGTTTTCAAGATGCGCGCGGTCCACGGTGGAGAACAGCCAAGTGCGGATGATGTCCTGACCCTGCGGGCGCAGATCCATCGGGAAGGTGGCGTTGAAGATCGCCTGGTTCTCTTCGCCCGGCTCCTCCCAACGGGTCACGATCTGCGGGGTGAGGGAGGAGGTGGCCCAGGTGTCCATGATGTCGGGCTCGGCGGTGAAGCCGCCGGGCACGTCACGCTGGTCCTCGGTGTAGCCTTCCGGCACATCGTCGGTCGGATCGATCGGCAGAATGTCTTCGCTCGGGGTGATCGGGTGATCGTAATCCGGGGTGCCGTCTTCCTTCACCGGGTACCACAGCGGGAACGGGACGCCGAAGAAGCGCTGGCGGGAGATCAGCCAGTCGCCGTTCAGGCCGTGCACCCAGTTCTCGTAGCGCACGCGCATGAAATCGGGGTGGAAGTTGAGTTCCTTGCCGCGTTCGATGAGTTCGGCGTTCAGCTTCTCGTCGGTGCCGCCGTTCTTCAGGTACCACTGGCGGGAGGTGACGATTTCCAGCGGCTTGTCGCCCTTCTCGTAGAAGTTCGTCATACGCTTGGTCGGCGTCGGTTCGCCGTCCAGGTCGCCGGATTCGCGCAGGTGGTCGACGATGATCTTGCGGGCGGAGAAGGTGGTCTTGCCTTCCGTCTCTTCGAAGATCTTGCGGCCTTCCTCGTCTTCGATCCAGTCCGGCACGTCCATGACGATGCGTCCGTTGCGCTGGATGATGGAACGCAGCGGCAGCTTCAGGTCACGCCACCATTCGACGTCGGTGACGTCGCCGAACGTACAGCACATGGCGATGCCCGCGCCCTTGTCCATTTCCGCGGCCTTGTGGGCGAGGATCGGAACCTTGACGTGGAACAGCGGCGAGTACACGTACTGGCCGAAGTACTGCTTGTAACGCTCGTCGTCCGGGTGCGCGATCAGTGCGCCGCAGGCGGCCAGCAGTTCGGGGCGGGTGGTTTCGATGTAGATCGGGGTGCCGTCTTCGAAGCGGAAGGCGACCTTGTGGTAGAAGCCGGGGTATTCGCGGGATTCCAGCTCGGCCTGGGCCACTGCGGTCTGGAAGGTCACGTCCCACAGGCCGGGGGCGTCCTTCTGGTAGGCCTCGCCGCGGGCCAGATTGCGCAGGAACGCCTTCTGCGCCACGCGCTGCGGGTGCTTGCCGATGGTGTGATAGGTCTGGGACCAGTCGATGGACAGGCCCAGGGAGCGCCACAGGGCTTCGAACTGCTTTTCGTCCTGGGCGGTGAGCTTTTCGCACAGCTCGATGAAGTTCTTACGGGAGATCGGCACCTGGTCCTTGGCGTCGATCTTCTTGCCGTCGGTGCCTTCGAACGGCGGCTTGAAATCGGGGTCGTACTTCAGGGACGTGTCCACGCGCACGCCGTAGTAGTTCTGCACGCGGCGTTCGGTCGGCAGACCGTTGTCATCCCAGCCCATCGGGTAGAACACGTCGTAGCCCTGCATGCGCTTGAAACGCGCGATGACGTCGGTATGCGTGTAGGAGAACACGTGACCGACGTGCAGGTGGCCCGAAACGGTGGGCGGCGGGGTGTCGATGGAGTATACGGCCTTGCGGTCGCTGGTGTTGTTGAACTTGTAGGTGCCGTTGTCGTCCCAGACGGCACGCCACTTGTCTTCCAGACCGTCCACGCCGACCTTGTCGGGCAGCGGGGTCAGATTTGCGTCGATGGATTTGGCTTCAGTCATACGCGCCAGTTTAAGGCTTTTGCATGACAAGAAAGCGCCATTTTCCGCCCTAGCGGGACGGGAACGGTCATTGCTTGGCGATGTTGGCGAGGGGTAGGCGTTCGTCGACCATCTGCGCCGAGTATCCGGCGAGCTGCGTGGAGGCGACGATGGCCGTCTTGCGTGCGTACAGCCAGTCGCTGGCCGCGGTGCCGCTGACCGTGCGCGCGTACGTCTTCAGCCCGTCCTCGTATGCCTGCTGGGTGGTCGCCTGCACGGCCTGCGTGTATTGCGCCTGCGCGTCCGCGTTCGTGTAGTGCGATGTGCCGTTCGGGTCGGCGAAACTCGCGGTGCCTTCGGCGCCGACGGTGGTGAGCAGCAGATGGAAGTTGCGCTTGCTGATGCTGTCCCGCACGCCGTTCGCGCCGAGCGCCGACACTTCGACCGAAATGCCCTGTTCCTGCAGCTGTTGTGCGATCTGGTTCGCCAACGATTCGTAGGTTTCGTCGGTCACGAGTTTCAGCGTGCCCACATAGCTTGAGGCGAAGTAGTTGATGAGCTGACGGCCCCTGTCCGCATTGTGGGCGATGAGACCGGTGAGATCCTCGTAACCGGGTTCGAGCGGTCCGATCGGCCCACCGAGCACTTGCGCCACGTCGGAACGGTCCTTTGCCAGCGCGGTCTTGTCGAGGATCATGCGCAACGCCATACGCGCCTGCTCGTCGGAGAAGATGGAGTCGGCGTCGTTGTTGTACAGCAAGACGACTTTGGATTCGCTGGTACCGGTGTCGACACGGAAGCTCTCGTTGTTGTCGAAGCTTTTCGTGGAGGCCGGATCGGCCGGCAGCGCGAGGTCGATGCCGCCGTCCTGCGTGGCTTTCATCAGCGCCTGGTCATCGGCGTAGTTGTCGAAGGTGACGGTGCTTGTTTTGGCGGTGGAACCGTCGGTTGCGGTGAGCACGACCTGTTTGCCGGGCTTGAAGCTGTGCACCGTGTAGGGGCCGGCGCCCATGGTTTGTTTGGTGTAGTCGATGTTCGCGGTGCTGTCGTAGACGATGCCGAGACGGCCGCTGAGCGTGCGCGGCAGCGTGGCGTCCGGGTGCTTCAGCGAAATGACCACGGTGGTGGCGTTCGGATTGGTCACGGAGGCGAGCGCCGCCAGATCGGTGTCCGCGCCGGGCCACTTGTTCGTGACCGCCTGTTGCAGCGACCAGACGACGTTGGATGCGTCGAGGGGGTGACCGTTGGCGAATCGTATGCCGTTGCGCAGGGTGAAGGTGAGTGTGAGGCCGTCGTCGGACGTGGTCCAGGATGAGGCGAGTCCGGCGGTGATCTTGTTGTCTTTGTCGCGGTCGAGCAGCGTGCGGTAGACGTTGCCGATGAGTACGCGGTTGAGCGAGTCGCTGTCGGTGGTGCGGATGTCGAGCGTTTGGGGCGCGTCGGTGATGCCTACGGTGAGGGCGCCTCCCGTTTCGTCGGTGTTGCCGAGCAGGCTGCGGTGCGTGACCGCCGGGATGGCTACGAATATGACTAGGGCGAGCACCGCCGAGATGCCAAGGAAGATGAGCCAGCGGATCAGCTGGTTGCTGGTGTGTGCGCGGTTTGAGGACTCATGGTTCTGCGGCATGTTCGACATATATCCCAGTGTATCGGTGTGGGTAACGTACCGGCGTGATGGCAGACCATGCCGGTACGCTCACAGCGCGAAACGGCGCTGGTCACAGTGCCGAAGGGCAGGAGTCGGCGAGTGGGCAGAGGCCGCAATCCGGTTTGCGGGCGTGGCAGATGGCGCGTCCGTGCAGGATCAGCCGGTGGCTCAGGTCGGTCCATTGGTCGGGTGGGAAGCAGGCTGTGATTTCCTGTTCGACGTGTGCGGGATCGGGGTTCGCCTTCCGCCAGTCGCTGCGCCAGCGCAACCGCCCGGTGACTCTCATCACATGGGTGTCCACGGGGAATCCCGGAATGTGGAATGCGTTGCCCAACACCACGTTCGCGGTTTTCCGCCCCACGCCGGGCAGTGAGATCAGCTCGTCCATGGTGTTCGGCACGGTGCCGTCGAAACGCTCGTCCAACGCCTGGGCCAATCCGAGCAGATGCTTGGTTTTCGAACGGTGGAATCCGAGCGGATGGATGATGCGTTCCACATCCTCCGGATTGGCCGCCGCCAGATCGCGGCAGGTCGGGTAGGTGGCGAACAGTTCGGGAGTGACGGTGTTGACGCGCTTATCGGTCGTTTGGGCACTCAACACCGTGGCGATGAGCAACTGCAACGGTGTTTCGAAATGCAACGCGCACTTGGGTTCCGGGTAGGTTTCGCACAGTATGGCATACTGCGCGTGCATGCGTTCCAGACGCGCCTTGCGCGATTCGGCGCCCGTCATTCGCCGGAAGGCAGGGACGCCGACTTCGCCGCGGACTCTTCGCTTTCCTCGTCCGGCGGGTCGAAACGGTAGCCCACATTACGCACGGTGCCGATGAGATGCTCGTATTCGCCGCCGAGCTTGGCGCGCAGACGACGGATATGCACGTCGACGGTACGGGTGCCGCCGTAATAGTCGTAGCCCCACACCTCCTGCAACAGCTGGGCGCGGGTGAACACACGCCCGGGATGCTGCACAAGATATTTCAACAATTCGAACTCCTTGTACGCCAAATCGATCGGATGGCCGTGCAAGGAAGCGGTGTAGCCGTTCGTATCCACGATCAGATCGCCGGAACGAATCTGCCCGTCCGCCGCGGAGCTTCCGCCATCGGTGGCGGGAAGCGTATTCGCCGGCGCATTGCCACGCTCGGAAACGAGCCTCAGACGGCCTTCCACTTCGGCCGGTGAAGCGGTGGCCACCACCACGTCCGCAATGCCCCATTGCGAGTTGACCACGGTGAATCCGCCTTCGGTGAGCACCAGCACGATGGGCGTGGAAAGGCCGGAAGCATGGATGAGATTGCACAGCGTCTTGGCCGTGGCCAGATCGTCGCGCGCATCAAGGAAAAGAATCGTGCTTTCAGGCATCTTCACCAGACTGGCGGCATCCATCGGAAGAACGCGAATGCGATGGGAGAGCAACGCGAGTGAAGGCAGCACGGAAGCGGGGTTGCTGGCGGACGTCATAAGCGTCAGATCAGTCACGTCAAACCCCCTGTTTCGGTTTGCTTGTCGATTTGTGGATATTTTACGCGCACATCGTGGACACGCACGACGCACGCTACATACCAGAATGCACCCCTTTTGTTTAGAACATGTAAGGCGTGTGGGGGTATTGAGTAGGATAAGGGGAGTGCTGAACGAGAATCTGGAGTTGACATGAGCGAAACCGTGGAGAAAAGAGGCGCCGGGTGCGCACGAATGTTGGGCGTGCAGGCTGCGGCGTATGCGGTGTTCATCGTAGTGGCGCTGCTGCTGTCCGCCATTGGCGGTCCGATGTCGAGAATGGTGGTGTACGGCCTTGCGGCCGTCGCGTTGGTGGTACTGGTCGCATTCCACGTATGCTGGCCGTTCCGCGCTGGTCTGGCCGATCGCATCATCGGCGTCGTGGCCGGTTTGCTGTCGTTGGTGTTCGTTTCCACCACGCTCGGTGAGAAACTGGTTCCTTCGAACGAGAAGATCATGAACGATGAGCTTCTGCGCAACACGTATCCGATGATGTGCTGGGCGGCGGCGGTCGCGGGACTGCTCGTCCTGCTGACCGTGGTGTCGTTCGGGCGTCAGATGCTGCGCGAGGAGCGCTCGCATCTGATTCGTGCATTGTCGCATTGCGTGACCGGCGGTGCCGCGTCGATTTCGCTGGCGGGCTGGGTGTTCCTCCCGTACGTCGTGGTCACCGGCCAGTTCGCAGGGAGCAAGGCGATCACCGGGAAATTCGTCGCGTTGGTCGTGGCGATGGTCGTGGTGGCGCTGCTACTCGCCTACGCTTCGGTGTTCTGGATGAAGGAGCTCGACCCCGCCGAGGACGCGCGTGAACCGTGGATCGGCGTGGCCATGCTGCCGGTGATGCTGTTCGGTCTGGTGGTGTTCGCCGCCGCGCTGCTGGTTCAGATTGTCGGTTGGTGATCCGCGCGGATAGATACGAATTCGCAAGATGAAAGGCCTGCGGTTCAGTGAATGAACCGCAGGCCTTTTCGTATGCCGGTACCCGCCCGTACCGGTTTTGTCTTCTCTCGGTGTTTGCCCGGGGCTTGCCCGAGATTCGAAAGCGCTCAGAAGCCGATAATGCTGAGATGCTGAAGCAATACCTTCAGACCGATGAGCATCAGCACGAAACCGCCGATGATCTGCGCCGGCTTCTGCCAATGCGAGCCGAACAGCCTGCCGATGCACAGTCCGGCAACCGCGAACAGGCCGGTCGTCACGCCGATGATGGCCGCCGACAGCCAGATGTTGAGGTTCATGAACGCGAAGCTCACGCCGACGGCGAACGCATCGATACTGCAGACGAACGCGATCGGCATCATGTGATGCCAGTCGAATTCCGGTGTCTCCTTGGCGTTCTCCTCATCCTCCTCGAACGCCTCACGCACCATGTTGCCGCCGATCAGCATGAGCAGGAAGAAGATGATCCAATGATCCACGGCGGTCACGTATTGACTGAACGTGGAGGTCGCGAAATAGCCGAGTATGGGGAACAACGCCTGAAAACCGCCGAACCACAGGGCGCTTTTCAACGCGTCCACCACACGGAGCTTCCTGACGGTCAATCCCTTGCCGATGGAGACGGCGAACGCGTCCATGGATACGGAAATTGCGATAAGAAATGTCTGCAACATAGGTTTGAACAAAGGTTCATCCCGCCGGTCTCCCCACGGGATGGGCCTCGACGGGGTGAACCGCCTACGCCTAGGGGTACCGACATAGAACTGCCTCACCGGAGGCGGGCTTTGAATTCAGCGAATACTGTTCGCATGTCGTCAACTACAAGGGCACATGATACGCAGAAACCGCCCTTGAAACAAGAGCGGTTTCCCATTATGCGGCGATACGGTCTGCCGGTTCTCCCGCCATCATGCGGCGGAATCGTCGGTCATTCCGGTCGATCACTTCTCGCTTTCGGCAAGACGCTTGCGGGCGGCGACGATCTCCTCTTCGGCCTTGGCGGCGCCGGTCCAGTAATCGCCGGGCAGCACTTCCTTGCCCGGTTCCAGGGCCTTGTACTGCTCGAAGAAGTGCTTGATTTCAGCCTTGTGGTACTCGGACACGTCCTCGACGTCCTTGATGTCGTCGAAACGCACGTCGGCGGGCACGCACAGGACCTTGTCGTCTCCACCGGCCTCGTCCACCATGTGGTACAGACCGACGGCGCGGCACTCGACCACGCAACCCGGGAACACGGAGTTCGGGATCATGACCAGCGCGTCCAGCGGATCGCCGTCCTCGCCCAGGGTGCCGTCGATGTAGCCGTAGTCATCCGGGTAACCCATGGAGGTGAACAGGGTGCGGTCCAGGAACACGCGGCCCGTCTCGTGGTCGACTTCGTACTTGTTCTTGGAGCCGCGCGGAATCTCCACCACGACGTTGAAGGTTTCTGCCATTTCGTTTCTCCTTGAGATGGGGCAGGTTGTATTTCCGTTACCCACAATACCTCTTTCCACCGAAGTACGGCAGGCACGTCATGGGTAACGGTAAACGAAGCGGGTGGCCGAATCGGGATCAACGATTCGGCCACCCGCTTTATGGTGGCGGTTGCGCTTGGAAGACCGAGCCTCGGAGCGCAACGTCATGCGCCTTTCGTCAGCACATCAGCGACATCAGCGGACGACGTGGAACACGTGCGCGACGTCGGCCCACGGGGCGAGCGAGACGAAGTTGTCCCAGCTCCACGCGAAATCGCGGCCCGTGAGCTCCTCGCGCATATGCGCGCCCCACTGCGGGTCGATGTCGAAATCGGGCAGTTCCAGATGCACTTCCGACTGATGCGCGTTATGACCGTCAAGGTTCACCACCACGACCAGCGTTTCGGCCTTGCCGGTGCTCGTCAGTTCGGCGGGGGTGTGGCGGGCGAACGCGAGGATGTTCGGGTCGGACGACGGCAGGATGCTCACATTGTGGTAGCTGAACACGTCGGCGTACTCGCGGCGGATCCTGTTCAGGCTGGTCAGCAGCTCGGCGATGCCGTACTTGTCGGCATCCTCCCAGTCACGCACCTTGACCTCGTACTTCTCGTTGTCGATCTGCTCCTCGAAACCGGGGCGCTGCTTGTTCTCCACGAGTTCGAAGCCGTTGTAGATGCCCCAGCTCGGGCTGCCCATGGCGGCCAGTACCGCGCGGACGGCATGGCCTGCCACGCCGTTGTCGCGCACATAGTCGGTGAGGATGTCGGGCGTGGTCGGCCAGAAGGTGTTGTGCTGGTAGTAGCCGTCGTCGCCGTTGGTTTCCAGCAGGTACTTTTCGAGCTCCTCCTTGGTGTTACGCCACGGGAAGTAGCAGTGCGACTGGGTGAAGCCCACGTAGCTCAACGCACGCATCATGCCGGGACGGGTGAACGCTTCGGCCAGGAACAGCACTTCGGGGTGCTTCTTCGTGACCGCGGCGATGACGTCCTGCCAGAAACGCACCGGCTTGGTGTGCGGGTTGTCGACGCGGAAGATGGTCACGCCGGCAGCGATCCACAGGTTCATAATGCGTTCGACTTCCTTCTCGATGCCGGCCATGTCGGCGTTGAAGTCGATCGGATAGATGTCCTGATACTTCTTCGGCGGGTTCTCGGCGAATGCGATGGTGCCGTCGGGCTTGGTGCGGAACCAGTTCGGATGCTGCTTGACCCACGGGTGATCGGGGGAGCACTGCAGCGCGAAATCAAGCGCGACCTCCAGGCCGAGCTCATGCGCACGGGCGCAGAACGCCTTGAAATCATCCATGGTTCCCAGCAGCGGATCCACGGTGTCATGGCCGCCCAGCTCCGAACCGATGCCGAACGGGGAGCCCGGATCGTCGGGACCAGCCACCAGCGCATTGTTGCGGCCCTTGCGGTTGGTCACACCGATCGGGAAGATCGGCGGCAGATAGACGATATCGAAGCCTTCCGCCTTCGCACGTTCCAGACCGGACAGCGCGGTGACCAGCGTGCCCTGCTTGATCTTGCCGGTTTCCGTGTCGAAGGTCGCGCCTTCGGAACGCGGGAAGAACTGGTACCACGCGGCGAAGCTGGACTTCGGACGTTCCACTTTGAAACGCTGCGGGGCGCTCGGCGACAGGCCGTCGCGCAGCGGGTTCGACGCATGCAGTTCGGTGATCGCGTTGTCGGTGGCGGCGGCGAGACGCTCCTCGGGGGAGAGGGAGGTGTCGGCCATGGTGGCCGCGGCGGTCTCCAGCGTCTTGCGCTGGCGGGCGTTGAGCTTGGAATCATCGGCGAGCGCCCAGCGTGCGAGCAGCTGGGAGCCGGAGATCAGCGCGTTCTCCACATCGTCGTTCACCTCCACCTTGATGGTGGCGTCGTGCAGCCAGGAAAGATAGGTGTCTTCCCAGCCTTCCACGGTGACGGTCCACTCGCCGAGCTGACGCTTTACTTTGGCGAAACCGTCCTCCCACGGCTTGACGTCGCTGCGCTCGCCGCACTTCAACGTCACGGTCCAACGGTCCAGACCCGGGTTCACGCACGTCATCGGCAGTCGCAGCATTTCCTTGCCGCGCGGATTGCGCACCACGGCGGTGGCGCCGACCTTGGTGCGTCCTTCGATGAACACCTGCGCGGTGACATCGAACGCTTCGCCGAGCTCCACGCGCGCCGGGAAGACGCCGCGCTCCTCGTTCGGGGTGATGTCCATCACGTTGACACGGCCGAACTGGCCGGGTTCGGTGACGGGGATGACGGGAGCCGGGGCTTCGCCCTGGATCACGGGCGTCGTCTTGGCGGTACGCCTGGTCTTCCTCGTCGTGGTGCGCTTCGCCGCACCGGTCGTCGTTTTCGCGGATGACTCCGCGCTCTTCCCCGCTGTATTCTCAGTGGTCTTCGTCGACATGGCAGCCTTCTCCTTGCTACTCATAAATGATTTCCCTCCTATTGTATGTGCGGGGTCGTCGAAGGATGTGGACGAGTTTGTGGACAGTACCCCCGTCGTTGTGGACAACTTCATATATTGCATGCCGCGAACGGCGGAATGTGCATAACCGGGGCTGGGAGTTATCCACAACACGCCCGGCGAAGGGGGTTCCGACCACAGGGGTTGAAAACCGTGGGGTCGGCGGGCGAAATCTGGCAGTCTCGGTGGTAGCCCCGGCAATGCGGCCGGGCGACACCATGTATATAGGAGGAAGAATATGGCCATAAGACCATGGCGCTACCTTTCCATGCTGGCGGCAGCCGTCATCGCGTTCGTGATGATGATGGGCCCGTCGGCGAACGCGTTCGCGGCGACGTTGAACTACCCGCCGCCCGGCACGAATCTGCCGTATCGTATCGACGGCATGGATGTGCATATCGGTGCGATCAGGCAGCTGCCCGACGGCAGGCTCGCATACTGCATGAAGGCGGGCGCGACTTCCAGCAGCGACTATTCGACAGGCCGCCCGGTGGCGGACAACGGGAATGTGCGTCGCATCGCCTGGCTGGCGAACCGCTACCAGAACAGTCGTGATGCGAAGACGCACGCCGCCATCGGCGTGCTGGTACATAGGTATATGGAACTCGATGTGCAGGCGTGGGCACGCCATTGGGCGGTCATTTCCGCACAATACCCGGATCTGGGTGCGATTGCCGATCGCCTGTGGAGCGAAGCCGGCGTGAATTTGCCGATGGGATTGCATGTTTCCAGCCAGATGGTGGAAGGCAAGCGTTCCGGCTGGGTGGATGTTCTGGTGAAAAGCGACGGCAGGGCGCTCGCGGGCGTTCCTTATGTGGTCAAGTTGAGCGGCCCGGCGCGGTTCGATGGCGGCGGGCAGTCGGTGAGCGGCGTTTCGGGTGATTCGGCCATCCGTCACACGTGGCATGCCACCGGTGCCGGCGAAGTGACGGTGGATACGCAGTATGAGGTGCCGAGCGTAATGCAGTTGGTGAGCAGCCAGGATTACGCGTGCTATGGCAGTCAAAGCCAGGTGTCGGGCGACGGCATCGTGTTCAAGGTGCGTAAGGATTTCACGCCCGGCGTGACCACGGTCGCCTCCAAGAAGATCGTGGATGCCGGTGAGACGGTGAGCGATGAGGTCACGTCCTCCGTGACCGGTGCCGACAGTCATTGGCCGGACGGCTTGGAATTGCAGGCCAAGGGATACTACTTCGATTCGATTCGCGCCGACGAGCTGGGCGATCCGCTGCGGCCGGGGGATGGCGAAAACGTCGAGACGTTCCTTGAACGCATCGCGAAGCGTGGGCATAAGCCTGCGGCGTACGGTTCCGCCGCGTTCACCGGTCCGGGGCAGAGCGTGACCGTCACCGCCGTGACGCAGCCGGGCGGCGATGCGCAGTACCGTACGCCGACTAGTGGCGGCATCGGCACGTGGGTGTGGGCGTTCGACGCTTCCGAACAGTCGGAAAAGGCCCGTGAATACGTTACGAAGGATGTCGTCAGCATGTTCCTTGAGGCGCAGGAAACCAATGTGAACCGTTCCAAGGTGGAAGTGGAGTCGACGATCACCGAGCACAGCCCGTCATTGGGCGCGCAGCTCAGCGACACCATCACCGTGAACGGATTCCCCGAAGATCATGGGGAATTCAAGGGGAATGAGGAGTTCGGCATCGGTGCCGACGAGGAGTATGCGCAGGTGAGCGTGTGGTGGTCCGGCGATAGGGATGACCCGGGCAGCGATGACGAGTACCGTCCGTCCGGCGCGGAGGTGCCGCGGGAGGATGAGCATCACAAGCTGGTCGGCACGTGGGATGTGCCGGCCAGGAACGGGCGCATCCGGGTTGGTGCCGGAGCGTTGGACGCGCATGGCAATCCGGTGAATATCGTTGCCGAGGAGCATGGCTGGTATGCGTTCGTGTGGACGTTCCCCGGCGATGATCGTGTCATGCCCGCAGCCAGCGCCTACGACGATCAGTGGGAGCAGGCGAGGGTGGTCGAGGAACCGGAGGAGGATGAGCCGGAAGAGCCTGAGGAGCCTGTTGATGAGGTGGTCGAGGAGTCTGAGGAGCCGGAGTCGCCGCTGGCTTCGACGGGCAGCGATGTCGCTTTCGCCATCGTCATGGCGGTGATGGCGTTCGCTGCGGGTCTGCTCATCCTGGTCATGGCCCACCGGCGCGAATCGCTGTGATGTGATCGCAATGGATATCGCAATGGATATGTAGCGAACGGTTACGGCGAATCGCCCCACGGCGACGTGAGGATATGACAAAGGCCGGGAACCTTGCGATTCCCGGCCTTCCATTGGTAGCGGGGCATGGATTTGAACCATGGACCTCTGGGTTATGAGCCCAGCGAGCTACCGAGCTGCTCCACCCCGCGATGGCTTGTCTTTTAGACAGCTCTATCAATCATAAGCGGATGGATGCGCATGTCAACTCCGCGCGTGTCGTGAATGATTCCGGGCCGCTTGGCATGGTGCGCTGCATAATGTAAAACATGCCTATCAAGATTCCCAGTGGCCTTCCGGCCAGAGCCATCCTCGATTCGGAGCGTATCTTCGCGTTGGAGAAGCCCGAGGCGGAGCGGCAGCGTGTTCGCCCGCTGAGGCTGGTGATCCTGAATCTGATGCCGAAGAAGATCGAAACTGAAACGCAGCTGCTCAGGCTCATCTCGAAAAGTCCGCTGCAGGTCGAGATCGACTTCATGAAGACCTCCACGCATGAGGCGACGCACGTGTCCGCCGACCATCTCGTGAAATTCTACGAGACCCTGGACGCGTTGAAGGACAACTATTACGACGGTTTCGTGGTGACGGGCGCCCCGGTGGAGCACATGCCCTTCGAGCAGGTCGACTACTGGGAGGAATTCCAGCGGATCCTCGACTGGGCCTCCACGCACGTGTTCTCCACCATGTACCTGTGCTGGGGCGCGATGGGTGCGCTGTACGAACGTTACGGCGTGCATAAGGTGGATCTGCCTGAGAAGATCTTCGGCGTTTTCCCGCAGTACCTGCAGGACGAATACTGCTTCCTGACCAACGGTTTCGACGAGATCGCGCTGCAGCCGCATTCCCGTCTCGCCGGGGTCGACGAGCGTGATGTGCGCGCCAATCCCGATTTGCAGATTCTGACTTGGGGCCCGGAATCCGGCCCTGGCCTGATCGCCACGCGCGATTTCTCCGAAGTGTTCGCGCTGGGCCATTGGGAGTATGGCAAGATGACGCTCGCCGAGGAGTATGAGCGCGATATGGCCAAGGGCATGACGAACGTGCCGTTCCCGAAGAACTATTTCCCGCATGACGATCCGAAACTGGAGCCGCTGTTCGCCTGGCGAGCGCACGCGAACCTGCTGTGGCGCAACTGGCTGAACTGGGTGTATCAGACCACGCCGTACGATCTGACCGAAGTGCCGGAGCTCAGGGCCCATAAGAAGCTCGGTACCGATCGCGCGATCCGGCATGAGCCGGCCGGCCCCCGCGCCGACGATTTCCATCCGTTCGAACAGGACGGTTACGGTGTGGTCCACGAGCGGTGATGTGCATCGTATGACAGGCCGGTGTTGCCTGACGATATGAACCGGCGGCGCCCGAAACGCGATTTCGGACGTCGCCGATTCGTATATTGACCTTCAAGAATCCGCCATATGACCATAAAAGCGTCCATAATGTGAACGTGAAAGTTCTCTCTGTGGACATTTTTGGATTATTCCGCGGCGCCGGGAAAAAGACGGAAAACGTTGTCATGTCGGGGATGTGAGCACTAACATAAATTGCGTTTTTGTCAACATCGCGTGATTCGGCCATATGCGAAACGCCGAGCGAATCCGTGCAAAATCACGATTTGCCGTCGTCCCCGTTGCGTTCGTCTACGAGATGGCGAATAATCATCACCTAGCCATTCGAGATTGGATGCCGATGAGGCAGTTTGAATCCCCTCGATTTGCGCCCTGCCGACATGAGCCCGCGAGCCGAACCGAGATGACTGGAGATGTTACCGACCGGTCACATTGACAAGTTGTTTGGGGATAAACTGGCAACAGGCATGAAGAAGTAGGAGGCGCGAAGAATGCACGAGACGCTAATGTCCGGGCTCACACTTGCCGCGAACGGGCCGGAGATCCCCACCGTTGATGAATTCCTTCCCCCGGAGATCCTTTTCGCCGGTACCCCATTCGCCATCAACCGCATCATCCTGGTGCGCCTGGTCATGGTGGTCATCATGTTGGTCGTGCTCGGAGTGAGCGCCGCCAAGGCGAAACTCATCCCCAGCCGCTGGCAGGGCTTCATCGAGTGGGGCATCGAATACGTGCGCGAGAAGATCGTGTACGAGGTGATGGGCGAGACGCGAGGAAAGCGTTACGTCCCCATGATCACCACGCTGTTCTTCACGATCCTGCTGTTCAACATCTGTGGCATCATCCCCGGCATGAACATCGCCGCCACCGCGACGATCATGATGCCGCTGGCATTCGCGCTGTGGACTTTCGTGCAGTATTGGCGCACCGCCTGCCGTGAGCAGGGCTTCTTCACTTACCTGAAGAAGGAATGCATCCCTCAGGGCGTTCCGGCACCGGTGCTCATCATCGCCATCCCCATCCAGCTGCTTGACGTGGTCGTCATCCGCCCGGTTTCCCTGACGGTCCGACTCTTCGCCAACATGCTCGCAGGCCACATCATCGTGGCACTGTGCTTCTCCGCAACGCAGTTCTTCCTGATCGAAGCCCACAACTGGATGGCCGCATTCGGCGCGGCAACCTTCGTGTTCGGCTTCATCATGACCCTGTTCGAAGGCTTCGTGGCGTATCTGCAAGCGTTCATCTTCGCCACGCTTTCCACCGTGTACATCAACCTCAGCTACCCCGAGGACTGAGTACGCCAATTAGATTTGTAATTCGTTACCACGAATTCAGTTAGAAAGGAATCAACCATGGATATCATCACGCTCGCTGAGGTTTCCGGTAATCTGAGCGCCATCGGCTACGGCCTCGCCGCCATCGGCCCCGGCATCGGCGTCGGCATCGTGTTCGGTAAGGCCATTGAGTCCACCGCTCGCCAGCCTGAGCTCGGCGGCAAGATCCAGACCCTGATGTGGATCGGCTTCGGTCTGATCGAGTTCCTTGCCCTGCTGGGTATCGTCGCTGGCTTCATCTTCCGCTGATTCGAAGGAACCGGTAATACAACGAACGAAGTGAAAGGAGGCGGATATGGAGACATTGGCTGAAAGCGGAATCATGCTGTTCGTCCCGAAGGTGTACGACATCGTCTGGTCGGCCATCATTCTGGTCATCGTCGCCCTGTTCTTCTACAAGTTCTTCCTGCCTAAGTTCCAGGCCGTGTTCGATGAGCGTGCGGCAAAGATCGAGGGAGGCATCGCCAAGGCCGAGCAGGCCCAGAAGGATGCCGACGAGGCCAAGGCCAAGTACGAGGCTCAGCTGAGCAACGCACGCGTCGAGGCTTCCAAGATCCGCGACGACGCACGCGCCGAGGCTTCCCATATCGTTGCCGACGCCCGTTCCCGCGCGGAGGCCGACGCCAACCAGATCACCGCCAGCGCGCAGCGTGCCATCGCATCGCAGCAGCAGCAGGCCCTGGTTTCGCTCAAGGGCGAGGTCGGCGCTCTGGCTACGGCTCTGGCAGGCAAGATCCTGGGCAGCGAGCTCCAGGACGAGAAGGTGCAGTCTTCCATGATCGATCAGCTGATCGACGGCATGGACTCGGACAAGCAGTGATATCAGGCAGAGAGAAAGGCAGGTGACATCATGCGAGGAGAAGCGTCTCGTATTTCGGATCGCGAATCGCGTGATTTGCTGGCATCCAAGCTGCGTGATACCCGCGAGGATGCATGGCGCATCGGCAATGAGCTGTTCGTCATCACCTCGCTGCTCGATGGCAACATCCGCATCGAACGTGCGCTTACCGACGTGTCACGACCCCTTGAGGACAAGGTTGCGTTCCTGAAGACCCTGCTGGGCGATCAGGTGCATCCGATGACGATGGAGATCATGACCGAAGTCGTCAAGCGTCGCTGGAGCCGCGCGACGGATATCGCGAACGCAGTCGAGGACTTCGGCGTGGACGCGATGATGTACTACGCGGACGCCACCGACAGCACGCTGCAGGTAGCCATCGAACTGGCGGAACTGCATTCCGCGCTGCTGAACATGCCGGTGGTGCGTGCCAAGCTCTACGACGAATCCGCGACGAGCGAGGCCCGAGTCAAGTTCTTCCACGAACTGTTTGACGACAAGGGACTCAACAAGGTCACGATGCGTCTGGCCGAGCATGCCACCGAAAACCTGCGCAAGCGCCGTTATCTGGAAACCATTCAGTGGCTGATCAACAAGCTTTCCCGCCACATGGGAGAGTCCATGGTCACCGTGACCACGGCGACGCCGCTGAGCCAGGCCCAGATCGACAAGCTGATCGCAGTGTACTCCAAGAAAGTCGGACGCCCGGTCCACATCAACTCCGTGGTCGACCCGTCCGTGCTCGGAGGCATGCGTGTGCAGGTGGGCGACGAAGTCACGGACAACACCGTGGTGGCGCAGCTGGAGAACTTGCAGCGCAGCGTGAAGACCGTATCCTGAACGGCCCTCAACGCTGAACAAACAGATTTTTATACAACAACAAAGGAGAGATCATGGCAGAACTTACCATTGATCCTGCCTCGGT
Source organism: Bifidobacterium pongonis (assembly GCF_019331805.1). Classification (GTDB taxonomy): domain Bacteria; phylum Actinomycetota; class Actinomycetes; order Actinomycetales; family Bifidobacteriaceae; genus Bifidobacterium; species Bifidobacterium pongonis. Next base: position 33,296 of record NZ_JAHBBE010000009.1, read on the forward strand.
GCGCAAGGCGCTGGACGATTTCGTCCAGGCGTACAGGCCGACCGACACCCCCACTCAGGAAGTGGGCTATGTCGCGACGGCCGGCGACGGCATTGCGCACGTGACAGGTCTGCCTGGTTGCATGGCCAACGAGCTGCTGACCTTTGAGGACGGCACGCAGGGCCTGGCGTTCAACCTTGATGCTCGCGAAATCGGTGTGGTTATCCTCGGTGATTTCGCTGGTATTGAGGAAGGCCAGGAAGTGCGCCGTACCGGCGAAGTGCTCTCCGTGCCCGTCGGCGATGGCTACCTTGGCCGCGTCGTGGATCCGCTGGGTCGTCCTATCGATGGCATGGGTGAGATCAAGACCGAAGGCCGCCGTATCCTGGAAGCCCAGGCACCGGACGTCATGCACCGTCATCCGGTCGACGAGCCTATGTCCACCGGCCTGAAGGCCATCGACGCCATGACGCCGATCGGCCGCGGTCAGCGTCAGCTGATCATCGGCGATCGCCAGACCGGCAAGACCGCCATCGCAATCGATACGATCATCAACCAGAAGGCCAATTGGGAGTCCGGCGACCCGAAGAAGCAGGTCCGCTGCATCTACGTGGCCATCGGCCAGAAGGGCTCCACCATCGCCTCCGTGCGTCAGAGCCTTGAGGAATCCGGCGCCATGGAGTACACCACCATCGTGGCCTCCCCGGCATCCGACTCCGCCGGCTTCAAGTACATCGCCCCCTACACCGGTTCCGCCATCGGACAGCACTGGATGTACAACGGCAAGCACGTCCTGATCGTCTTCGACGACCTGTCGAAGCAGGCCGAAGCCTACCGTTCGATCTCCCTGCTGCTCCGTCGCCCGCCGGGGCGTGAAGCGTACCCGGGCGACGTCTTCTACCTGCACTCCCGTCTGCTGGAGCGCTGCGCCAAGGTTTCCGATGACCTCGGCGGTGGCTCGATGACCGGCCTGCCGATCGTCGAGACCAAGGCGAACGACGTGTCCGCATACATTCCGACCAACGTGATCTCCATCACCGACGGTCAGATCTTCCTGCAGTCCGATCTGTTCAACGCCAACCAGCGTCCTGCAGTGGACGTCGGTATCTCCGTCTCCCGAGTCGGTGGCGCCGCACAGACCAAGGCACTGAAGAAGGTCTCCGGTACGCTGAAGATCTCCCTGGCCCAGTACCGTTCGCTGGAATCCTTCGCCATGTTCGCCTCCGATCTGGATGCGGCATCCAAGGCCCAGCTGAACCGTGGTGCGCACCTGACCGAGCTGCTGAAGCAGCCGCAGTTCTCGCCGTATTCGATGGAACAGGAAGTCGCCTCCGTGTGGGCCGGTACCCACGGCAAGATCGACGACCTGCCGTTGGAGGACGTGCTGCCGTTCGAGAAGGGCATGCTCGACTACCTGGAGCACAACACCGATATCCTCAAGACCATCCGCGAAACCGGTGACTTCACCGCCGACACCGAGGCAGCCCTCGACAAGGCAGTGGATGAGTTCCGCGCCACCTTCGTCACCAGCGAAGGCAAGCCGCTGGTCGAGAAGAAGCCCGACACGGAGCACGCCGCCCCGATCGAGCAGGAAAAGATCGTCGCGGGAGAGAAGTGATCCATGGGCTCGCAACTCGCATTGAAATCTAGGATCGCCTCCACCAGCTCGTTGGAGAAGATCTTCAACGCGCAGGAGATGATCGCGTCTTCGCACATCGCCAAGGCGCGCGACGTCGCCTTGAACGCGAAGCCGTATAGCGATGCGATTTCCGACGCCGTGCAAGCTCTGGTACAGCACACCCATATCGATCATCCGATCGTGAAGAAAAGCGAGAACGGCACCCGAGTGGCCGTTCTCGCCCTCACCTCGGATCGTGGTATGGCAGGTCCCTACACCTCCTCGATCATCCGCGAAACGGAATCGCTGCTGGCCCGCCTCGACGAGCAGGGCAAGCAGACGGAACTGTACGTGTATGGTCGTCGTGGAGTGTCGTACTACAAGTATCGCAACCGCGATATCGCAGGTACTTGGGAAGGCAATACCGACAAGCCCGGCGTTGAAGTCGCCGAAGCGATCTCGAAGGCACTGGTCGACGCGTACATGAAGCCGGACGAGGACGGCGGGGTTTCCGAACTCTACATCGTCTTCACCGAGTTCATCAACATGGTGGTGCAGAAGGTGCGCGTGCTGCGCATGCTGCCCGTCGAAGTGATCGCGGATCAGCCGACCAAGATCAACACCGACCAGAACGCCGAAGCGAGCCCGCTGTACGCGTTCGAGCCGAGCGTGGACGAGGTGCTGGACGCCATCCTGCCGAAGTACATTCAGTCGCGCATCCACGAATGCCTGCTCACCGCAGCCGCATCCGAAACGGCAAGCCGACAGAATGCCATGCACACGGCGACCGAGAACGCCCGCAGCCTGATCGACGATCTGACCCGTAAGCTCAACGCTTCGCGTCAGGCCTCGATTACCCAGGAACTTACCGAAATCATCGGCAGCGCCGACGCGCTGAATAAGAAGGAAGAGTAGGAACGCATATGGCTGAGAACCAGACTGCAGAAGCTACTGAGCCGATCGCCGGACGCGTTACGCGTATCCAGGGTTCGGTTATCGATGTTGAATTCCCGGTTGGCCATCTGCCCGACATCTACAACGCACTGACCGTTGAGCTGTCCGACATGGGCGCCAACGAGGAAGGCGAAAGCGGAAGCCATACGATTCCGCTGGAAGTCGAACAGCACCTCGGCGATTCCACCGTGCGCGCCGTCGCCCTGAAGCCGACCGACGGTCTCGTCCGCGGCGCTTCCGTGCGCGACACCGGCGGCCCGATCTCCGTGCCGGTCGGCGATGTGACCAAGGGCCACGTCTTCGACGTGTCCGGCAACATCCTGAACAAGAAGCCGGATGAGACCATCACCGTCACCGAGCGTTGGCCCATCCACCGCAACCCGCCCGCATTCGACCAGCTGGAATCCAAGACCCAGATGTTCGAAACCGGCGTGAAGGTCATCGATCTGCTGACCCCGTACGTGCAGGGCGGCAAGATCGGTCTGTTCGGTGGTGCAGGCGTCGGCAAGACCGTGCTGATCCAGGAAATGATTCAGCGCGTGGCCCAGAACCACGGCGGTGTGTCCGTGTTCGCAGGCGTCGGCGAGCGTACCCGTGAGGGTAACGATCTGATCGGCGAAATGGACGAGGCCGGCGTGCTTGAGAAGACCGCCCTGGTCTTCGGACAGATGGATGAGCAGCCGGGTACCCGTCTGCGCGTTCCGCTGACCGCACTGACCATGGCCGAGTACTTCCGTGACGTGCAGAACCAGGACGTGCTGCTGTTCATCGACAACATCTTCCGCTTCACCCAGGCGGGTTCCGAGGTGTCGACCCTGCTCGGTCGTATGCCTTCCGCCGTGGGCTACCAGCCGAACCTTGCCGATGAGATGGGCGCCCTGCAGGAGCGCATCACCTCCACCCGAGGCCACTCCATCACCTCGCTGCAGGCCATCTACGTGCCGGCCGATGATTACACCGACCCGGCTCCTGCCACGACCTTCGCCCACCTCGACGCGACCACCGAGCTTTCCCGTGAGATCGCATCGAAGGGCATCTACCCGGCAGTGGACCCGCTGAGCTCCACCTCGCGAATCCTCGATCCGCGTTACGTGGGCCAGGCCCACTACGAGTGCGCCAACCGCGTCAAGGCGATTCTGCAGCGTAACAAGGAGCTGCAGGACATCATCGCCCTGATCGGTATCGACGAACTGAGCGAAGAGGACAAGACCACCGTGAACCGCGCTCGTCGTATCGAGCAGTTCCTCGGCCAGAACTTCTACGTGGCCGAGAAGTTCACCGGTCGTCCGGGCTCCTACGTGCCGGCCGACGAGACCATCGAAGCCTTCACCCGCATCTGCGACGGCGTGTACGACAACGTGCCCGAGCAGGCCTTCTCCGGCATCGGCGGCATCGAGGATCTCGAGCGCAAGTGGCATGACATGCAGAAGGAATTTGGTGCCTGATGAGCGAAAAAGCCACGATGCAGGTGAACATCGTCTCCGCCGCACACCCCGTGTGGAGCGGCGAGGCGTTGCAGGTCACCATTCCCGCCTCCGGCGGTCAGATGGGTATTCTGCCTAATCACGAGCCTGTGCTCACGCTGATTAAGCAGGGTAAGCTTGCCGTGGTTGAGAAGAATGGTTCCCGTCACGTGATCGAGGTTGCGGACGGATTCATCTCCTTCGACTCGAACAAGCTCACCGTTGCGGTCGAGGACGCCGGCACGCTTAAGCAAGCGGAAGAAGACGCCGAGTAACCGCACTGACGATATCGTCTCCTTGGGGCGGCATTCCGAAAGGGATGCCGCCCTTCTGCTATGTTTGGCGGCTGATTTGTGGGCCGGGCGAAGATTGGGCCCATGCGCTAGGGTGGGCTGTTATGCGAATTTTGGTTGCCGATTGCTCTGCCGAATATTCGGGCCGTCTGAACGCCTCGCTGCCGCTCGCCAAACGCGTGCTGCTGGTCAAGGCCGACAACAGCCTGCTGATCTTCTCCGAACTGGGATCATACAAGCCGCTGAACTGGATGGCGGCCCCCTGCACGCTCAAGGACATCACCCCGCCGAACGCGGACGACGACGTGGATACGCCCGCACCCGAAAAAGTGCTTCGCGTGACATCCGACAAAACCTCCGACGTGCTCGAAGTCACCCTGCAGCACATCTACTCCGACGAAACCTACGATCTGGGCGAGGATCCGGGACTCATCAAGGACGGCGTCGAAGACCACCTGCAGCATTACCTGGCCGAACAGATCGAACGCATCGGCGAAGGCGCGAAACTCGTCCGCCGTGAATACCCGACCGCCATCGGCCCGGTGGACATCATGGCCACCGATGCGAACGGCGAACACGTCGCCATCGAAATCAAACGACATGGCGGCATCGACGGCGTGGAACAGCTCACCCGCTACTGCGAACTGCTGAACCGCGACCCGCTGCTCGCGCCGGTGCATGGCATCTTCGCCGCGCAGACCATCACCCCGCAGGCCCGCGTACTCGCCGAAGACCGCGGATTCCGTTGCCTGATCCTCGACTACGAGGAGATGAAGGGCACGGAAGACGATTCGCTACGACTCTTCTAGGCCTGTTTCCGATTCGGTTTCCGGTTTATTTATTGCCCGGCTTGGGCATCGGTTCGCCGGTCGTGTTCCGCAACGGAATCGCCGCGTGGAAATCCCATCGGTCGGTGGAACGTTCAACGGCCCACTGCCCGTGAATCGCTTCGACGGCTTTCCGGTACCGTTCCAAGCCGGAGTGCAGGCCGGCGCCGGCGTTCGGTTTTGGCTTGTCGGAAAGATCGATGCTGCATGAGTCTGCCGACCATGCGATCAGCATGGTGTACCTGCCGGAAGGGTCGGCGTGTTTGGCGATATTGCCGAAAAGCTCCCGTATGAGGCCGAGTATCAATACTGCCGTGTCGCCATCGATGGAGGACGGTTCCGTGCCCAAGCGGATTACGTCGCCGGAGAAACCACCTGTCGCAAGATTGCCCCGGCATACATGGATAACCTCGTCAAGTTCACGCAGGGCGTTCCCGGTATCAGGCTGAGGGGAAGGTGCCGTTCCATCCTGCCGGATAGGGGCTTTGTCATCTTCGAGCGTGAGGATGGCTTTTCTGGTGTGTGTTAGGGCGTCAAGAGCCATAGCGCGAATATTCGACCATACTTCGCGCTGACCTTCCTCACAGGTCGACAGCTGATGCTCGGCCATCATGACGATGTCGCTCAGATCGTTCGTCGTATAGTCATGAAGATTCTGCGCGATACCGGCGTTGGCGAGCAGTGTCTGCTCCCGTTGCATGTGCCGTTGCTGTTCGCCGTTCTTGCGGATGAGCGTGCTGACGCACAGCGTCAACGCAACAAGGCACGGGAAGGAAAGCAGATTGTTGTTGATTGTCGGGAACGCGACGGCATAAGGGGAGAGGACGATGGCGCCAAGCAACGCGATACCGGCCAGAACGGCTTCGATGAGATCCGAATAACCGATGAATCCCACCGCAAGCAGCGCCAGAAGCAGCATTGGTACGAACGCGATTCCGCCGAAGAGGAAATCGGCCACGGATAAGGCGATGATCGCGTAGCAGCCGTGATTCGGAACGGACGCGAACCATCCTGTGGTGAGAATCATGATGAGTGCGCAACCGAGGTGCCAAGGCCAGCGCGACCAGTCAGACACCCAATCGACGCCGACGTTAATGACCGCGATGGCCCCCAGAAGACCAACGACTGCGGCGAATGCGCCATGTGGTGCATGCGCCGCGAGCCGGGTTGCGATTCCTCGACGAATGATGGTGGGATGTTGCATCGATCGTTCCTTGAATGGGAAGGGCGCTGGGCTACGTCAGGTTATGCCAGGTATGCCAGGTTATGCCCGATTGCGTCAGATGATATGTGCCCGTCGACATGTCGCGATGACATCATGCCAATCGGAGGCGTGGAATTTCGTTTTGATATTGCGGCGATGGGAGAAAACCGTGTCCGCGGAGATGCCGAGTCGTGTCGCGATCTGTTTTGTGTTCAACCCGGATGCGCTGAGTGTAAGAATGCGTTGCTCGGCATTGGTGAGTCTCGGCATGGTTGTGGCTTCGATGTCGGTCGGAGTGGTGGTGGGCGCAAAGGCGGGGCGTGGAGTGTGCAGTATGTCGGTGATTGCCGAAGGCAGTTGCTCGGAAAGCGTTGTTTTGTCCAGAATCGTCGGAATACCGGCCTGCGATGCCTCCGCCCGATACAGTTCCGGCTCGTATGAGGTCATGCCGATGATCGCGGTCGTGGGGGAGACCTGATGAAGGATCCGTGCGACTTGCGGTCCTGTGACTCCGTTCAAGGCCATGTCAAGAAACAGTATGTCGGTGGGGCTGTTGCCGGACTGGCATTCCTGTATGGCTCGTGTCGGGAACGTCGTCGACCAGAGGCTCAACTCCAACCCGTTTCTATGATTCAACTGGTTTAGCATCAATGTGATGTATTGCATTGCGCAGGCGTCGTTGTCGAGCACACCGATGCGTACGTTCCGAACGGCATTATTCCCCCTAGGCATCATGCTTGCAGTGTATCGCAATGCTGTGCTGCTGGATGATGCCGTTTCGTGAAACGGTCTGCAGTTTACTGCAGATGTGCTGGGATGGCAGTCCCTACCCGCATACATTGGGTTCCGTAAGACAAGATGTCTTACGAACCATACAGAGACAAGGAGTTCCAAAGATGAAATCTCTGAGTATGAACAAAGTGGGGAAATGGTGCGCAGCCGTCATAGTCGCGATTGCCTCCATGTTCTGTTTCGCGGCACCGGCTATGGCCAATAATCATGCTGATACCGCGTGGAGCGCATATCTGAAGAAATGAGAAACCGCAGATACACCGAATAGGCAGAAGCAGGATGCTTCCTATGCGTACATCAAGGCGGATTCCGTTACAGGCAACCGGAAGATTCGTGCATGGGCACTTGGATTTTCCAATAATGATGTGAACTCCAGCACTGTAACCTTTACAACAGGCCAGTCGAGAAAGATCAGTCAGTATGCATTTGAAAACAACGGGAACAGGCCATGCCAGATTCATCTGCGGTTGCAAAATGCAGGTAAATATCCATCAACAACACAGGCATGGGGTGTATGGAGTCCTGATTCTGTCTGATTGATGTAGCTGGGATATCTGGTTGCCTTTGGACAATCAGATATCCCATTTCAGGATCGGAATATAGGGAAGGCTGAATAATGGATGGCATTTTACTGCAAGCGCAGCTGAAAAGGGGGTTGCTCAGCATTCGGTTTGCCGTGGTCGTCGTTCTCTCATTTTCTTTGGTCGTAATCCAATGGTGGACGATGCGGCATCTTGGTTACAGAATTCCGTGGCATGAGCCGACGTTTCTGGATGAAGTACTGCTGTTCGATTCATATGGTAGCGGAACGACGTTGTATGAATTCCTGTTCCCCTTTTTAGCCGCGTTGGCGGGCGGCAGCGTGCTGGCCACGGAACGGCGTAGCGGCAGATTATTGTTGCTTCAAGCTCGCTCCAGTTATGGTGTTGTGGAACGTACGTCGTTATGCTCCGGGTTCCTGCTGGGGGCCTTGGGAGGAGTGCTTCCGTATGTCATGAGTCTCGTATTTTCGGCGGTCAGAAATCCGCATCTGACGTTTATCGACGGTGTGGAGAGCTCTGATACGGAAATTGCGAGTTTCCAGTACATATTGATTTGGTCTGAAGGTTGGGCTTATCCGATCTATAAGTTGAGTCAGCCATTATGTATCGCAGTGGTTGGGCTACTGGTGGCTGTTGTCTCAGGATTATTTACATGTTTGGCGGTTGCGATTTCGCCATTTGTGAAGCATAAGAACGTTGAGGTGCTGGTGCCGGTTGCTTTCCTGCTGTTGTGGTGGATGTTTCCTGCGATAGTTCCAATGCCGGAGCACACAGAGGAGTTGAATCCTGTTTTGTATTTGGCGATTGATGGCTTCGAATCGCTTTATGCGAAGGTGCCGAATCTCATAGGCATCGCGATAACGCTTGTGGGTCTTCCCGCGATAACCGCCATGCTGTGCTGGCTGCAAAGGAGGCTCCATGACCGGTGAGCTGTTCACGCCACTGCAACGGCTTTCCTCCAATGCGAAGAGGGCGATGCTGCTGGCCGGAATATGCGGCATGGCGTATCTCGTTTCGGTACTGCAACAGCCCTTTTCCCTGCTCGATCTGTACCAGGGGTGCATGGTGGAGATGGCGGAACGTGTGGTTCTGCCCGCGAACCTCATACTGTTCTGCATGGGATGCGCGCGGTTCGGCGCCTTCGAGCGGGTGCGGCGGAATCCCGCCGATGAGTTCCGTTTGAATGCCGCATGGTCGGTGTTCGTATCGGTTGCTGTTTCCCTGACCGTCTGGGCTGTGTTCGTCATCGCGAATGTGCTGAAGGAAAGCCTGACCGACCCACGGCAGTGGACGCTGTGCGCGATTATGCTGGCGCAATTGTTCATGATGAACATGTCGGTGACATTGGCGGTTTGGCTGCTGATGAACATGGGCATGGATTGGGGGCAGGTGTTGCCGCCGATCATCGTCGTGTTCATCATCGCCGATTTCTGTTTGAAACCCATGGCCGGCGACCTGACCCGATATGCCTTCTACTTCTGGTACCCGATCGGCGATTCCTGGCGGACGGTGTTCATCCAACAGGTAGTTCCCTTCCTTGGGTACTGCATGCTTATGATTATGGCGAACGTGGTCGCTTTCGGCAGAAGCGACAGATTGAGACTGACATGATGGTGTGGAAGAGAGCCGTCCAAGTGCTGCGTGAGGGCAACGGCCTGCGCCTCATGATCGTGACCATGTACGCGGTGATGACATACCGCTTCTACACGAGCGGTCAGGATTGCAGGATATTCATCGGCATGTTCCGCGTTCCTGACCCGTATATGCCGTCCGGTTTGGAAAGCAATCTGTACGCCATCGGATTCATGGTTGTCGGTGTGGCGTTGATGCTTGAACGCCCCTCGGAATACCTCAGTATTCCCGAAACGATGGTGTACGTGCGTAGACCTCGCGGCTTACCGAGATTCCTCGGATATTGCGCGATGGTAGCGGTGTACTGCCTCGTCTACGCCGGAGTGCAGCTGGCTGTGGCCCTTCATGTGGTGTATGCGTCTTCCAAGCCGCTGGTGATTGGCGCGGTGTGCGCGGGATGGACGCTGCTGGTGCTGGTGTTGGCCATCAATCTGGGTTATCTCGGCAGGAATCGCCCCTACGGTTATCTTGCGGCAATGGTGATGTACATCGTGCCGCTGTCCTATGCGCCGTTGATGCGTTGGCTGCTCGAATCGCCTACAGGCGTGCCGAATTGGAGTGTGGCGTTAGGGGTTCTGACGGCAGGGCTGATCGCGGCGAACTATGCGCTATTCGAACGTTTGGAAATCATCTGACCTTCTTGGTTTCGTAAGGAGAACATCATGTACATCGACATTGACCATGTGTCGAAGAGCATCAAGAACAAGAACGTGCTGCGAGACGTCAGCGCCGGATTCGAACGTGGAAGAATCTACGGCGTGGTAGGGCCGAACGGTTCGGGCAAAACCATGCTGCTGCGTGCTATCTGCGGGTTCATCCGGCTGGACGCAGGCACGGTCACCATGAACGGCGAGCCAGTCGTGTTCAACCGGAAGTTGCCGGACTCCGTGGGGGTGATCATTGAGAATCCGGGGTTCGTGCTGTCTGAAACGGGCATGCAGAATCTGAAATATCTGGCTGGAATCAATAGGGATTTCGATCAGGAGGAAACGGAACGGTTGCTGCGGTTGTTCGATTTGTTGGACCATGTCGATGACAAAGTGAAATCGTATTCGTTGGGTATGCGGCAGAAACTCGCCATCGTACAGGCGTTGATGGAGCATCAGCATCTGATCGTGCTGGACGAGCCGACGAACGGACTGGATCAGGAATCCGTGGCGATGTTCCTTGAGGAGATGCGACGCCAACGGGAGCGGGGCGCCACCGTCATCATCGCGTCACATCATTACGACGAGCTCAATCAGATCGCCGATTACTGCTATACGATGCGCGATGGCGTTCTACGCCCAGCAGACTGAACCACGGACTGAACCGCCAACTGAACCACAGACCAAAAAAGAAGCCTTCCCGGTACCCCGGGAAGGCTTCTTCGCTATATCAGCCGGAATCCGTTACGGACAACCGGCGGCCGCCGATCAGTACGCGGCGAGGATATCGACCACGAATACCAGCGTCGAATTCGCCGGAATCGAGCCGGAGGCCTTATCGCCGTAACCCTTGTCCGGCGGAATCACCAGCAGGACCTGCGAGCCGACCGTCTGACCGATCAGACCATCCTTCCAACCCTGGATGATCTGGCCGGAGGAGGAGACATCGGCGTCGAAGGTGGTGTTCTTATCCCACGAGGAATCGAACTGCTTGCCGTCGGTCGTCCAACCGGTGTACTTCACCACCGCGGTCATGGAATCGGTGATCTTCGTGCCCTTGCCCTTGATGAGCGTCTGGGTGATCTGCTTGTCGACCGACTTCTGGCCGTTCATATCGATCGAAGGCTTGCCGTTCTTGCCCAGCGTCACCTTCGGCAGCGAGGCCGGAATGTCGGCGACCTTATCGCCTTCCGCACGGGTGAGATCCTTCGACTTGGACACGAGCGTGTAGACGAGGATGTAGGAGGTGTTCGCGGAATTGCTGTCGTTGATGCCGAACGCGATGGACGTGTTGAGCTTCTGGCCGACCATCGTCTTGTACGGTTCGATCTGCTTGAGGTTGGAATCGGACAGCAGGATGGAGCAGTCGGGAGTGTTCTTCTCCCACGAGCTCATCAGTTCGGAACCGTCCTTGACGTTCATCGCGATGCCCTGGGCGCACACGCGGTCGCCCTTCTGGATGGTATCGCCGTCGCCCTTCTGCAGAATCGCGTAAGTGTTGTTCTGCACCGTCATCGGGGTTTTGAAGGAGACCTTCGGCTTCTCGCCGAGCTTACCGGTGGCGGTGATTCCGGAGATCTGGTCCATATTGATCGTCTGCTTGGAGGAATCGGAGGAATCCTTGGCGGAACTGGAGGAGTCGGAGGAGCCGTTGGAACAACCGGCAAGCGTGGCGCACATGGCCAGCGCGCATCCGGCCGCCAGAGCGGAGCGGAGCAGCATGGTGATCTTATGTGAATGCATGACATATCACTCTAGCCGGGAACCCTGATTTTCCGGCTATAACGCCCTATTGTTAGAATGGTGACGCTATGAGTTTTTTGAAACGGACAAACGAATCCGAGGTCGAAGCCATGGATAACGAGCCAAGTGCAGAAAAAAAGGCGCGTCACCATGCGAGGCTGATGCGCGGTGTGGTGACACCGATCCTGGGTCTGCTCGCCGTAGCATCCATCGGGCTTGGTCTTATGAACGCCACCGAATGGAAGCCCAGCCGTACGATTACGGCGCAGACGCAGGTGTCCGGAAGCCGTTATGTCGTGACGGACCCCGGTGTGAGCGGTCTGGTCGACGATGATGTGAAAGTGAACGTGTCGGTGAGCGGGGCGGAGAAGGTTTGCATCGCCTCCGCTTCGGCCAAGGATGCCACGGGATGGCTGTCCGGCGAAACGTATACGCGAGTGACCGGTCTTCAGGATTGGTCGACGTTGAGCACGGAGAAGGTCGCCGGAAGCGCGAATGCGTCCGCCGATGCCGCAGCCGAGGGGTCGACGGAAGTCGATTTCAAGGATTCCGACATGTGGCGTGCCGTGACATGCGACGAGAGGAACGTTGAAACCGAAGTCAACGCCAAAGACAGTTCCGACGTGCTGCTCATCGATTTGGGCAAGAAGCAAAGTGCGGACGTTTCCTTCACGTGGACGCGTAAGACCCTGCCTGATTTCGCGATGCCGTTCTACTTCGTCGGCGGATTGCTGGCGTTGGGCGCGGTGCTGACCGCATCCGTATTCGCCATGCCGCCGCATCGCCGCCGCAACAAGCGCGTGGTGACCGGTATGGCCGATCAGCTTCAGCCCGAAGAGCAGCAGCCGGCCGAGGAAGTGTCGGTGAAGGATGCCGTGGCCGGAAGCCTGAGTGGCTTGGCTTCCGCGTTCAAGCCGCGGTCCAAGAGGAGCCGTAGGCATGCCGCCGGTGCTGGTGAGGAGGCCGCGCAGCCGACTGTGGTCGATCCGTCCGCACGCAACCTGGTGGCGGATGCCGCCGGTGACGCGGGAAGCGATGACGAGTCGGTGGGCGAGGAGACGTCGGTGATTTCCGCCGACGAACTGCAGGCATACTTCGCGCGTTTGGCGCAGGAGGCCGGCGAATCCTTCGGTGCCGGAACGGGAACCGATTCCGAGGCTGAGGATGCGGCGGATGCGGCCGAGAGCGAGGGCGACAGAGAGACCGAGTCTGAGTCTGAGCCTGAGTCCGTGTTCAAGCCTGAAGCCCAGTCCGTGTTCGAGCCCGAGCAGGAGGCCGCGCAGGAAACCGAACCGGAGACTGAACCGGGGACTGAACCGGAAACCGAGTCGGCAGCCGAGGATGAAGCTGAGGATGAAGCCGAGGATGAGGCCGGCACCGAAACGGAAGAGGTGTCGGAGGAAACTGAGGCCGAGACTGAGGTTGCAGCCGACGTTGAGGGCGAATCCGAATCCGCTGACAGCGAATCCGCAGATTCGGACGATACGGTGTCGGAAGAAACCGAATCCGATGAATCCGCCGAATCGAACGAATCCGCCGAATCGAACGAATCCGACGATAACGATACGGACTCCGCCGAGAGCGCACCTTCCGATGAGGAATCCGCCGAAGAGGAGGAAGCCTGATGAACAAACGTACTTTGACCAGAATCACGGCGCTTATCGCCAGCGCCGGAATGCTCGTCTCCCTCGCGGCATGCGAAGGTCAGGTTCCGCAGGTCACGTCGACCTCATCCGAAAAGACCACGCCCGACCTGAGCACGGCCCAGGAAAAGGCGATCCGCAATAAGATCCTCGACGTGCTCGACGCCGCGGACAACAGCAAAAGCGCGGACGGCCTGGCCGAACGCGTCACCGGACCGCAGCTCGACGTGCGCACCAGCGAACTCACCATCGCCCGCGCGACCGGCAAACTGCAGGCCAAGGCGACCATTCCGCGCAAGATCACGCAAACCGTCATCCCCGTCAACGACGGATGGCCGCGCACCGTGTTCACCATCACGACCACAACCGACGACCAGCAGTCCAAGAGGCTTCTGGTACTAACCCAGGATTCCGCCCGCGACAACTACAAGCTGTGGGGCGTCGCAAGGCTGTTCCAGGGCGCGAAGCTGCCGAAGTTCGAAGTGCCCAAGCTGGGCAGCGAAATGGGCACGGCGAAGGATTCCAAACTGGTGGCGACCCCCGCCGAAGCGGTCAACGAATACTGCGACCTGCTCAACAGCGGCGACTCCAGCAAGTTCAAGAAGGACTTCGCCGACGACATGTTCCGTGAGGATCTGCAGAAGCTGTCCGCCACGGTGCAGCAGGGCATGGAAGCGAACAAGGGCACGCAGCAGCAGGTGTTCACCGTGCCGAAGGATCAGATTAAGATCATGCGTTCGGCGGACGGTGGCGATCTGGTCGTGGCCCGTATCGATTCCACATGGACACGTCAGGCCGGCGAGGGCCGAGAATCGTTGCCCGCCTCGGATGAGGAGAAGGCGCTGTTCGGCGGCGGCAAGGCCACCAGCACGATGAAGGTCACCTATGTGAACGTGATTGCGCTGTGGGTGCCGGCAGCCGGATCCGGCCAGCAGATCACTGCCGTGGGTGCGGAACGCCAGCCCATCAAGGTGGAGGCCCTGTAAGCCGCGCGAGAAGGCCGTATACCACATTGCGGCCATGAAAAACAGGGCATTGCGCGCAACATGAAATCGTTGCTGGTACTTATAGTTAAGCCAGCAACGATTTTTGTTTTGGGAGGACACCATGGCAGGTCAGCAGCAGTTCAATCCGGGCGTTTCGTTGGCGGGCGCAGTCGACTTGGAGGCATTGAAGCACCAGGTCAAAGCCGAACCCGGTCAGGCCGGTGGAGCGCCGGCAGCCGGCGGATACGTGATCGACACCACCGAAAACACGTTCCAGGCGATGGTGCAAACCTCGGCCACGTTCCCGATCCTGCTGTTCCTGTGGATTCCAACCGATGACCGACTGTTCCCGATGGCACGCAAGCTCGCCGACGCGGTCAACGCGATGAACGGCCAGATTCAGATGTCCCGCATCGACATCGCAACCAACCCGAATATCGCCCAAGCGCTGCAAGTGCAGGGCGCTCCGGCGATGTTCGCCCTGATCGGAGGCCGCCCGATGCCGCTGCTGCAGGGGCTTCCCACCGACGAGGAAATGCAGCAGATCACCGAACAGGTGCTGCCGAAGATCGTGGCCATGGCCCAGCAGGCCGGCGTGAACGGCACCGCACCGTACTCCGGCGACCCCGACGAGGCCGGAGCGCAGGATGAGGGCGCCGCGAACCCCGCTTCCGTGGTGCCGCCCGAGCATCAGGAAGCGTACCAGCTTGCGCAGGCCGGCGACTATGCCGGTGCCGCAGCCGCATACGAGCAGGTGCTCGAAGCCGATCCGAACGATGCGCTCGCCGCGCGTGAGCGTTCCAAGGCGCTGCTGCTGGCGCGTTCCGCCACGGCGAACGTGCGCGAAGTGCGCACCGCCGCCGCCGATCGCCCGGATGACGTGGAAGCGCAGCTTGCCGTGGCCGATATCGACATGATCGGCGGTCAGATCCAGGATGCGTTCGACCGTCTGCTTGATTTCGTGGCGGCCGGGCATAAGGCGGATATCGAGCCGGTGCGCCAGCGTCTGCTTGAATACTTCACCATTCCTGAAACCGGCGATCCGCGTCTGGCGGCGGCACGACGCCGTCTCGCCACGCTGATGTACTGAGCCGTTGTATGGGCGTTCCGTGGTTTCCGCGGAACGCCTTATTAATCGCCCATCTTGTTCGTGCCGAACACCTGCTGGAAGCTGGGGCCCTTCTCGCTCAGCTCGGCCTCGAACTCGCCCGCCCACCTGCTGAACGGACTGGCGGCCAGGCTTTCGTTGCTGAATCGCGGCTGATCGGTGACTTCGGTCAGGCAGAACTTCGGAATCGTCAGATTCGTCACCGGGCCGCTGCGCGCGGCTTCGGCGATGATAAGCGGCGCATTCGTCGCGCCGAACACGTCCACATTCCAGCCGTCCTCGGCGATCCACACGGAATAGCGGTTCTTGATGACCGTGTCGCCGCCGCGCGTGATCAGTTCCGCCGCGATGCGCGTATCGATCTCCATTTCCTTCTCATACCGTGTGCCCAGCGAGGCCGGCCCTTTCACCGTTACGTAGGCGTGGGAGAAGGCGTCGCGGTAGTCGTGCAGCACGTCGATGGGGTACGTGTCGCAATCCATGACAAGGTTGATGCTTCGCGACGTGAGGCGCACGCGCAGCGCGTAATTGTCGGAATGCACGTAATAGCTCTGGATGACCAGTTCCGGCGAATTGTCCTTACGATATTCGCCGGGCAGCGCATGGCAGAAGAAGCGGCGCTCGTATTCGAAATCATTCATTGGCTCGGACATAACTCAAGTCTAGACGGTTTTATTACGGCGCGGTTGGGCGAAGCGCGGCGATTTCGGCTTTTTTATTGGGTTTTATCGGGTTCGCCCTAGGTTTGCCTTGGGTTTGTGGTCCGCTGCGCGGGTGCGGGGCGCGATTGGGGCATTCGGTGTGTTTGGTGGCTGAGGTTTTCGTTCAGATGGTGTAGAGTAGGGGAGTTGCTCGGGTTTGTAGCTCAGTGGATAGAGCGTCTGTCTCCGGAACAGAAGGTCGTGGGTTCGATCCCCATCAAGCCCACCGCAAGGGTTTTCGACGATACGTCGGAAGCCCTTTTTTCATGCCGTGAATCCGGTGCCCGCTTGGGGTTGATTATGAATCATCGGAGCTGATGCTGGAGAGTATAGGGTTGAGGATGAGAAGCTGGGTGTTCAACTGGCCTTTGTGGCTGGCTGAACACCCTTCACCTTAGGATTCCCGCTTATTGTTGCGATAATCGGCGACGAACGTATAGCCGGTGAAGGCTACGGCGATAATGTCGGCCGTCAAGGTGTCGATTCTTGTCGCCACTATGACGATGAACACCGTCGCGAATGCGAGCAGCAGCGGTCCTCCTTCCGGTGGCTTCTCATTGCTCTTGCGCATTGCTGCGCCTTTCTTTTGTGCCGCGCCAACTGCCCGCTGGCGCGGTCGATGGGCAGCCCCGCCTTGTAGCGGAACGGGCCGTGATGTGTCCGCGTGACTGGTCACAAGACGGCGAATCCCATCGTATCGATTGATAGCGAAGTCTATAGAACTGGTCTATGATGAAGGAGTCGGTGAGGCGCGTGAACCATCCACACTTTAAGTGGCGGCGAAACCAAGCTTTTGCGGGTGGGCCGATCCGATGGGGTGGCTACTCTCCATCCCCTGTTTGTGCCGCGAGGGCCGGTATCCAGCCGATGGGTGCCGGCCCTTGGGTTTGTTAGTCCCTGAATCGTTGCGTCTTCGATTTGGGTACCGTTTTAGGTACCGCTGCTTAGGTGATAAATCCGCACTGGCCGCCCACCCGCAGTGGCCGGATTGCGGGCAGGGCGGGCGGGCGCGTGGGTCGGGCAAGTAGACTGCTGGGAAAGATGTAACCGGCATCGGTTCGCCGCTCATCGTTCGGTGTGCGCGGCGTGGCGTATGCCCTGATCGCAAGGAGTGCACAATGAACGAATCCCTGGAAGCGGTGGCGACCTCTCAGGCCCCGGCGGCGCTGGGCGCATACAGCCAGGGCGTGAAGGCGAACGGCTTCGTGTTCGTCTCCGGCCAGCTGGGCATCGACCCGGCCACCGGCGAACTGGCTGGCGAGACCGCCGGCGAGCAGGCCGGTCAGGCGCTGAAGAACATCAAGAACATCCTCGATGCCGCGGGCAGCAGCCTCGAAAAGGTCGTTCGCGCCACCATCTACATGAAGAACGTCGACGATTTCAAGGAAGTCGACGCCGTGTACGCTCAGACTTTCACGGGATCCGTCAAGCCGGCCCGCGTGGCTTTCGGTGGCAACAACATTCCGAAGGGTGCGCTCGTCGAGATCGACGCCATCGCCGTGCAGTGACGATCGCAATGATCGCAACACAGTGATATTGGTCCCGGTTTCATCCGGACCCGATCCGTCTGGCCCCGTGCGAAGTTGATTCCCACGGGGCTTTTGCATGCCGCCACAGTCGCACGGCAATCCGAATACTGCCCCATGCGAGGGCTTCGCGTACCCGCATACCGTATAGTTGCCCCTTGGATGCGCGTGCCGGAACGGCCGCATCCATCACAGCATCGCGGGCAAGGAGCATATACGAATGACCGTGCAATCAGACAATGAACGCAGACGGCCTGAAACGGCGGGGGAGTCGAGCGTAGCGGAAACAACGGAATCCGCGCAAACGACGGGAACCACGGAAACGACGGACGAGCATAACGGTCTCGAACGCAAGATGAGCGCCCGCCACCTGACCATGATCTCCCTCGGCGGTGTGATCGGCACGGGCCTGTTCCTCAGCTCCGGCTACACCATTCACCAGGCCGGACCGTTCGGCGCGATCCTCGCCTACGGCATCGGCTCGCTGCTCGTATACTTCATCATGCTCAGCCTGGGCGAGCTGTCCGTCGCCATGCCCTACGCCGGCAGCTTCCACCTGTACGCCAAACGCTTCATCGGCCCCGGCACCGCGTTCACCATCGCCGTGCTTTACTGGCTGAATTGGGCCGTGGCGCTCGCCTCCGAATTCACCGCGGCTGGCCTGCTCATGCAACGATGGTTCCCTGATTCGCCGGCATGGATATGGTCCGCGGTGTTCATCGTCGTGGTGTTCCTTCTCAATATTCTTTCCGTGCGGTTGTATGGCGAATCGGAATTCTGGTTCGCCAGCATCAAGGTGGTCGCCATCATCGCGTTCATCGTGGTCGGTCTGCTCGCGATTTTCGGCATCATCCCCATCAAGGGCTACAGCCATGCGCCGCTTTTCGGCAACTTCGTTTCCGAAGGCTTGCTGCCGAACGGCGTTGTCCCCATCTTCTCCACCCTGCTCACCGTGGTGTTCGCCTTCTCCGGCACCGAGGTCGTGGGCGTGGCCGCGGGTGAAACCAAGGACCCGCAGAAGGCCATTCCCAAGGCCGTGCACACCACCGTGCTGCGTCTGGCCATCTTCTTCATCGGTTCCATCGCTGTGATGTCCGCGCTCATCCCGTGGCAGAAGGCCGGCGTCGATACCAGCCCGTTCGTGCTCGTCTTCCAGTCCATCGGCATGCCGTTCGCCGGTGACATTATGAACTTCGTGGTGCTCACCGCCGTACTGTCCGCCGCGAACTCCGGCCTGTACGTGTGCTCGCGCATGGTCTGGTCGCTCGCCAAGGAGCATATGATCCCGTCCGCGCTCGCCAAAACCAACTTCCATGGCGTGCCGGTGTTCGCCGTGCTGTTCAGCATGGCCGGCAGCCTGCTCGCCCTGCTCTCCTCCGTGGTGGCCGCATCGACCGTGTATCTTGCGCTGGTCGCCGTGTCCGGTCTGGCCACGCTCGTGGTGTGGGCGTCGGTTTCCGTATGCCATATTCTTTTCCGCAAGCGTTGGATCAGTGAAGGCCATAGCGTGAGTGAACTGCGCTACAAGGCTCCCGGCTATCCGTTCGTGCCGATCGCCGCGATCGTGATGTGCATTGGTGCGCTGGTGCTCGTGGTCCTCGACCCGTCCCAGCGTTCGACGTTGCTGTACATGATTCCGTTCGTCGCGTTGTGCTACGTGGGCTATTACGCTTCCGAAGCGTGGCGTCGCCGCAAGAACGGCAAACGCTGAACCTGCGCTGAATCTCATCGCCGGATCGGCACAACCCGCGTAATCCGCGGTTTCACCCCTCCCTTTCCCTTCGCTTGGGCGCGTATTCCACGCCTTGAAGCGAAGCGGAATCGGAGGGGTGATTCTGTCTGCGTGCTCGGTAGACTTGGAGGAATGAGTCCAGAAGCGCTTAGTGAACTGATTTTCAACATCGTCAACGACCTTGTGAACGAAGGCAAGGCCGGTACGTTAACCGCAGATCTTATCCCCCCGCAGGCCAAGTTCGCCGTGATGCGTCCGAAGGACCGTGCGCACGGCGATTGGGCTTCCAACGCCGCCATGCAGCTGGCCAAGAAGGCCGGCATGAAGCCGCGTGATTTCGCCGAACTGTTCGCGGCGGAACTCGTCAAGGCGGACGGCATCAAGTCCGTGGAAGTGGCCGGCCCCGGCTTCATCAACATCGTGCTCGACTCCGCTTCCGCCGCAGCCGTGGTGGATGCCGTGCTCGAAGCCGGTGACTCGTACGGCAAGAACGATCATCTTGGCGGCGAAACCCTGAACCTCGAATTCGTTTCCGCCAACCCGACCGGTCCGATCCACATCGGTGGCACCCGTTGGGCGGCCGTCGGCGACTCCATGGCCCGCGTGCTCGAAGCCAACGGCGCCAAGGTCGTGCGCGAATACTACTTCAACGATCACGGCGAGCAGATCAACCGTTTTGCCAAGTCCCTCGTTGCCGCCGCGCACGGTGAAACCACGCCGATCGACGGCTACAAGGGCGCCTACATCGACGAGATCGCACAGCGCGTCATCGACGAAGCCAAGGCCGACGGCGTCGACATCCTCAACCTGCCGCGCATCGACGGCGGTTCCGACGAGAACGGCGAGCCGCTGGGCGAAGGCGATTCCGAACAGCGTGAGGAATTCCGCAAGCGTGCGGTTCCGATGATGTTCGATGAGATCCGCAAGTCCATGAAGAACTTCCGCGTCGACTTCGACGTGTGGTTCCACGAGAACAGCCTGTACAACGACGGAGAGGTCGACAAGGCCATCGCCGACCTGCGCGAACGCGGCGACATCTACGAGAAGGACGGCGCCACCTGGTTCGAATCCACCAAGCACGGTGACGACAAGGATCGCGTGATCATCAAGTCCGACGGCAACTACGCCTACTTCGCCGCCGACATCGCCTACTACCGCAACAAGCGTCATCGTGACGTCAACCCCGCCGACGTCGCCATCTACATGCTCGGCGCCGACCATCACGGCTACATCGGCCGCATGATGGCCATGTGCGAGGCGTTCGGCGACAAGCCCGGCGAGAACATGCAGATCCTCATCGGCCAGCTGGTCAACGTGATGAAGGACGGCAAGGCCGTGCGCATGTCGAAGCGCGCGGGCAACGTCGTCACCATCGACGACTTGACCGATGCCATCGGCGTGGACGCCTCCCGTTATTCGCTGGCTCGCACCGACTACAACTCCCCGGTCGACATCGACCTCAACCTGCTCGCATCCCACAGCAACGAGAACCCGGTGTACTACGTGCAGTACGCGCACGCCCGCTCCTGCAACGTGGACCGCAACGCTGAAACCGCGGGCATCACCTACGAAGGCGCCGACCTGAGCCTGCTCGACACCCCGGCCGACGGCGAAGTGCTCGCCGCCCTGGCCCAGTGGCCGGCCCTGCTGCGCGAAGCCGGCAACCTGCGCGCCCCGCACCGCGTCGCCCACTACCTGGAAGACCTCGCCGCCACCTACCACAAGTGGTACAACGTCGAACGCGTGGTCCCGATGGAACTCACCGAGCCGGAAACCCGCGACGAACAGGCCGAAGCGCTGCGCATCGCCAAGGCGCCGGAACCCGCCCGCGCCGCCGCCCGACTCAATCTCAACGACGCCGTCAGGACCGTGATCGCCGAAGGCCTCGACCTGCTCGGCGTCACCGCTCCGGAAAAGATGTGACCATGCCCGTTACCCCCATCTGGCCGGAAGCCAGCAGCGTCAACGAAAACGGCGAAATCACCTTCCACGGGCGCACCGCCGAAAGCCTGCTCGACGAATTCGGTTCGCCGCTCTACCTCATCGACACCGACGAGGTGAAGCATCGCGCCGAAAAGTTCGTGCACGCCGCCGCCAACGCCTTCGACAACACCGTCACCCACGTGAGTTTCGCCGGCAAGGCGTTCCTCAGCAAGGAAATCTGCCGCATCGTCACCAAGGCGGGCATGCTCATCGACACCTGCTCCATGGGCGAAATGCGCATCGCGCTCGCCGCGGGCGTCCCCGGGCGCAGGCTCGTGCTGCACGGCAACAACAAGTCCAACGAGGAGATCGCGCTCGCCATCGAACAGGGATTCGCGAAAATCGTCATCGACGAACCCGATGAGCCGGCACGCATCGCCGAAATCGCACGCAAACTGGGCAAGCGCGCCAAGGTCATGCTGCGCGTGACGTCCGGCATCCACGCGGGTGGCCACGAGTTCATCTCCACCGCGCATGAGGATCAGAAGTTCGGCGTCTCACTGCTGCCTGCCGGTGCCGATACCGGCAAGCTCGCCGTGCTGGACGATCTGACCGACATCACCCCGGCCGGTTCCAACGCGCGTCTCGCCGAAAACGAGAACGGCGGCGCGACCGGCGCGACCGGAGACGGTCATGCGGAACGCGAACTGCAGTACGACATCAAATACCCGTACGATCTGAGCCACGAGAAGGTTTCCGAAGGCGACCGCAAGCTCGCCGACGCGATGACCATGGTGGCCGACGGCCCGGCGCTCGCCGTGCTCAAGGAGATCTACCGTCATCAGGATGTGCTCGAACTGGTCGGCGTGCATTCGCATATCGGTTCCAACATCCACGACGCGGACGCCTTCATCCAGGCCGCCAAGCGCATGATGCTGCTGCGCAAGACCTTCTACGCCACCGACGCCTACACGCTGCCCGAAGTCGACCTGGGCGGCGGGTATTCCGTGGCCTACACGGACGGCGAGGATTCGATGGATATCGACGTGGAGCTGAAGCGCCTGTCCGAAGCCGTGTCGGCCATCAACCGTGCGCTCGGCATGCCCGCGCCGGTCATCTCCTTCGAACCGGGCCGTTGGATCGTGGCCCCGGCCGGTGTGACGCTGTACCGCGTGGGCACCGTCAAGCCGGTCCGTCTCAGCGGCGACACCACCGACAAGGCCGGCAATCCGGTCACCGAACGCGTGTACGTGTCCGTCGACGGCGGCATGAGCGACAACATCCGCCCGGCCCTGTACGGCGCGGATTACGCCGTGAAACTCGCGAACCGTAAGGGTTCCGACGAGACCAGGCTGTCGCGCGTGGTCGGCATGCACTGCGAATCCGGCGACATCATCGTGCACGAATGCCAGCTGCCCGCCGACATCACGCGCGGCGACGTGCTCGCCGTGCCGGTCACCGGCGCATACGGTCGCACGATGGCCAGCAACTACAATCAGGCGCTGATTCCGGCGGTCGTGGGTGTTTCCGAAGAGGGAGCGCATGTCATGATCCGCCGTCAGACCATCGACGATCTGCTCGATTGGGACGTCAGCGAATGACGGAAACGGTATGAGCCTGGCAACGCCCGCGGGAGTTTTTCCGCGGGCGTTGTTATTTGGTGCCGGTGCCGTGCGGATGATGTTGCGGATACTGTACGGATGACGTTGCGGGCGCAAGCCGCTTCGATTCGTGGGATGAACGGCTATCTCGTCACATTCCATTCGTAGAATGAACACGAGTCGCGCATGCGCAAGCACAGAAAGGTTAAGGGCTCACAGTGGCAAACGAGAACGAAACCCCCATCCGTGTCGGACTTCTGGGCGCCGGCACCGTCGGATCGCAGACCGCCCGTCTGATCGTCGAGCAGAAGGACGAACTGACCGCACGCATCGGTCGACCGATCGAACTGACCGGCGTCGCCTGCCTTGATCCGGCGGAAACCGACCCCTTCCCGTGGATCGACAAGTCGATCGTCACCACTGACACCATGTCCGTGGCCACCAACAGCGATATCGTGATCGAACTCATCGGCGGCACCGGTGTCGCCCGCAAGTTCGTGCTCGCGGCCATCGAATCCGGCGCATCCGTCGTCACCGCCAACAAGGCGCTGCTCGCCAAGTACGGTCCGGAACTGTACGCCGCCGCGGAAGCCAAGGGCGTCGACATCTACTTCGAAGCCGCCGTGGGCGGCGCGATCCCGTTCCTCCGCCCGCTGCGCGAATCCCTCGTCGGCGACAAGGTGACCAGCATGCTGGGCATCGTCAACGGCACCACCAACTACATTCTCGACGAGATGACCACCAAGGGCCTCGACTTCGACGACGTGCTCAAGGACGCGCAGGCCAAGGGGTACGCCGAAGCCGATCCGACCGGCGACATCGAAGGCTATGACGCCGCCAATAAGGCCGCCATCATGGCCACGCTCGGCTTCCACACTTCCGTCACCATCGACGACGTTTCCGTCGAAGGCATCACCAAGATCACCGCCGACGATATCGCCGCGGCCACCGCCGAGCACAAGGTCATCAAGCTGCTCGCCGTCGTGGAGAACGGCGATGAGGGCGTGTCCGCCCGCGTCTACCCGGCGCTCATCCCCGAAAGCCACCCGCTGGCCAGCGTGCACGGCTCCTTCAACGCCGTGTTCGTCAAGGCCGAAGCCGCCGACGACCTTATGTTCTATGGCCGTGGCGCCGGTGGTGCTCCGACCGCTTCCGCAGTGGTCGGCGACGTGGTCACCGTGGCCCGTCACATCGCGGCCGGTTGCACCGGCCCGTCCATCCCGCTGTACAAGGATCTGAAGAAGGCCCCGATCGAGGCTTCCAAGGCCGCGTTCGCCGTGCGCTTCCTCATCCACGACAAGCCGGGCGTGCTGGCCGCCATCGCGGCCGAGTTCGCCAAGCGCGGTGTGTCCATCAACGGCGTGAATCAGGATCTCAAGCCTTCCGTCACCGATCCGGGCTATGACGGCGAAATCCAGCAGCTGCGCCTCGTCACCCATCTGACCGACGAAGTGACGCTGCGCGAAACCGTCGAAGCCGTGCAGGGCCTCGACTTCGTCGCCGGCGAACCGTCCATCCTGCGAGTGCTCGACTGATGAAGCCGGTCTGCAATCGCGTTCATGTGAGCGTCCCGGCGACCAGCGCGAATCTGGGATCCGGATTCGACACCGTCGGCCTGGCGCTCGACTATCATGACGAGCTCGTCTTCACGCTGAACGAGGATCCCTCGGACGGCGTCGCGCATGTCATCATCCACGGCGAGGGCGAGGACACGCTGCCGCGTGACGAAACGCATCTCGTGGTGTCCACGTTCCGCCGCGCCTGCGCCACGTTCGGCCTGGGCAATCTCGGGTTCACGCTCGAAGCGACGAACAACATCCCGCAGGCGCGTGGCATGGGTTCCTCCGCGGAAGCCATCGTCGCGGGCATCGCCGCGGCCGCCGCGTTCGCGCAGGAGGGTGAGCTGAACCGCGCCGCCATCTTCGATATGGCCGCGCATTACGAGGGTCACCCGGATAATGTCGCGCCGGCCGTGTTCGGCGGGCTCACGGTGAGCTGGGATTTCGAGATGCCCGAAGACGTCGGATCCGTTCCGGTTCCCGGTGGCGAACCGCTGCACGGCGGGTTCCATACGGTCAACTATCCGGTCGATTCGGAGGTGACCGCCGCCGTGTTCGTGCCGGATTACGAACTGTCCACGGAGAAGGCGCGCGAAGCGCTGCCGAAGGAAGTCGCCTACCGCGACGCGGTGTATAACGTGTCGCGCGTCGGCCTGCTGCCGGCGGCGATGAACCCGGTCGATGGCGTGGAACCGAACGCGTTGATGTATGTGGCCACGCAGGACAAGCTGCATCAGCAGTATCGTGCGCCGCTCATGCAGCCGTCCACCGATCTGATCGCACTATTCCGTTCGCACGGGTATGCTGCAGCCGTTTCCGGCGCAGGTCCGTGCGTGCTGGTGCTGCATTACGGCGACGCTCGTGAGGCCATCGACGAGGTGGCCGCCGAACAGCTCGCCTCCGGCCATTGGCGGGTGCTGCACCTGCCGATCAACACCAAGGGTGTTGAAGTGGAACGCAGCTGAATCGCTTCCTCAAGGGTCTTCGCTCATGACGAGCGAAGACCCCTGTTCGTTTCCGCTGCTGTGTCGCTGCTGTTTTTGGACGCTGCGTTTTTTACCGTTGTGCCTGCGCCTAAACCGTTATCTGGGCATCGACGATGCGTGCGCTATGCTGTGCTCAGACAGCAGATTCCGGTGATACCGCAATCGCGCAACGATGAAGAGGAGTTCGAAGTATGGCCATTCCGCTGATTCTGGCATCCAAATCCCTGCCGCGCCGCAACGTGCTGAACGCGGCGGGCGTATGCCCCACGATCCGCGTATCGCATGTGGACGAACCGGCCGCGTTGGAGGCTGCCGCGGCGCAGGCGGGCGTCACCGTCGACGATCTGCCCATCCGCGACCGCGTGGCCATCCTCGCCGAAGCGAAAGCCCAGGCCGTGCATCAGGCGTACCGCAATGTCGCCGCCACCGCGGACAACGCCAGCGGCGAATGCGTCGTCGGCTACCCGCTGAAGGCCACCGGTCAGGAGAATCAGAAGGCACCCGCCGATTCCGCAACGGAAACCGGCAAGCCGATCGACTATTCCACCGCCCACGTCGCCACCACCCGCGACTTCTCCGGCGTGGCCATCCCGTTCGACGTCCAGCCCATCAACGTGTTCACCGCCAGCCGACCGGGCCTGGTACACAGCACCGTCGGCCCGCTGATCCTCGGCTGCGATTCCATGTTCCTGCTGGACGGCGAATGCTACGGCAAGCCGCACAGCGTCGAAGCGGCGCGCGAACGGCTCAGGCATATGAGCGGCGCCACCGGCGAACTGTGGACCGGCCATTGCCTCATCGATTTCGCCACCGGGCGTGTGGTGCGCGACGCCAGCCGTGCCGTCGTGCATTTCTCGTCGTTCAGCGATGACGACATCGAACGTTACATCGCCACCGGTGAACCGCTGGAAGTGGCCGGATCGTTCACGTTGGAAGGGTTCGGCGGCGCGTTCATCGACGGTATCGAAGGCGATCCGAGCGGCATCATCGGATTGAGCCTGCCGCTCGTGCGCCAGCTCACCGCACGTCTCGGCATCGCATGGCCCGACCTGTGGAACGTGCGTTCCGAACTCGCACCCACCGAGAACAAGGCCGAAGGTTCCGGCCATGCCGGCATCGAACCGCCGAAGGAGAACGTGCACCAGCCGGGCGACGGTTGGATCGACTGCGATTGCGGCCGCAAGCATTGGGGTGTGAACGGCGCGTCCGGCGTGTTGCTGGCCAGGCGCGATGAGGCGACCGGCAAGGTGACGCATGTGGTCATGCAGCACCGCGCGGTCTGGTCGGCCGAAGGCGGCACCTGGGGCATTCCGGGAGGTGCGACCGCCCAAGGTGAAACCCCGATCGAGGGTGCGCTGCGCGAAAGCTACGAGGAGGCGAACATCACGCCGGAGGATATCGACGTGGTCGGCTCGTATTGCGAGGATCACGGCCCGTGGGCGTACACCACGGTGTTCGCGTTCGAAAAGCCCGGGCATAGCGTCGAACCGAAGGCGAACGACGATGAAAGCATGGAGATCGCGTGGGTGCCGATCGAACAGGTGGGCGAGTTGAAGCTGCTCACCGCCATGCGCACCGACTGGCCGCGCTTCGCGGCTCGGCTCGACGAACTCGCCGCAGCCCACCGCTGACGCGCGTCGCCGAACGTGTGATTCTTCGTCGTCTGCGCCGTGTTCGCGGCGGCGACGGGGGTATCAAGGGCCACGTGCCTTCTCCTATCTGAGGGAGAAGGCGCGTGGCCTTCGCATATGACCGGCGATGGTGTGTGTGCGGGCCCGGCCCGCGCTCATTCCTTCGGATGAGGCGGCACGCGTCGAATCCTCCCCGCGCCCGATGGAGGGGAGAGCATCGGGGGCATAGCGTGTGAAGTATGAAACGGAATCAGAACGCCTACGCATCGGGCAACGCGGCGAACGATCGCACGGCGGCGCATACCCCCATTCCCGGCGGCAGGCCGGTCATCACCGCAACCAACCTCATCATGGACTATGCGGCGCAGCGCAAGGCCATGAACCGTACCGGCACGACTCCGATGGGTGCGCTCGCCAGCACCGCACCGGCGCTCAACAACGTGAGCTTCCGCCTCAACGCCGGCGAAACGGTCGCCATCATGGGCCCTTCCGGTTCCGGCAAATCCACGCTGCTGCACATCCTCGCCGGCATCGACCTGCCCACATCCGGCCAAGTCACCTACCATGCACGCAACAATTGCGCCTACGAACTCACCGACATCTCCGACCAGGACCGCACCATGCTGAGGCGCAGCGCCTTCGGCTTCGTCTTCCAATCCGGCCAGTTGCTTCCCGAACTGCCCGCCGTGGAAAACATCGCGCTGCCGCTGATGCTCGGCGGAACGGACTACTCGCAGGCCACCGATACCGCCATGCTCTGGCTGGAACGTCTCGGCCTCAAACATCTTGCCTCGCACCGCCCCGGTGAAATGAGCGGCGGCCAAATGCAGCGCGTGGCCATCGCCCGCGCACTCGCCACGAACCCCTCGGTCGTATTCGCCGACGAACCCACCGGCGCACTCGACCAGGCCACCGGGCGCGAAGTCATGGGCATACTCATGGACGCCGCACGCGCCAACGGTTCGGCCGTCATCGTCGTCACCCACGACCCGAACGTGGCCGCCTTCTGCAGCCGAAAGGTCACCATGCGCGACGGGCGACTGCTCGGAGGCGAACAATGAACACCTTCACCCTCTGGAAACTGTTCCACCGCCGTGGTACGCGCGGCATCGGCGAACGCACGTCGGCGCTCGCGGTTATCGCCTTCGCGGCGTCCACCACGATTTTCCTGACCGTGCTGGGAGGCGTGCATGGCTTCATGTGGCGTGCTTCCGCCGACCATACGCTCGGTTGTCTGATCAACTCCGCTTCCTGTGCGCCCGGCACGCATGAGGCGTGGGAACGCGCGATGAACGAGGCGAGCGCGTTCGTCGCCGCACCGGGGGAGCGGTGGACCGCCGAACGTTCCGCGGCGGTTATGGACACCTATTCCGACGGCTATGTGATGCTGGCCGCGTTCGCCTGTCTGATGCTCATCGTCCCGTTCGTTTCGCTCGCGGGCTCCGCGGCCCGCCTGGCCGCCTCCCGTAGGGATGCACGACTGTCCGCGCTCAGGCTGGCCGGCGCGACCACCGCGCAGGTGGTCAAACTGACCGCGCTCGATGCCGCGATCCAGGCACTGTTCGGCGCGGTCATAGGCATTGTCGGCTATTTCGCGGTCATGCCGCTGATCATGCTGCTGAAATTCCAGAACCGTCATTTCACGTTCGAGGAATTGTGGGTCGGTCTGCCGGTGCTCGTCGGCGTGCTCGCCGGAGTCACCGTGCTCGCGCTGGTATCGTCGCTGATCACCCTGCGCCGTGTCGCCATCACCCCGTTGGGCGTGATGAGCTGCGCCGCGCAGCCCCTACCGGCCAAATGGCGTGTACTGATCTTCCTGGCGGTGATGGCGGGGCTTTACGCGCTGCTGAGCAATGTTTCGGTGTTCGCCGGTTTGGGTGAGAACGCGGTGCTCGTGCTGGTGTTCGTCGCGTTCTTCATCGGATTCACGATGGTGAACGTGGTCGGTACGTGGGTGATCGCCAAACGGGCCAAGGCGCGCGCCCGCAGGCCGAAGGACGCGGCCACCATGATCGCCATGCGCCGTATTCTCGACAATCCGAAGCGTGCGTGGCGCAACGTGTCCGGTGTGGGGCTGGCCGTGTTCATCGCCGTCATCACGTCGATCGGCACGCTGGTGGGGCAGTCCCGTGGCGGCGATCCGCTTGATCCTTCGATGCTGTACATGCGTGACATCGGCACCGGCGGTCTGTTGACGCTCACGTTCGCCGCCGTGCTCGCGGCGGTCAGTTCCGGCGTGATGCAGGCCGGCAGTGTGTACGATCAGGCCGCCGAATACCGCATGTTGCGTCTGGAAGGCACCGATGAACGGACGCTGGCCCGGGCGCGGTTCAAGGAAGTGCTCACGCCGCTCAATACGGTGGTGCTGGTTTCGGGAGGTGGTTCGGCGCTGCTGCTGTTCCCGATCGTCGCGATGGCATTGTTCGAGCCGGTGACCCTGTTCAGCCTGTTCTCCGGCATCGCGTTGTGCTACGCGCTGATCGCCGTGGGTGCGTGGGCCGCCAATCGCGCGGCCCGCACGTTGAATACGGTGGGGTATCGCGCCGACGACTGACGCCGGTAGCGCCGGTTCCTCCGGCACGGCACCAACATGATTCCCAAGCACATGGCCGGGATGGTCCACACCATCCCGGCCATGTCGTTTTCCGCCGTGCGATCCGGTTTTCAGCTGAGCAACGCCGCGATGATCGCGATGAAAATCGGCGAAGACAACGTGGAGAACAGAATGCCGTCGCGTGCGAACGTAAGGCCCACATTGTACCGGGCCGCATAGTTGTACACGTTCTGACCGGTGGGCAGGGCCGCGAGCACCACGCACGCGTACAGCGTCGCGCCACGGAAGCCCATCACGAAGTAGCTCAGCAGGAACGCGATGATCGGCATCACGACGTTCTTCAGTACGGCCACCGTGATCGTGGCGGGAATATCCGCCTTCTCCTGCAGCGGCTTCGTGCCGTGCAGCGACATGCCGAACGCCATCAGGATCATCGGCACGGCCGAATTGCCGATCATGTTGATCGGATCGTAAATGAAGCTCGGCACCACGAACCAGCCGATCTTCGCGGAGATCGCGGAGACGACGATGCCCAGCAGCGAGCCGATGAGCAGCGGCTGATGCAACGGCTGCTTGAGGATCTCCTTGGCCGACACCTTGCCCTTGGTGGTCACGTCCAACACGGTCAGACCGATCGGCGTGAACACCGCCTGCTGCATGACCAGGATCGGCGCGACCAGCGCGGGATTGCCGAGAATATAGGTGGCGATCGGCAGGCCGATGTTATTGGAATTCAAATACAGCGAGTTCAACGCGCCGATGGTGGCGTCCGCCGGCTTCATGTGGAAGAAGGCCTTGTTGAGCAGCAGGAACACGATGCCCACCAGAACCGCGGAGAAGAACGCCACGATGATCGACGAATGGAAGATCGCGAAGATCTTCTCCTTCGACAGGATCGCGAACATCAGGCACGGGCTGGACACGAAGAAGCTGAACCTGTTCAGCACCATCTGCGCGGTCGGCCCTCCGATACGCATACGTGCGGCCACATAGCCGGTTCCGATGACGATGCCGATGACGCAGAAACCTTCCATCGCGCTCAACAGACCCGGCATAGCGTGCTCCTCTCTCTTTGAAACAACCCCAGTGTGGCACGGCTGGAATACCGCAAGCCGTTTTATCTCAAAACGGCGTCCAGCCGCCATGGCCGTATCGCCCTTGGCGGATAATGAGACGCATGAGTGAATACGAGATTGGATTCGACGCGGCTCTCGGCAAGCGTGAGGCGCTGAACACCCTTATGGACCAGATCATGAACGTCTACTCCGTCAGCGACGAGGAGGGGGCGCTCGCCGACGCGGTCGAGAAGTTCCTGAGGCGGCAGCCGCATCTGACGGTCCGCAGGCATGGCGATACGCTGGTCGCCTCCACCGGGTTTGGCAGGGAGCATCGCGTGATTCTCGCCGGGCATCTCGACACCGTGCCGGTGATCGACAATTTCCCGCCGAAATGGCTGGAACCTGGTGATCCGCTGATTCGCGAGGATGTCGCCAAGGCGCATCCGGGCGAGCGTGTGATCTGGGGGAGGGGCGCCACCGATATGAAGGGCTCCGACGCGGTGATGCTGTATTTGGCCGCGACGCTTACGGATCCCAAGGTCGATTTGACGTTCGTGTTCTACGACCATGAGGAGGTCGCGGCGGAGAAGAACGGTTTGCGTAAGGTGGTCGAAGCGCATCCGGATTGGATTTCCGGCGATTTCGCGATCATCGGCGAACCGACCGACTGCGGTATCGAAGGCGGTTGCAACGGCACGATGCGCTTCGACGTGGTGCTGCACGGTGTGGCCGCGCATTCCGCCCGCGCCTGGATGGGCCACAACGCCATCCACGATGCGGCCGAAGTGCTTAACCGTCTCAACGCGTATGAGAACAAGTGCATCGAAGTGGATGGCCTGGAGTACCAGGAGGGTCTGAACGCGACGCTGATCTCCGGAGGCAACGGCACGAACGTGATCCCCGATTGGTGCCGTATCCATGTGAACTACCGTTTCGCGCCGGATAAGACGCTGCCTGAGGCGAAGGCGCTGATGATGGGTGCCGACGCCGGTGCCGAACTGGGCAACGGCGAGCATAAGGCCACGGGCGGCGTGTTCGAGGGCTTCGGTATCGAGATGAAGGACGAGTCGCCTTCCGCTAGGCCTGGCCTGGATTCCCCGCTGGCCGCTTCGCTGGCCAGGCTGGTCAAGGAGCGCACCGGCCGCGATCCGCTGGCCAAGCTCGGCTGGACCGATGTGGCACGTTTCGCGATTCTGGGTATCCCGGCGGTGAATCTCGGCGCGGGCAGTCCGCTGCTGGCGCATAAGCATGACGAGCAGCTGCCGGAATCCGATCTGGTGCTGATGGCCGATCTGCTGGAGGATTGGCTGAAGTAGCCTGGGCGCGGGTGTATTCGGCGGGCCGGTGTCGAATCGATGCCAATTGGTACCGATCGATGCCGTCTGCATGCCGTCCGCATAACCATCCGCATAACCATCCGAATGTGGGCCGACCTCCGCGGTGTGCGGGGATCGGCCCGCGTCATGCGCGGTTGGGATGGCCGTCGATTCTCGTCGAACCCGCAAACGGATTGATTGTTGAATGAATTGATTGTTGAACTGTCGGGCTTTCCGATGGGTATGCCATACTGCGGTTCCGTTTCCGACACGGCACGTCGCAAGGTGTGGCATACTGGAGTGTGGTGGTTCTGCAAACCACCTACGTGCCAGATGGCGTTGATCCCCTTGCACTTGGACCGTGTTCCCGTGCAAGCGACGGTGTCCGCCACTGGGCAGACAGACTTTGACTGGATTGCTTCGTTGTAGCAACTGATGCGCGGCCACGGTGAGAGCGTGGTGTGAGAGACTGCGAAGCCCGAGAGCCGACGCGATGCAGCGCGTCTGCAAGGAGCATTGTGCCCATTGTGAACAAGGGTGAGCTCGGAGAAACCGACGCTCAGCGTAATGAATCACCCGTAACCCCCGCACGTCGCCGCCGTGGAGGCAGGCGCGTGGTACGCGACACCGGCGCAGCCGGCGTCTCGCTGAAACTTCAGGTGGAGGATCACTCCGCCCCGCTGTTCGAAGAACCCAAGATCGATGCCCCCGCACCCGTCGAAGAGGTCGAAGAGCAGCCGGTCCGCCGCACCCGTCGCCGCCGCGCCATCGCGGAAACCGTGGAACTTCCGGAGCCGAAAGCCGAGGAAACCAGCCGTTCCCGCCGTCGCAGCCGTTCCGTGGCCGCCGATGACGACGTCGACGAACGCGCACAGGCGCTCGCCGAAGAGCTGTTCTCCTCCTCAACCCACACGTCCCGTGGCACCGCGCCGCGTCCGATGACATCGCTGCTGTTCCAGGAGCCGGTGATTCCGGTCGGCAACACCGCCGACGATGACCGCGATTCCCGCGACGACCGCGATGACCGCGATGATGATCGCGAGGAGCGCCCCACCCGCCGTCGCCGCCGCAATCGCGGCGAAGCCCGCGACGACCGCGGCAACGACGATGCCCGCGCCTCCCGCACGAGCCGTGATGATGATCGTGACGATGAGCGCGACAGCCGCAGCCGTAACGATCGCAATGACCGTGACGATCGCGACAGCCGTAATGACCGTGACAACCGTGACAACCGCAGCGAAGACGACGAGCGCGAAGGCACCTCGTCGCGTCGCGGCCGCAACCGCAGGCTGAACGCGCAGGAACGTCGCGCCGCCGCCGAAGTCGAGCAGATCGAGGAGGACCTCGAACTCGACGACATCAACTACCGTCCGATCGACGAGGAGGAAAGCTCCGAGGAGGAGCGTCCCACCCGCCGTCGCCGTCGCCGCCGCAACAAGGGAGAGCAGAACAGCGAGGAATCCCGTACCGAGCGTGACAGCCGCGAGGCCCATGACGAACGCGACGAGCACGAAACCCGCTCCGACCGTGACCGCGAGGATGAAGGCGAAACCGTCACCCGTCGCCGTCGTCGCCGCCGCAACAAGGGCGAGCAGAGCGGCGAGGACGAGCAGCTGACCCGTCGCTCCCGCAAGCAGCAGTACATCGACGAGATCACCGACGTGGAAGGCTCCACGCGACTCGAAGCGAAGAAGCAGCGCCGCCGCGACAACCGCCGCGAACGCAGCCGCCAGTCGCAGATCATGGAACAGGACTTCCTCGCACGCCGCGAAAACGTCGAACGCTTCATGGTGGTGCGCGAAAAGGAGAAGCACACCCAGATCTCCGTGGTGGAAGACAACGTGCTCGTCGAGCATTACGTCTCCGACATCCAGGAAGTGCAGACGGTCGGCAACATCTATCTCGGCCGCGTGCAGAACGTGCTGCCGAGCATGGAAGCCGCGTTCGTCGACATCGGCCAGGCCCGCAACGGCGTGCTGTACGCCGGCGAGGTGAACTGGGACGCCACCCGTCTCGAAGGCCAGCCGCGCAGGATCGAACTCGCGTTCAAGAGCGGCGATCCGGTGCTCGTGCAGGTCACCAAGGATCCGATCGGCCACAAGGGCGCACGTCTGACCTCGCAGGTCACGCTCGCCGGCCGTTTCCTGGTGCTCGTGCCCTCCGGTGGCATGACCGGCGTGAGCCGCAAGCTGAGCGAACGCGAACGCAGCCGTCTGAAGAACATCGTGTCGAAGGTCGCCCCGAAGGATATGGGCGTGATCATCCGCACCGCCGCCGAAGGCGCTTCCGAGGACGCGATCGTCAAGGATCTGGAAAGCCTCGTGCGCCAGTGGGAGCGCATCAACGCCAAGCGCGAGGAGTTCTGGCACGGCAAGCGCCCGAAGCTGCTGCAGGGGGAGCCTGACGTGGCCATCCGCGTGGTGCGCGACATCTTCAACGACGACTTCAACAAGCTCATCGTCGAAGGCGATAAGGTCTACGACCGTATCGAGGAATACCTCGACACCATGGCCCCCGACCTGAAGGCGAAGCTGGAGAAGTGGGATCCGGCCGAGCATGAAGGCAAGGACGTGTTCGACAAGTGGCAGATCGACTCCCAGCTGCGTAAGGGCATGGAACGTCAGGTCTACCTGCCGTCCGGCGGCTCGATCGTCATCGACCGTACCGAAGCCATGACCACCATCGACGTGAACACCGGCCGTTTCATCGGCCGCGGCAAGTCGCTGGAAGAGACCGTGACGCGCTGCAACCTGGAAGCGTCCGAGGAGATCGCACGTCAGCTGCGCCTGCGCGATATCGGCGGCATGGTGATGATCGACTACGTCGACATGGTGATGCCTGCGAACCGCGATCTGGTGCTGCGCCGACTGGTCGAATGCCTCGCCCGCGACCGCACCAAGCATCAGGTGGCCGAGGTCACGTCGCTGGGCTTGGTACAGATGACCCGCAAGCGCATCGGCCAGGGTCTGGTCGAAGCGTTCTCCGAGGAATGCCCGACCTGCAAGGGCCGTGGTTTCATCCTGCACGACAAGCCCACCGTGAGCGCCGAATACGACGATCCGTACGCGATGCGCGGCGGCGACCCGTTCGTCAAGACGAACAAGCATGGTCATGGCACCACGCCGGCTCCCGAACCGCAAGGTTCCTCGCCGGCGGTCAAGGCCAAGCTCGCGCAGATCGCCGCGGCCGCCGTGGCCGCGAACAACGCGGAACAGGATGAGGACTGAAATCCTCGCCTATTCCGGGCGTCCGTGCGTGTCGCGCTTGACACGACTTGCGTTAGTCCAAGTACCCGTGTAAATTAGTTTGCTGGTGTCTGGCCGTGGGCTCAGTGTTGTCCAAGCTGCCAGGCAAGGAAGCTTTCCCAAGAAAATACAAAGGAACGATTATGTACGCGATTGTGAAGGCCGGTGGCCATCAGGAAAAGGTCGAGGTCGGTGACGTCATCCTTGTCAACCGTCTCGACGCCAAGAAGGGCGATACCGTGGAGTTCCCGGTTGCGCTCGTAGTCGATGGCGCCAAGGTGACTCTGGCTGCCGCCGATCTGGCCAAGGTTTCCGTCAAGGCTGAGGTTGTTGATGACGAGGCCAAGGGTCCGAAAATCAACATCCAGAAGTACAAGAACAAGACTGGCGTTGCTCGTCGCAAGGGCCACCGTCAGCCGCTGACCGCCGTCAAGATCACGGCGATCGCCTGAGATTTGGCAGTAGCTTAATCAGAGTCGAAAGGAACCAATCATGGCACATAAGAAGGGCGCGTCCAGCTCGCGCAACGGTCGCGATTCATCGCCTCAGTACCTCGGTGTTAAGAAGTTCGGTGGCGAGGCTGTCGTCGCCGGCAACATCATCGTTCGCCAGCGTGGCACCAACTTCCACCCGGGCCAGAACGTCGGCATGGGCAAGGATCACACCCTGTTCGCTCTCACCGACGGCTCCGTGAAGTTCGGCGTCCGTCGTGACCGCAAGGTCGTCGACGTCATCGCCGCCTGAGATACGCGATACGCTTAAAGGTAAAGCCGCGCCCTATGGACGCGGCTTTTTCCATATGCGCATCCCCATACTTCCCATACTTTGCCCGGGCGAGGCTGGCGGCACAGGCCGATCGGATCGCGGCAGGCAGACCTGAACGAAGGCAACAACAATGAGTGATTTTGTGGA
The DNA here is from genome assembly GCF_019331805.1 of Bifidobacterium pongonis. Lineage (GTDB taxonomy): Bacteria > Actinomycetota > Actinomycetes > Actinomycetales > Bifidobacteriaceae > Bifidobacterium > Bifidobacterium pongonis. Next base: position 69,471 of record NZ_JAHBBE010000009.1, read on the forward strand.
TCGAGTGACCGTCCATGTCAAGGGCGGTGACGGCGGCAACGGTTCCGCGGGCATCCGTCGCGAGAAGTACAAGCCGTTGGCCGGACCGAACGGCGGCAACGGCGGTGACGGCGGTTCCGTGATCTTCGAGGCCAGCCGTAACGCGACCAGCCTGCTGGATTACCGTTTCATGCCGCATCGCGTGGCGCCGGGCGGCACCATGGGTCTTGGCGACAACAAGGACGGTTCCAAGGGCGACGACCTTATTCTCCCGGTGCCGTGTGGTACGGTGATTTTCACCGCGCGCGGGCCGCAAGGCAAGCCCAAGCACCCCGGCGAGCAGCTCGCCGATCTGCGCCATGAAGGCGAT